>NZ_PVNK01000282.1 GCF_002994615.1 Enhygromyxa salina | reverse complement strand
GATCTCTCGCCCGCCACCAGGTGGCACTTCTCACCCGGGATCTCGATACAATTGAGCCGTGTCGTCGCCGCCACGCAACTTGCGCCCGAGTCGAGCGCGCAGCGCTTGATTCAGGGCTAGCAGCCCGTGGAGTCGCGTCGTCAGGGAAACAGCAGCTCGGGCCCGACGCAGCTGGCGTCGAGGGTCAGCGCAAAGCTGATCTCGTGGGCCGGAAAGGCATCGAGCTCGACGAGGCCCGCGGGCTCGGGCTCGCCGTCACCGTCGAGGCCGCACAAGACCCCGTCACCGTCGAGGTCGAGCCAGGCGTACACGACCAGGCCCTCGCCGAGCTCGGTCGGCACGAGCACGGTGCGCGCGAAGCTGCCGTCGCCGTCGAGCTCGACGACGAAGGTCTCGACGAGCCCGAGCGGGTGCGCGGTCGGGCCGGTGCCAAAGCTCGCGTGGTGGACCTCGACGTGGAGCTCGAGCTCGGGCGCGAGGCTCATCGGCGCGCTCACGGTCCCATGCAGCTCGGTCTCGTAGAGGTACAGGTCGTCGTTGATGCAGCCCGCGCTGCCCGCGAGCAACGCGGCGGCGGCGGCCACGATCATCGGTCGCCTCGCGCTCATCGGGCCTCGCCTCCGCGAAAGTCACCGAGCAGCAAGCCGGCGTGAAACCCTGGGATCGGAATGGTTGGGTAGTCGACCCACGGATAGTCGACGCCGAGCTCGACGCCGACCTGCTCGGTGATCGCAATGGCCAGGCCGACGGTCGCCCACCCGGTCCAGTTGTGGCGGGCGCTGCGGCTGGTCTCGATGCCCGTCGCCCCCTCGATCCGCCTTCGATCGACGAGCGCCGTCGACCGCGACCCGAGGGTCAAGTAGGGCGCGACGCGGCGGACCGGAAACGCGAGGCGCAGGCGCAGCTCCCCCTGGGGCCCGCGCTTGGCGACCGCCTCGGGGGTCACGAACAGCCACGCGAACAAGACCTCGCCCGACAGCCGCACGTGGGGCCGATCGACCCAGCGCAGGCCGAGGCCGACCGCCGGCCGCCAGCGCCGGCCGAGGGCGGTCTCGAGCTCGACGAGCGGGGTCAGGCCGTGGGCGAAGCTCATCTGGGCCCGGAGCCGCTGCCACGGCCAGCCGCCGCTGAGCTCGACGGCCCAGTCGCCGGGCCGGCCGCCGCCGCCGACGAGATCGAAGGGCGCCGACTCGAGCAGCCGCGTGCGCGGGTTGCCGGCGTCGACGTGATCGCGGGTCCCCGTCGGGGGCCGAGCGTCGGCGGGCTCGGCTGCCGGCGGGGGCGCCTTGGCGGTCGCGGGCTCGGCGTTGGCAGGCTCGGCCGCGCTCGCGGGCTCAGCCGCCTCGGTCTCGGCCGGGCCCGCATGAGCGAGCTCGGGCCCAAAGCCAAGGCCAATACCGAGGCCCGCCGACACCAGGGCGCGGGCGAATTTTTTGCTTGGGCTGGGCTCGCGCATCACAGCTCCGGCTCGGGGAGGTCGAAGACCCGGGCGAAGTTGCCAGCGAGGACCGCCCGCTGCTCGTCGAGGGTGTAGCCAGCCGCGTCCATCGCGACGAGCGTGCGCTCGAGGTACTCGGCGACGAAGCCCGGTCGCTGGGGCCCGTCGCTGCCGTAGATCAGGCGATCGACGACGCCGGCCTCGCGGATCGCCCGGTGGGCCGCGGCGAGCTTGTCGCCCTCGGGGTCGGAGCTGTCCGAGCCGAGGGCCGAGGCCTCGAGGTAGACGTTCTCGTAGGTCTCGGCCAGGCGGACGCAGTCGTCGAGGCCGGCATGCTCGAGGCCGATGAAGTCGAAGCCGAGGTGACCGAGGATGAAGATCGTGTCGGGGAACGCCTCGATCGCCTGTTCGAGGTAGCGCGGGTCGGTGTAGGGCTGGGCCTGCGAGGTCCCGGGGAACGGGCTGGTCCCGGTGTGGAGGTAGACCGGCTTGTCGAGCTCGGCGGCGAGCTCGTAGATGCCGTAGTACAGCGGGTCGTCCATGCGAAAGTGCATGTGGGCGTGGGCGAGCTTGACGCCGATCATCCCCGGGGCCTCGAGCGCCTCGCGGAGCTTGTCGAGCTCCATGTCCTGCTCGCTGCCCCAGCGGTCAACGCGGAGGCTGGCGAAGCCCCACAGCCGCTCGGAGTGGGCGGCGACCTTGGCGATGGTCTCCTCGTTGGGCGCGATGCCCACGGTGATCGGGGCGTAGACCGAGTAGATGACCCCGTGGCTGATACCCGCGCCGTCGAGCTCCTCGACGAGCCCCTCGGGGTCGAGGACCTGCTCGCCGGCGGCCTCGGGGTTGAGGTTGAAGGGAAAGGGCAAGTTGCCGGCGATGAAGGCCTGGGTCTGGGACGGGATCTTGTCCCAGTCGCCAGTGTGCAGGTGCATGTCGATGACCGGGATCCGCTCGCCCTCGACGACGACGCCGAGGGGCTCGGGCCCGCAGCTGAGGCAGGCGATCGACAGCGCGACGGCGACCCACAGGCTCAGGCGACCCGCGGCTTGATCGGGCGATCCCATGGTGCGCGCATCTCAGGCCAGGCCCCGTCTGTAAACCCCTGAACAACGTTCATTCAGGCTTTTCCCGGTTGTGAGCCGTCGAGCGGAGCGGCTCGTCAACCCCTTCTCCGACGGGGCGCTGCCCGAGCAGGTCGCGACCCGCCACGCTCGAGCCTGGCGCTTGCGCCGCGCAAGTCCGACGCATACATCATCGTCATGTCAAACTCCCCAATCGCAATCGCGCGTGCCCTCCATGGCGCAATCGAAGCTGGGAAGGTGGGCGAGGAGCTTCGCGCACACTTCACTGACGACGCGGTCATCGTCGAGCACCCCAACTCGGTGAAGCCCACCGGCGCCGAGATGTCCCTGGACGCGCTGCTCGAGGCCGCGAAGGCGGGCGCCTCGCTCCTGGCCAGGCAGAGCTACGACCTACGCGAGGCCATGGAGCAGGGCGACCTGGCCGTGCTCCGCCTCGACTGGACCGGGGAGCTCGCCCGCGACGCAGGGCCCCTCGTGCAGGGGCAGGTGCTGCGCGCTCACGTCGCGCAGTTCGTGCACACGCGGGACGGCCGGGTCTCGCGGATCGAGACCTACGACTGCTACGAGCCCTTCTCGTCGGGCCGCTGAGCCCCAACGCGGCTCACATGCCGACCTGGGCCAGGACGACCGGCCAGTTCGCGTAGGTGGTGATCTTCTGGATCAGCCCGTCGCGCACCTCGAAGATGTTGCAGAACTCGACCTCGAACGGCTCCTTGCCGGTTGGTGTGCCGCCGAACACGAGCCACACCGCGACGGTGTCGCCGCTCACCAGGAGGCGCTCGAGCCGGCGCCAGTGATCGGAGAGCCCGGCCAGGGCCGCCTCGTCCAGGGCGCGAGCCGCTTCCTTGCCGTGCACCGTCGTCATGCTGACGTAGACCATGTCGTCGGCGCACAGCGCGAAGTAGCCATCGAGGTCGCGCTCCTCGAGTCGCTGGAGCGCGGCGCGGACGATCACCGAAGGGTCCGTGGCTTCGCTGCTGCAGGGGTTCTCGGGTCGGATCTGTCCGTCAGACATCTGGACAGGCATCAATTAGGCCAATTTGCTCGACGCGAGCAAGCCGGAGCGCGCCCCCATTCACCCGTCACCGGGTGGCACTTCCGACCCGGTCTGCGTATACATTTGAGCGGTGTCGCCGCCACGTAACTTGCGCGATCGGAAGAAGGCCGAGACCCGCGCGCGGATCCTCGCTTGCGCCCACGAGCTCTTTCACGAGCACGGCTTCGACTCGACCACGGTCGAGGATATCTGCGCCGCCGTGTCGGTCTCGAAGCGGACATTTTTTCGCTACTTCCCCGACAAGGACAGCCTCGTGTTCCCCAACCGCGAGATGAGGCGCGAGCGCTTCGTCGAGATCCTGCGCTCGGCCCCGCCCGAGGAGGCCCCCTTCGACACCTTCCGCCGGGTGACGCGCCTGTTCGCGGTCGAGTACAGCGAAAACCGTGACCAGCTCCTGGCCGCACAAACGCTGATTGTGTCGTCGCCGACGCTGCTCGCAGCCGAAGCCGCGATCGATCGGGAGTGGGAGCGGGACATCGCCGACATGTTCATCGCCCGCCTCCCGCCGGGTTCGGCGTCCGAGCGCCGCGCCGAGGTCCTGGCCGGAGCGATGATCGGCACGGTCCGGGCGACGATGCGCCACTGGTACGCGACCGGTGGCGTCGACGACCTCGACAAGCTCGGGCAAGAGGCCCTCGACTCTCTCGAGGGTGGCTTCGGCGTGGACGAGCCCCTTGAAGAGGACTAGCAGCCCGGGGTGCTAGACGAGTCGGCCGTAGTGCAATGTCGGCGCGAGGCGACCCGAGCTATTGCACCACAGGCTGCTAGGCATACGCTGAAACAGGTATGCGTGGGGTGAAGCTCGTTGTTGGGTCAATGGTGTTGAACGTTTGGTCGGCGGGCTGCGGTGGCGGTGCCGCGCAGACCGGCACAAGCGATATCGACGAAGCGGAGGACGAAGCACCGGTCGAGGCCGGGGACGAAGCAGTTGACGAAGCAGGAGACGGAAAGGGAGACGGAGACGGCGACGCTGAGGACGGCGGCGAGCCCGGCGACGGCGACCCGGACGAGGGCGACCCGGGCGCCCCCAGCGGGCCCAAGTTCGACACCAAGAGCGTCCCCGACGGCAACGCGGGCAGCTGCGGCGAGGGCTCCGGGGACGTCGAGTTCAGCTACATCTGGATCGCCAACAGCGACCAGGGCACGCTGTCGAAGATCGACACCGAGACCCTCGTGGAGGTCGCTCGCTACCAAATACGCCCCGACGGCGGCGGCATGCCCTCGCGGACCTCGGTCAACCTGTCTGGCGACGTCGCGGTCGCCAGCCGCGAGGGCGGGGTGACCAAGGTTTACGCCCGGCTCGCTGACTGCGAGGAGCAAAACGGCTCGCCCGGGCTCCAGACCTCGTCGGGCGCCAACGACATCCTCGCGTGGGGCGAAGAAGAGTGCATCGCCTGGCACGCGCCGATGGAATTCGACTCGCAGCGGCCGATCGCCTGGACCCAGGGCAGCTTCAACGAGGGCGACTGCACGTGGTCGGATCAAAAGGTGTGGACGACGGGGACCAGCGGCGCAGGCGGCTACGCCGAGGTCATCCGCCTCGACGGCGACGACGGCTCCGTCGACGGCATGGTCCACATCCCCGACCTGACCCCCTTCAACTCCTTCGGTGGCTATGGGGCCGTCGTCGACGCCGAGGGCAACCTGTGGTTCAACGAGATGTTCGTGGTCGGCGACAACCTCGTGCGCGTCGACGCCGATGATCTCGCCTACGAGCTGATCCCCAGCCCCGGGCGCACGGGCTACGGGATAGCGATCGACGAGGACGGCCGGATCTGGACCTGCGGCAACGGCCTGGTCAGCCGCTACGATCCCGACACCGACGACTGGGTCGACGCGCCCAACTTGCTCGCCTACGGCGGCTGCATGGTCGACGCCGAGGGTCGCCTGTGGGTCTCGAACTCCGACATCGCGCCCTACTCGATCCGGGCCTACGACGTCGAGACCCTCGGGCTGCTCTTGTCCCACGAGATGCCCGAGCACCTCCACGGGATCAGCATCGACTTCGCCGGTTACGTCTGGGGTGTCGGAGGGGCTCCGGGGATCGGCGGCGGCGAGCGAGCGCTGCGGATCGAGCCCGAGACCGGGACCTACGAGACGGTCGAGGGCCTGAGCGGGGCCTACACCTACTCAGACATGACCGGGTTCGCGCTCGCTAGCTCGGTCCAGGGTTAAAGCGGCGTTCCTCGCGTGCTGCTCTGCTCAGCCGTTGAGGCCGCGCTCATCACGAATCCGGTCATTGATCTGCGTCGCCCGCTTCGCGGCCGGTCGCTCGCTGAGACGATCGGCGTAGGCGACGAAGGCCGGCCGCTTGTCGAGCATCCCGAAGTCCAACATCCAGCGCACGGTGCCGCCGAAGATCACGTCCGCCATCGAGAAGCGCTCGCCGAGCAGCCAGGGCCCGTCGCCGATCGCGGCCTCGATCGTGTCGAGCATCTCTTCGTAGGTGCCCCAGCCGGCCGAGCCGGCCTTGAACTCCCAGCTGGCCGCCTTGGCCAGGCACCCGGGCTCGATCACCGAGGGCGCGTAGAGTGACCAGCGCAGGTAGGTGCCGCGCGCTGGATCGTCGGGCGTCGGCGCGAGCTCGCCGAGCCCGTAGCGATCGCCGAGGTACAAGGCGATCGCGGCGGCCTCGGTCACGACGAGCTCGCCGTCGACCAGCGTCGGCAGCTTGCCCATCGCGTTGAGCCCCTTGAACTCGGCCTGCTTGTGCGAACCCGCCTGAAGGTCAACGTACTCGAGCTCGTAGGGGCAGCCGAGCTCCTCGAGCGCCCAGAGGGTGCCCGCGGCGCGAGAGAAGGGGTGGTGGTGGAGCGTGATGGACATGCCGCGTCATACGAGCCTGGCCACGAACACGCAAGCCCGAGCGGCCGTCACTCGATCGGCTCGAAGTTGTCGCAGGCGCTGTCGATCGTCGGGATCGCGTCGGCGAAGAAGCCCGCGTAGGAGTCGTCGCAGATGTTGCCGACCGCGTGGTTGGTGAACATCTCGGTGAAGGCCTCGATCGTGTAGCCGTCGGTCTCGCTGAAGGCGTTGTCGCAGTTGTTGAAGCTGCCGTCCCAGATCAGCGACAAGACCACGACGTTCTCCTCGGTGCCCTTGGCGTCGACCACGGCCTGGAACCACTCATCTTCGTCGCTATCCGAAGAGTCGTTCTCGTCGGTCAGCATCACGATGATCAGCATCGCGTCGTCGCGGATGAAGTTGGCGTTGCAGCCCACGTCTTGCTGGCCCTCGGCGAGCAGGGTGATCAGCGCGTCGCCCATGTACTCGTCGCTGTCGCCGTCCTCGCCGACGTTGGCGATGCACTCGAACTTGGTCCCGAGGTCGTCGGCCTCGGTGATGAAGTTGTCGCCGCCCACGAAGGGCGTGCACAGGCCCGAGTGGGCCTGGACCACGAGCCCGCCGAGGTGCTGGCACTCCGGCACCTCGGCGTTGACCGTGTCGTCGCCGTCGTCGATCCAGCCGTCGTCTTGGTAATCGTCGGAGGTGATGACGCCGATGTGATAGCTGTTGACGCCGTCGAGCGCCGACTGCATGTCGGCGACGAAGTTGCCGAAGTTGGCGATCAAGGTCTGCTGCTCCTCGTACATGCTCGGCGAGTTATCGATGATGTAGAGCACGTCGACGTTGGCGCACTGCTCGTCCATCGGGACTCCGTCGTCGCCGGCCTCCTGCCCGCCGATGTCGAACAGCGGGCCGTCATCGCCGTCGCCTTCACCGTCGCCGTCACCGTCGCCGGGCGCGTCCGCCCCCTCGCCCGAGTCGCCCTCGCCGTCGCCCTCGCCGGGGTCCTCGGCGCCGTCGCCCTCGGCCGTCTCGTCGCTCATCGAGGTGTCGAGGGTCGTCGCGCCGCTGTCGTCCGTGAAGATCGATCCCTCTCGGCCACCGTCGTCCCCACACGCGGCGAGCGACAAGATCAAGCATCCCACATACACATACGATGGCCTACGCGATGAATCCACGAACATCGCGCCATGCTGCCAGACACGCTCGAAGCGCGCAACGCTGCGGCGCGCGTACCGACGAGTACAATCGCAACCGAGCGATTCCGCTGACATTGTCGAGTTCTACAATCTCATCGAATTCAGCGGCCCAACGGGATATAAACAGCGAATTTTATGGACCGCGAGGCGTCCGAAACGCTACTGCGAACACGTGAACAGCAGGGTCGAAACCTCACGAGTATCGAAGACGACCGAGACCCACGCCATCGTAATTGGCGGGAGCGTCGCGGGCATGTGCGCCGCCGCAGCCCTGGCTTCGAACTTCACCAAGGTCACCGTGCTCGAGCGCGACGGCAAGCCGGGGCCCCAGCCGCGTCGCGCCGTCGCCCAGAGCCATCACACCCACGCGCTGCTGCGCCGCGGCCAGCTGATCATGGACAAGCTGTTTCCGGGCGCGTTCGATCGCCTGGAGGCCGATGGCGCGAGCGTGGGCGACATGGGCGAGGCCGTGCGCTGGTACCACCACGGGGCCTGGCGCGCGCGCGGTGAGCTCGGCATCCCGATCTGGTTTCAGTCTCGGCCGCTGCTCGAGTGGCACCTGCGCGAGCGCCTGGCGGCCCGCGCCAACGTCGAGCTGCGCTTTCGCTGCCACGTCGACGCCCCGCTCCACGCGCGCGGGCGGATCCACGGGGTCCGGCTGCGCGACGGCGAGATCCTCGACGCCGATCTCGTCGTCGACGCGGCCGGTCGAGGCTCGCGCTCACCTCGATGGCTCAGCGCCTGGGGCTACGGCGAGGTCGCCGAGGAGCGCGTCGAGCTCGGCCTGACCTACGTGTCCGGCCTGTTCGAGCTCGGCCCCCACGCGCGCGTCGACCGGGGTCTGATGATCTCGACCAAGGCGCCCGTCAACCGCCGCGGCGGGATCGCGTTTCGCGTCGAGGGCGACCGGATGATGGTCACCTTGTTCGGCTACCACGGCGACCGGGCGCCGCTCGATCCGGCGGGCTTCGTCGAGTGGTCCAAGACCCTCGGCCAACCCGATATCCACGAGCTGCTCGCGGGCGCGCGCCTGGTCGGCAAGCTGCGCACCCATGGGATGCCCTACCAGCAGCGGCGCGGGTACGCGGCCATGAAATTGCCCGCCGGCTACCTGGTCCTCGGCGACGCCCTGTGCAGCTTCGATCCGACCTTCGGCCAGGGGATGACGGTCGCGGCGATCCAGGCCGAGCAGCTCACGAAGCTTCGGCCCGGGCAGCGCACCAAGCCCGTCCAGCGCAGCATCGCCCGCGCGACCCATGTCCCGTGGATGATGACCTCGACCGAGGCCTACGCCTGGCTCGGGCCCCAGGCCGAGCCCCCGGCCGGCACCGCCATGGCCCAACAATACCTCGGCCGCCTGTTCGAGCTGGCCGCGCACGACCTCGCCGCCTATCGGACGCTCGCGCAAGTGAGCAACATGATCCGCCCGGCGTGGCAGCTGCTCGCGCCGCGGATGCTGGCGCGCGCGCTGCTCAGCCGTCGGCCCAAGCTCTCGCTCGCGCCGGCCCGTCCGCTGCCGCTCGAGCGCTCGGCCGTGCCGGCCTCGAGCGGCATCCACCAGTCCCCGCTCGACAGCTGGGGGCCCTGGACCAAGCCGCGATAGCGTGAGCGCGTGAGTCGAGGCTATGCTCCGGGGCCGTGTCGACCCAGCCTCTAGTCTGCCCTTCATGCCACGGCCCCGCAGCGACAGGGCCGGACGCCAACGGCGAGTACCGCTGCGACTACTGCGGGACGCGCTTTCGCCGAGCGGCCGCGCCCGCAGAGCCGGCGCCGGTCGTCGTCAAGGTCAGCCCCACCGCTGACGGTGGCCAGCGCACGACCGCGCTGCTCCTCGGGCTGCTGGTCGCGATCGTGGGGCTCAGCGTGGCGGGGGCCATGTTCTGGCTCGGCGCCCAACAAGACCACGAGTCCGCGAGCCCGTCGAGCCCGCGGACGGCGAGCGCGAGCACCCCGAGCAGGCTGTCGGCCGAGCCCAAGGTCGTCGCCCCGCGCGACTCGGTCGCGGTCCAGGCCCCCGCGGCCGCCGAGCCCGAGCCCGAGGCCCCCGCCAGCGCGTCGTTCGAGTTCCACCGCAACCAAAGCGGATACAAAGAGTCCTACTACGCCCTCGGGATCGTCGAGAACACCTCGCCCTTCGTCATCGACAAGCCCAAGGTCACCGCGGTCCTGCTCGACGCCGACGGCAAGGAGCTCGGCACCAAATTCGGCTTTGCGACCCGCGGCCCGCTCGGGCCCGGCGACAGCTCGCCGGTCAAGATCCTGATCGACGATCCGCCCGCCCACGACTCGGTCCGCTTCGAGGTCGCGCCCCGCAAGGCCAGCTACGTGCCCCCGCAGGTCGAGGGCCTGCGCGTCGAGCCCGGCGAGCCGCGGCCCGCGAAGTACGGCGACGATCGCTGGGAGATCGACGGCAAGGTGTTCAACGACGGCGCCGAGGCGGCCAAGTTCGTAGCGATCGAGATCCAGGCCCTCGACGCCGACGGCAAGCTCATGGCCGTCCACAGCACCTTCGCCGACGCCGACCTCGTCGCGCCCGGCGACGAGGCGCGCTTCTCGACCGGCACCTTCGCCGCCGCCGGCGAGGTCGACCACTTCGAGTTCTCGGTCGCGGGGATGCCTGGGGGCTGAGCCTGGCGCTCACAGGGTCTTGAGGTGCTCGAGCACCGCCGACGGCTCGGGGGCGCAGCTGCAGCCCCATGCGAGCACCCAGGACGCGGCCGACACCCGCGCGAGACCTTGCATCCGCACATCGTCCCCCGACAGGTCGCCAGTGTACTACCATGCCCCTCCTGCCTCCGAGCCGCCCATGGCCGAACTCAACATCCGCCTGCAGATCGACCCGAACACGGGCAAGAAGAACCTGATCATCGAGTACGAGTCCGACGCGGACATGCTCCCGATCGAGCATGAAGAGGAGCACCGCCGGCTGATCAACGAGCTCGTCGAAGGTGGCGTGGTCAAGGCCGAGGAGCTCGGCAAGGTCATCGTCAAGCGCGAGTCGGCCGAGCAAGTCAGCGACGGGCAGGCCGACGACGAGCAAGCCGACGAGCGCGAGTCGATCGAACAAGGGCGCTAGCAGGACGTCGCCGATGACCACCTTGGTGATCGAAGATCTCGACGCGCTCCGAGCCGCGCTCGCTGCGGGCCTGGTCCCGAGCGCGATGCAGGCGGCGCCCGTGCGCGTCGAGATCGATGACGACGGATCGCTCTTGCTCGAGCCCGGACCGGGGCCCGGCGCAGAGCTCAGCCGAGCCGCGCGCAAGGGCCTGCGCGAGGCCGGCGTCGCGCTTCGGCGACGGCCGCTGCGCAGCGGTCAGGAGCTGAGCTGCTGGGCCGAGCTCCTGCCGTCGAGGCCCGCGCCCGAGCCCGAGCCGCCCCTCGGCGAGGTCCTGTTCGTCAGCGAGGGCGACGCGGGCTTCTTGCGCCTCAGCGCCGAGCTCCTGCGCCTCGGCAGCGAAGACCAGCGCCTCGCCTTCTACGAGGACCCGCAGGGGGTGCGCCGCAACCTGTGTCGAGTCCCGAACCCGCCCTACTACGCGGTCTTGCGCGCCCTCGACCGCGACGATCCGCTCCGCGCCTTCGTGCCCCTGCGCCCCGGCGGCCGGGTCTGGATCGAGATCGGCGCCCAGCACCCGGAGGCGGCGCGGCTCGAGGGCGAGCCCGGTCAGCTCGTGCTGGTCCCCCGCGCGCCCGAGCGAGGCCAGCGGCCCCCGTGGCTGCGGGTGCCCGACGGGCCCTGGGTCGACCTCCAGGCCGTGAGCGACGTGACCCTGCCCGCGCTGACCGAGTGGAGCGCGACCACGCCCCAGGCCCGGCTCTCGGTCGAGCTGCGGCTGACTCGCGCGCCCCACCGTCGGCCCGCGGATCTGTGGGTCATCCGCGAGCGCGCCCTCGAGCAGATCGAGGAGCTCGTCCGGACCGTGCCCGAAGACATCGTCGCGCGCCTGCGCTTCGCCGTGGTCGAGCACCCGATGGACCGGAGCGGCGGGACCTCGGTCGTGCTCCGAGCGCGGCGCGGCGCCCAGGGTCCGCCGGCCCTCGACCTCGACGCCGAGGCCTACGTGCCGGCCCAGCAGATCCCCGATCTCTACCTCCCGGTCGGCACCAGCGTCGATCCGCCCCTGCGGCCGAGCCGTCTCCGCGAGCTCCTCGCCCCCGACAGCTCGCGCGTGGTCTGGCTCGCAGCCACGGGCAGCGAGGCTCGCCGCGGCCGCCCGTTCACGCGCGAGAGCCTGCGCGAGTCCGCGTTCGCGCCGCTGGCCGAGTGGGTCGACTACCTCGTCGGCGCCCACGAGCGGCAGCTCCAGCCCTGGGTCCGCGGCAGCACCTTCGACCTCGACGCCTTCGTCTCGATCGGCGTCGAGTGGGAAGACGGCGCCGCGCCCCGGCCCAAACGAGAGCGCAAGCGCGACGACCATCGCGAGCGTCGGCCGCGGGCCCAGGCCAGCCCGCCGCCTGTGTTCGAGACCCCGGCCGCCGAGCTCGACGAGCCCGCGCTCGCCAACGGTGACGCCGAGCTCGGCCCGGAGCTCGCGCCCGTCGAGCTCCCACGCAGCGAGATCGAGCAGCGCCTCGTCACGCTCGAGGCCGCGTTTTGCGAGCTCGACACCGCCCTCGACGATCCCGAGCGCAAGGCCCGATGGGCGGAGCTCGGCAACCTCCAGGCCGCGCTCTACCGCTCGCGCGAGGCCGGGCTGTGCTGGTCACGGGCGCTGTGGGAGGCCCCGACCCCCGGCGCGCCTGCCCACCTCTCGCTCGCGCGGCTGTGGGTCGAGAGCGAGTCCGCGATGCTCGGCTACCCCGGCGGCGGTCACATGCTCGGCATCGTCGACGTCGTCGAGAGCGACCTCGACGAGCAGATGGTCCGGGCGCTCGCGGCCGAGGTCGTCTACGCCGAGCTCTACGCCCGCGCGAGCGAGGCCGAGCGAGGCGCGCTCGAGCGCTCCGGCGCCGAGGTCCCGCCGCCGCTCGGGGCCGAGATGCTGGCCCGCCTCCAGCGCTTCTTCACCACCCATGGCGCGCTCTTGGATCTGCGCACCCTGTGGCTCGCTCGCAGCGCGCTCGCGCGGCTGGCCGGCGACGACCGCCTCGCCCTGTTTCAGACCCGTGATCGGATCATGGCCTCGCTCCGCGAGGGGGTCGGGCTCGCGCGCAACGTCCCCGCCTTCGTGCGGACCTACGGCAGCGACGGCGACGCCAGCGATCTGAGTCGCCTCGCCGACGAGCTGATCCGGGTCCGCGACGAGTACCTCGCGACCAAGCGCACGCGCTCGACGATCGAGTCGACCCACCCCGAAGAGCTGACCCACGCCTACGTGCGCCTGGTCTTCGCCTGGGGCCTGGCCCGGGTCGGCCGCCCGCAGGCGGCCCGGGCAGAGCTCGACGCCGCGACCAAGCTGCTCGGCGATCGCGTCGGCGACGAGCGCCGCAAGTCTCGCAACGACCCGCTCCACACCGCCGCCTTCGCAGCCTACCGGGCCCGCGTCGAGCAGGCGCTCGAGGGCCTCCCGCCCGGGGCCCCGCTGTCGGCCGCGCCCGGCGGGCCGATCGACGCCCGCGAGCGCCTCACCGGCATCGATCGCTTCAAGTACGACCGCCTCGTCCAGCTCTCGCGCGTGCTCGATCCCCGCCAAGACGTCGACGCGTTCGAGAAGTGGAGCCACAAGGACGACGAGCCCTTCGCCGGGCTCGCGCTCCTGACCCAGCCCGACGCCCTCGCCAGCCTCTTCGATCGGACGCTGGCCGCGATGAGCTCGCAGGACCCCGAGCGCCGCGCCCGTGAGCTCGGCGCCCTGCTCGAGTACCTCGAGGCCCTGCCCGAGCCCCTCGCGGTCCCGCGCCTCCAGACCGCGCTCGGCTTCGTGGCCTCGGCGCCCCTCGACGCGCGGCCCAAGCTGCTGCGCAACGCCCTGCTCCTCGCCGGCTACTACGATCGCGCCGATCTGATCGACGAGGCCCTCGCGGCCCTCGCGAGCAGCGACGCCGAGCTGACCGAGCAGCGCCCGGCCGAGTACGCCGAGCTGCTCACGCGCTGCGCCCCGGTCCTGCGCCGCAACAATCACGAGGCTCAGCTCGGCGCGCTCCTGACCAAGCTCGAGCAGCGCGTCGGCGATGATCTCGAGCTCGCGGGCGTCGTCGCCCAGCTCCACATCGCCGCCGGGTTCGCGGCGCTCGGCCAGCCCGCCCGGGTCCAGACCGCGTTCGCGGCCGCCCACGCGCTGCTCCCGGAGCTCGCGGCGGTCCCGACCAACTACCAGACCCTGCTGCGCGAGATCGCCGTCGCGCTCAGCCGCAGCACCCCGGGCCAGGCGATCGCGGGCGCGCGGGCGCTGATGGAGCGGCTGCCCGAGACGACCGACAGCATGAGCACCAACTCGCACTATTGCCTGTCCGTCATCCAGCTGATGGAGGCCGTGGTGCTCTCGCTCGCAAGCGAAGACCTCGCGCTCAGCGAGTGGGCCCGGCGCTTCATCGAAGAGGACGAGCACCTGCTCCACCGCCGCATCCACCGTGAGTTGGCGGCCAACGCGACGCGCTGACCCTGGGCCGCGTTGCAGCTATGATCCGACCCCCGCATGAGCGCCTCCGTGACGACCGCCGAGCAGCTGACCGAACTCGACGCCGAGGTCGACGCCGTCGAGCGCCTCGACTACGAGACCCTCGCCAGCCAGGCGCATGAACTGCGCGAGCGCCTCAACCGCTTCCGCATCGCGCTGTCGAACTACTTTGTCGAGCGCCAGGAGATCATCGATCTGATGACCGTCTGCGCCATCGCCCAGGAGCCGCTGCTCCTGGTCGGGGTGCCCGGGACGGCCAAGTCGGATCTCGTGACCAAGTTCCGCGACGCCCTGAGCATCCCGACCGAAGACTACTTCGAGTACATGCTCACGCGCTTCACCGAGCCGTCCGAGGTCATGGGCCCGATCGACATCAACCTCCTGCGAGAGGGCCGCTACATTCGCCGGGCCCAGGGCAAGCTCCCGAGCGCCCGGATGGTCTTCCTCGACGAGATCTTCAAGTCGAACTCGGCGATCCTCAACTCGCTGCTCACGATCATCAACGAGCGCAAGTTCTATCAGGACGGGCTCCCGGTCCCGGTCGCGCTCAAGATCCTGATCGCCGCGACCAACGAGATCCCCGAGCACGCCGAGCTCGCCGCGCTCAAAGATCGCTTCTGCCTCAAGATCGTCGCGCACCCCGTCCAAGACGAGCACTTCTTCCGGCTGATCGACGCGGGCCTCGACGCCCAGACCCAGCGCGACCTCAACCTCAAGCCGTGGGTCGAGGACCACGCGAGCCTCCTCGATCTGCTCAAGGCCCACCGCTACCTGACCATGCAGATGGCTCGGCGCGAGCTCCAGCCCGACGGCTCGGCCCTGCGTGACCGCCACCGCTACTTCCCCGAAGAGCTCCTGCGCGAGCTCCACCGCCTGCTCAAGACCCTCGCCCGCGAGGACGGCGTGTTCGTCAGCGATCGCAAGGTCGTCAAGCTCTACAAGCTCCTGCGCGCCCGGGCGTGGCTGTTTCACGGCGGCAAGGTCGAGCGCGAAGATCTGGCCCTGCTCGCCTACCTCGGCGAGACCCGCGAGGAGCTCGCCCTGCTCGAGGACAAGGTCCCGAAGCTCCTGGGCCTTGACTGAGGCACCGTGAGCGAGGCGCGGGACAACGTCGACGAGTGGGTCGCGGCCGGGCTCGTGGTCCAACGCGGCGCGCCGCCGAGCGCCGAGCTCATCACGACCGTGCGGCCCACGCTCGAGGCCACGCTCGAGGTCCTCGCGCTGCTGCCCCCGGTCGGCGTCGTCGCCGACCTCGGCCGCCTGCTCGCGCGGGCGCCCTTCGACATCGCCAAGTCCGAGCCGGTCGCCGACCCCGAGCTGCGCGTGGCCCTCGACGCCTACGAGGAGCACCTGCTCGGGCGCCTCGCCGCCGACCACCAGCTCGAGAACGCCCGCGACGCGCTCTTGCGCCTCGACGCGGGCCTGCGCCCGGCCGCGATCGCGGTGTTCATCGAGCAGGTCCTGTCGCGCATTCACCAGGCCTGGCAGGCCCGGCACGCCGAAGCGCTCGACTCCCCCGGACCGGCCGCGATCCGCCGGGTCCTTCATCGCCACGGGCTCGAGCTGCTCGAGCTCGGCGCGGGCGTCCTCGCCGACCCCGACTTCGCCGGGCTCCGCGACGAGCTGCGCCGCAGCTACGCCGGGCTGGCCGAGGCCGCGCGTCAGTGCGGCGCGCTGATCGGCGACGTCGAGCTCTACACCCTCGAGAACCACGCGGCCCTGCGCAGCCCCTCGCTGCGCCTGGCCCTGGCCCAGATCGCCGAGGCCGCCCACGCGATCGAGCGCAGCTTGCCGGTCCGCGTCCGTCGCAGCGACGCCAGCCGCGGGCGGACCCCGACCAAGGTCGAGGACGAGAGCGCCTACCCGATCGGCGGCTACGCCTCGCTCTCGACCTCCGGCGGGATCGAGAGCCTCGTCAGCTCCGAGCTGATCTACATGAACCCGCCCGAGGAGCGCGCGGCCGGCCACGTCGATCTCTTCGACGTCCGCTGGGCGGCCGGCGAGCTGCTCAAGTACACCCGCGACGAGAGCGTCCACACCCGCGAGCGGCGGACGGTGTGCTTCGTGCTCGGGCCCGCGCTCGACGACGCCCGGATCAAAGACGCCGACGTGCCCTTCCAGCGGATCGTGGTCGCGTTCGGGGGCGTGGTCGCGGGCGTTCGCAAGCTCTGCGCGTGGCTCGACGAGGCCGAGCTCCACCTCCACCTCCTGCTCGTCGGCGAGCCCGCCCAAGGCGGCCGCCCGACGAAGCAGCCGCTCCACGCCGAGGCCGAGCTCGCGCGCCTGCTCCTGCGCGAGTACATCGAGTCCGGCGTCGTCGAGCTCGTCGAGCTCGCCGACGTCGAGGCCGCCCGGACCCACGCCGAGGCGGCGGCGCAGACCGGCAGCAGCGACATCGTCTGGCTGCTCGGCGCGCGCTGGCAGCCGCCCCCACCCCCCGCCAAGCCAGCGGCCAAGGCCGACTCGGCCGTCCGCGAGCACGCCCTGAGCGTCGACGAGGCGCGCCCGCGGGTCTGGGTCGACGCGGGCTCCGGGACCGAGGAGCGCAGCCTCCAGGTCGACGGCTGGGACGCGTGGTTGCGGGCCTTCGCCGAGCTGCTCGAGGCCCTGGTCTGACCGGAGCTCCCCCCGTGCGCGCGACCTTGACCTTGCTGTGCCGGCTGCTGCTGCGGATCTTCTTTCGCCGCGTCGAGGCCGTCGGCGCCCAGCGGGTCCCGAGCGACCGTGACCGTGTCCAGGGCTCGGGCCCGAGCCCCGACCCCCGCGCCGCGCTCGGGCCCGAGCTCCAAGCTGAGCGTGACACCACCCCGGTGCTCTACGTCCTCAACCATCCCAACGCGCTGCTCGATCCGCTGTTCATCCTGTGCATGTCGCCGCGCCCGGTCACCTTCTTGGCCAAGGCCCCGCTGTTCTCGACCGTCGTGGTCAAGCACTTCGTCCGCGCCTTCGAGTGCCTCCCGGTCTACCGCAAGCAAGACGGCGCCGACACGAGCAAGAACCGCGCGAGCATCGAGGCCTCGATCGCGCTGCTCGGCAGCGGCAAGGCCCTCGCGCTGTTCCCCGAGGGCATCTCTCACAGCGGGCCCAAGCTCGCCCCGCTCAAGACCGGGGCCGCCCGCATCGCCCTGGCCGCGAGCGCGAGCCCGAGCCCGAGCCCAAGCCCGAGCTCAGCCCCGAACAGCCAGACTCCGGAGCCCGTGCGCATCGTGCCGGTCGGGATCTGCTACGACGACAAGACCCGCTTTCGCAGCGACGCGCTGCTGGTCTACGGCGAGCCGCTGACGACCCCGCAGGTCGAGCTCGACGAGCGCGCGCGGCCGCCCGAGGCCGCCGCCGAGGCCCTGACCGCCCGCATCACCGCAGCCCTCGAAGAGGTCACGCTCTCGGCCCAGACCCACGAAGCCGTGACCCTCGCGCGCTCGGCCGCGCGGATCCTGGCCGCCGCCGAGCGCGACGCGGGCGACGACCCGCCGCAGCCCGACCCCCTCGCGGGCTTCGATCTCGAGCGGCGGCTCGTCGCCGGCTACGAGCAGCTGTGCGCCCGCGAGCCCGGCCGGGTCGCGCGGGTCGTCGCCCGGGTGCGTCGCTTCGAGGGCGAGCTCGCGCGACTCGGGGTCGCCGTCGACCATCCGCCCCGGCTCGCCCGGCGCCGGGCGGCCCGCTACACCCTCGGCCGCCTCCTGAGCCTGACGCTGCTGCTCGGCCCGGCCGTCGTCGGCCTGACCACCCACTTCGTGCCCTACCGCGTGATCGACTGGCTCGCCCACCGCGTCGCCCGCGAGCAGTCGCCCGACGGCACGGGCGAGGACGTGCTCGCGACGCTGAAGCTCATCGGCGGGTTCTTGCTGTTTCCGCTGACGTGGTTCCTGCTCGCGCTCGCGCTCGGCTTCGCGCACAGCTGGCGGGTCGCGGGGGTCGGCCTCGTGGCCGCACCGCTGTCTGGCTACGCGGCGCTGCGCTTTATCGAGCTGCTGACCGACTTCATTGATCGGGCCCGGGGCGCGTGGGTGCTCGCGACCCGGCGTGATGTCGGTCGCTACCTCGCGAGCGAGCGCGCCGCGATCCGGGCCGAGATCATCTCGCTGGCGAATCGGCTCTGAGCCCTTGGCCCGAGCATCACTGACAAAGCAATGGGCGACGACGACAAGAGCGCCCCAGTTGAGCCTGGCGATGCGAATTCAAACTGGTCGCCGCTCTAAACGTCGTCGGGCGAAGCGATCCAGGCATCGAGCGTTGTGCCGAACCGCTTGCGAAAGGTCTCCTCGACGCTCGAGAAGTTTTGTGGTCGCCCCAGGGTTTTTGGATCTTCCTCCCATGACTCGAACACCGCCTTGAACCTCTTGATGTCGAGCCACCCCTGGTCGAGCCAGTGCTTTGCGAGGTCAAACAAGTCCCAACTCTCCAATGACGACTTTGACGCAGCCCGGCGGGCTGCGGAGTCATGGCTGACGAAGATGACCCTCTCGGATGCCTGCCGGACACGCAACGCACCCCACGCGATCGCTTCAGCTTCTCCTTTGTGAACGCGAAGTTTTTCCTGAAGCTCACGTTTCTTACGTGCCTCGGGCGTCTTTGCGTAGACTGGCACGATTTCGAGAAGCCCGAGCGCCTCTAGCCTCGCCACATCATCCTGAACATCATTGAGTTCATTGCGACCAATAATCGCCGTACAGCGCAGGGTCGGTTTGGGCCACGTTCCTGCGTTGGATACGAGCAGCTCCACAACCCCCAGTCGCCGCGCGGACAAAAATGCGTCCGCGTCAATGAGGACAATAGTCATGCCGCGTGGAACGGGTCCTCGACATCTTCCGGCCAAGGCAACTCGAAGAAGTCCAGAACACGCTCGAGTTCCTGGGCCGGAGTCACGCCAAGGTACTCGGCGAAAGCATCTCGCGGCAGTTTCCCCTCGGAGTACAGGAGCGCCGCCAAGCGCGCGACCTGAGTGCGCCGCTCGGAAGGGACTTTGTCGAGGGGAAAGTCAGCGAGACTCTCGTCTTGTTCGGCGGCCATCCATCGTGCATCGACCGAGAGACGCTGAACATCCGAGGGCGGACGCAACGGCAGTTCGGTGGCAGCCTCGTTCTCGAGATAGATACGGATAGCCGAGTATGGGATACCATACTCGGCAACTTCCCTCGCTCGCCCCAGGGCATCGAGGGCACCCACTTCGAGGCCATGAACGACGGTTTCAGGGCAGAGGAGGCGAATGGCGAAAGCGTTCGCGCGACGTTCTTCCTCGAGGCGGGACTCGTGCAGATACCCGGAGATGCGGGCGATCGGCTCCATCCGATTCCAGTCGAACAAGATGTGGCACAATTCGTGAGCTAAGCTGAACCGACGAACCGTCGGATTTTCGTTCTTGCCGCGCGTATTGAGGACGATGGCTGGTCCCCGATGATTGTCGGCGAACGCGAGGCCCGCAGGTCCGCCCAGGGTCAAGTCTGCGTAGAGGACCGCGATTGTGGGAAAATGACGAGCGACGAGTCCTCGCATCGACGGGATAGGATCGGACCCAAGCTCGAGCTCACGTCGCAAAGACTGTGCGAGTTGGGCGCCCTGACGGTGGGCTGCTGCCCCCCTCGTGGGCTTGCGCAACCTCGGCGCCTCGTGCAGAAACCGCTGCGCTCGCGACGGACCGTCAGGGTTTTGCAAATTCTCGAGCCGGATGAGGTCACGCGCCGCTCGAGCAGCCTGAATCACTCGTGAGCGGGCGAGTTCACCGAGCTCACGGAATTCATCGAGGTTGGGCAGCGCCCGAATGGAGTCGCCCGACGCGAGCACAACGGGCTCTTCTTCGAGTTGCTCCGCATCGAGCCCATACAATTCGGCGAGGCGCTCGAGTTCGTCGAGGCTCGCAGGCTCACCAGCTTCGATGCGGGCGAGGCGCTCGACAGGGATCGAGGCATGACGAGACACAAAGGTGAGGCTGTGGTGATACAGCGACTCGCGCAGGTCGCGCAGGTTTTCGTAATCGGTCTTCATGTGACCCGAGGACGACGACAGGATAGTTCACTCGGACGGTGACGCCGGGACAGTGCTGTGAGGTATGACAAGCATAACACTCGGCACTGGCGCCCCCCATCCCCGGCACTCTCGCCACCCACGACAACGCGGCCAACCGAGCGCTGGAGCTCACCTGGCTGTCCCAAATGCGCCTGCCCCGCCTCACCGAGCCTTCGACCTCCCCATCCCCCAGGTCGAGCCCAAGGACGAGTTCGTCGAAGCCCTCGCCCACCCAAAGGCCGCGAGCTTCACCTGGACCTAAATCCTCGACGCGCTCTGCGTCGCGGAGATCCGGCACATCCTGCGCGCCCACGAGCTCCCGACCCGCGGCAAGAAGCAAGCGCTGCTCGCACGCGTCCGCGGCGACGACGACACCCAGCCGCCGGTCCCAGACCGGACCAGCCTCCTCGACGAGACCCAAGACGAGCACGCCGCGGTACTTCGTCCAGTCCTTGCTCGCAGCCTGGGAAGATGTTCAGAGCGAGCTGCTACCCCTGGACACCTGGCCGGGCCACCCGCCCGGTCCTTCGCCGGGCGACCCCAACCCCCACGCGCGACCCGGCCGCATCATCCCGGTCTGCCCGACGAGGCCGCGGATACCCGGCGCCTCATGCTCCGGGCCGGTCGACCACGCCCGGGAAAGCCCCGCGGACATCAGCCTCGCGTGTCCCACATGCACCGACAAGCCTCGGTCCATGTCCTCGACGGGGTGACCGAGGCTCCGCGACGCTCCAAAGCAGATCTCGGCCGGGCCTACACCTCCGAGCGAAGTCTCGATCCATTGTCGATGCCCGAGGACCACGACCGCCGAGCTCCCCAAATTGTTTTTTGCCACCGCGACCCCACAGCTGCACGTACACAAGGGCGGCCGCAGGGTGGAAAAATAGCTCGAAAAAGTTTGAGACAATTTCCGCCGAGCTGCACTTGGGTTAGGTGAACAAGCTACAGGTCCTCGAAGACATCCGCCTGCCCAACACCTCGCTCAAGGTCACCGTGCGCGTGACCAACTCGCTCCTCGCCCTCGTCCCCGGAGGTATCGACAGCGTCGCGGTCTCGACCGCAGCGTCGCGGCTCGGCTCCTACCTCGGGCACGTCAATAACGTGTTCACCGAGCGCCTGCGCGAGGGCCACCCCGAGCTAGCGACCCACCTGTTGATCTTTGACCGCGGCGGCGATGGGCTGTGGACACTGCTCGACCGGCGACTGCTCGACTACGAGGCGTTCGAGCACGAGGGCCTCGATCTGCTCCCGGCGGAGCTCGCCGAACAGGTTCAGCTCAGCAAGCTCCGCGAGCGGGCCGGACGCGCTCGAGACCTGCGCGAGCGCCTGTTCGGCCCCGACGGAGCCCATTTCACCCGCCTGGGCTACTTCGAGCAAGCCGAGTCCATGGCCACGGTCCTGCGCCTCATCAAAGAGGACGACCTGTCCGACGATCTCGCCGAGGTCGTCGGCCCCGAGCTCCCCGCCCTGCTCGCCGCCTGCCAGGTCCACTACGAGGCCCTGCTCGACGCCCGCCTGGCCAAAAAGGCAGGCGTGGGCCAGGACCTCCGCCCGCTCCGCAACAAGCTGCGCCGGTTGATCCACCGCTACCGCAACGCGCTCGTCAACTGGGTCGACGAGGACCAGCCCAAGACCATCGAGGTCGCGTGGCAAGCCCTGCTGCCCCTGACCACCGTGCGCGCGCACCTGTCGAGCCCGACCCGGCCCAACGACGACGAGCTGATCGAGGCCCTCGACGCGATCGACGGCCTCGACAGCTCCGACGACACGCCCGGGACCGAGCCCGGGGTCACAGCCGTCCAAGCCGAGGCCTGAGCGAGGGCCCAGAGATCTTCGAACAGGGCGCCGTGAACGTGGTAGCCACGAGTCACGGTGTCCGACCCCCGCCCCGATCCCGCCGCCCTCCTCGCCCT
>NZ_PVNK01000281.1 GCF_002994615.1 Enhygromyxa salina | reverse complement strand
GGGCGGGCGCCGAGTTGGGCTACGGCGACTCGATCGACCGCGGGGTCGGCCAAGATCCCAACGAGCTCCTCCCCGAGCTCCCCGATGTGCCGCTTGGTGGCGAGGCCGTTCAGATCGTGGCAGGTGGCACCGTGCACGGTGACCACACCTGCGCGCTGTTGCGCTCCGGCGGCGTGCGCTGCTGGGGAACCCAGACCTGGCTGGGGTACGGCACGCAGGAGGCGATCGGAGATGACGAGACCCCGGAACAGGTCGGCGACATCCCCCTCGGTGGCGCCGCGATCGCGCTGACCGCTTCGGGCAGCAATTGGTGCGCGCTGCTCGAGGACCACAGCCTGCGCTGTTGGGGGAAGGATGCGAACAGCGGTATCCTCGGCTACGGCGACATCTTCACACTCGTCGAATACGTCGGAGACGACGAGACGCCGATGGACATGGGCCCGGTGCCGGTCGGTGAGCCGGTCCAAGCCGTGTTCATGGGCGGCTTGCGTACCTGTGTGCTGCTCGATGGCGGACGCGTGCGCTGCTGGGGGAACTCGGATGGGGGGGAGATCGGCTACGGCCCTTTGGTCTCGACCCTTCGCGAGCCGCCCGACGAAGACCTCGAGCTCGGCGGCAAGGTCGTGGATCTGGCCGTGGGCTTCGACCACACCTGCGCGCTGCTCGACTCGGGGCGAGTGCGCTGCTGGGGCGACGCCTCCGATGGTCAGCTCGGCCTCGGTGATCCCACCCTCGAACGCACCGTGAGCACCCCGATCGAGGTCGAGCTCCTGCCCGAGTGCGACTGAGGCTGACATGACCAGGCTCGGCCGACCAAGGGCGAGGCGCCCCGACGCGCACGAGTGGAGCGGGGCTGAGAGGCTGGACGCATACCCGCCTGGCTCGACGCGCCCTCCGCCGCCTTGCCCGGCCGCCTGCCGCCTCGGGCACCGCGAGCGCTCGCCTCGACAACGTGTCGCGCGGTCTAAACCTCGACGGGCCAAGAGTCGGTGTTGTACCGCTCGTCGAACCTGGTTCCGGTGGCGTCGGCGGCGTGAGGTGCATGTGTCAACAATGTTGTCAGGCCTCGCCCGCCATTGCCCAAGATGACCCTGGTGGTATGGGAGTAGGATGCATTGGGGGGTCCACGCGGTCGTCATCGGCGTCACTCTTTGGTTGGTTCCCGTCACCACGTCACACGCCATGGACCCCGTGACGGGCCCCCTGGTCGCAGATTGTGCGTACCCGTCGACCGTGAGGGTTGGTGCCAATTGCACGGGCTCGTATCTGGGGGATGGGGTTGTGTTGATGGCGGGGCATTGCATTGAGCCGGGGCAGCCCTCGAAGATCACCTTCGGCAACGCCGACAGCGCCGCCGATCCCGACGGCGACCGCTTCGAGATCGACGTCCCCGAGCATTCAGACCCCGAGTATGTGGGCCAAACCTGGTGCTTCACCCCGGACGAAGGCGGGTGGCTCTCGAAGGGCAACAATATTTGGCACTACGCGGGCGTGGACCTGGCGGTCTGTCTGCTCGACTCGACCGATCCCGACTACGCCAAGCTCGCCTCGCTCCCGACCGTCCCGCTCATGGTCCCGACTGGGTGCATCCGAGATTGGCTGCACGAGCACTTGTGGACGACGTACGACTGCGCTTCGGGCCAGGTCAAGGGCGCGAACGGGTGCTGGACGCCGCCGCCGCCCATCGGCGGGGCGGCCGACGGAAACTTCCCCGGCGTCGACGTGACAGCGGTGGGCATGGGCACCGAACCCGATGACGACGAGGGTGGATTCAAGCGCGCGTTCAACCCAACCTTCTATGTCCAGGTCGACAATTCGGAGCCCGCGTCCGCGCCCTACGGTGGCTACTACCACCCGGGTAGCCCGAACCAGCTCGTCACCAACTACGCGTTCGAGTGGGACGAGACGCCGATCTTCGGGATGGCGACCATGAGGGGAGACTCGGGCGGGCCGATCCTCTACCGGCTGCCCGACGGGACCTGGCGAGTGCTCGGCGACCTCAACGGGGACGCGCTCGGCGCTGGGGACATGGACCTTTACGAGGCTGCTCCAGCCTACTTGCACTGGATCGAGAAGGAGACAGGCCGCGACGTCACCCCCTGTCACGACCTCAACGACGAGGACGAGTGGGAGTGGCACGGCGGCTGCCTCGGCGAGCTGCCGACCTCGATCGACTCCGGGGTTGGCGGGAGCTACGCTGGCGACAGCTGCTCGATGCACGAGACCGGCGGCCAGGTGTGCGGTGGCTGGAAGGCGCCGCCGCTGAGCCAGGTGACCAACAGCGTGCCCAAGCCGCATCACCCGTGGATCCTGGCCGCCGTGCTCGAAGAGGAGCTCGCGCCAACCCTGGCCCTCGCCAACCAGGGCGACTTCGGGGATCCCGTCGACGTCGACGCAGTCGCCGACCACCTCTACGCGATCGCCTACGGCCAATCCTCCTACACCTTCCTCGCCAATATCTACGACGCGGGCGGGCCTGGCGGGTATCTGAGCACCGCGGTCACCGCCTCCTTCGCTGGTGCGGATGGCGGCGACTACGAGGTCTTCTCGGATCCAGACTACGACTGTGGCAAGGGCCGGATCATCGTCGTCGACCCCAGCGGCGCCCGGGTCGACTGGGGCCTCGACAGCAGCGGCGTGCTCGGCACGGCGGCGTGTGAAGACTTCTTCGGCGCAGGGCTCGCGGTCGGCGACTTCAACGGCGACGGCTACGATGACCTGGCCGTGGGCACGCCGGGCGCGACGATCAGCTCGCTGTCGTCGGCCGGCAGCGTGCACGTCATCTACGGCTCCCCCGCGGGGCTCACGGCCGTCGGCGATCAGGTGTTCGATCAAGACACGGCCGGGATCGGCGGCGCAGCCGACGAGTGGGCGTTCTTTGCAGAACAGCTCGCCACTGGCGACTTCGACTGCGACGGCATCGACGACCTCGCAATCGGCTCGCCGCGGGCGACCGTCGAGGGTGAGCACGAAGCGGGCGTGGTCCATGTGCTGTTCGGGACCAGCGGGGGTCTCAGCTCCGTCAACGACTTGCTGTACGAGGGCCGGGCCGGAGCGGGCGACGCCCCGGAGGCACGCGACCACTTCGGGGCCAGCGTCGCAGCGGCTCGGCTCGCGGGCACGAGCTGCTCGGACCTGGTCATCGGCGTGCCCGGACAAGACACCGACTCGGGCGCCGACGTCGGCCAAGTCCACGTACTGTATGGCAGCATCAGTGGACTGCCGACCCAGGCTGACGAAACCCTGGTCCAAGGCCAGGGCCGCGTCGCCGACTTCGCCAGCCCGCACGATCGTTTTGGTGCGCGCCTGGAGGTGATCTCGAGGCCTGAGGGCGATACGCTGCGGATCTTGGCGCCCAACGAGCAGTGCAACCCGAGCTCGGGCGAAGCGGTCATCGGCTGGCACGTCGTCCACGCTGGCACGGGCGGCGTCGATCTCACGACCGACGCGCTCGAGTGCACGGCGCTCGGGCGGGCGTCGATCGCGACCGACGCCTGGGGTGACCTCGAGCAGCTCTCGTTGCTCCACGCCATACGGATCGCGCGGGAGGCCACGCCGTGACCCGGCTGCCTGGGGCAGTCGCGATGTCGGCGCTCGCGTTCGGGTCGGGCTGCGGCGGCGATGAAGTCGAGGCTCCGGCACACATCGTCGATCTGGTCCCGGACGGGCGCTCGAGTTGCGTGATCGACTCGCGTGGTCGCCTGCGCTGCTGGGGGGCTGGGGGCAACGGCTGGCTGGGGTACGGGGAGTCCGAGAACATCGGTGACGACGAAGACTGGTGTGAGGCCGGGTTTGTCGACATCGGCATGGCGGTCCGCTCGCTCGAGATACTCGGGGGTAACAAGTGTGCGATCTCCGACGCAGGTGAGGCCCGCTGCTGGGGGAGTGGGGCCGTTGGTTTCCCGTTCTCGACGCCCGAGCAGACGGCGGGCGAGGGGCTGCTGATTCGGGGTCCGTCACCGCTGGTCGAGATCGACCGAGGAATCGAGCATGCCTGCGTCTTGCTCGACACCGGGGCGGTGCGCTGCTGGGGGGCGGGCGCCGAGTTGGGCTACGGCGACTCGATCGACCGCGGGGTCGGCCAAGATCCCAACGAGCTCCTCCCCGAGCTCCCCGATGTGCCGCTTGGTGGCGAGGCCGTTCAGATCGTGGCAGGTGGGACCGTGCACGGTGACCACACCTGCGCGCTGTTGCGCTCCGGCGGCGTGCGCTGCTGGGGAACCCAGACCTGGCTGGGGTACGGCACGCAGGAGGCGATCGGAGATGACGAGACACCCGAGGAAGTGGGCGATGTTCCCCTCGGTGGCGCCGCGATCGCGCTGACCGCTTCGGGCAGCAATTGGTGCGCGCTGCTCGAGGACCACAGCCTGCGTTGTTGGGGGAAGGATGCGTATACCGGCATCCTCGGCTACGGCGATATCTTCGGGGACGTCGAATACGTCGGAGACGACGAGACGCCGATGGACATGGGCCCGGTGCCGGTCGGTGAGCCGGTCCAAGCCGTGTTCATGGGCGGCTTGCGTACCTGTGTGCTGCTCGATGGCGGTCGGGTGCGATGCTGGGGGAACTCGGATGGGGGGGAGATCGGCTACGGCCCCCTGATCTCGACCCTTTACGAGCCGCCCGATGAGGACCTCGAGATTGGCGGCAAGGTCGTGGATCTGGCCGTGGGCTTCGACCACACCTGCGCGCTGCTCGACTCGGGGCGGGTGCGCTGCTGGGGCGACAATTACCAGGGGCAGCTCGGCCTCGGTGACCCGACGCTCGAACGCACCGTGAGCACCCCGATCGAGGTCGAGCTCCTGCCCGAGTGCGACTGAGGCTGACATGACCAGGCTCGGCCGACTCGCAACGGGACTCGCAATTGGCCTGCTCGTCTCGGCGGCGGTTGTCGCCCTCGCGCTCGTCGTCCAGCCGAGTGAGGCGCCGCGAAGCGCGAGCATCGAGCGGCCCCCCAGCATGAATGAGGTGCGGCCAAGCAAAGGCGGCTGGGGCACGCCGCACGCGGGCGGCCCGACAGGCTCCACAGGGCTCGAACAGGGCTGGGATGCGCTCTCGCAGGTCCAGCGAGTCGAGTCGGCGACGCGGGAGTTCGAGCAGGCCTTGAGCTACCTCGAGGTCGAGCACAAGAGCGCCGACGCGCTCTTGCGAGCACGCCGTGCGCTGACCTTACTGCGTCCAGAGCTGTCCAGAACGCGACGGGGCATCGATCGCCACGCCGAGCTCGAGCGGCGCTTCGAAGCGCTGGCGGAGTAGCTCGAGCTGGGTGGCGCAGGGTGTGCGTCAGGGGCCGAAGCCGCCGTGTTGCAGGTGCACGGCCTCGACGAAGGAGGTCGGCGTGCGGCTCTCGTCGCCGGGGATCACCCACCACTGATTGCGCAGGCTGTTCATCAAGTTGGTCCGCTGCTCGTCGCTCATCTCGGGCAGGCGGCCAAACCAGTACTTGATCTTCTTGGCGTCGACCTGCGGCGAGCGGAGGAGCGCCGCGACCAGCTCGGGGTACTGCGCGGCCAGGTCTTCGGGGACCTTGGCCTTGGCGCCGGGCTCGGACAGCGGCGGGGTGAAGTGCTCGAGCATGTCGACGAAGCCGCCGAGCTCCTCGTCGTTCATGGCCGAGAGCGCCAGGAACCAGCCCTCGCTGACGTTGGACTGCAGGGCGATCAGGGTCAGGATGTGGGCGTAGGTTGGCTGCTGCGAGTCGCGGACCACGAGCGCGCGGCCGGGTCGGAGCTCCTGGCAGCTGCGGCCGCAGGCATCCTGAACGCCGCGTTCGCAGGCAGCGGCGAAGCTCGCGTCGGCCTGGGAAGGTTGGCCCGCGTGGCAGTAGACGACGCCGAGGGTCTCCTCGATCTCGGGCTCGGGGACGAGCTGCGTGGCCTTGCGGGCGGCCTCGATCGCGAGCTCGTCGCAGGTGGTCGCGCCGTCGCTCACCTCGTCGCTCACACCAGTGCAGCGGGTCCACGCCTGGACGCTGCAGGCGCGGCCGTCGTTGGCGGCGCACCCGGCTGCGCTGAGCGTGGCCACGCGATCGGGCGAGACCTCGGCGCAGGCGCGCAGCTCACCCTGGTCGCAGCGCGCGGCCGGGTCTGGGGAGCAGGCCTCGGAGCTGCCGTGGGTGCAGGCGAGCTGGCGGAATTCGGCGGCCTCGTCTGGATCCCAGCTGTTGTGCGCGAACTCGAGGCAGGCCGCGGCGCAGCCCTCGGTGCACGCCGATCGCAGCGAGCCTCGGTGGGCGGCGTAGTCGTCTGCGCTCGCGTCGAGTCGCCCCGCGCGGAGCTGCGCGATCAGCTGGTCGCCCGCGGACGCATCGCCCGCGGCGCAGGTGCTGACGAGGTCGCCGGCCGGACCTGCATCGGGCTGGGTCGTGCCCGGGCCGTCGCAGGCTCCGGCCGCGAGCCCAAACCCAAACAAGCAGACGGCGAGGAGGTGGTCACGCATGTTGTGTCGCCGCCGGGTGATCGTGCCGCGCGCGCGCGCAGGGCAAGAGCCGCTCGCCAGGGCCGTCGACGCTCGAGCCGTCGCCGCTCGGGTCCGTGGTCACGCCGCCGCTATCGCCGCTATCGCCGCTATCGCCGTTGATCGGGGCCCCACAGCCGAGCAACAAGGGGACGCGTCGGCATGGATGATCGAGGGGTGAGCGCCAGGCCACGACGCAGCCTATCGCATTCGTGGTCGCCCGTGTGCGCCCGCGTAACCGGTTACCCTTGCGGCGTGCAGTCCCCCCGCGAGCAGGCGCAGATCGCAGCGGGCGCGTGGGTCCTGGCCCTCGACACGCCCACGCTGCCGCCGGCCACGGCGACCAACACCCTGGTCATTGGTGGGGATCGCCTGCTGATTGTCGAGCCGGCCACGCCGCACGCCCGTGAGCAGGCCCGGCTCGACGCCCTCGTCGGTGAGCTGCTGGCCGAGGGCCGGACGCTCGCGGGCGTCGTGATCACCCATCACCACGTCGACCACGTCGGCTACGCGACGGCCCTGCGAGACGCCCACGACATCCCGATCTTCGCCCACGCCGAGACGGCCAGCCGCGTGCCCTTTGAAGTCGACACACAGATCGCTGAGGGCTGGTCGATCGACCTCGGCGACGGGCACGAGCTCGAGGCCCTGCACACCCCCGGTCACGCCCCGGGTCACCTCGTGCTTTGGGATCGCAAGACCGAGGTCGCCCACGCGGGTGACCTGGTCGCGGGCGAGGGCACGATCCTGGTCGACGTGAGCGACGGCGGCGACATGTCGACCTACCTCGACTCGCTCCGGCGCATGGCCGCTCGGGTGCGAGCGCGGCGGGAGCTCGGGCGCGCGCCGAGCTTTGTGCCCGCCCACGGTCCGGTCCTCGACGATCCCGCCGCGGTGCTCGACCATTACGTCGCCCATCGGCTCGCGCGTGAAGACAAGGTCCGGCGCGCGGTCGTCGAGGGCGGCCGCCGGGCCTTCTTGGGTATCCTGGCGAGCGCCTACGCCGACACGCCCAAGCGCCTGTGGCCGATCGCGGCGCTCTCGGTCGAGGCCCACCTGCGCAAGCTCGTCGACGACGGCGAGCTGGTCCGCGAGGGCAGGGGCGCGCGTCCGCGCTGACGACTCGCAGGCGCCGCTGACCGTGGTCGCCGAGCCGCGGAGGTCGAGATCGCGGGGCGTCCAGTCGTCGGTGCCGAGGCAGCGCAGCGCGAGCTCGACGTCGAGCCCGAGCGAGAGGTTGGGGTCGGTGCAAGCTTGGCCGATCACGAGCTCGGGGGTCTGCGCGGATCTGCGCGCGGAGGTGTGACCGAGCCGTCTCTTGGCCGCGACAGATTGTTCCCCGGCCGCGCCCGTTCGGGGTACAGTCCGCGCCATGTTGCTACGACGCCGAACCCGCACTCTCCTTCTTGGCCTCCCTTGCCTGCTGCTGTTCCCCGCCTGCGGGGACGACTCGGCGACTGACGATGACGGGAGCGGCACCGCTGGCACGGCCGAGACCGGGACCGCCGACGGGTCCGAGGAGGAGAGCAGCGACACCAACATGAGCGGCGACGGTGACGGTGATCCCGGCGACGGTGACGGTGATCCTGGCGACGGCGACGGAGACACGGGCGACGGCGACGGCGACACGGGCGACGGCGACGGCGACACGGGCGACGGCGACGGCGACACCGGAGACGGCGACGGCGACACCGGCGACGGCGACGGCGACGGAGACGGAGACGGCGACGGCGACGGAGACGGCGACGGCGACCTCTGCAACATGGGCAACCAGGGCTTCGACTTCAGCTACCTGTGGGTCGCCAACACCAACGAGGGCAGCGTCTCGAAGGTCAACACCGAGACTCTCGCCGAGGAGGGCCGCTACCGCACGGGGACCAACAACGGTAGCCACAGCCCCTCGCGCACGACCGTGAGCTTCGACGGCCGCTTCGCGCTGGTCGGCAACCGCAACTCCGGCAGCGTGACCCTGGTCGCCGCCAACGAGATGGACTGCGTCGACAGCAACAACGACAACATGATCACGACCTCGCTCGGGCCCAACGATCTGCTCGACTGGGGCGCCGACGAGTGCGTGCTGTGGTCGGTCGACCTGCCCGACGTCGGCGCGGGCATCCAGTCCGGCCCGCGCGGCATGACCTTCGATCCGGGCGACTTCAACGAGAACACTTGCAAGTACGAGAACCCGAAGATCTGGGTCGGGTGGCACGGCCAGGCGGCCAACGAGGTCCACATGGCGCGCCTCAATCCGGCCGACGGCACCATCGAAGAGGTCGTCGACATCGGTGACTGGAACATGGGCTGGTCCAACTACCCGCCCTACGGCGCCGCCTACGACGGCCTCGGCAACGTGTGGTTCACGGCCCTGCGCGGCGAGGTCTTCCGGCTCAACACCGACGACCTCACGGTCGACCGCTGGGCGATGCCCGCCAACGCCCAGGCCTACGGCATGACCGTCGACGCCGAGGGCAACGCCTGGTTCGGCGGCTGCAGCGGCCCGGTGACCAAGTTCGACGCCCAGGACGAGAGCTTCACCGCGATCCCCGGGACCCAGGCCTGTCACCGCGGCGTCGCGGCCGACGGCCTCGGCAACGTCTGGGTCGCAATGAACTCGCCCTGCGGCCTCGCCCAGATCGACCGCGAGACCGAGGAGGTCATCAAGATCCACACCGCGGCCGACTTCAACAACCAGTGCTCGACCCCGGTCGGCGTCAGCATCGACGTCGAGGGCTTCGTGTGGATGGTCGACCAGCAGGGCTGGGCGTGGAAGATGGACCCGGAGACCTACGACAAGGAGATCGTGATGATCGCCGGGAACCACTACACCTACTCCGACATGACCGGCGGTGGCCTCAACGCCGTCGTCAACCCGCAGTAGTCGCGTCCACGCTCGAGCCGGTCGCAGCCTCGCTGCGGCCGGCTCTTGCTTTGGTTGCCAGGCCCCGGACCCGGCCAGGCGACCAAAATTGAAACCCGCCGCTCACGGGACGCTGGGTCGCAGCGGCCGAGAGCGGCGGGGTCGAGATCGGTGGTTTGGATAGTCCGGGCTCAGACGGGAGCGTCTTGGTGCTCGGTCTCGCACGGGCGCTCACGGTCGGGGTCCGGCTCGGGCTCGGGCTCGGGCTCCGGGTCGGGCTCGACGCACTCCTCGTAGAACACCCACTGGCACACGTCGTCGACGTTCTCGCACTCCATCCAGTTGTCGCACTCACCCTCGAGGAGCGGCGCGATCGGGGGGCAGTCGTCCTCCACGCACGGGGTGTCCTCCTCCCCGCCCTCATCGGCCGGGACGCCTCGGAGCTGCTCGTCCGGCGAGGTCACCCCTTCTGCGCAACCGGTCGCAAAGATCATGGGAAGCGCCAACAGGAACAGAACTCGTGTGTACTTCTTCATCGCTCGGCTCGCTTTCAGGAGGTCTTCATCCGCCGCAGAAAAAGTATCTCCAATCACGGGTAGAAGGCAACCTAAAATGTGGCCAGTTGGACAGAAAGTAGCATCATTAGGATCTGGGCCAGCGCTGAGAGCGATCTGGCTCGAAAACGCGCCGATCCTGCGCGGAGTCGCGCACTCTCTAGTTTTGTTAGGTTCCCGAATCCTTGCTGCGTTCGGGCCAAGGTCACGATTTGCGGCTCGGGACCTGCACGACGCGGTCCTCCTCGACGCACCAGGCCGTCAGGGGTCCGCCGTACACACAGCCCGAGTCGAGCCCGATCGTCTTGGCTCCGCGGTAGTGCCCCCGCCGCGCCCAGTGGCCGTGCACGATGATCGCGTCGCCGTCATAGAAGGCGTCCCACGCCTGAAAGGGCGGCGGGCAATCTTCGGGCAAGCGGTCGAAGCGGTTGCGCTCGCCGGTCGCCGTACAGCAGCGCACGCGCGTGACGAAGGAGAGCTCGTCGGAGGTGAGCCAGTCGTCGTCGTGCTCGCGAGCGTCGAGCCGCGCCGCGGCTTCGCCGAGGTCGCGCCACTGCGGGTGGACGCCCGCGTGGACCAGCCACACGTCGCGCGCGCCGTCGGCCGCGGGGAGCAGGGCCATCGCGGGCAGCGCCCGGAGCGAGGCGAGGAGCTCCTCGGCGTCGGGCGCCGCGTAGAGCTCGTCGAGGGTGTCGTGCTTGCGAGGCCAGCGGCCGCTGCGGGCGCACAGCGTGTAGACCTCGTGGTTGCCGATCACCCCGAGGCCGCCGAGCTCGCGCCACAGCCGAAGGGTGGCCAGCGAGTCGGGCCCGCGGTTGACGAGGTCGCCGGCCGCCCACAGCTGGTCGCGCCCGGCGTCAAAGTGGATCGCGCGGAGCAGATCTTCGAGCTCGCGCGCGCAGCCTTGGAGGTCGCCGACGATCCAGCGCACTCGCTCAAGCTAGCACGGCCGCCTGGCAGCGCGGGCCTTGAGCCCCAGCCCTCACAGCAAGTCGACGAGCCCGGCGACCTCGGGCAGCTCGTCGTCGCCGATCGTGTGGGTGAAGCCGTAGCCGAGCTGGCCGTACTCGTTGTTGCCCCAGCAGATCACGCCCTCGCCCTCGAGCACCGCGCAGCTGTGAAGGCCGCCCGCGGCGATGTACCTGGCGGTGCCGCCGAGCTCGAGGGGGTCGCGGTCGGCGGGCAGGTCGGTCAGGCCGACGGGCTCCTCGTCTCCGTAGCCGAGCTGGCCGGCCTCGGCGTTGCCCCAGCAGCGCACGTCGCCGCCGTCGAGCAGGGCGCAGCTGTGTTGATAGCCGGCGGCGATCGCCAGCGCGGGGCCGCCGAGCTCGATCGGGGTCAGCGCCGAGGGCGTCTCGCCCGCCTGGTTGCCCCACGCCTGATGGGTGCCCTGGCCGATCTGGCCCGAGAGGCTGGCGCCCCAGCACAGCACGTCGCCGGTCGAGAGCAGCGCGCAGCTGTGGACGAGGCCGACGGCGAGGTCGACGACGGTGGTGTCGCGGGGCAGCGAGGGCGGGATCAGCTCGAGCTCGGCGACCGTGTCGGGGTGTTCGTTGTCGCCGATGTGGGCGGTGCTGCCGAGGCCGAGCTGGCCGCTGTCGCCGCGGCCCCAGCAGCGGACGCCGCCTCCGGCCATGATCGCGCAGCCGTGGGCGCCGTCGACCGCGAGCTTGACCGGCTCGCTGCCGATCATGACCGCGGGCACGTCGAGGGGCAGCTCGTCGTCGCCGACGTTCGCGGTCGAGGCCAGCCCGAGCTGCCCGTAGTTCCCGCCGCCCCAGCAGCGCAGCTGGCCGGCCACGCGCGCGCAGGTCTGGAGCACGCCGACGTCGATCTCGTTGGCGGGCGCGACCAGGTCGATCTTCGCGAGGCCCTCGAGGGTCTCGTTGTCGCCGATCGCCAGGACCTCGGCGGTGTTGCCGTAGCCGAGCTGGCCCGCGCTGTTGAAGCCCCAGCAGCGCACGTCGCCGTTCTCGAACAGCGCGCAGGTGTGGGCCCCGCCGGCCTCGACGTCGACGGCCGCGGGCAGGGGCAGATCCGGAGCCAGCGACGGGGTCTCGTTGTCGCCGATGTCCTCGGTCGCGCCGAGCCCGATCTGGCCGGCGCCGTTGTGGCCCCAACAGCGAATGCGACCGCCCTCGATCAGCGCGCAGGTGTGGACGCCGCCGAGCGAGAGCTCGAGGATCTCGGTCGGGGTGCAGTCGTTGTCGCAGCCGTCGCCGTCGATGTTGTTGGCGTCGTCGCAGGCCTCGCCGGGGTCGACGATGCCGTCGCCGCAGGTGTCGATCCCGCAGACCCCGTCGATGCACGACAACCCCTCGTCGCACGCCTCCTCGCCCTCGCCCTCGCAGGCGCAGCCGAGCTCGGTGCAGGCGCCCGACTCCTCGTCGCTGGCTGGCTCGGCGCACACGCCAGCCACGCACTCGAGGCCCGGCTCGCAGCTGCCGCTCGAGGTGCACTCGCAGTCGAGTGAGGCGATGACGCAGCTCGGACCCGTGTCGGTGTCGGTCGCGCTCTCGCCGGTGTCGGCGGCCTCGGTGACCTGGCCACCGCACCCGACCGCGAGGATCGCGGCGCTCAGCAGATGGCGACGCATCGCCAGACGCTATCACCTCGGGCGTTCCCGCGGGCGCCCAGGTGTTGCTCGCTGGCCATTTGGGCTAGCGTCCGCCCGTGCTCGCCGCGCTCGACGCGATCCCGATCCCGAACCTCGGCGGTTTGAGCCTGCTCGGCAACCCGTGGCTCGATCTCGCGCTGCTGCTCGGAGCCGGCGTCATGGCCGGCATCGTCAACGCGATGGCCGGCGGCGGGTCGTTCTTGGCCATCCCGATCTTGATCGGACTCGGCGTCCCGCCCAGCACCGCCAACGGCACGATCCGCGTCGCCATCCTCCTGCAAAACGCCACCCTCGTCGGCGCCTTCCACAAAAACGGGGTCCACGCGCATAAGCTGAGCTTGCGCCTGGCTCCGCCGATCATGGCGGGCGCGTTGCTCGGCTCGTGGCTGGCGACGCGCCTCGACGACGAGCTGTTTCGTCCCTTGCTCGGGATCATCTTGCTGCTGTGGGCTGTGATCTTGGTCATCAAGCCCGACCGCTTCTTGCATCCACCCGACCAGGAGCGCTCGCCGAAGCCGATGACCTACGCGCTGGCGCTGGCGGTCGGCCTCTACGGCGGCTTCCTTCAGTCCGGCGTCGGCTTCCCCTTGCTCGCGCTGCTCAGCGGACACCTCGGCTACGACCTCGTCCGCGCCAACTCCGTCAAGGCCAGCCTGATCTTCGCCTACACCTGCCTCGCGCTGCCGGTGTTTGCGTTCGCCGGGCAGGTCGCGTGGACGCCCGCCTTCGTGCTCGCCGCCGGGACGATGGGCGGCGCGTGGCTCGGGGTGCGCTGGCAGCTCGAGAAGGGCGCCTCGCTCGTGCGCTGGTTCGTGCTGGTCATGGTCACCGTCGCGGGCGTCTTGATGCTCTACTCGGCCTTCGCCTGAGCGCGCCACGCCACGCCCTCGAGCTCGATCGGTTCGCCGGTCGGGTCGAGTTGAACGACCCGACCGGCGAGCCGATCGAGTCGTCCACTGAAAGCAGATCGAGCCGGGCTTCGGCGCCGGACTCGGCCGAGCCTCAGCTGTTGGCGGCCATGTACGCGGCCATGTCGACGCAGCGGTTGGCGTAGCCCCACTCGTTGTCGTACCAGCTGAGGAGCTTCACCGTCCGGCTCCCGATCGCCATGGTGCTGAGGCTGTCGATGATCGACGAGTTCGGGTTGCCGACGATGTCGGTCGAGACCAGCTGCTGATCGCTGACTTCCAAGAAGCCCGCCATCGGCCCGGCCTCGGCCGCGCGCAGGGCCTCGTGGATCCCGTCGATGGTGACGTCGCGGCTCAAGGTAGCGACGATGTCGGTGATCGAGCCATCGGGGACCGGCACGCGCAGGGCCATGCCGTCGATCTTGCCCGCGAGGCTGGGGATGACCTCGGCCGTGGCCCGGGCCGCGCCGGTGGAGGTTGGGATGATCGAGACCGCGGCCGCGCGACCGCGACGAAAGTCCTTGGGGCTGGGCCCGTCGAGGATCGACTGGCTGATCGTGTAGGCGTGGACCGTGGTGATCAGGAGCGACTCGACCCCGAAGCTGTCCTCGAGGACCTTGGCGACGGGCGCGAGGCAGTTGGTCGTGCACGAGGCGTTCGACACGACCGTGTGCTTGGCCGGATCGTAGCTGGTGTGGTTCACGCCCATCACGAAGGTCGCGTCGCTGCCCTTGCCGGGCGCCGAGATGAGCACCCGCTTGGCCCCGCCCGCGAGGTGGCCCGCCGCCGCCTCGCGCTTGGTCAGGGCGCCGGTCGCCTCGATCACGATGTCGGCGCCGTACTTGCCCCACGGCACCTCCGCGGGGTCGCGCGTCTGCGTGAAGGGCACGCGTCGGTCGCCGATCAGCAGGGCCCCGTCCTCAGCCTCGACGCGCTCGCTGAAGCGGCCGTGGACCGAGTCGTAGGCGAGCAGGTAGCCGAGGTTCTGGGGATCGGCGAGATCGTTGATGCCCACGACCTCGATGTCCGCGCGGGTGGAGGCGATGCGGAGGATCGAACGACCGATGCGCCCGAAGCCGTTGATGCCGATGCGAGTCGTCATTGGTCGGAGTGTACAGCTCGCACGATCCTGGCAACTCGCGCGGAATACCGTTTTGTGTGTTTGCGCAGCCCGCGACCGCAATTGGCGCGGGTCGACCTTCTTTGTCGGCGCGGGTACCGTCGGCGGGATGGGCCTGCGCGCCGCGTTTCGCCTCCCCGAGCCCGACGAGAAGGTCGTGGGCTGGCATGTGTCGCCGCTCGTCGATCTGGCGGCGTACTCGCTGAGTTGGATCTGGGTGCTCGGGCCGCTGCTCCTGCTCGGACCCGCGCGCGAGGACTACCTGTTCTTGTACTTGCTGACGATCGCGATCACGGATCTGCATCGTCACTTCGGCCTGCCCTACGTGTACCTGGACAAGCAGGTCCGGCGCCGCTACCCGGCTCGCTTTTGGCTGTTCCCGGCCGTGTTGTTGTTGGCCTGGGCCGCCAGCCCCTTCCTCGCCGACAGCGAGCTCGTGCTGAGCCCGGTCGCCGTGTGTGCGCTGGCCGGGCTCTTGGTCTTGCTGCTGCAGATCCTCCGACGCGACGGCGGGGAGGCGGCCGCGCCCGTCGGCGAGCTGGCCAGGGTTTTGGTCGGCACGATGAGCGTCGCGCTGATCCTCGACATCTGGACCCGCAGCCTCGCGCTGAGCTTCGACCCGGCGTGGTGGTGGTTTGGGGCCGCGCTGTTCGCCTCGACCTGGCTCGACTGGCAGCGGATCCGACGGGCGACGCTGCCCGCGAGCGACACCTCCGCCCGCGCGACCGGGGCGTCGGAGCAAGCGATCGCCAGCTCCGGCGGTCCACGCTTCGCGGCCTCGATGATCATCCTCGCGCTGATCGGCGTCGCGCTGCTGCTGCGTTCCTGGCTCGCGCGACACCAGGTGACGTCGGGTGTCCCGGTCGAGCAGGTGATGGCCGTCGTCGCCGTGATCGCTGCGCTGTGGAACTTCTGGCACGTCTACATGCAGAAGTACGGGATCATGCGCATGTACAACGCCAAGGCCCGGGGCCGCTTCGAGGGCGAGGCGGCCGAGGTCCCGGGCTGGGCCGATCGCGCGCTGGTCCTGTGCTGGCTGCCGCTCTACTTCGCGTACCTCGGCCCGCTGTACCGCGAGATCGCGGTCGACTACTTCGACGACGCCGCGGCGGTGCTCCCCGGCTTCTTGTCGCTCCTCGACCAGATCAGCTCGGTGACCCTGCCGCTGACCATCGCGATCGTGATCGTCGTTCACGGGCTGTGGCTGCGGGCCGAGTGGCGGGCGAGCAGGCTTCGCAGCGTCCCGCGCCTGCTGATGGCGGGGGGGACCACAGGCCTGGCGCTGTGCTTCTTCGTCTTCGACCCGATCAAGGTCTACCTGGCCTTCGCCTTTTCACACGCGGTCGAGTACTGCGTGTTCGTGTGGGCGTACCAGCGCAAGCGCTACCAGGGCCCGCTCGCGCACGATCCGACGCTCGGGCGCGCCTTGCGACGCCCGCTGCTCTTCTATCTGGGCATGATCTTGCTGTTCGGTGTCGCGATCATGCTGCTCAAGTACTGGGGCCGCTGGATCGTGCCCGAGGCCGATCGTCCCGAGCTGTTTGGCTATCGGACCGCCTACTGGTTGGGGTTTTGGGGCGTGTACCAGTCGATGGCTCACTTTTACTTCGACGGATTTCTGTGGAAGATGCGTTTGCCCAGCGTTCGCGCGAACATCTGACCGACGGTCTGCCAACCGTCGGTCAGTCCGGCCGACAGTGGTCCGATGCTCGCCCGGCCTGGCCCAACAGCTCGAGCCGCGCTCCACGCGGCTCAGAGCCGGTCCTGACCCCCCGTGCCGACCTGGCACCGCCCTTGCTCTGCACCACGGCGATGGACTTCAAGACCCCGCCGCTAACCTGACTGAGAAACCCATGAGCGACGAGGCAACAGTCCCGCGACCAACGACGACCCGGCGGCAAGCCGACGTCATCCCCACGCTCACGATCATCGCGCACCCCAACCCCGAGCGCGTCCCCAGTCAGCTCAAGATCAACGGCACGCTGCAGGTCTCGCGGACCTCTCCGACCTTCACGCAGCTGTCTGACGGCCGCCCGCACCCGCTCGGCGATCGCTACATCAGCCGCAGCCCGGTCACGATCAAGCCCGAAGACGACGCGATCTGGGTGCTGCCGGGCGAGGGCCGGATCGAGGTCCTCGCCGACGGCAAGCTCGTGTCCGAGCCGACGCGCCTCGACGCCGCCGACATCGAGCGCGGGGTCGTGCTGACGCTCCACGGACGCGTGGCCCTGCTGCTCCACCTCGGCCCGAGCAAGGCGGCGCCGGGCGCCGAGACCCTCGGGCTCGAGGGCTGCAGCGCCGAGATCGAGCGGGTCCGCAAGGACATCCGCACCGTCGGCGAGCTCAACGTGCCCGTGCTCATCCGCGGCGGGTCCGGCACGGGCAAGGAGCTGATCGCTCGGGCGATCCACCGCGAGAGCGCGCGCGCCGATCGCCACTACGAGGCCCTCAACATGGCCACGCTCTCGGCCTCGCTCGCGGCCTCGGAGCTCTTCGGTCACGTGCGCGGGGCGTTCACGGGCGCCGATCGCCACCACACGGGCTGCTTCGTCCGCTGTGACGCGGGCACGCTGTTCCTCGACGAGATCGGCGAGACCCCGGTCGACACCCAGGCGCAGCTGCTGCGGGTGCTCGAGACCCGCGACGTGCGTCCGGTCGGCGGGTCCGCGACCAAGACCGTCGACGTCCGCGTGATCGCGGCGACCGACGCCGACCTCGAGGGCGCCGTGCGCCAGGGCAGCTTCCGCGAGGCGCTGCTCCAGCGCCTCGCCGGGTTCCGCATCAACGTCCCCGCGCTCCGGGATCGCCGGGTCGACATCGGTCCGCTGATCTACCACTTCGCGCGGACCGAGCTCGAGAACGTCGGCATGACCAAGCTGCTCGCGCCCGCCGACACCGAGCAGCCCTGGATCTCCGCCGCGACCATCGCTCGGCTGACCGCCTACCACTGGCCGGGCAACGTCCGCGAGCTTCGCAACGTCGTCCGACAGCTGGTCATCGCCGGTCGCCACCAGCAAGAGATGAGCCTCGGCAGCGATCTCGACGCCCTCCTCCGGCCGCTCGCCCAGCGCCTGTCGAATGACCCCGCCCCGAGCTACGACCCCGACAACTTCGACACCCTCGAGTCGCCGCGCGCTCCGGCCCGCAGCAGCTACCGCGCCCCGGGCGACGTCAGCGAAGAGGAGCTGATCGAGGTCCTGCGCGGCAACAGCTACCGGCTCGCGCCCACGGCCAAGGCCCTCAACCTGTCGCGGACCTCGCTCTACGCCCTCGTCGAGCAGTCCTCACGGGTCCGCAAGGCCGCCGACATCGGCCGCGAGGAGATCTTGGCGGCGGTCGCGAGCGCCTCGGGCAAGCTGACCGTCGCCTCCGCCGCCCTCGAGGTCTCGACCCACGCGCTCAAGCTGCGCATGCGAGCCCTCGGGATCGCGGATTAGTTCGACCCCCGCAGCCGACGTGCGCGGGGCCTCGCAGACGACTGCGTGGCCACCCCTGAGGGGGGCTCGTGCTCCGGTGAAGCCGAGCTTGCTTGCTCAAAGGTCGCCCGCGCACGCATCATGGGGGGCAAGCCGCCGGATCGCTGCGATGCCCACCGTCCACTTCACGGCCAACCTTCAGCGACACGTCGCGTGTCCGACGACGACCGTCGAGGGCGCGACCGTCGGCGAGGTCCTGGCCGCGGTGTTTGACCAAAACCCTCGCTTGCGGGGCTACGTCCTCGACGAGCAGGGCGCGGTCCGCAAGCACATGAACGTGTTCGTCGACGGCCAGCAGATCCGCGATCGCGTCGGGCTCGGCGACGCGGTCACCCCCGCGTCCGAGATCTACGTCATCCAGGCCCTCTCGGGAGGCTGAGTTCGTGAACGACACGCTGCTGGTATCCACACGCAAGGGCCTGTTCGAGGTGCGTCATCACGCGTCGGGCTGGTCCGTCGACCGCGCCTCGTTCATCGGCGACAACGTGACCCTGGCCCTGACCGACGTCCGCGACGGCAGCTGGTACGCCGCGATCGATCACGGTCACTTCGGCGCCAAGCTCCACCGGTCCGAGGACGACGGCGCCAGCTGGGTCGAGGTCGGCGTGCCCGAGTACCCGCCCAAGCCCAAAGACGAGGACCTCCAGGCCGACGGCCGCAGCATCCCGTGGGCTCTCCAGGTCATCTGGGCGCTCGAGCCGGGCGGCGCCGACCGCCCGGGCGAGCTGTGGGCCGGGACGATCCCCGGCGGCCTGTTTCGCTCGCGCGACCGCGGCGAGACCTGGGAGCTCGTCGAGTCGCTCTGGCGTCACCCCGAGCGCCGGCGGTGGTTCGGCGGCGGGGCCGACTACCCGGGCATCCACTCGGTGCTCGTCGACCCCCGCGACAGCGCGCGCGTGCTCGTTGGCGTCAGCTGCGGCGGCGTGTGGGAGACGACCGACGACGGCGAGACCTGGACGGTCCGGGCCGAGGGCATGCGGGCCAACTTCATGCCGCCCGATCAGGCCGGCGACCCCGTGATCCAAGACCCGCACCGCGTGGTCGCGTGCCCCGTCGACTTCGATCGTCTGTGGGCCCAGCACCACTGCGGGATCTGGCGCAGCGAAGACGGCGCGCGGACCTGGGTCGAGGTCGAGGAGGCCGGGCCGTCGACCTTCGGCTTCGCCGTCGCCGTCCACCCCCGCGATCCCGACACCGCCTACTTCGTGCCCGGGATCAGCGACCAACGCCGCGTCCCCGTCGACGGTCGGATGGTCGTCACCCGCACGCGCGACGGCGGCCGGAGCTTCGACGTGCTGCGCAAGGGCCTGCCGCAGGACCACGCCTACGACATCGTCTACCGCCACGCGCTCGACATCGATCAGAGCGGGCAGCGGCTCGCGCTCGGGTCGACGACCGGCAACCTCTGGATCACCGAGGACGCGGGCGACAGCTTCGTCAACATCAGCGCCCACCTCCCGCCGATCTACGCCGTCCACTTCGTGCCCACGCGCTGCTAGCTTTAAATGACAACGGGATCCGTCGCCGTGTTGGCGAGCGGACCCCGTGGCCGTTGGGAGTCTTCAGACGAAGAGGATTACTCCTCTTTCTTGTCGGCGTCCTCGGCGTCCTTGTCGCCCTCGTCGCACTTCATCAGGTCGTCCATCTTGGTCGCGTCCATGACGCACTTGACCTGCTTCTTGTACGCGTCGGCCCCGATCTTCTCTTTCTCTTTCTCGAGGTCCTTGACGCACTTCTCGGTGTACTTCTTGATGTCTTCCTCGGAGGGCTCCTTGGCCCCCTCGGCGTCGCCCATCTCTTTTTTCATGATGTCCATGACGTGGTTGCACACGTCCTCGTTGGACGGGGTGCAGGCGGCGAGGAAGGGAGTGAGGGCGGCGAGCGCCAGGAGCTTTTGGAACTTCTTCATGGGGTGTGAACCTGTCGGGTTGGATCGGGTTGGAGTTCACGTTCCGGGATCAAGGATCCGCCGAGCCCGTGCACTCTGCTTGGGGTGCAGAGGGTCCCCAGCAAACGCGGTTGTTGCAAGAGAATTCTTCTGAGGAACATCACTCGGCCCCGAGCGGCGCCTGGCCGGGCCCGCCCGGAGAGCTCCAAACAGCCATAGGAGACAGCCTACGTGGTTCTGGGCGGAATTGGCCTCGTCTCGTGGCCAGACCGTCGGCGGCCCCCTGGAACCCGAACGTTCCGGGGCCTTCCAGGCCTTCGCAAGTCTGGGCGGAAGGAGCGCCCACAAAAAAGGGGGCTCGGAGGCGGGGAAGACCCCGAGATGGCGGTCCGGGAAGCCGGGGGGGCCACGACGCCCGGCTGGGGCTCGGCGGGACCGCTGGCGGTCCGGCGACCGGGCGCCCGTCATCGAGCGAGATGCCGAAGGCGGGACTCGAACCCGCACACACCTGGGTCTGAGCCAGGCCGCCGTTCCGATTGGCGTACTTCGGCGAGATACCGGGGACGGGAGTCGAACCCGCAGACACCGGCCTCTCATGCCGGCAGCTTTGCCAGTTTGCTTACCCCGGTGGGAGTAGGGCATGGAGGACTCGAACCTCCACCTCTCGGTTCGGAACCGAAGGCTCTTCCTTTGAGCTAATGCCCCGCGAGGCAGGGTGTGGAGGATTCGAACCCCCGTGGTGTCGGTTAGAAGCCGACTGCTCTTCCTCTGAGCGAACACCCCAAGGATAAAGTGGGCAGGGATGGGGCATGGAGGACTCGAACCTCCGACCTCTCGGTTCGCAACCAAGCGCTCTTCCTCTGAGCTAAGGCCCCAGGTGGTGATGATCGATAGGTCGAACGAGCCGAGGCAGGTCTGCCTCCTGGCTTCTTTGCCTATCGGTCTCTTTGCCTATCGGTCTCTTTGCCGCCGAATGTGGCGGTTAGGAGCGTCCCACACGCTGGCGTGCAAGGAGGCCGAGCGAGCGCGGACGCAAGCGCGAGCCTCGTAGCGCACCCTGCCGCTGGCGGCGGGACCTACATAGCTTCGCGTTTTGCATCGACGCGTTCATCGCTCGAACTCCATGCGGCCCACATCGCCGCAAAGAATGATTAGTGCACCAATGTGGTGATGTCAATGAAGGCGGTCGAGGTTTTTTGCGACCCCAAACAAATCGGCCCAGGCGTCGCGGATCCACGCGCCCTCGTCACGCCAGCTGCGGGCGCCGAGCGGGGGCCCGATCCGCATCCGCTCGGGCCAGCCGCGGCTGGCGTCGAGCTCGACGGCTGCGCGCGTCCACCCGCGACCGGTCGTGATCGGCACCGAGCCTGGCTCGCCGCCGAGCGCCCAGTGGAGCTCGCCGACCGTCAGCAGGACCTCGCGCGGGTGCTCGTTCGCCCGCGGCGGTGACCACGACGCGTCGATGACGTGCTGGGCGACGCCGAGCAGCAGCCGCGCGCCGAGCTCGGCGAGGGAGTCGGGCACCGCGAGCAGCTCGAGGTCCGGGAGGCCGAAGTGGGCCATCCCGACGCTGCTCAGCCAGCGCCGGGCATCGGGCCCGCGCGAGCTCGGGACGCACAGGTGGTTGGCCACGTGGACGCGCCCGTCGGCGGGCGCCCGGCTCCACGCGCAGCGACCGAACGCGCTCGCGCTGCGCCGCGGATCGACGACGACCCCGTCGCTTAGCTGGGCGAGGGCGTGCGCGACCGCGAGCGCGGCCCACAAGCCCGGCCGCCGCGGACCTCGGCGATCGAGGCAGCGGACCGCGAGCACTCGATCGCTGCCCTGGCCGTCGAGCGCGGCGTCGAGGGTCCACTCGACGCTGCCCTCGGCGAGGAGCTCGACCACGGCGATCTGCAGCCAGCCGCCGAGCTCCTTCATGATCCAGCGGCGGAGGTAGAGCTCGAGCTCGGCGCCCGCGGGCAGCTCGCGCCCGGCCGGGACGCGGACGAAGAAGGTCGGCAGCGGCCGGACGACGAGGCGCGGGCGCGCGGGCGAGTGAGGTGTGCGGGAGCTCGGGTGCGCGAGTGTGTCCATGGCCTCCACGGGTGCATGGACGGCTCCAGGCGCGAAGTCCCACGATTTCAGGTAGTTGAGGCCGGTCGAGCGGTGGGGGCTGGCCCGCTGGCGGGCCGCTGGCCCGGTCGCGGGCCGGCCGACCGCCGGGCCGCCCCTTCTCCTCGAAGTCACGTTGGTCCCGTGATCGGTGAAGGGCTGCTTGCACCCCGGGCTGCTAGCAGCTCCGCCCCGAGCTCGGCTTTGGGTCAGCGCTTCGAGCGTTTGGTTGGCGTCAGTCGCCGGGCTTGGCCAGCCATATGCCGTGACGCTCGGGATCGGAGCTGATGACCGCATAGCTGACCAACAGGCCGTCGTCGGTCTCGTAGATCATGGACGACTTGGACAGCACGTCGTCGTCGATGTAGCGCTCGTCGAGAGTCTCGGGCTCGACGATCACGAGCGAGCCGATGCCGTCGGCCCCGACGGCGAAGGGCGTGATCACGTGCTCGTCCTCGCTGATCTGATACAGCTCGTGAACACCCTTGGCGAGGGTCCGCGTGTTGCCCTCGAAGTCGATCTTGACCAGCTCGCCGCCAGACTCGCGCAGGATGATCAGGCTGTCGGTCGTGGCGCGCAGGCGGACCATCTGGTCCGAGAAGATCGTGTTGTGCTCGCCGGTCGAGACGTCGACCACGGTGAAGGGCGGGCGGAAGAACACGGAGCTCAGCAGCAGCCGCGACTCGTCGATGACGAGATAGGGGGAGGCGGTTGTTGACGGGCTGGCGTATTGCTCGAGGGTGTCGAGTCGAACCCAGCGCCCAGCGGACTCGTCGTTGATCGCGCCGACCCGGTAGTACAGCAGCCCGGCCTCAACCGCCCCCATATAGGATGTGAGGGTGTAGGCCATGGCCGTGTCGTCGAGCTGCGAGATTTCACCGGACATGCGATCGAGCAGGTAGACCGGACCCTCGGGCCACTGGCTGTCCCCGCTGTACATCCCGACCTTGGTGACCTCGATGTCCTGCCAGACGAGCCAGCGGCCCCCCTCACTTTGGCTCACATCGAACTCACGCACGTCCTGGGCGAGCACGGTGGGCACGAGATCGTCGAGGTTCAGGACCACGAGTTCGTCGGCGGCTGTGACCGCGAAGACCTCGTTGTCGACCGTGTCGAGGACCTCGTGAGCGTCGGGCTGGGTGTGTGGAAAGGGCAGCGCTGCGGCCTTGACCTCGTCGAGCAGCACGACCTGCTCGGCCGCCTGGGTGAAGGGGTCCTCGGGCCAAGGTTGCAGCACGAGGGGGCCCGTGTCGCCGTCACCGAGGATCGTCACCAGCCCCGCGGGCGTGACCTTAGCGAAGCACGCGCGGGTCTCGAACACCGGGCTCGGCGGGTGGACACCGGTCGGATCCAGCGTCCAGAGGAGGTCGTCCGCTTCGTCGCAGTAAAACAGGATCTCGGGCCAGGGCTCGTAGCTCCTTGGCCACCCGTGGAGGCTGTCGCTGACCAGCACGGGGTCCTCTCCGCAGCGCCCTACCGACCACAGCTCGCGACTCTCGGCGTCTTCGTAGCCCAGCATCAGCAACAGCCGCTCGCCGAGCTCACGGCTGGTCACGTGGTCGAGCGTGCGGTCGGGGTCGAGGTTGAGCAGCTTGACGGGTTCGTTCTGGCCGCACAGCTCGTCGAACTCCGCAGCTGCGGGCCCCGTCACGTCGTACCCGCAGCCGCCGAGCCCGAGCAGCAGGACAAGAGGCACAGGACTTCGTTTGGTCAGCTTTCTCATCCCGATACGTTACCCCAATCGGGGGTCCCGCATTGCGCGCTGTGCGCGCCGTCTCCCATGCAGTTGCCCACGCGCGAGCGTGGCCGACTCGAGGCCGCCGCTCACAGCAAACCAAGCGCGCTCTGGGGGGCCACGCATTCCTTGGCGAAGCTCCTGCCAGCCCACCGAGTGAAGGAGCGAAGCGAGTGAGCGACCGGCCGCTCGCGGCCGTGCGTGGCGCCGTCGCTGATGGTTGGGAGGAATGGACTAATGCGCCTCGGCCCAGCTCGTGCCAACCCCGACATCCACCACCAGCGGCACCTTCAGCGGGTAGACCTGCTCCATCTGCGCCCGGGCGATCGCCATGACCTGCTCGAGCTCGGCGACCGGCGCCTCGAACACCAGCTCGTCGTGGATCTGCAGCAGCATCCTGGCCTCGAGCTTCGCGGCCTTCAGCTCGCGGTCGATGCCCAGCATCGCGAGCTTGCAGATGTCGGCGGCCGAGCCCTGGATCGGCGTGTTGGCCGAGATCCGCTCGCCGTACTGGCGGTCCTGCCAATTGTTGCTCGACAGCTCTGGAATGTAGCGGCGGCGCCCGAGCACGGTCTCGACGTAGCCGTCGATGTGGGCCTGGGCGATCGTCGCGTCGAGCCACGCGCGGACGCCCGCGTAGTACTCGAAGTAGCCGTCGATGTAGGCCTGGGCCTGCTTGCGCGGGACCTTGAGGATCTGGCTGAGCGCGGTCGCGCCCTGGCCGTAGATCGTGGCGAAGTTGACGAGCTTGCCGACCCCGCGCTGTTTGGGCGTGACCTCGTCGGGCGCGACCTCGAACAGCTGCCCGGCCGTGCGCGCGTGGACGTCGAGGCCGCGGGCGAAGGAATCGACGAGGTGCTCGTCGCCGGTGAAGTGGGCGAGGAGCCGGAGCTCGATCTGGCTCCAATCGGCCGAGATTAATTTGCAGCCCGCCCGCGCGACGAAGGTCTGGCGGATCCGCCGACCCTCGGGCGTCTTGACCGGCGTGCGCTGGAGGTCGGGCTCGGTCGTGATCAGCCGCCCGCTGACGCCGGTGGTCTGCTGAAAGGTCGTGTGGATCCGGCCGGTCTCGGGGTTGACCGCGTTTTGGAGGACCTCGGTGTAGGTGTTGATCAGCTTGGCGAGCTTGCGGTGCTCGAGCAGGTGCTCGGCGATCTCGTGGCCCTCGAGCTCGGTCTTGGCCGCGAGCCGCTCGAGGACCTCGGCGTTGGTCGAGTAGCCGGTCTTGGTCCGCTTGATGACCGGCAGCTTCAGCTCGTCGAACAAGACCTCGCCGAGCTGCTTGGGCGAGGCGATGTTGAACTCGCGCCCGGCGATCTCGAAGATCTTGGCCTCGAGGGTAGCGAGGCGCTCGCCGAATTCCTCGCCCATCTTGGCCAGGTCCTCGCTGTCGACGGCGACGCCATCGAGCTCCATCTGGCCGAGAACCCACGACAAAGGCAGCTCGACGGTCTCGAGGTAGTCGCGGTGGCCCTCGAGGTCGAGGCGCTCGCGGATCGCCGGGAACGCGGTGGCGATGGCCTCGACCTGCTGGCCGCTCCACTCGAACAGCTCCGCGGGCGTGAGCTCGGTGAATTGCTTGAGCTTCTTGCCCGAGCCGAGCACCCGCTTGGTCGGCGGGATCGTGCGCTGGAGGTACTCCTTGACGACCTGCCCGAGCGCGTGGGGGATCAGCTTGTTGGGGTCGATGAGGAAGGACTCGAGCATCGTGTCGCCGACGACCCCGCGCAGGGTCACGCCGACCCGGCGCAGCGCGACCCACAGCGCCTTGCAGTCGTGGCCGAGCTTGTAGCGCTTGGGATCCTCGAGCCACGGCGCGAGCTTGGCGATCGCCGCGTCGCCGAGCCCGCCAGCGCAGGCGGTCGGCACGAAGCGGGCGTGGTTGGCCGCGAACGAGAACGCGAGCCCGGCCAGGGCCCCGCGCACGGGCGAGGGCGCGTCGTAGACCGGGTAGACCGCGACCGCGCCCGAGTCCGCGGCCGGGAAGCTCGCTATCAGGGCGTCGAGCTCGGCGAGGGTCGCGACGGCCGCGAAGTCGGCGTCGGCGTCGGCGCCCTGCTCCTTGGCGGCCTCGGTCTCGGACAGCAGCGAGTAGAACTCGAGCTTCTTGTAGAGCTCGTTGAGCGCGCCAGCCTCGACGGGCACGAGCTTCAGATCGTCGAGCCCGAGCTCGAGCGGGACCTTGGTGTCGATCGTGGCCAGCTCGCGCGAGAGCGCGGCCTGCTCGCGGTGGTCCTCGATGCGCTCCTTTTGCTTGCCCTTGAGCTCGTCGACGTGGGCGAAGATCCCGTCGAAGTCGCCGTACTTGTCGAGCAGCTTGGTCGCGGTCTTCTGGCCGATGCCGGGGATCCCCGGGATGTTGTCGACCTTGTCGCCCATCAGCGCGAGCAGATCGACGAAGCGCTCGGGGGCGACGCCCCACTTCTTGCGCACGAGCTCCGGGTCAAAGGTGATGTCGCGGAGGGTGTCGACCATGCGCACGCGATCGGAGATCAGCTGGGCGAAGTCCTTGTCGCCCGAGATGATGTAGACCTCCATGCCGGCCTCGACCGCGAGCCGCGTGAGCGTGCCGATCACGTCGTCGGCCTCGTAGCCGGGCATGCGCAGGTGCGGGAAGTGGTGGGCCTCGACGAGCTTGTCGACCCAGGCGAGCTGCTCGCGCAGCTCCGGATCCATGCGCGGGCGCTGGGCCTTGTACTCGGGGTATTTCTTCTCGCGGAAGGTCTGGCCCGGGGCGTCGAAGACCACGGCCCCGCGCTCGGGCTGGCGGCCCGAGAGGATCTTGCGGAACATCGTGGCGAAGCCGTAGATCGCGTTGGTGTGGAGGCCGTCGGCGGTCGTGAAGTTCGACGGGATCGCGTAGTAGGCCCGGTAGATCAGGGCGCTGGCGTCGATGAGGATCAGGCGCTCGGGCGTGGCCACGGCGCGAGGGTATCGCCTCAGAGCTTGCGACCCAACAACGACCAGCGCGCGCCGTCGAAGGCCAACAAGTTGGCGCTCGCGTTGCGCAGCTCGAACTGCGGCCAGTCGCGCAGCGGCCTGCCAAGGGCTCGGCACACGAACGCAGCCCAGGCCAGCTGGTGGCCGACGACCGCGATCACCTGCCCGCGCGAACAAGGCCCAGGGAGCTGATCGAGGATGCTGCGGATGCCCGCGTCGACCCGCGTGGCCAGGGCGCCCATGCTCTCGCCGCCGCCGGGCACGGCGACCTTGGTCGGGTCTCGTTGCCAGGCCCGAAAGAAGTCCGCGTGCTCGGCCAGGGTCGGCTGGATCTCGCGGCCCTCGAGCGCGCCATGATCGAGCTCGCGCAGGGTCTCGACGACCGTCGCTGGGCCGAGCACCGCCGCGGTCTCGAGCGCGCGCCGCTGCGGCGAGCAAAACAGCCCGTCGAGCTCGCCGCCGAAGCGCTCGCGCAGGGCCGCGACCTGCTCGCGGCCGCGGGCGTCGAGGGGAGGATCCGAGCGGCCGCCACAAAAGCGGCGCTCGGCGTTGAGCGCGGTCCGACCGTGGCGGATCAACAAGACCGCGAGCTCGCCACGATCGGCGACCTCTCGCCACGGTCGCCCGGGCTCAGCGGACGTTGCAGAACTCCTCGTAGTCGATCAGCTCGATCTCGTCGGGATCCTTCGAGCACACCCGGCACTCGGGATCGCGGCGCAGCTTCATCGTCCGCCACTTGGTTCCGAGGGCGTCGAAGACCATCAGCCGACCCGAGAGGGTGGTGCCGAGCCCCAAGATGATCTTGAGCGCCTCGTTGGCCTGAAGGGTGCCGATCATGCCGCAGAGCACGCCGAGGACGCCGGCCTCCTGGCACGAGGGCGCCATCCCGGGCGGGGGCGGGTCGGGGTAGAGGCAGCGGTAGCAGGGGCCCTCGTCGTCGCCCGCGCGACCCATGAAGGTGGTGACCTGACCCTCGAAGCGGAAGATCGACGCGTGGACGACCGGCTTGCGCAGCTTGAGGCTGGCGTCGTTGAGCAGGTAGCGGGTCGGGAAGTTGTCGGCGCCGTCGACGATCAGGTCGTACTGCGAGATGATCTCGAGCACGTTGGAGCTGTCGAGGCGGTCCTCGATGGCGATCACGTTGACGTCGGGGTTGAGGGCCTTGAGGGTCTTGCGGGCGCTCTCGACCTTGGACATGCCGAGGCGCTCGACGTTGTGCAGGACCTGGCGCTGGAGGTTGGACTCGTCGACCACGTCGTCGTCGACGATGCCGATCGTGCCGACCCCGGCGGCCGCGAGGTACAGCGCGCTCGGCGAGCCGAGCCCGCCCGCGCCGAGGCACAAGACCTTGGCGTCGAGCAGCTTGCCCTGGCCGGCCTCACCGACCTCCGGGAGCATGATGTGCCGGCTGTAGCGCTTGATCTGGTCGGGGCTGAGGATCCGCGGACGCTCGAACTCGTAGCCGGCGTTCTTCCAGGCCCGAAAGCCGCCGGCCATCGACGAGACCTTGGAGTAGCCGAGCTCGGCGAGCGAGCGAGCCCCGAGGGCCGAGCGCACGCCGCCTGCGCAGTAGACGATCACCTCGCGGTCGCGGTCGGGGACGAGATCCTCGATCTTCATCTCGAGGAAGCCGCGGGGGATCCACTCGGACGCGGGGATGAAACCTTGCTCGTACTCGTCGCGCTCGCGGACGTCGACGAGCACGGGGCGCTCGTCGGCCGCGCTGTCGAGCACTCGCGCCTTGGTCTCTTCGACCGAGACTTCGCGGATGTCGCCCTTGACCTGCGACAGGACCTGGTTGAATGTCGTCATATTTACCGATGCTCAGCGTGGTTTTTGGGGCCGCTTCGATTTGGCCAGCAGCACCATACAAGATGGTGTTGCTGACTCTGACCGAGGAACGGGTGGCCGTCAACGCGAGCTGTTTTACTGTAATTTGAGAGGTAATGCTTCGGGCCCTCGAAGCGAAGATCGAGCGGCCGCAGCGCAGCGGCAGCGCGCGGCGGAGCGCAGGACGGCTGCGAGGGGAAGCAGCTACTTCCGGCCGTGCAGCAGCACCTTGGTCGCGTCGGCGAAGTTGACCCGGATCTTGTCGTCTTCGACGGCACAGACCACGCCCGGCCCGAACTTCTTGTGCTGGATCTGCTCGCCGAGGGCGAAGCGCTCGCTCAGGGCGTAGTTGCGGGTCGGCTTGTCGGGGTTGTGCGCGATGCCTGCGCTCGGGCTCGGTTGGGCGCGCGACCCGGACTTGCGGCCGCTGCCCGAGACCTTGCGCCGGGTGGGGTTGAGGTTGGCCTCGGGCGCGTCACCGGTCGGCTTGAAGCGGTGCTGCTTGCCGCACTGCTTGCACTCGACCTTGGTGATCTTCTCGCCGATCTTGGCCACGATGACGTGCCACACGTCGTCGCAGGTCCTGCACATCGCCTCCACATCCGAGCCCACTTCGTAAGCCATCGCCCGGGAGTGTAATCCCAAAACTGCCGGCGTCAGCCGCGTTGTTGTCACGAGCCCGACACGACTCAGCAGCCGGCCAGGCCGGCGAAGAGGTCGCGGCCCATGACCGACTCGTAGCCGGCCTCGTAGTCGTTGGCGGCGCGCTGCGGGGTGAGCTCGCAGTGGGACTGGCACCCGCAGCCGGGCAGCTCGAGCCCTGCGTCAGTCACGAGCCGCTCGAGCCCGTGGGTGAAGGCCTGCGCCCGGCGGCTCTTGAGCTTGTGTACGACCCCGTCTTCGTCGGCGGGGAGCTCGGTGCCCCCGAGCATCGTCATGGCGCTGACGCCGTAGGCGCGGGCCAGCTCGAGCACGCCCGCGGCGGTGAGCTCGCGCTGGCAGTCGACGAGAGCGCGGATCTGCTGGGGATGGAGCTGACCGATCTGGAGCACGATCCGGCTCACGTCGGCGGCCTCGACGTTGCGCAGCAGCGGGGTGAAGCCGTTGCCCTGGTCATGAATGCCGGGCATGAGCGGCCCGAGCCGCGCGACGACCGGGATCTCGAGGGTCTCGAGGTGCTGCGCTTGCAACAGCAAGGCCGCGGCGGGATCGGCTTGCTGACCCAGGAGCGCCCGCTGGATCGCCGGCTTGTGGTGCGCGAGCTCGAGCTCGACGACCGCTCCACCCCCGCGCCGACCCTCACACCCGTCTTCACATCCGTGAGCTTGATGGAGCGCGGTGACGACCGGCCGCGGCATCACGACCCGGGTTCGAACGATCACCCGGCGGCCGCGCAGGCTCAGCCAGCGGACCGCCCGCTCGATCCACTCGGCGTCCTCACGGCCGCGCATCAGCAAAGACACGACCGGCACCCGTGAGCCGCGTGACTCGCGCTCTGCCAGCAGCTCCGACAGCACGATTTCGAGCTGTTGCTGACCCGCGAGGCCCCAAATCGCCAGATGCTCGCCGTCGCAGGCGCGCTCGAGGGTCTTGGCGTGGCGTGAGGAACTCATGACCAGTCCTGTAAAACTGTATAGTACTCCCGCTGCGTGGGTGCCAGCTCGATCGCGTCACGTGATCTGTTCCAGACAAGGTAGTGTGGGGTCCTGAGTGTCGGTTTTGAGCGTATCTCTGCTCGGCTGATCAGTGGTGCGCGATCTTCTCTCCGAGGCGTCGAACAGCCCGGTCCCACCACCTGTTGCGTCAATCACGCCCGCCCGTTGATCATCCGGCCTAAAGATCTGTGCCCGGCTGTGCTAGACGACGGCCGAACGTGACCAGGGACAACCGAAGGTCGAAGGCCAAAGATCGCAAGGCCGTGCCCGCGGGCAAGGGCCACACGCTCTCGCTCCGAGACATCGACAACGAGGCGCTCAAGGTCGTCCGCAAGCTGCTCACGGCGGGCCACGAAGCCTACCTCGTCGGTGGCTGCGTTCGCGATCTCTACCTCAACCGCAAGCCCAAGGACTTCGACGTCGCGACCAGCGCCCGGCCGGAGCAGATCCGTCGGGTGTTTCGCAACAGCCGGATCATCGGGCGACGCTTCAAGCTCGCCCACGTGTTCTTCGGCTCGAAGATCATCGAGACCAGCACCTTTCGCACGAACCCGAGCGAGGACGGCGGCGCGGGCGACTCCAGCGGCGACGACCTGCTGATCACCCACGACAACGAGTGGGGTGACATCGAGGAGGACGCCCGGCGGCGCGACTTCACGATCAACGGGCTGTTCTACGACATCGAGCACGAGCAGATCATCGACTTCGTCGACGGCGTCGCGGATCTCGATCGCGGGGTCATCCGCACGATCGGCGAGCCCGAGGTCCGGTTCCGCGAAGATCCGGTCCGGATGATCCGGGCGATCAAGTTCGCCGCGCGACTCGACTTCACGATCGAGGCCGAGTCGTGGGAGGCGCTGCTCGAGTGCGCGCCCGACATCGCCCGCTGCAGCCGCGCGCGCCTCGTCGAGGAGCTCTACAAGCTGCTGCGCGGGGGCTCGGCCAAGCGGTCGTTCGAGCTGATGCTCGAGGCCGACCTGCTCCAGCACATCTGGCCGGCCTACGTGAACCTGTACAGCGACCCCGACAGCGGCGAGGTCGGCCTGCGTCGGCCGAGCCGGGCCCGGCCGCCCGGGCAGCCGATCGCGCTGTTTTGGCGCTACCTCGCCGCGCTCGACGACTACGTCAGCGAGACCGGGCAGACGCCCAGCAACGGCGTGATCCAGGCGATCCTGTTCGCGCCGCTGCTCGACGGGATGCTGCTCGAGGCCAAGCGCGCCGACCTCGACGTCCACGTCGACGATCTCATGACCCCGCCCTGCGCCGCGCTCGGGGTCGCCCGACGCGACCGCGAGCTCGCGCGGCAGATCTTCATGACCCATCGGCGGATGCTGCTGCCGAGCCGCAAGCGCGGGCGTCGGACCTCGCTGGTCCAGCGCCAGTACTTCCACGACGCGCTGCTCTTTCTCGGCTTCTCGGTCGAGGCCCGCGACCTCGACGGCAACGCGCTCGAGCACTGGCGTCAGCTCGCCGCGCTCCAGGCCCGCGAGCCCAGCGACGACGATCAAGGCGGCGGTGGCTCGGGCGGTGGCTCGGGCGGCGGCACCAAGCGCAAGCGCAAGCGCAGCCGCAGGGGTCGCGGTGGCAAGCGCAGGTCGCGGGGGCGCTCCGGTGGGAGCCAGTCGGGTGCTCAGGCTCCGGTGAGCGAGAGCTAGCGGTGACCAAGCAGGCAAAGCCGGGGTCCAGGGCGCGGCGCGAGCTGCCGGCCCCGCTCGCGCAGCTGCTCGAGCGCGGGACGACCGACCACTACACCGACCCGCTGCTCTACGACTTCGAGTACCGCGACCAGGCCGACGACGTCGAGTGGTACTGCGCGCTGGCCGAGGAGCGCGCGGTCGGTCGGACGGTCCTCGAGCTCGGTGCTGGCAGCGGGCGCGTGGCGATCCCGCTCGCGAGCGAGGGCCACCGCGTCCTGGCCCTCGACCGCATGGAGCCGATGCTCGCGCAGCTGTTCACCAAGCTCGAGCGCCTCGCCGCCGCCGGTGAGCCGGTCTCGGGCACGGTCGAGCCCGTGCTCGCGGACATGATGGACCTGCCCCTCGACGACGCCAGCGTCGGGTTGGTCATCGCGCCCTTCAACTGCCTGATGCACCTCTACGACTGGCGCGAGCTGCTGGCCTGCTTTCGCGAGGTGTTTCGGGTGCTCGAGCCCGGGGGGACCTTCGCCTTCGATGTTCTGCTGCCCGATCTCGAGTGGCTGCGCTGGGACCCCAACGAGCGCCACGCGGTCACCCCCTTCGTCCACCCGCGCACGGGCGAGGCGATGATCTACTCGACCAACCACGAGTACGATCCCGAGACCCAGATCTGTCACATCCGCATCTACTACGATCGCGATGAAGCCGGGGACGGCCAATTGAAGCCGGGGCGCGAGCCCGAGCAGACCGTGCACCTCGCCCACCGCCAGATCTATCCCGATGAGCTCCGGGCCCTGCTCGGGATCGCGGGCTTCGAGCTCGAGAGCCAGACGGGCGACTTCCTCGACCTGTCGCTCAGCGCGGACATCGAGGTCCAGGCCGTGATCTGCACCAAGCCCCGGTCGTAGTCGCGCGTCCGGCGACGCCGCGAGGGCGTGGATCCGAGCTCAGCGAGCATATTGACCCAGCGAGCGGCACCGGCCGCGATCCTGCGCTAGCCTGGCGACGTGCCTGGCAGGTCGTCGTCGAAGCGCTCCGCTCTTCCAACCTGGCGGCTGGGGTGGCTGGGGCGGCTCGCGTCGACGACCGTGCTCGCGTGCCTGATCGGCCCGCCCGCGTGGTCCGACACCCTCGAGGCCGATCCCGACGCGGGCTACGTGCCGATCGACGAGCTGTCCTACGAGACGATCATCCGCCCGGGCAAGGGCTACGAGGCCGAGCTCGCTATCCGCGTGGCGCTGCACAACACCAGCGCGACGGCCCAAGACACGGTCTTGACCCTCGGCGTGCCCGCGGGCAGCGAGCTCGTGGGGGTGTCGATCGCCGACGGCGGCGACTGGATCGAGGGCCAGGTCAGCAAGGTCGCCGAGCAGCGCGGTGAGGTGGTCCTGGGGCGGCGGGACCCGGGCAGCGTGTTCGCGCGCGAGCTCGAGCCGGCCCAGCTCGGCGAGCTCCCGGCGATCGAGCTCGTCGCGTTCGGCATGGCGTCGCAAGCGACCACGCAGGTCGAGCTGCGCCTGCGGGTTCACCCGCTGCTGCGCGGCGATCGCTGGCAGCTCGACCTGCCCCGGCGCAACGCCGAGGTTCCCAACCTCAGCGACCGCCGCCGGGTGATCGTCCAGGGTCTGCCGAGCGGCGACGAGTTCTTCGTCGACGGGACCTCGAGCAAGGGCACGCCCTACATGGTCACGCGGTCCGAAGACGCGATCGCGGTCTCGTGGCCTGCGCGGATCAAGACCAGCGCGCAGCTCGACGGCAGCTACGAGGTCTCGCGCGATCCCGACGGCCAGGGCGGGCGCCTGCGCGTGGTCCTGCGCCTCGGCTCGAGCAGCGCCGTCGCCCCCGACCACGTCGTCCTGGTCGTCGATCGCTCGCGCTCGGGTTCGTCGGCGCTCCCGGGCGACAGCAGCCGGATGTTCGCCCAGCTGCTCGACACCCTGCCCAAGTCGACGACCTTCGACGCGATCACCTTCGCGCGGGACGCCGAGCGGCTCATGGATCCCAAGCGCTTCGAGGGCGGCAAGGCGCCGCGCGCCGACAACGTCGACGCTCGCGCCGAGCTCGAGCGCTCGCTGAAGCTCGCGGTCCCGGGCCAGGGCACGGACCTGCGGGCGGCCCTCGAGCTCGCGGGCCAGCAGCTCGCGGCCCGCGGCGCCAAGCGACCGCTCATCTTGGTCGTGACCGACGGGATGCTGCCGCCGAGCGTCGGCGCCGATCAGGTCGGCGCGGCTCTGGGCGACGCCCTCGGCAAGGCCAAGCGGCCCGAGCTCCTGTTTGTGGTCGACGATCCGCTGCTCAACGTCCATGGGCTCCCGGCCGAGCACCCGATCGCCGACCTCGCGGCCGGGCTCGGCGCGCGGCTCTCGCTCGAGACCCTCGCCAACCTCGGCCCCGAGCAGATCGACAAGCTGCTGTCGGCGCCCAAGGTCCTCGGCGGCCTCTCGGTCTCGCTGCCCGCCACGGTCGTGCTCGACGAGCCGCTGCCGAGCGGGCTGGTCGCCGGCGACTTCGTGGTCCTCGAGGGCAGCTACGGCGGCAAGCCACCGTCCAAAATCTCGGTCCGCGGGCGGCTCGGCAAGTCCCGGGTCTCGACCAGCTTCAAGCTCGCCAAGCGCGACCCTCGGCCGGGGGCGATCGCCGCCGCGCTGCGCGAGGCCGACCGTCCCCGCGCCGTCCAAGAGGGCCTCGCGCTGCCCGACTGGTACACGCCGAGCATGCGTCGGACCACGACCATGAACATCTCGCAGGCCGGCAAGGTCGGGTGGCAGCCGACCGGGCAGCTCGATCACACGATCATCGAGCGCCAGCTGCGAACGCGCGTGCTGCCGCGCGCGCGCGCTTGCTACAACCAGGCGCTGACTCGCAACCAGATCCTCGGCGGTCGCGTCGAGCTGCGCATGGAGGTCGGCAAGGGCGAGGTCATGATGGCCGGGCTGACCCAGTCCGAGCTCAGCCACCCCGACGATCGCTTGCTCGGCTGCCTCGAGCGCGCGGCGTGGGCGATGGATGTACCGGCCGGCAACCTCGACTCGCAGGTCTACGTGATCAACTACCCCCTCGAATTCACTGCCCCCGAGGGCGGACAGCCGCCGCGCGCGGGCGAGACCCGGGACCCGATGCTCGAGCGGCTGGTCGAGAGCGCGGACGTGCTGTCCGACTATCAAAACGCCCACAAGAGGGACTGAGGGCCTGGACCCCCACAGACGCCCCGGGCACCTCGCCGAGTGCGGCCGCTGGCGCGTCCGGTCGCTTCGCTCCTCGGGTCGTTTGTACGCGGTCGTGTCTAGCAGCCAGGGGTGCAATGCCTCGCGCCGCCTCGCTTGGCCTTTTCGCCGAAGGCTTTGTCGCCAAAACTTGCAGTACGCCCGGTACAGCGGCGTTTTGGCTTCGCGCCCTCGGCGCAAATTCCGGCGCGAGGCGACACGATGCATTGCACCCCGGGCTGCTAGACCTAAATCAAGCGCTGAATTGAAAAGCTGAATGGTTTAGGGCGAGTATTGTGGGCGGTGACGGGGTCATGAGGCGGTTGTAAAACCGAATTCATGAAAACCTCGATGCTGTTCCTGGCGAGCTTGCTCGCCTTCATTGTCCCCGCTTCGGCCGACACCGCGTCGACGGCCGGCTCGTCGCCGGATCTGTGCGCTGACGTGTACCTCGGCGAGGACGGGGCACCCGTCCACGACTCGACGGGGGGGACGCTGTCCCGCCACTGCGAGTGGACCGGGCCTGATGCGCCGCGGCTCGACGGCGACGTCTGCTGTGAACTGGACACATCCGGCGCGCGCTGCTCGCTGCCCAATGCGCGGGGGGAGTGCGAGTTCGGCGACTTGTACTGGTGCGAGTACGGCGAGGCCAACTCGCTTGGTGGGGTCGTGTGCTACCAGCCGTTGCCGGACGCCTGCGAGGCAGGCTACTGTGTGGCGCCGACGGACGATCCGACGCCGACCGGCGAGCCGATCGAAGCGATGTGTTGCGGAGCAGGAGGATGCTTTCCCGCGAAAGCTAGCGAACACTGCGAAGGCGAATTCTTGTGGTGCCGGTGGGGGATCTCTAACACTGATGGAACCGTCGAATGCTTTGACTAGCAGCCCGGGGTGCAATGCATCGTGTCGCCTCGCGCCGGAATTTTCGCGGAGGGCGCGAAGCCAAAACGCCGGTGTACCGGGCGTACTGCAAGTTTTGGCGACAAAGCCCTCGGCGAAAAGGCCAAGCGAGGCGGCGCGAGGCATTGCAGCCCGGGCTGCTAGTTGGTGCCGGCCACTTTGATCCTGTCGATGATCGACTGGACCTGCGAGACCGCTTCGGTGGTCTCGTAGTTGGTCGCATCGCTTAGGAAAATCTGAGCGACGTCAGCGAGGCGAGTAGCAGTGTCAACAAAGAGCACCGCCTGCTCGGCGTCAGCCGTGCCGGATTCATTCATTATTGTCTGAGCGAAGATGGCTGTGTCGTTAGCGACCTTGAACCAGTCGCTGGCGCTGCTGGCACTCCGAGTGCGAGAGTCGGTGATCTCTTTCCAAATATCATAGGCCGCCTGAAGTCCATCCGTTCGCAACGCCCGACACATGGCACGCACGCTGGCGTCGGGTCGGATCGGGACACCATCTGCAACACAAGGGGAGTCCTCACCTCGCCTCGACTGGTCGGCGCTGTCTGGTGGCAGTTGCTCCACCTGTGCCTCTGTCGCGCGTCCCACCTCCCGCCGGGCCAGCAAGTACGCCTGGCCCCCCAGCCCAACCACCATCACCAGCAACAGCGCCAACAGCCCCCACTTCTTCCGCCAAGGCAGGACCGGCGGAGCAGCTTCGTTTGACACCGGACGGACGACGACCCCCTCACTCGAGGGCGCGACCGCGAGCGACGGTCCCGCGACGAGCCCGCGAACGAACACCTTCTCGAGCTCGTCTGCGACCGCGTGCATGTCCGGAAACCGCTCGTCAGGATCGAGCGCCAGCCCGACCCGTAAGATCTCCGCGAGCGCCTCAGGGACCTCCGTGCGCACCAGCTTCTTTCGTCGCAACCACCTGCGGGTCATCCACAGCATCTTCGCGTCCGGCAGCTCGCGGACCCAAAAGGGAAACATCGGCAGCCAGCCGTCGATACACTCGCACAGCATGACGAAGAACGACCACTGATCCGAGCGCGCGTCGCCGAGCTGGCCCCGGCCCGCGAGGACTTCGGGCGCGACGTAGGCCTTGGTCCCGATCGCCAAGTCCGTCAATTTGGGCTTGCCTATGATCCGCGCGACCCCGAAATCGGCCACACATGGCCGCAGGTCCTCGTGCAGCAAGATATTCTGGGGTTTGAGGTCGCGGTGCACCACCCCCTTGTCGTGGGCCGCCGCCAGGCCCCGGGCAACGCCAATGAAGATCTGGATCAGCGCGGCCAAGCTGTCCGGCTTGTGCTCGACGGCGTAGTGGTAGAGCGTCCGTCCACCTACGTACTCCATGGCCAAGGCCAACTTGTCGCGGCCGGTCATGACGTCGTGGATCGTGATGATGTTGGGATGGCACAGCTGCGCGATGCTGCGTGCTTCACCCAGCAAGTTGGCCGAGTCCAAGAGCGGGTCGCTCGGGCAGACCTTGAGCGCGACTTCTCGCTCGAGTTCGGGGTCCCAGGCCAGGAACACCGAACCAAAGCTGCCTGAGCCAAGGACGGTGCGGATCTCGAAACGGCCACAGCGCGGCGCCGGAAGGGCGGGGTTGACCAGGTTTTTCATGCCCGTCGCTATGGTCACGGCTCCGCAGAGATCCGTGGGCGTGCCATGCGGTGAGGTCAGCAGATCTAGACCCGGCGCGTCTGCGTCATACACCTCGGACCACTCCGGCACTGGCGGCACTTTACCAAGGTCGGCGAGTCTCGACTGACCTTTGGAACAGGTGCACCCAGCAAATCGCTGGGGTACCGTCGCGCCGTGGTAACCGAACCTCGCCCCGAGCTTGTCGCGGCCGCTCGCGCAGGCGACCCGCGTGCCTATGACGAGGTGGCGGAGTGGATGTTCGCTACCGTGCTCCGTTTCTACAAACAGGGACGATGGTCGGACGACGAGGTTCATGAGCTCAGTCAGCGGACGATCAGGGACTTGCTCGAGAAGTTCGCGGAATTACCGGCCGACCCCGAGCAGCTTCGAAGCCGGGTCGAAGCGTTCGCCACCATGACCATCAGGAAGTATGTCGGCGGGCGCCAGCGCGAACACGGACGACGCACCGCAGCCCTGTATCACCCGCGCACGCCAAGCCGCCAAATGGACTCTGGCTTGAAGATGCGACAGCTCTTGGCCCTCGTCCGGCAGGAACTGCGGAACGTTCGCACGCCCTTTCGCGTGTCCTTCTTGCGCGTCATCTTTGGCGAAACGCCCAAGAGGATCGCCAAAGAACTCGGCATACCTGTGGGGACGTTGCGACGTCGTGTCTGGCAGGTACGTCGTGTCCTCGACAGCGCGCGCGAGCAAAGCCGGCGCACTCCTGTGCGCTACCGCACCTAGCAGCCCGGGGTGCAATGCCTCGCGCCGCCTCGCTTGGCCTTTTCGCCGAGGGCTTTGTCGCCAAAACTTGCAGTACGCCCGGTACAGCGGCGTTTTGGCTTCGCGCCCTCGGCGCAAATTCCGGCGCGAGGCGACACGATGCATTGCACCCCGGGCTGCTAGATGACGTAGCCTTTCGCGAACAGAACAGGACGATCAGCGGGAGGGGTCGTGACGCCCCCCGGCATTGTCGACCTTGCGTTTCAAGCCCGCAGGACAGCGCTCGTGTCTGCGCTGTGTGCTAGCAGGATGCTCTCGCTCGACCAGCTGATCTGCCTGGTTCAAAGCGGCAAATATGCGGGGGACCTACAGCACATTCAGATCGGTGAGCTGTGGGGCAGTCCGAACGTGCTCGCGGTCCAGCCAGGGGAGACCGACGAGGCCGCGATCCTCCGCTTGTTTCGTCTCGCTCGAGATCAGTGGCTTTCTTCGGGATTTTTCGTCCGTCACCTCGGCTTGAACCGCTGGACCGCGCAGAAGCTGTGCGCCGACCTGGCCGAGCGCGGGCTGCTCCTTCGACGGGGCCTGACGTCCGGGACCCGCTACCGCCTGGCCGACTCGGCTTCGATCGGGAGCGAGGTGTAGCCCGTGCTCGGTCGAGACCAACAAACCAGCTCGGCGCGGCTCGAACTCGTCGCTAAGCGCGTCGCGCTGAAGGTTGCTGCGAGCGTCCAGCGACAGGCCAGGGTCAAATGGGGGCACAAAGAACGCCAATATTCTTCTACCCGAGCTTCGATGGCACGCGGTCATGTGGGGACCTCGGGTCCCCGACGCGCGGTGGTTGTGGTCCAATCGCGTGCTCGAGGTCGTCGGCGATCACGTGGACACGGAGCTCGGCGAGATCGCCGAGGAGCTGCTCGCCATGAAGTCTCAGCGTCGCTACCTGCTCCTCGGGATCCCCGGCGAGACCCACTGGGCGAGGGTGTTCGCCGCGGTCGATCAGCTGCTCGCGTGCGCGGTCGAGGTCTTGCGCGCCGCCCACGACGGCAAGCGATGCTGGCGGCTGATCGCTGAGGTCCAGATCATGACACGATTCGACCACCCCAAACTCGTGCGCGGCTATGACGTTGGCGGCCAAGATGGTTGGCCCTACGTGGTCATGGAGCTGTGCGACCCGGACCTCGAGACGTGGGCGGCGGGCAAGCCCACGACCGACGTGATCGCGCGCCTGGTCGAAGCTGGTCGCGAACTCGAGGCCATGCATGGCGAGCGCATCGTCCACGGCGACATCAAGCCCGAGAACGTGCTGCTCGCCGATGGGGTAGCCAAGCTCGCAGACTTCGGGCTCGCGGGTCCGCGCGGCTGGTCGCCGCGCGTGCGCGGGACGGTCGGCTACATCGCGTCCGAGGTCGGCGACGGGTACCGGGAGCTATCCTGCGACGTGTTCTCGTTTGCGGCGACGGCCTGGGTCACGCTGCTCGGGCGACCGCCCTGTGGCCCTCCGCGCACCGCGAGCACGTCGGCTGCGGCGATGGTCCAGTTCGAGCGCGTGCGCGAGGGCGAGCTGGAACTCGACGGGATCGATCGACGCCGGCCCACCTCGGCGATCGTGAAAGCGCTGCGGCCCGCGTTGGTGCCCGAACCTTTGGATCGGCCAACGCTCGCCGAGTTCCTCGCGCAGTTCGAGTCGCTTACTGAGCCGAAGGGGCTGCTCGGAAGGCTTCGAGCACGCGCCCAGGGGGAACGATGAGATGGCACTCGTGGACCCACTGTTCGGACAGCATGTCAAGCGCTTGCGCGAAGCCCGGAGCCTCACTCAAGAGCAGCTCGCCGAGCGCTCGGACCTCGCCCCCGACACCATTCGCCGGCTGGAGCACCAAGACTTCTCCCCCAGCCTCAAGACGCTGCGGAAGGTCTGTCGAGGTTTGAAGATATCGCTGACCACCCTGTTCGCCAGCTTCGAGCTTTCTCATCCGCACCCGGTGGTCAACGATATCGCCGCGCTGCTCGGAGATCGAAGCGAGGCCACGTGCCGCGCGGCGTTGCGGCTCCTACGAGAGTTTCTCGACGGCTTGGATGAGCGTTGACCGGTTCACGGCTCAGATGCGGCCGAGCCTTTTATCCTCATCCGGGATCAGATCCTGGTGGCCGACGACAAGAAGGTCATGCCGCCCCACGCCCCTCATGAGCTCCTGGCAATCAACCTGCGCCGACTGACCGAGATCGACGGCGTCCAGTACCCATGCGGACCACATGCCCGAGCGGATGACGCTTCGGCTGCTGACGATCCCGCGGCAGCCCCAACGGTCACCGCGCCCCTCGTCCGGGTCGAGCTTGTTTTCGCGTAGGACGACGAAGCCGGGCGGGAGCTCGAGGTACCGCCGGTCGTCTTGCGGATCAGGCATCCTCGGGCTCCGGGCGGTCGGTCGTCGAGCCCAGCACCCCAGCGAGGACGACCAGGACGCGCCCGCCCGCGCCGCGTTCAGGGAGCGAACGAGCGCGAGGACTCTCGAACGAAGGGGCTGGGCGGGGGTCCAGCCCACCCCCAGACCGAGCTGTCGGTGCCCTCCCAACGGGCTGCTAGACTAGACTAGTCTGGAGCTCCCTTACCCGGTTGACCTTGGGTGACGGAGGGGTCAAAAGACCCGCGACTTTGGAGTTGGATTAATCATGCGCTGGCCTGACATCGAGTCGTTTGCCCACAACATTCAACTGCCGACCGGCGTGCGAGCGCGACAGCTCGCCCGCGGGGACGTGCCCGGCTTGATCCGACTGCTGTCGCGGTGGCAGCCAAGCCTCGCCGAGGCCGAGGATGCCGCCCTGCTCACGGCGCGATTTTACGAGGAGCAGGTCGCGCTCGCGGGCGAAGACTGCAGCACTGCGACGCGGCCCACCTTCGTGATCGTGCTCGTGCGCGAGGGCGCGATCGTCAGCTGCACGGTCAACGACTTCGACGACGAGGGGCGGGTCAGCCTGGGTCGCTTCTCGGTCGTGGCGCCGGAGCAGCGCGGCCAGGGTCTCGGGCGCGTGCACGTCGAGCTGCAGATCGCGCTCGCGCGGGCGGGCGGCGCGGTCCTGACCCATGGCTTCGTCGAGCTCGACAACCTCGTGCAGTCCGGTCTGTTGATTCGGGCCGGGTATCGGGTCTGCGGGGTCTTGCCAGACGCGGACTGGAAGTCGGTCGGGCCCCGGCGAGTCCTTTGCGTCTCGGAGGCGGCGCTCTTCGCCCCGCTGGTGTCGCCCGAGCAGATCGCCTGGCCCGAGGCTGCGGCGATGCGCCCGGCGACGGCCGCCCTGATGAAGCTGGTCTTCGACCATGGCGACCCGCCCGGGCCGCTGGTGTCGTTTCAGCCCGAGCCCGTGCCCGAGCTCGAGCCCGCGACGCGGGCCCGGGTGGCGGCCGAGCCCAGCCACGCGCCGCCGTGGCCTGAGCTCGACCCGATCGCCGAGCAGCTCGCCGAGCAGCTCGCGCTGTCGCCCCGCGTGGTCCTGCGCCGGCTCAGGCCGAGAGACCTCGCCGAGATCGCCGACCGCGTCCACGGGCCCCAAGCCTGGCAGCCGGCCATCGAACGAGAGCCGCTCGCGCGCCTCCGCTCGCTTGCGTTCGACGACAGCGGCACACCCGACCCCGTCCACGGCTGGTGCGTCGTCGTCGACGGGGCCCTCGCGGGCCTCGGCCTGGCGAGGTGTGACGTCTCGCGCTCGTGGCTGTTCCCCAGGCTCATTGTCACGGATCCACGCCACGACGAGCTGAAGCTGCCCAGCCTGCTGATGCGCGCGCAGATCCTCACCGCGCAGGCGCTCGAGCTCGAGACGATCACCACCTTCGTCCCCCTGCGCCACCTTCGTGGCCAGCTCCTGTGCGAGGCCACGGGCTTCAGGCTGGTCGGCATCTCCCCAGCCTCGGAGCGTCGGGTCATCGCGGCTGGGGCCGTGCGCTACGCCTCCGAGGCGGTCTACTCGATCTCCTTGGTCCCGCCCGAGCTGCGCTACCTCCCGCCGCGCGAGCAGATGCAGCCGGAGGTCGCGAGCGTGGTCGACTTCGTGTTTGGGCCGCGATGACCCCCTCGTCGAGGCCCCTCGACGTTTAACGCAGGGGCGGTCCGGCGACGATCACGACGCTGTCGCCCCCGCGCAGCTCCAGGCTCAGCTCGGTCCCGGCGGGCACGGTGGTCAGCGAAGAAAATCGACCGCCATCGACGCCGAGCACGCTGTGACCGTCGACCTTCTCGATCACATCGCCGGGCGCGAGGCCGCTGCCATCGGCGGGACCGCCCGGTCGGACCGCGGCGACGGTCGCCTCGAAGCCCTCGGGGTCGGCGCTTGGATCCCACCGGTTGATGCCAAAGCCGATGTCGCCAGCGTCTTGGTTTCGCTCGAGTCGATGGGCGACGACCTCGATCTCGCCGAGGTCCTGCGCCGCTGGCTCGGGGTCGAGGGTCATCGCTCGGCGCAGGCCATGGTATTTGCCTGGGCCGTTGCGGGGGCCATGGCTCCAGACCGCGAGGGTGACTCGGCCTGCGGGGGCGTTCTTGATCTCGAAGCGACCGTCGGAGTCGCTGACGTGGAGGCGCTCGCCAGCGCTGGGGCGGAAGGCGTACCTGCCGTTGCCGTATACGTGGACCTCGAGCCCGGCGACCGGCTCGCGGGTCTCGAGATCGACGAGGCGACCGCGGAGCGACAAGCGTGAGCTCAGGTGAAGGTCGATGTCTTCGCGGACCTCGCCCTCGCCGAGCTCGAGCGCGGGCTCGAGGCTCGCGGTGCCCGAGCCGGCGGTCGCCGTGATCTCGTAGCGGCCTGCTGGGACCTCGCGCAGGCGCCACGCGCCCTCGGTCCTGAAGTAGGAGTCGTGCAAGAAGAGGCCGGCGGCCCGGTCCCGGACCGCGATCGAGAAGGTCTCGGGCGCGCTGCCGTCGGCGAGCTCGACCGTGCCCGCGAGCTCGCCCGTGGGCGTGATGACGAGCTCGATGTGGCTGCCGACCGCGACGTCCTCGACGATCGCATCGCCGCCGCCCTTGCGGTTGGCGCGGACGATGAACTTGCCCTTGGGCAGCCCGTCGAGCTCGAAGCGGCCGTCCTGGTCGGTCAACACCGGCTGGCTGCCCCAGCTCCACAGGATCCTGCTGCGGGCCGCGACCGGGTTGGCGCCAGCGCTCTCGGACATGCGCTGGACATCGATGAACGCGTCGGCGACCGGCCCGCCGCCTTCGTCGCGCACGACCCCGGTGATCCGGCCGTCGCGCGATTCGACGGTGAGCACGAGCTCGACGACCTCCTCGGCGATGACCTCGACGACCTCCCCTTGCAGGTCATCGTCGCCGGTGCCGGGCTTGCGCATCGCGACGCCACCGAGGTCGCCGTCTTGGGCGACGACCCGCGTTGGACCCGGGCGCAATTCGCTGAACTCGAACTCACCAGCGTCGTTGCTCCGGCTCGCGGCGTTGGACGATCCGCCGATCAGTGAGGCGCTGAGCTGGGCCCCCGCGACCGGGGTCCCGGACCCGTCGACGATCCGGCCCCGGATGCCGCCGACCGCGGGCATCACGATGCGCAGGTCGTTGACGTCGGCGCCGGGCTCGAGCTCGACCGTGATCGGATCGAGGGGGCCGGGGCGCGCGCGCCAGCCCGGGACCCGGACCTCGTAGCGACCCGGCAGCAGCCCGGCCAGCTCGAATTGACCGTCGGCTTGGCTGCGGCCATTGCCCCGCGTGGTCTGTTGGCGCGCGCCCTCGGGATCGAGGATCGGGGCCGCGCTGACGGCGACCGCCTCGACCGGCTCGCCGCGCTCATCGACGACCTCTCCGCGGATCGAGAGGCCCTCGCGAACCTCCCAGACCACGGCTGCGCGCTCGTCCTCGCCAACGACCAGCGTGGGGTACTCCGGCTCGCTGACGTAGCCCCGGCACCTGACCGAGACCTCGTACGCGCCCGCGAGCAGGCCGCGTAGCGCGACGTGGCCGTCCTCGTCGGTGCTGGCTTGCCTGCGCTCGCCAGCGTCGCTCGTCAGCGTGACGGAGCCGAGGGAGCACGGCGCGTCCGAGCCGGCGACCACGACTCGGCCGTCGACCCTGTGGGCTGGGTGCACGCGGATCACGACCTCGTCCGAGGTCTCGCCGAGGCCGAGGTGAACCTGCTCGACGGCTCGACCGTAGAGCTGGTCGCTCTCGGCCCATGGCTTGTAGGTTCCGGGCTGCAGCTGCTTGATTCGAAAGCGGCCCTCGCTGTCGGTCCGGGCGGCCTGCTCGGCTCCGCGCTTGAAGCCGGCGTCAACCGTGACGTCTGCGACGGGCTCACCGCTGCTCGCGAGCACGACCTTGCCGACCATCACCGACTCGGGCGTCAAGAACAGCTCGACGAGCTCGTTCGGGGCGCTCGCCTCGACCAGGCCCTCGGCGTAGCCGTCTGCGAAGGCGTGGACGAACGCGTCGCCGGGCGCGACCCACAGCTCGAAGCCACCTCGCTCGTCGCTGAGTCCGACGGCGGTTCCGCCTCCCCGCCGGTTGAGCCAGCCGGCTTCGACAGCCACCTGCGCGCCCTCGACCTCGCCGCCAGCGATGTCCTTGATCACGCCGCGAAGCAATACGCCGCCCGGCTCGAGCTCGATGTCGACGTGCTCGGTGGTCTCGCCCGCTCGCAGCTTCAGCTGGACTCGTCGCAGACCGATCGAGACCTGCCGCTCCCACCGACCTGGGATGAACGTGGCCGCCGAGGCGTGGACGCGGGTCTCGACCGGGAACAGCCCCTCGATCTGGTAGCGACCGTCGGGCCCGGAGTGGACGCAGCGATGGCGGCGGTCGTCGAGGCCCCGCAGGGCGTCGTCGCTCGCGCGCGCGCAGACCTGCGCGTCGGCGATCGGGCGTCCGTCGGGGTCGTGGATCGTTCCGCGGATCGTCGCCCTCGGGGCGCGGGCCAGATCGAGCTTGGCCGTGCTCGTTGGCGGGGAACCGGCGAAGGGATCGGCGGTCCGCGCGTCGACGCCCTCAGCCCCGGGCGACGAGTCCGCCTCGTGGCTGTCGGAGCGCAGACGCCAGCCGAGCCCGAGGACGAGCACCAGCGCGATGACTGCCGCGACCCACAGCGACGCTCTGGCGCGATATTTCATGACCGTTTTGTACCAGGCGCAGGGGCTCAGCGCGACTCGGGGGGAGCGTCGATCGGCTCTGGACTACTGGGCCTGAACAGGTACTAAGAGGGCCCGGTGTCGAGCTCGAGCCTGGGCAGCTCGCGGCGCAGCTGTTCGGTGAGCTCGCGGTCGCGCTCGCTCAGCTCGGAGGCGACGGCCACCCGGATCCGCTCGAGCCCACGCAGCGCGTCTGCCCGGAGAACCAGGGTCTCGAGCGCCGAGCCGCGGACTCCGGCCAGCTCGAGGGTGCGCAGGCGGGAGATCAGCGGACTCGGGATCAAGCTGGCCGCGTGGTCTTGATCGAGGGGCGCGAGGCGGAGGTGACGGACGCTGGCCAGGGTCCCGAGCATGCGCGCGACGCCGTGGAGCTCGGCCTCGCTCGTGCCGTTGTCGATCGGCAGACCGAAGTCGAGGTGGCTGAGGTCCGGCAGCGCGAGCTCGAGGTCGAAGCCGCGCTGCGTGGCACCCGAGGACTTGGCCTGCCGCACGCGTAGATCCCTGGGCCCCGCCCAGCGCAGGGCGCCGAAGCTCAGGTTGCTGGTTGCGAGGAGCCACAGCGAGCGCAGGGCGGGGAAGCTGCGCGCGAGGCCCCCGAGCGCGGGCAGTCGCGCGGGCAGGTGGTCGAGGACGAGGCGCCGCAGGCGTGGGGCCGGGTCGATCGTGGCCAGCGCGGCGATCACTTGGTCCCAGGCCTCCGCCCCGACGACGGCCACGCGCAGCTCGGCGAGGAGCGGTTCGTGGGTCAGGAGCATGCGCGCGGCCTCGGCGATCTGCGCGGCGGCTCGGAGGCGGTCGCTCGGACGCGGGCCTGGGTCCCAGTCGAGGCTCGACAGGCGCGCGGCGGTCACGAAGCCGTGGGTCCAGGTCAGGCCGATCGGCGTCGGGCGGATCGGCGCGCGGGGGTCGGCGCAGTCGATCGCGGCGTGGGTCAGCCCGCTCGCGCGCAGCTCGAGCCGGGCGAGCTCGTCGAGCATGGGCCGACGCTTGCGCCGACCCACGCGCGCGCACGCCAGCGAGGTTGCGACCAGCTGTCCGCGGGGATCGCCCCGGCTCTGCAGCCAATCCGCCCAGATCATCCAGTCGGCGGTCGCGCGCTCACGGCGGTCGTCGGCCTCGCTCGGATCGGGCGGCGCGGGCACGAGCCCGTCGACGAGGCGGGTCACGAGGGTCGGCTCGACGATCCGCGCGCGCGGACCGGGTCCGGCCGCGACCGCGGTCCGTGGATCGAAGGGCCCACCGTCGCGCGGCTCGACGCCCTGGAGGCGGCACAGATCCGCGGGGGAGCGCCCCGCGCGGTCGCGGCTCGGTCGCGCGCCGTGGGCGACGAGGCCGCGCGCGAGGGCGAGCTGACCTTCGCCCGCCGTCACGGCTGCGAGGTAGTGCAGCGGGCTCCAGCCGTGATGATCGCGGGCGTCGGCGTCGGCGCCCGCGCGCAGGAGCAGCTCGACCAGGCTCGCCATCGGCTCGGTCGAGAGCGCGAGCATCAAGGGCGTGCGCCCGCGGTGGTCGATCGCGTCGACCTGGGCGCCGCCCTCGATCAAGGCCGCGGCGCAGCGGGGCCGACGGGCGTCGATCGCAAAGTGGAGCGCGGTCCAGGCTCGGCGGTCGCGGGCCTCGCTGTCGGCCCCGGCGCCGAGCAGCCACTCGCACGCAGCCGCGCCGACGATCTCGCTGATCGGCACGTCGACCTCGGCCGCGAGGGCGCCGGCCGGGCCCGCGCTCGGGAGCGCGGCCGCGAGCATCAGCGCGCTCCGACCGAGGGGGTCGCGGGCGTCGAGCTCGAGCGCGCGGTGCTCGGCGAGGGCCGCGAGAGCCGAGGGCCCGCCGTAGGCCGCGAACTGGATCAGTCGCGGCTGGCCGGGCTCGTCGTCCCCGGGCAGCAAGGGCAGCTCGCGGCGCAGCCAGCCGACGTCTCCGCGCGCGCAGGCGAGGCGAAGCGCGGTGAGCTGGCGAGACCACAGCGCGCGGGCGGCCTCGGGCTTGTTCTTGGACACGAGCGCGGTCCGTGCGGCGGGGAAGGGGGCCGCGAGCTCGATCGTCGCCTCGCCGCCACGCCCGGGCTCGACCCGAACGCCAGCGAGGCCGTAGCCGGTCCGCGCGAGGGCCAGCCACGACTCGAGCGGGTTTTGAAGCTCGGCGAGGGTCCGGCCGACCAGCGCGGGCGGGACCTCGAGCTCGCCCGCGGGCCCGGGCACCCGGGCCGGCAGCTCGGAGGGAGCGAGCTGCTGCCAGCGCCGCGACCAAAACAGCGCGTCGACGACGACCTGAAACCGACGGTGCACGTGGGGCGGCTCGTAGATCCGCTCGGGCCCGCCGAGCACGGCGCGGAGGCAGGCGACCGCAGGACCGAGGGCGCCGAGCGAGCGCGGCTTGGCCTGGCGGTGCGCGACGGGGTTGCCGGCCAGGCGCCAGACCACCCGCGTCGCTGGGGGGCAGCCCCAGATCTCGAAGCGCGAGACGAGGGCGCGAGCCAGGCCCTCGGCCGCGGCGAGGCCCTCGGGGTCGCTGGCGAACAGCAGCGCCGCGCGAGCCGTCGCCGGGGTCGCGAGTCGGACGTGGCGCGGGCCCCCGCGGCCGCGCTCGATCAAGCCGAGCTGCTCGAGCTCCGCGCGGGTGGCTCGGAACCGGCGGTTTGGCTCGTCGGCCCAGCCAGGTGGGAGCCGCCCGGCGTCGATCGCCCGCTGCCACACGGCCGCGCCCGGGTCCCGACCACGGTACTCGATCGCCGCCGCGAGCTCGTCGAGGTCGGCACGCTCGGGCCGCAAGAAGCGGCGCTCGAGCTCGGCGAGGCGGCGGCGAAACTCGAGCTCTTCGGACACGGGTAGCTCATCATGCGTGGGCGCGGATCAGACCTGCTTTTTGCGGACCGACCACACGAAGCCGTCGTACCAAAAGTGCATCAGCGAGACGAGCAGCGTGAGCGCCCACCAGTGGTGGACGCGCGGATCCATGAACTGGACCCAGGTCCCGTAGAGCAGCGCGAGGCCGACGAAGAGCATCAGCGTCAGGGGCTTGCCGATCGCCTGGCCGTCGAGCCGCAGGTGCTTTTGCATGTTCTTGTTTTCGGTCGCCCACACGATCCCGAAGTACTGGAGGGCGTGGAAGAAATTCATGATGAAGAAGGCCTCGCCAAAGCTGTTGAAGCCCCAGGTGTAGAGCGAGGTCGCGCCGGTCGTGACGTACAAGAACACCTTCTGCCACGAGACCTTGTGGCCCTCGCGGTGGAGCTGGATCTGGGCGTAGAGGTAGTAGGCCAAGAAGCCCGAGCCGCCGCCGATCATCGCCCAGGTGAAGTAGGCGTGGTTGCCGTCCATCCAGGCCGGGATCTCGGTGAAGAACATCAGGCCGACGTCGGCGAACTCGTTGAAGTCTTCGAAGTGGTCGAGCATGACCGCGCCGGCGACGATCGGCCCGGCGTAGAGCAGCTGGTTGAGGGCCCAGTCGAGCCGCCGGCCCTTCTTGGGGTCGTTGCCGACCTTGGCCTCGTAGATCCGGCCGAACCCGAAGGTCTGCATGCCCGAGTGGTAGACGTCCCAAAAGGTCGCGACGACCGAGGCCGTGTAGATCACGTAGTTCGAGCTGAGCATGGCGACGTAGAGCAGCGCCGGGATCAGCAAGAAGCGCAGCTTGTGGAGCTTGAAGATCTCCTTGTTGCCGTGGCTGCGCGCGAACACCAGGACCAGGTGGGCGTGGATGAACACGCCGATCAGCAGGCCCGACCAGGTCACCTCCCAGCCCCACCAGGTGAAGGGATCGTCGGCGAAGGGGGTGCCCGAGATGCCGATGCCCAGGAACAGGGCCAGGATCGGTGGGAGCAAGAAGAACACCCAGTCGTACCAGCGGCTGACGATGTAGCCCGATTTTGCGCGCGGTTTGGCGCTCGGTTTGGCGGAGGTGCTGCTCATCGCGGCACGAGGCTAGCACGGCTGTGCGGGGTTTGATTGGTGAGCGAGCCGTCGCCAAACATCGCGTCGCGGCGCTCGAGCACGATGTCGAGCTCGTCGGGGACGAACACGCGCTCGTCCCACGGCGGCTGCTCGCGCGGGCGCTTGTTCATGATGCTGTCGGTGTAGCGCGAGTGCGGGAGCCCGAAGAAGTGGCCGAGCTCGTGGGCCATGACGACCTTCGAGCCGATCTGCGACAGGATGATCCAGCGCTTGTCGGTGTTGCTGCGTTGGCGCCAGTGGACCCCGCGGATCTGCGTGTCGGGCACGTCGACGTCGTCGAGCTGCGCGACGAGGAACACGTGGACGACCCCGGTCGTGAACCGGGCCCGGCCGATCGCGTCGCGCTGCTCCCGCGTACGCATGACGGCGAACTCGGGTTCAATTGCGTCGATCGCCTCGACCTGAAAGCCGACCTCGGCCGGCCCAAATAGCTCGAAGGCGTGCTCGAGCTCGGCGGCCACCCACGCCGGGGTCTGCTCGGCCCCGTTAGCGAGGTGGAGGTGAAGCCCGACGCAGTAGCGACGCTCGCTGGGGCAAGGCGGGGTCAGATCCATGAAGCAGGCGAGGCGCGGCTCGACCGCAGGGTCGAGGACCGAGGGGCACTGCTGGACGCCGAGCACCAGCGGCAAGATCGTGAGGAGGCCGAGCACCGCGACGCTTATACCCGGCTGAGCTAAGCTCGTGGCGATGAGCGAGGATGGGGCTCGGCCGGACGACGAGGTGGAGATCGTGACCGTGCCAGAGGACGAGCCGGTCTCGCCCGATCTCGACGCGCCGAGCTTCGACGCCGGGACCGTGTTTTGCCCCGAGTGCGGGACCGAGAACCTGGCCGACGTGACGCGCTGCGACAGCTGCGGCCGGGTGCTCGATCCCCTCGCCGAGGTCCAGCGATCGACGGCGCCGACGCGCAAGCTCAACGGCGTCGTCGTCGGAGCGGTCGCGGGGATCTGTCTGGCCGCGGTCTTGCTCGCGTGGCTCGCCGACTGGTCGATGGAGCTCACGGTCCACGAGGAGATTCGCTACGAGGGCGAGCGTCCGGTCCGGGTCGAGGTCCTGGCCTCGCGGGCGGGGCTGTCGCAGGTGTTCGGGACCTCGCTGGCCTTTGGCTTCGCCGGGCTCGTCGCCGCGCTCGTGTTCGCCGGTCGCTACCTGCGCGAGGTCGTGCTCGGGGCGACGGCCGGGATGTTCGCGCAGTACGTGATCTGGCGGTTCATGGTCGGGGCGGCCGGGGGCCACCTGCGCGCGGAGCTGCGGATCACTGGCGACGACTTCGTGATGCGCGGGCCAGCGCCGATCCTGCTCAGCCAGATCTTGCTGCTGATGCTGTTCACCGCGATGCTGTTCGCCTTCGCCGGCTGGATCGCGCGGGAGCAGCTGACCGGCAAGGCGACCTGCGTCCACTGCCACAGGGCCTACTCGCTGCGTCCGACGGCGCCGGTCCGCTGCCCCAGCTGCGACACCGAGCAGGACCGCGACGGGGTCCAGTGGCCGTGGGTCCTGCTCGTCGCGCTGCTGAGCTCGATCGTGTTCGCGCTCTTCGTCGCGCTGCTGCGCGAGCCGCTCGGCTTCGCGCTCGAGTGCCAGGGTACGCTGTCCGAGGCCTGCATCGCGGCCCAGGGAGACGACGCCTCCACGATCTTCGTGACCTCGATGACCGCCGACGAGTTCGTGTTCTGGGCCGTCGACCCGCGGCGCTACATCGGGCTGAGCGCGGTCTTGATGTTGATCGCCCCGCTCGCCCTGACCTTCGTGGTCAAGCGCGGCTCCCGGGCCTCGGCCGGGGCGCTGGTGCCGATCAACTGGATGCTCGCGACTCTCGTGGTCATGGTCGCGCTCGGCGACCTCGGGGCCAGCGACGCCGGGTTCATCTTCTTGATGCGCATGCAGGTGCTCGCGCTGTTTTGCTGGGGCGCGGCTGGGGTCGTCGGCGTGCTGCTCGGCGACAAGCTGCGCTTTCGCAAGGGCTCCGCCTACCTCGACGCAGGCGACGCCCTCGACGCCCTCGACGAAGATTAGGTCGTCCTCGAGCCCCCTTCAGGGCCGATCAAATCCCAGTTCCGACCATGATCAGGGGCGGGACCTTGGTCCGCTCGTCGTGGATGCGCAGCTCGATCATGCTCAGCTCCATCAAGAAGCCGAGCCCGCGCATGTAGAGGTCGTCGATCGAGAACGAGAGCTCGGCGAAGATCTCGGGGTCGGGCCGGAACGACACGCGCGTGTAGGTGTTGCGGCCCGGCCCGATCGGATCGCAGCGCATCGCGCTCTCGGGCTCGCCGCGATAGAAGGCCTGGCGCCAGATCCCGTCGGCGCGGCTGATCTCGAGCCGGCACCAGTGGCTGAGCGCACAGGTCACGACCGGCGCGGCCAGGCTCTGGGTCAAGATGACCTCGCCCGCGGGTGAGCGCCGCAGCCACGGCCAGCGCTGGAGCCCCCGCGCGGCGCGCTCGGGCGCGAAGCCAGGCCCGATGTGGGTGACCGTGGCCGCGCCGTCGCGCAGCAGGCGGATCTCGATGACCCGGCACTTGTCGTCGATCGCGTCGTCGAGGGCGAAGGCCATCGCGCCCTCGAGCATGGTCCCGAGCGCGGCCGGGCGGGTGATGTCGCCGACGGAGCCGGCCGGGTTCTCGCGGATGTTGGCGATGATCCGCGGTCGCTCGCGCGGTCGCCGAGGCTGGCTGCTGACCCACGCGCGCGCGCTCAGTACGTCCTTGGTCGGGGTTGGGAGCTCGTCGAGTGGCCTGCTCGCTGGGGGCTGAGCGAGGCTCGCGTCGAGCTCCCGATCGCGGGTCAACCCGTCGAGGGCCGCCCGAAGTAGCTCCGCCACCCCGCGCACGCGCGGAATGTACCAGCGAATGGCGAGCGCGCGGACGGCGAGTCGCGGGACCAGGCTGGTACGCCCCGCGGGGGGGATCTCGACGAGCTCGAGGCGATCGCTGCAACACGCAACGCTCGGCCGCTCGCGCGCCCGGTCACCACGATCTTCGGTAAGCGCGACAGCACGGGCCAGCGGAGCCCGGGCCCCACCTCGAGCGTGCTGAGCCCGCGAGACGAGGGCCTGGGGGGACGCGGCGTTGGCCGCCTCCCCATCCAACCGATAGGCTCTGTGCATGTACTACGAGACCCGCATCCTCGATGTACTCAGATTCGATCGGACCGATGTGCCACGCCTCATCGCGGCAACGACCGACGTGGGGCAGGTCGACCTCGCGTGGGCGGGAGAGACGGCCGACCCGGACTCGAGCGCGACGGACCACGAGTTCTACGATCTGCTCAGAAGCACACTCGGCGTGCGCATCATGAGCGACCCGTCGGTGCCCGTCGTCCTCCTCGAGGTCATTGAAGACCCGCGCAACCAGGGTCCCGCCATCGCGGATGCCGTCTGCTCCGTCTTCGGCTGCGTCTCGCTTGATTCCTTGCGGGAGCGCTGCCTGCAGGAGCTGACGGCTCCCAACCTCCGACGCTGGGGCATGGTGTTGGGGGGGCGATGGACGCCCACCGACGTCGAGCTCGTGGAGTCCGCGCTGGGCTCGGACGACCTCGAGTGCCGCGTCGCCGGAGCCGAGGCCATCGCGCTGTCGCCCGCCATCGCGCTTCGTGCGTTGCTCTCGACCGCCTTGGAGCGGGAGTTGGACGACGGCGCCCTCCGGGTGATGACGTGGGCGCTGCAACAGCTTGGCGACTGACGCAAGGGCCAGGACCTGGCTCGACTCGAGCCGGGCCAAGAGACCTGGCCGGTCAGTCGTCCTTGCTGAACAATTCCGCGCCGCGCACGATCACCTCGACGACCGATGGGTCAGCGAGGGTCGAGACGTCGCCGAGCTTGTCGGGCTCGCCCTCGGCGATCTTGCGCAAGATCCTGCGCATGCACTTGCCCGAGCGCGTCTTGGGCAGGCCGGGCACGAACTGGAGGCGATCGATCCGCGCGTGGGCGCCGATCGACGCGCGCACGGCCCTGTGTGCGTTCTTGGCCGCCTCCGCGCGGTCGTCGGATCCCGGCTGCAAGACCACGTAGGCGTGGACGCCCTGGCCCTTCACCGGGTGGGGGTAGCCGACGACCGCGGCCTCGGCGAGCTCGTCGATTGCGATCAGCGCAGACTCGAATTCCGCGGTGCCCATGCGGTGGCCCGAGACGTTGAGCACGTCGTCGACCCGACCGGTGATCCAGTAGTAGCCGTCAGCGTCGCGGCGGCAGCCGTCGCCCGTGAAGTAGCGGCCCTCGAACATCGTGAAGTAGGTCGAGACGTAGCGCTCGTGGTCGCCCCACACGGTCCGGGCGATGCCGGGCCAGGGGTGCTCGAGGCACAGCCGGCCCTGGCCGGGGCCGATCAGCGCGCGGGCGTCGTCGTCGACCAGGGTCGGGAGGATCCCGGGCAGCGGCAGCGTGGCCGAGCCGGGCTTCTCGGGGGTGGCCGGGGCGATCGGGGTGATGCAGTGACCGCCGGTCTCGGTCTGCCACCAGGTATCAACGACGGCGCAGCGCTCTTGGCCGACGACCTCGTAGTACCACTGCCACGCGACCGGATCGATCGGCTCTCCGACGGTTCCGAGCACGCGCAGCGAGGACAGATCGTGCTTGCGAACCGGCTCGGGGCCGTGGGCGGCGAGGGTCCGGATCGCCGTGGGCGCGGTGTAGAAGACCGTGATCTGGTGGCGCGCGACCATATCCCAGTAGCGGTCGACGTCGGGGTAGGTCGGGATCGACTCGAAGATCACACTGGTCGCGCCGTTGCACAGCGGGCCGTAGACGATGTAGCTGTGCCCGGTGACCCAGCCGATGTCGGCGGCGCACGCGTAGACGTCGTCCTCGCGGAGGTCAAAGGTCACCGCGTGGGTGTAGGCCGTCCACGTCAGGTAGCCGGCGCAGGTGTGGACCAGACCCTTGGGGCGGCCGGTCGAGCCCGAGGTGTAGAGGATGAACAGGGGATCCTCGGCGCCGCAGGTCGTGGCCTCGTGGGTCTCGCTGGCCTTGTCGACGGTGTCGTGCCACCACAGGTCGCGGCCGTCTTGCATGCTGACGAGCTCGGCCGGGGCCTCGGCGTCGCGCTGGTAGACCAGGACCTTCTCGACCCCGTGCTCGCCCTCGAGCGCCGCGTCGACGGTCCGCTTGAGCGGGATGTTCTTGCCGCCGCGCTTGCCGACGTCCTGGGTGATGACGATCGAGGCGCCGCAGTCGCGAACCCGGTCGCGGACAGCCTCGGCCGAGAACCCGCCGAACACGACCGAGTGCACGGCCCCGAGCCGGGCGCAGGCCAGCATCGCGATCGCGGCCTCGGGGACCATGCCCATGTAGATGATCGCGCGCTCGCCCTTCTTGAGCCCGAGCTCGGCGAGGGCGTTGGCGCAGCGGCAGACCTCCGCGTGGAGCTGTGAGTAGCTCAGCTTGCGGACCTCGCTGGGCTCGTCGCCCTCCCACAGGATCGCCGTCTTGTCGCCGCGCCGCTCGAGGTGGCGGTCGAGGCAGGACTCGCTGACGTTGAGCTCGCCGTCGCCGAACCATGCGATCGGGCTGTCGCGGACCGACCAGAAATCGCCCTCGAGCCCGCGCGTGGGTGGCTTGCGCCAGTGGACCCGCTGCTTGGCCTGGGCCAGCCAGTAGCCGCCGGGGTCGGCCTCGGCCCGGGCCCAGTGCTCGCGGTAGGCGGGCATGTCCTGGATCTGCGAGGTGCTGCCCGCGCGCACGCGGTCGTCGACGTCGATGATGTCGGGGCGTTCGGCTTCGGTCATCGCCCACGATGGTCGGTGATCCGCGCGGTTCAGAAAAGGGCGAGAAATTTGCCCGCGCGCGCCAGTTGGCGGAGGGTGCTGCCATGCGCTGGCCCGGGATGGTCCTGTTCGTAGGCCTCACGGGCCTGGCGTCGCTCGCAGGGCCCCAAAGCTCGGCCTTGGCCGGGTCGACCACGCACGTGGTCAGGTCCGGCGACACGCTGTGGGAGCTGGCCGAGGACAGCGGGTGCACGATCGCGCAGCTGCGTGAGGCCAACGATCTGGGCCCCGACGACCCGATCGTGATCGGGCGTGAGCTCGATCTCTCGCCGTGTCCGGGCCACCGCCAGCGCGCGAGCGGGCGGACCTACGTGGTCGCGTCCGGCGACAGCCTCGCCGCGATCGCCCGGCGCCACGGGACCACGATCGCGCAGCTGCGCGAGCTCAACGGGATCGAGGGCAGCCTGATCCGCGTGGGCCAGAAGCTGCGGGTGCCCGGCGAGGCCAGGCGAGCGGTGCGCCTGCTGACCGGCCAGAGCCGCGGTCGACCCGGTCACGGCTGGCTGCATCAGCCGACCCAGCTCCCGCGCAGCGGCCTGTACTACCGCCGCCGCGTCGAGCGGACCTGGGCCGCCGCGCACGTCATCGACCGCACCCTCAACGCCGTCCACGACGCCCACGCCGCCTTCCCCAAGCTTCACCGCCTCGCGATCGGGGATCTGTCCGACAAGGACGGCGGGCCCCTCCACGGTCACCACTCGCACCAGTCCGGGCGCGACATCGACATCGGCCTCTACTACCGCCGGGTCCCCGCGGGCTACCCCAAGGAATTTGTCGCCGCGACCAAGGACACCCTCGACGCCGCCGCGACCTGGGCCCTGGTCGAGAGCTTCGTCCGCACGAGCGGGGAAGATGGCGGGGTCGAGAAGATCTTCCTCGACTACGAGCTGCAGGGCTGGCTGTACGCGGCCGCCCGCGCCGACGGGTGGTCGAAGGCCAAGCTGCGCGATGTGTTTCAGTACCCCGACGGGAAGTACGCGAAGCACGGGATCGTGCGCCACGAGCCCAAGCATGACGATCACATCCACGTGCGCTTCAGCTGCGCGCCCAATGATGGTCCATGTCGCTAGCAGCCCGGGCTGCTAGGGGTGACGACCGGGGCCGTAGCGAGGTCGTCGGCCGGTTCTGACCCATGAGCGGAGCGAGCCGCGTGGGCGCCGCAGGCTGGGGCCCGCGAGCGGCGCATGAGACCATTCGGCGAGGGACCTGCGATCATCCCGACCGACGTCTCCATGGAAGCCAGCCAAGATCAGGACCGCGCGCAGATCTTGGTCGTCGACGATGATCCGAGCGCCGCCGCAAACACCCGCTCGATCCTGCTCGAGCTCGGCTACGCGGTGACCGTGGCCAACGGCTGGGCCGACGCGCTGCGGGCCTTCGATCCAGACCACACCGATCTCGTGATCATGGACGCCGTCATGCCCAAGGTCGACGGCCTCAAGCTGACCCGGCTGCTGCGCGACCAGTCGAAGTCCTACGTGCCGACCGTGTTCCTGACCGGCCTGCGCAGCCGCGAGGTCCGCGAGCAGTGCATCAACGCGGGCGCCGACGACTTCCTGACCAAGCCCGTCGACCACCTCGAGCTTCGCGTCCGGCTGACCGCGATGCTGCGGATTCGCGCGCTGACGAAGGCGCTCGAGGACAAGAGCCGCGAGTTCGAGCGCGCCGCCCGAACCGACTCACTGACCGGTATCGGCAACCGCCGGGTGTTCGACGAGCAGATCGTGGCCGAGATCTCGCGCTCGGTTCGCTACGGCCGGCCGATGGCGCTGTTGATGTTTGACCTCGACGAATTCAAGGCCGTCAACGATCAGCACGGACACCTGGCCGGCGACGCGCTCCTGGCCCTGTTTGGCAAGGTCTTGCGCGAGCAGCTGCGGGTCTCCGACCTGCCGAGCCGCTACGGCGGCGAGGAGTTCATGGTCATCGCACCCGAGACCACGGCCGAGCAGGCCCAGGTCCTCGCCGCGCGGGTCCGGAACGATTTTGCCCAGCGCTCGGTCGAGGTGAGCGCCGCGGGGGCCCAGACGGTGTCGGTCGGGATCGCGAGCACCGACGTGCTCGACGGGAAGCTGGAGCGCAAGACGCTGGTGCTCGCGGCTGACGCGGCGCTGTATCGGGCGAAGGCGCGGGGCCGGAACCGGGTGGAGATCGGCGGGGGCGCGGCGACGACCGACCGACGACATGGGGGCGAACTCGATCGCGACGACTGACTCAGGCGCGTGGCGTCTGGCAGCGCCCAACCAGCTCGCGCACGCGCGCAGGATCCACGGCATCGCGCACGACCCCGCCCCGCTTGAACCACGTCCCGACGATCGCGGCGTCGGCGTGGGCGAGCAGCGCCGCCGCGTTGTCGGGGTTCAGCCCCGAGCCGATGATCACCGGCCGCCCCGACGCCGCCTTGCGAACGCGCTCGAGCAAGCCCACGTCGACCGGGGCCCCGGTCGCGGCGCCCGTGACGATGACCGCGTCGGCGAGCCCGCGGTCGATGCAGTCATGGGTGGCGGTCTCGGGCTCGAGCGGCGCGAGCGGGGCCGCGTGCTTGACGAGCACGTCGGCCCAGATCTGGATCCGCCGGGCGCCGAGCAGCTCGCGGTAGCGCAGGGTGTGCGCGGCCTCGCCCTCGATCACGCCCTGGTCGGTCAGGTAGGCGCCGGTGTGAACGTTGACGCGGATGAAGTCGAGCTCGCAGGCGGCCGCGATCCCGAGCGCGGTGTGGGCGTCGTTGCGCAGGCAGTTGACCCCAACCGGGACGCCGAGCTGCCTGCAGGCCTGGCACACGAGGGCCAGCGCCGCGGCCTGGTGCGGGGGCAGGCGATCCCCGGCGCAGCCCTTGACGAAGGGCGCCGAGCCGAAGTTCTCGACGATCAGCCCGCTCACGCCGCCCGCGACGAGGGCCTCGGCGTCGGCCCGGGCGCGGGCGTAGGCGGCCGCGAAGCCGCCCTCGCCAGCGGCCGGATCACCGGGCAGCGGGAGCAGGTGGACGACGCCGATCAGTCCGCGCGCTTGCACGGGCCCAGCCTCTCACGCTCGGTCCGCGTGGACCACACGTGATCCTGGCCACAGGCCCCCGCGCGGCGCTTTTGTCCCTGACTGCGCCCGGCTACGGTCCCGAGAGGACCCGCCATGCGCCGCACGATCTTCTCGACCCCGCGCACGCCCGCCGCCGCGCCAAATCTGCCGCCCCGCCTCGAGGGCGGCCTGCCGCTGCTCGGCCACGCCCTCGAATTCCGGACCAACCCGATCCGCCTGATGGAGCGCGCCCGCGCCCACCACGGGGATCTGTGCACCGTCGCGATGCCGGGCACCGACGCGATCGTGATGACCGGGGCCAAGGCCCAGGAAAAATTCTTCCGCGTCAGCGACGACGACGTCAGCCAGGCCGAGGCCTACCGCCTGATGACGCCGATCTTCGGCAAGGGCATCGCCTACGACGCGCCGCCGCCGATCATGAAAGAGCAGCTCGGCTTCTTCCACGAGGCGCTGCGCGAGGCCCGGATGCGGACCTACGCCCAGGGCTTCATCGACGAGGCCGAGGACTACTTCTCGACCTGGGACGACGTCGGCGTCGTCGACATGTACGCGGTCGGCAACGAGCTGACGATCTACACCTCGAGCCGCTCGCTGCTCGGCAACGAGTTTCGCCAGCAGCTCTCGGGTGAGTTCGCCAAGCTCTACACCGACATGGAGGGGGGCCTCAGCGCGCTCGCGTTCATGGCCCCCTACTTGCCGACGCCCGCGTTTCGCAAGCGCGACAAGGCCCGCGCGCGGATGGTCGAGCTGATCACCAAGATCGTCGATGACCGGCGCGAGCGCGGGACCGTCGGCGACGACATGCTCCAGAGCCTGATGGACGCCAGCTACAAGGACGGCCGCAAGCTCAGCGAGGACGAGATCTGCGGGCTGCTGCTGACGATCATGTTCGCCGGCCACCACACCAGCGGCGTGACCTTCTCGTGGACGGGGATCTTGCTGGCCCAGCACCCCGAGTGGGTCGCCGAGCTGCGCGCGGAGCAGCGCGCCCTGCTCGGCGATCGCAGCGAGCTGACGCTCGAGGATCTGCGCGCGATGCCCAAGCTCGACGCCACGATCAAGGAGGTCCTGCGCATGTACCCGCCGATCGTCGTGATGATGCGCAAGGTCGTGAACGACTTCAGCTTCGGCGGCTACGACATCCCCCACGGGAGCATGATCTTCGCCTCGCCGACGGTGTCGCACTACATGCCCGAGGTGTTCCCCGAGCCGCACAAATTCGATCCGACGCGCTTCATGGCGCCGCACAACGCGGACAAGAAGAACCCGATGGCCTGGATCCCCTTCGGCGCCGGGCGCCACCGCTGCATGGGCATCGTGTTTGCCCAGCTCCAGCTGCGCGCGCTGTGGAGCCACCTCCTGCGCAACTTCGACTTCGAGACGGTCGAGGACAGCTACGAGCCCGACTACACCCGGCTGCTCGTCGGCCCGCGCGAGCCGTGTCGGCTCCGCTATCGTCGGCGCAGCCACAAGCGGGTGATCGCCGCGGCGTAGCGCGATAGGGTGGTTGCGATGTCCGGTCGCTTCTCGATCGTCCTGTCCGGTGGCGGGTGCAAGGTGTTTTGGGCCAACGGCGCCCTCCAGGTCATCAACGAGCTGCTCCCGCCGATCGACCACTGGGCGGGCGCCAGCGCCGGGGCGGCCTTTGCTCTGGTCCAGGCCGGGGGCCGCTTCGACGAGACCCTCGAGCACTTCGTCGGGCGGGTGGCGGCCAACCGCCGCAACTTCTACCCGCGCCGCGCGCTGCGTCGCCAGCGGCCCTTCCCACACAACGACATCTACCGCGACTCGATCCGCTTCTTTCTCGACGGCGACGGCTTCGAGCGGGTCCGCCAGGGCACGCCGGTTCACATCCTCCTGAGCTATGTCCACGCGGATCAGCCCTTTGTCTCGACCAGCTTGAACGCGATCCAGGCCTTCATGGATCGGCGCCGCCGGGGCGTGCTGCACGGGCCGCGCGAGCTGCCCCCGGGGATCGGGGCGCAGGTCGTGTGCTCGCGCAACGCCGCCGACGTCGAGCAGCTGCTCAACTGGACGCTGATGTCGTCGACGATCCCGCCGATCACGCCGATCCAGGAGGCCGGGGGGCGGCGCTACTTGGATGGCGGGCTGATCGACAACATCCCGATTCGCGCGCTGCCCGACGAGGCGCGCGCCCCCGGGTCGAAGATCCTGTGTCTGGTCAGCCACAAGTTCCGCGTGCCCGAGCGGCCCGTGATGCTGCCCGATGGCGCGCAGGTGCTGTACTTGGCCGCGCGCGAGCCCCTGCCCGTGCGGGTCTGGGACTACACCTCGCCCGCGCGGATCAACGCGGCGCTCGAGCTCGGCCGCCGCGACGCGGCGGCGATGCGCGACCGGCTGCTCGACTTTGTCCACGGCGGCGCGCAGGCCCGCACGGGCTAGCAGCACGGGGTGCAATGCCTCGCGCCGCCTCGCTTGGCCTTTTCGCCGAGGGCTTTGTCGCCAAAACTTGCAGTACGCCCGCCTCGGTCGCGTCCGCAAGACCCGGGCACGGACCCGGGGCCGGGTTGGCAAGTTGACCTCGACCTCCAGCGTAACCTGTGGCCACGTGCGAGTCCGCCGCTGAGCGTTGACCCCCGGACGCCAGAGTAGATCGACCGCTCGCAGACAAACAGCTTGAGTCCCACGGCGGCGGTCAAATTGGACCTACCTGGGCGTAGGCCATCATGACTTTGAGAATAAATTCAGCTGTCCGATAGTCGACTCGCCCATGCTGTTGACTCGTGAGTGAGTCGTTGGGCATGTATCGAACCTTGAACGCTTTGATGGCGTACTTGAGGGTCACGTGAAAGACAGAACCATGTCCGTTGAATGCTCCTACAGGGGCAGCGTAGCCAATCTGGCCTAGGTAGTGGTGCAAATCCCGAATTGGAGTGCCGGCGAAGTCAGCTTGCGGCTTTTCGCCCCAAGTCTGAGCATCATCATCATCCCCTTCTCGTAGGGGCCGCACCTGATTTCGACTCTTATCAAAATACCCAGAGTAGTAACGACTGTCCCAATCCTGGGGAACACCAATCGTGTCAGGATGGGGAGCAACGCCCCTGTCCGCCAAGTAGTCCCACCCAAAGCTACGTCCAGGGCAACTCGTCAGCCGATCGTTCGGGTGCAGCGCGGGGCCATTTGACGGGTCGTAGTCAATGCCAAGATCGAAGGACTTGATATGCCTTTCAACTTTCTCATTGATTTGTTGTCCGGTCAATGGAGGGGTTACGGTCTCCAGGCTGCTACGCTTTTTGGCGCGCTCCCTAGCGAGTAAGGCCCTCTGATCAGGGGTGAGTTGAGATGGGTCGTTGAATTCAGTCCGTACTGCTTGGTTCCTCCGTAGCTCCGTGTCACTCATGCAACGAACTTCACCATGCCCAGCGATGTTTCGGCATCGATGTTGAATTTGGACTTGGTTTGCTGGACAAGTTCCGCGGAGACCCGCATCTGCGCGGGGGACTGCCCAACTGGCAAGTGCGTCCAGCCATGCTCGATCCCCACCGCGCGAGAGTTCATTTTCTTTACTCCCCGCCAATAAGAAGTATGTGCGTGGCCGAGGCTTCGTGTATCTGGGCACATTTTGACGACGTGGCCATCGTAGTCCACGATATAGTGAACCCCTGTGGTTACAGATCCATTCATGAATTTGGAGAGTGCCCCGTCACGACCGCGTGGCGTAGACACCGGAGTGCCGAGTAGTCGTCGAGACGACGCCCGGACCGGGGCGGCGGCCCTCGATGGAGCCACAGCTCTCCCGCCCCCATGCTGGGGATGCGCAGGGGGCCGACGTAGATGCCCAGAGCCACGCTCAGAGTGTCTTGCTTCGCCTCGAACGGGTCAAGTGACATGGTGAGAACCGGCGGGTAGAATGCTGACGTGCGCAGGCGCGACACAGGGGGGCGAGCGGGAGCTGGGGGCATCGCTTCCCTGATAGTGGTGGCAGCGAGCATCTGCTCGCTCTCCTGCCGACCTGATCCAACCCCAGTAATCCCGCCGAAAATAGAGCCCAAGTCCGAACCTGTTGGTGAAGACCCCACCGATTTAGCGGCCGCGCCCTCCTCGCCGCGGTTTTTTTGGGCCACCAAGGATGGTGAGCGCTTGCGTGCTCAGATCCTCAGCTTCGAGGATGAGGGGCTGTGGGCCAAGCTTGACGAGGCCGACATGGGTCCAGTCGATCCGAGCGCCGACTGTATCCCCGAGTACTTCCAAGTCGGCGATGAATACCAAGTTGCCAGCGCAACTGGCGTGTACGCTGCGACCCTCACTGGTTTCGAAGTGGACGTCCGTCCCTTCGAGGGTGATAGCATCTTGATGCTCGTCTTCACTCCCCATCACCCGCTGGATGAAGGAGGCCTCGTCGTCCGAGCCGACGGCCCGCGCCTGACTCCTCTGCGTCCGATGGACAAGCAGGATGACCTCTCCGCGAACTATCTCGAGGCCTACCGTGATCTCACCGATCGGCTCAGTTACGAAGACGATGACCTAGAAACCAGGCGACCTGAAGTCATTCCAGCGCGATTTCCTCCACCGTACGAAGTACTGGTGAACGCAACCTGGACTGTGCGCAACCCTTCGATTTTTGGGGAGATCGGCGCGGGTTTGTTGCTTGGTCATCAGGGACAATTGATGGACTTCCCCAAGGAGGCCCTTCGGACTTCGCAATACTATCGACAATACTCTCTCATTGACATCGGAGATGATGGGATCGATGACTTCCTCGTCGAGTACTGTGACAACTATGAGACATCCCTCACCATGTTGGTGCTCCACGTTTGGCAGGGTGATCAGCTGATTGAGGCGTACCTTCACGAGGGTTGGGTCCCCAGGCCATCGTGGGGTGGACAGCCGTAGAGGCGGCATCGTCAGGTTTCGGTGGTGTTATCCAGTGCACAAGGCCAAAACTTGGAGTACGCCCGGCCCCCGCTAGCAGCCCGGGGTGCAATGCCTCGCGCCGCGTCGCTTGGCCTTTTCGCCGAGGGCTTTGTCGCCAAAACTTGGAGTACGCCCGGCCCCCGCTACTCGACGAGGTTGAGGCCCCACGGCGGCGACGCGTTGGTCAGCCACCCGGCCTCACATCGGAGCGTCAGGGCTTCGAACTCGAGGTCGTCCTTGGTGGCGTGCCAGGTGTAGACCCCGGGCTCGGCGTCCGCGATCAGGACCCCGCCATCGGTCGTCGTGGCCATCAGCGAGGGATCGGGGATGACGTCCGTGTTGAAGTAAAATGGCCCCTGCTCGAGGGGCACCGCCGGGTCGGTCGTGACCGTGGCGTCGGGTTCACCGATCGCCCAGATGTCTTCGGCGCCGGCTGCCGAGACCGTGGTCGCCATCTGGCAGCGGGTCGGATCCGACGCGTCGGCCCCGACCAGCGCCGCGGCCCCGGTCGCGATCGTGTGGCTCACCGCCTGGAAGCTCAGCCCGCTCAGATCCGCGCCGTCGACCGGGAAGGTGGCCGTGAGCAGCGGGTAGAAGTCGGGGTGCTCCAGGGCCAGGGTCACGTCGACGCCGTCGGGGATGCCCTCGATGGAGAAGACGTGGTCCTCGTCCTGGCTCAAGCTCACCCGCAGCTGCGGGGCCTCGAACACGAAGACCTCGGCGCCGTCGACATCGGTGACCCACTCGATCTCACCGAGGGTCGGCATCTCGAAGAAGTAGGCCCGACCGCTGATCGTGCGGGGCCCTTCTCCCCACCCCGGGTCGGGGCTCTCGTCGCCGCCGGTCTCGTCCTCGCCGGTCTCGCCCTCGCCGGTCTCGCCGGTCTCGCCGGTCTCGCCGGTCTCGCCGGTCTCGCCCGCGCTCGTGGCGTCTGTGCTCGTGGCGTCGGCCGCATCATCTTGGCTCGGTCCTGCACAAGCGCAGCAGAGCATCATCGCGCTCGCCATCATCCCTAGCAGCCCGTGGAGCAATGCCTCGCGCCGGCTCGCTTGGCCTTTTCGCCGAGGGCTTTGTCGCCAAAACTTGGAGTACGCCCGGTACAGCGGCGTTTTGGCTTCGCGCCCTCGGCGAAAATTCCG
>NZ_PVNK01000280.1 GCF_002994615.1 Enhygromyxa salina | reverse complement strand
TCGCCCGGCAGCGCTGGAATCGTGCGCCGCAGAGCTTCGAGGAGCGGTTCACGATCACACCGAAGCACGCGGCCTCGTGCCTGAGGCTGGTCTTGAACGAGGTGGCGCGGGACCGGGAGTGGGAGCGGGACTACGCGGCGGCGCGGGCGGCTCTGCTCGCTGGTGAGCCGGCGGTGTTTCCAGCGGGGACTTATTGGATGCGGCGCTTCGCGGGTGTTGATGTGATCGCGCAGGCGCCATAGCGGGTGGAAAATAGAGAGATGGCGGGGTCGCGCGAGCCATCCTGCCGGGGTGTATTGGTTCGGCGGAGTTGAGGCTGGGGTTGAAGAGCGAATCAGCCTGGTTTTGGGCTTCGTTGAGTGAAAACTGATGCGAACTCGTGACTCGAGTGGGGGCGGAGGACCAACTCTGACGCCGATCAGGCCGATGCCTACAGAAGACTCCCCGTCCGGAATTTTTCCGGAATTTTGATCAGGCCGATGCCTACAGAAGACTCCCCGTCCGGAATTTCGGGACTGGAGGAGGGAGCAGCCGGTTCTTGGGCTTCGTTGAGTGAAAACTGATGCGAACTCGTGACTCGAGTGGGGGCGGAGGACCAACTCTGACGCCGATCAGGCCGATGCCTACAGAAGACTCCCCGTCCGGAATTTTCTTTTCGTTCTCAGAACCGAACCCCCCCCACCCCCACCT
>NZ_PVNK01000279.1 GCF_002994615.1 Enhygromyxa salina | reverse complement strand
CCTCGGGGGCGCGGGGGCGGGGGTCGTGGTCGGGAACCACAGCGGGGTCCTGCCCTTCGACGCGATCATGGTCACGACCGACGTGTTCCGCCACACCGACCCGCCGCGGCTGGTCCGCTTCATGGTCGACTTCTTCGTCTATCGCATGCCCTTCCTCGGCACCTTGTTCCGGAGCCTGGGCCAGGTCTCGGGCACGCGGCGCAATTTCGACGGGCTGATCGAGGAGGGCCACCTCGTCGGGATCTTCCCCGAGGGCGCCGACGCCCTCGGCAAGCCGGCCGAAGATCGCTACGAGCTGTTCCCCTTCTCCCACGGTCACGTCGAGCTCGCCGCGCGCCACCGGGCCCCGGTCATCCCCTTTGGCGTCGTCGGGGCCGAGGAGCAGCAGACCGTGATCACCAACCTCGAGCCCCTCGCGCGGGCCCTGAACCTGCCCTTCATCCCGGTCACGCGGACCTTCCCGTGGCTCGGACCCGCGGGCCTGCTGCCCAAGCCGGTCCGCTACTACATCCACTACGGTGAGCCCCTCGACATCGATCCGGCCGTGCTCGAGAGCATCGAGGTCCGGACCCGCGAGGTCGCCCGGGTCCGCGAGGCCGTCAGCGAGCAGATCCACGCCGGGCTGGAGCGTCGCCGTCGCTTCGAGGAAGGGCGCGAGTGAGCGCGGCCGCGTCGCTGCTGCGCCCGGGCTCGCGCCGGATCCTGATCGCCGGGGCGCGGCGCAAGATCGCGGTCGCGCTGATCGCCCGGCTGCTCGAAGATCCGCGCGTCGACAAGATCCTCGCGATCGGCCACGGCCCGTGCCCGCCCGCGCTGCTCGGCCACGATCCCGAGCGCTTCATGTACAGCTCGGCGAGCCTCAACCGTCGGCGCCAGGTCGACAACCTGTTCCTGTTCGAGGAGTTCCGCGACCACCCGCTCGACACCGTCATCCACCTCGCGTTCGCGGGCAACCCCAAGGGCTACGACGTCTCGCGCCACGAGTACAACGTCAACGCCGCCCGCCACCTGCTCGACGCCAGCTTGCGCCACGGCGTCGGCAAGTACGTGTTCTTGTCGAGCGACGCGGTCTACGCCGTGGGCCCGCGCGGCGACTACAAGGTCGCCGAAGACGCCGAGCTCAGCCTCCACCCCGGCTCGCCCAAGGCCGTCCGCGACATCATCGACGCCGAGTTCATCTGCCGGGCCAAGATGGACCACCTCGCCTGCGAGGTCATGGTCCTGCGGCCGGCGGGGGTCATCGGTGGCGGGGTGATGTCGGGCTTCAACCTGCTGTTCGAGAGCAACCCCCCGGTCTTGCCGATCGGCTTCGACCCGATGATCAACCCGACGACCGTCGAGCGCCTCGCTCGCGACATCCAGCTCGCGCTGATGCTCCGGGGCAAGGGCGTCTACAACATCGCCGGGCCCTCGGCCGGGCCGCTGACGCACTTCCTCGAGGAGCGCGGGATCACCCCGATGCGCGTCCCGGGGCCGCTGCTGCGCCAGGCCAACCGGCTGCAGCGGCTGGTCGGTCAGACCCGCTACCACGCCGAGTACCAGCCCAAGCGCCTGTTCTACTCGCTGGTCCTCGACGACGCCCGCTTCGAGACCGCGTTCCGCGAGCACGCTGCTTTGATCACGCCCGCGTAGCAAGCTGGTAGCATCTTCAAAGGTGTCTGGCGTCGTCGAAGAACCCCCGGGAGCCGCTGCCGAAGTCCCCCTTGGTCGGCGGATCGCGGTCGTGCTGATCCCGATCTACGTGCTGGTGCTGATGAGCTTCGTGCTGCCCGAGATCGCGCTCGACAGCAGCTTCGCCGAGCTCGTGGTTCGGCTGACCGACTCGTCGACCTGGCAGCAGCTGCCGCTGCTGTGCGCGGCCGGGGTGATCGTGCTGGTCTCGCGGCCGGGGCTGAGCGCCCGTCGGCGGGCGGTCGAGGGCGTGGTCGTGTTCGTGGCCATGGGCCTCGGTCTGGCCGGGGTGGCTCAGTTCAACGAGCACGTGCTCAAGCCCGCGGTGCACGCGCCGCGGCCCAACATCGTCACGCTCGCGGACGCGGGCGCGCTCGGGCCCGAGGTCCCCGACGCCGACGCCTTCTACGAGCTCGGCGACAAGGACGTCCGCCGTGAGCTCCTGCGCGAGCAGCTCCCCGAGCTCGACGAACCCGCGCTCGCGCCCCTGGTCCGCGAGCACTGGATCGAGGAGACCGGCTACACCTTCCCCTCGGGCCACGCGACCGCGTCGATGACCTTCGCAACGATGATGCTCGCCCTCGGCCTGTGCTGGCTCGGGGGCTGGCGTCAGCGGATCACCACGGCGCTGCCGGTCTGGGCGCTGTGCGTGGCCTACTCGCGCCCGCTGCTTCGGGTTCACCGGCCGCTCGACGTGTCCGTGGGCGCGCTGGTCGGCATGGGCCTGGGCCTGCTGTGCTTCGTGGTCATCCGCTGGCTGGTCGAGCGGATCACCGACGAAGGCGCCCGCGCCACCGAGTCGGTGACGGGGGCGCCCTCGTAGGACGGGCTGGGCGCCGAGCTCACTTGGCGACGCGCAGCGTGGTCTGACCCTCGACGATCAAGTAGTCCTTGATCTTGGCGAAGGTCTTTTGGCCGACGCCCCGGATGCGCATGATGTTGTTGCGCTGCTTGAAGGGGCGGTCCTTGCGGTAGCTGACGATCCGCGCGGCGATCGAGGGGCCGATGCCCGGCAACAGCTCGAGCTCGGCCGCGCTCGCGGTGTTGATGTTGATCTCCCCCTCGAGGGTCACGGCGGCGTCGAAGCGGGTCGACTCGTGGACCTCGTCTTGGCTGTGGGCTCCGACGTCGCCGGGCGCGGCGGCGAGGGCCGTGCCGCCGACGAGGGTGGCGATGGCGAAGGCGAGGGTGGTGGCGATGGTGCGGATGGACTTGGTCATCTTCGTTTCTCCTTGTGGGTCGCGTCGTTGCGACGACCAGGGACAAAGCACGGGGCCTGCCACAGACCGAAGATCAATGATCTCCAGGGCTTGGGGGAATTTGGTGAACTCGAGGTGGCCCGCTCCCGGGACGCCGGCCCGCGCACGGGCCACGGGCGGTGACTCGTTGCCGGGCCGGGCGGCAGTTAGGTAGCTTGGCCCCCGCATGCCACGACTTGCTCGACTGATCTGCACCTTCGCCTCGCTCGCGCCCCTTTGCCTCGCCGGATGCAGCGGTGATGACGGCGGCGGGGACACCAACGCGACCGAGACCAGCACCGGAGACGGGGACGGCGACGGGGACGGCGATGGGGATGGGGACGGCGACGGAGATCCCGGGGACGGAGACGGGGACGGGGACGGAGACGGAGACGGGGATGGAGACGGCGACGGGGACGGCGACGGCGACGGAGACGGGGACGGCGACGGCGATCCCGTCGAGTTCACGCTCACGAGCCCGGCCTTCGAGTTCGGCGGGGCGATCCCCGTCGCGCACAGCTGCGAGGGCGAGAACGTCTCGCCCCAGCTCGACTGGGCTGGCGTGCCGCCCGAGACCATGAGCCTCGCGGTGTTCTTCACCGACCTCGACTTCAACTTCGATCACGCGGCGATCTGGAACATCTCGACCGAGCTCACGGGCCTGCCCGAGGCGGTCGAGCTCGAATTCATGCCCGCCAACGTGCCCGGGGCCTCGCAGGCGAGCTCCTACGCGGGCTGGCCCGGCTACGCGGGCCCCTGCCCGCCCGAGCCCCACACCTACGAGTTCACCGTCTTCGCCCTCGACGTAGCGACCCTCGACGACGAGATCGACACCAGCGTGATGCTCGGCGACGCGCGGCTCGCCTTCGAGGCCCACGCGATCGCGCAGGCGACCCTCGAGGGCGTGTATACGCCGTGAGCGACGCACAGCTGCTGCGAGCCTGGGCCGACGGCGACAAGCGCGCTGGCGAGCAGCTGTTCGAGCGGCACTTCGAGGCGATCGCTCGCTTCTTTCGCAACAAGCTGCCGGCCGACACTCAGCATGAAGATCTGATCCAGCAGACCTTCCTCGGCTGCGTCGAGGCCCGCGATCGCTTCCGCGGTGACTCGAGCTTTCGCAGCTTCCTGTACGCGATCGCCCACAACCAGCTCGCCAAGCACTGGCGCTCGCGCAGCCGCGATCGCGTGGATCTAAAGTCCGTCTCCGCCTTCGATCTGGATCCCTCGCCGAGCGCCGCGCTGGCCCGGGATCAAGATCAACACCAGCTCCTGCTCGCCCTGCGCCGGATCCCCCTCGACAGCCAGGTCGCCCTCGAGCTGCACTACTGGGAGGCGATGACCGCGGCCGAGATCGGTGAGGTCCTCGGGGTCCCGCTCGGGACCGCGAAGACCCGCCTGCGCCGGGCCAAGCAGCTGCTCGAGGCCGAGCTGCGCGCCCTCGACGGCGGGCTGCGAGTGGAGCCGACCGGGACCCGCCTCGACACCTGGGCCCGAGAGCTCAAGGACGCGCTGTTCGAGGACCCGACTTAGAGCTCGCCGCTCGCAAACGAGGTCCGGTCCCAAACCGTGGCCCGCAGCTCGCGGCCCGTCGAGGCGTCGAGGGCACGCTCGAGCACCAGCTCCCAGCGCAGCGGACGATCGTGCAGCGCGGGCGGGAGGGTGAACTCGACGACGCGAGGACCCGAGCCCACGCCGACCCGGTCGTCGCTGCGCTCGACCCGGGTGACGTGGCCGTGCTCGGTCTTCATCGCGGCGAAGTGGCGCGTGAGCACGCGCTGCTCGGACCAGCTCGGCCCGTCGTCGTCGCTGCGCAGCTCGACGCTGAGGCGACGAAAGAGATCCCCGGTCGGGACCGCGTGCCCGACCCGCCCCGGCGAGAGCTCGAGCACGACGCGACCCGGCTCCGGTCGGCTCGCGTCGACGGTGACCGCGGAACGCAGCACCTGGACCTGGCCGGCGACCGCGAACCCGTGATCGAGGTGACGCGCGGCGCCCGAGCCTCGCGGCGGCATGTGACAGGTCTGGCAGCTGTCGTCCGCGTGGTCCGAGCGCGCGTGCTCGGTCACGGTCCGCTGCATCTTGAGCTTGTGGCCGCCACGGCCGGCGTGGGGGAACCAAAATTCATGGCAGCCCGCGCAGGCGTCGGGCGAGGCGAAGGCCGGGGTCCGGCGCAGGGGGTGGGGCGCCGGGCCGGCGCGCCTGCTCGGCTCCTCGGGCCCGGCGAGGACCACGTCGTCGTGACCGTCGAGGTGGCAGGTCACGCAGGCGACCCCAAGCGCGGCCTCCCGCGGCGAGGGCTCGCGGCGAGGGTCGGCCTCGGGCGCGTGACAGCTGCGACAAAAGCTCGGATCGCGCTCCTGGGCGAAGGCGGCCTGGACCATGGGATCTTCGAAGGCGCGGCGGTGCAGTGAGTCGCTCCACTCGCCGGCGATGTCCGCGTGGCAATTGACGCACTCGTCGTTGCGGTCGAGTCGATCGGCGCCAGCGCGGCGAGGGCCCCGGGCCGGGCGCGGCATGAACGCTCGCGTCGCCGCGCTCTGGCTCGCGCCCGAGCTCTCGCCCGAGCTCTCGTCCTCGCGGGCGAGGCTCGCGGTCGCGGTCGTGGCCAAGGCCACGACCAGGCCCGCGATCGCGAGCGCGACTCCAGCAGCGCGGCCCATCTCGGCTCAGTCCTCCGCTTTCGTCTCCAAGCGGGCGAGGTCCGCCGCGCTGAAATTGGGCGGGGGGATCGGCTCCCCGGTGACGAAGGCCTCGAACAGATCCGGCCGCTCGAGCCACTCGGCGAGGTCCTCTGCGTGGTACCGGGGCAGGGCCCAGGGATCCTCGCCGACCCGAAACGTGACCTCGGAGCCCGGAGCATCGCCGGAGTACTGACCCGTGTCTGGCAGCCATGACCCACTCTCCGCCAGCCTGAGCTCGCGCCCGTCGAGCGTCCGCACCAGCTCATCGGTCTCGATGTCCATGATCCACCGCCAGCTCGGATCGAGATCGCCCCTCGCCTCGGAGATCTTGGCCAGGAGTTCATCGGAGAGCAGCTCACCGGTGCGCGCGTCGACCAGCTGCTCGGGTTCGCCGGTGCCGACGAAGAGCGCGTCGCCATCTTGGCGAAACGCGAGGTCCTCGCCCGCGACGGCGGCGCGAGCGAGGACCTCGCCGCTCGCCACGTCGACGACTTGGAGCTGGCCCCGGTCGAGGAGCGCGAGGCGGTCGCCCGTCGGAGACAGCGCGGCTTGTTCGGCCTGGGCCTTGGCCAGCGTGAGGATCGCGGCGCCGCTGCCGAGGTCGATCAGCTCGACCCCGCCCGCGCTGACCACGACCACGCGGTCGAGCTCGGGCCCGAGCTTCCCGTCGAAGACGCTGACGACGTCGGTCCGGGGCTGCGCGCCGGTCCCGGTGACCGCGTCGAGGATCATGAAGTTGTCGCCGTCGTCGAGGACGAGGGCGCCGCCGCGAGACCACCACCAGTCCATCGTGTCACTGTCGATCGGCAGCGGGACCAGGCCGCCAGTGTTGCGCAGGAACGCCGCCCCGGCGCAGTCGAGCAGCTCGCTGCCGTGGCCCGAGGCCACGTCGAGGAGCTGACAGTTCGGGGGGGGCGGCGTCCCGATCGGGGTGCAGCTCTCGCCGCAGTACTCCCCGGAGAAGCGCAGCGCGTCGCCGACGAAGCCAAACAGCTCGAGCTCGAACTCGCTGCTGTAGCTCAGGTCATCGACGACCTCGCCTGGGCGCCAGCCGAGCGCTGGCTCGACGATGAAGGTCCCCCAGCCGAGCTCGCTGATGTAGCCGATGTTGTCGTAGTAGCAGCTCGAGACGGCCCAGTGGGTCACGCCGTCGCTGCGCCAACGGCCCTCGTGCTCGGCCGTCCCGCTGTAGTTGTAGTCCTCTTCGTCGTAAGTCCAGCCGAGTCCGCTCTTGCGCCCGGCGATTCCAGCGACGTAGAGCTGAGTCCGGGTTCCCATCCGGCGCACGCTGTAGGACGTGGTCCAGATCGCCCACTGGCCCTCGGCGTCGAACTTCAGGTCCGCGATGCTCCCCTCACCGCCGGTGTGACTGAGCTCCACGCCAGCCTCGGCCGCGACGAGTATCTTTCGGTCGTAGGACCGGTGCACGTAGGTCTGGGTGGCCTCGTCTCTCTCGCAGTCGTAGTCGTACTCTTCATCGCACTCGGTCTGGCTCGACTCGACCCATGCCACGGTCGCGCCGCCCGCGGTCCAGCCGAGCTCGAGCTCGTCGATCTCACCGCTGATCGGGATCGACTCGACCCGCTGCTGGGTGCCCGAGTCCGCGTCCCAGACCTCGAGCCGAGCCGCGTCGCGCCAGGCCAGCGCGAGCAGGTGGCCCTCGCGCGACCAGCTGATGTCGTCGACGCTCGCGCAGTCGGGGCAGTTGAGGTCGCGCAGCTTTTGACCCGAGCTGGCGTCGACGATCGCGACGCCCTTGGTCGTGTCGAGCTCGAGCTCCTTGTCGGCGGACTGCTCGCTGGCCTGGAGGTCGTGGAAGCTGACGACGGCCGGCCACTCCTCGCAGGGGCCCGAGTCCTCATCCTCGAACGTGCGGATCAGGCGACCGCTGTCGACATCCCAGACCGAGCAGTCGCCGTGCTCGGTCGACGCGAGCCGAGCGCCCCCGGGCCCGAAGCTCCAGTCCTCGACGGTGAAGGCCTCGAGCTGGAAAACGACGGTGATCGGGATCGTGGCCACCTCCGCGGCCTCGGCCTCGGCGAGCGGGCTCGGCGTTGGGACAGGATCGGTGCTCACCTGCCCGCCGCGGTGGCACGCGACGAGGGCCCACGCGAAAGACAGCGCCGTCGTGCGCATGCGATCAGACATGGTTAACCCTATCGCACTCGTCGCGGGGGGGACGGCCGATCGCCGGTTGGGGCCGCGCAGGCATCGAGCTGCCCGCCGAGCAACCGAAGCGCAGGTCGGGGGTGAGGGATCAGTCGACGACGAGCAGCGCGAGGAGGCCGAGGGCCAGCGCGCTCGGGGCGAGGCCGAAGGCCAAGGTCGCGATCACGATCCCAACCAGCGCGAAGCCGAGGCCGGCGCTCGCGAGGTCGACGGTCCCGGCGACGTGCTTGGTGAGGGCGCTGACTCGTCGCTTCATCGTCGGTCCTCCGGGCTCGGCCGCAGCGCTCGGGGTTCGCCCGAGGCTTCGATCAGAGCCTCGACGCGCTCGCCGACCCACTCGAGCAGCGCTCGCTCTTCGTTCATCTGGCGCGCGTGGATCTTCTTGGCCACCTCGAGGCCGGCGAGCACGCCCAGGCCCATGCCCCCGAACACGATCACCGGCTCGATCGCGCCGATGACTGCGGGGATCAGATCGATCAGGACCCCGCCGCCGATGCTGCCGGCGAAGAAGCCGAGGAGCATGCCCCGCCGCCGCCGCTTGCGGGCGAGCCGGGCGAAGCTGCGGCGCAGGGTCAGGCGCGCGCCCCCGGGCTGACGATCGATGCTCGCTTCGGCCTCGTGGTTGGCCCAGGTCATCCCGGCCTCGAACTGCTCGACGATCCCGGTCCCGCCGAGGTTGCGCTCGAGCTCGCGGACGATGCGGCGCTGGGTCTCCGTGGTCGGCAGCGCTGCGAGCTCGCGCTCGGCGAGGATCGTCGACGGGAGGCCGAAGTGAGTCCGCTCGCCGAAGCGCAGGGGCTCGCTCGGCTGCGGGGCTGGCTGCGGGCCTGGCTGCGGCCGTAACTCGCTCGAGCTCGGCGCGTGCAGATCCAGCCCGACCTCGTCGGCGATCTCGGCGACCTCGGACTCGCTCAGGCCCGGGCGGCCGCCGCTCTCGTCGGCGGGGCGCCCCTCGCTGAGCCCGAAGGCGCGCTCGATCGCCCGGGTGTCGTAGCTCGGCGGCTCGGGCTCGGGCGCGGGCGCGGGCGCGGGCGCGGGCGCGGGCTCGGGCTCGGGCGCGGCCGCGGGGCGCTGGGCGACGCCGTGCTCGAGCGCGGTCCGAATGTCGCGGAGCTCGGTCAAGAGCGCGTCCATGCTGGGGAAGCGCGCGTCGGGGTCGACGCGAAGACCCCGAGCGACGAGCCGACGGAGGCGATCGGGCAGCCCGGGCACGACCGGCGGCGGCGTGACCCGGCCGGACACGATCGCCAGCGACAGCGCGCGCAGATCTTCGGTCGGGAAGGGGAGGCTGCGATACAGGGCCTGATAGAGCGCGACGCAAAACCCAAATTGATCGCTGCGCGCGTCGGCCCGCTCGCCGAGGTGCTGCTCGGGCGCCATGTAGGCCGGCGTCCCGAGCAGCACGCCGTGCTGCGAGAGGCTCGTGGCCGTGGCTTGGGCGTCGCCGGCGAAGACCGGGGGCTGAGGGTCGCGCGGGTGGTTGGGCGCCCGCGCGAGCCCGAAGTCGAGGATCCGCGGGCGGCCGTCGGCGCCGACGAGCACGTTGTCGGGCTTGAAGTCGCGGTGGACGAGCCCGGCGCGGTGGGCCGCGGCCAGGCCCTCGCCGGCCGCGAGGTAGACGTCGAGGGTCGCCGCGAGCGAGCGCGGGGTCTCGAGCCAGCGGCGCAGGCTCTGACCCTCGACGTACTCCATGGCCACGAACAGCTGGCCCTCGTGCTCACCCACGTCGAACACCGCGACGACGTTGGGGTGGGCGAGCCGCGCGAGCGAGCGGGCCTCCTTGGTCAGGTCCATCTCGCGGCGACCGGGCGTCGGCGGGCGAGCGGGGTCCGGGGGCTCGGGTCGGCTGAACTCGGGCCGGAGCAGCTTGAGGGCCACGGTTCGCCCGAGCCGCTGGTCGCGCGCGGCGTAGACGATGCCCATGCCGCCCTGGCCGATGCAGCCGAGGATCTGGTAGCGGTCGATCGTCAGGGGCGCGTGGTCGGAGCCGAACAGCCTCGACTTGACCTCGCGCCGCAGACGCTCGAGCTCGAGGGCGGGGACCGGCGGCGCCGCGGGGGCGGTCCGCTCGGCGTCGATTTCATGAGGGGGAAGGGTCACGAGGGACGTCATCACGAATCGGCGCGGTAGTACCCGGCCGACCCGATCGGGATTGCACCAAAACCAAATAAATTCTCAGCGCGCGTCCGGGGCGTCCTGACGCTCGAGGACCTCGATCAGCCAGCGCCCGGCCGGGCCCGGGGGTGACGACGCCCGGTGGATGACCGAGATCTGGACCGAGTAGGGCTCGAGCCCCCACTCGCTCACCTGCAGCCGGACCAAGCGGCCGGCGGCGAGATCGTCGGCGACCATGTGAGTTGGCATGTTGCCCCACCCGAAACCCGCGAGCAGACACGCGAGCTTGGCCGGGAGGTCCGCGAGGCGCCAATTGTCGTCGCCGGCGACCGCGTTGTCGCGCCCGGCCGTCAGCGCCGAGCGGTCGGTGAGGACCAGCTGGGTGTGCTCGCGCAGGTGGGTCATCGTCAGCGGGCCCTCTATCTGCGCGAGGGGGTGAGCGGCCGCGCAGACCGTGACCAGCTCGATCGGCATCAGCGGCTTGCGCTCGATCCCGGCGGGAAACTCGTCGAGGGGCGCGCTGACGCCGAACTGCACCGTCCCGTCGACGACGAGCTGGGCCACGGCGCCGAGGGCCTCGACCCGCAGGTGAACCGGGATCGACGGATAGTGATCACGAAAGGCCGCGAGCGCGTCGAGCACGATCGGCATCGGAAAGAACACGTCGACGGCCAGCGCCAGCCTCGGCTCGACGCCCCCGCGCATCTGCCCTGCGCGGGCGAGCAGCTTGTCGACCTGCCCGTTGACCGCTCGCGCCTCCTCGACCAGCGCGTGGCCGGCCTCGGTCAGGACCGGCTTGCGACCGGTCCGATCGAAGAGCTCGAGCTCGAGCAGGCGCTCGAGGTTGGCGATCGCGTAGCTGACGGCGGACTGCGCGCGGCTGAGCCTCCGGGCCGCGCCGGAGAAGCTGCCGGTCTCGACGATCGCCAAGAAAACCGCCAGCTGGTCGAAGGTCACGGGCTCTTTGCTCATCTCATATCTAGATGAGACCACGATTCTGCCATCTACGAAACCGATTGACCTGGGGCTGGGTTCGTCCGCGTACAGCGCGTCCCATGGACCCAACAGACTGCGTTGAAGCCCCCGCAGCGACCGGCCGCTCGTGGCCGTGCGTGGCAGAGTCGCTGACGGCCGAGGGGGTAGACTTTGGCCGGTGAGCGGTCCTGGCCACGACGCGCGCGCGCAGCTGCGGCGACTCTACCGCGGGCTCGACGGGTTCGAGATTCCGCGCGAGGACGAGCGCAAGGTCGCGCGCTCGCGGGGCTCTTCGACCTACGGCGAGCTGATGCCGACGGCGACGATCCGGCTCCTCGCCCAGCTCGAGCTCGGGCGTCGAGATCACTTCGTCGATCTCGGCGCGGGCCTCGGCAAGGTCGTGTTGCTCGCCGCGATGACGACCAAGGTCGGGCGGGCGCGCGGCGTCGAGCTCTCGCCCGCGCGGGTCGCCATCGCCGAGCAGGCCCTCGCGCGGGCCAAACGCGAGCGGATCCCCGGCGTGAGCCGAGCCGCGTTCGTCGAGGACGACATGCTCCGCTGCGATCTCGACGAGGCCACGGTGATCTACACCTGCTCGACGGCGTTCTCGGCCGCGTTCATGGCCCGGCTGCAGCGACGCCTCGCAACCCTCCCGCGTCTGCGCAGACTCGCGAGCTTGCAGGACTTCGACCCCCACCCGGCCTTCGAGCTGCGCGAGATCTACAAGCTCGACGCGAGCTGGAAGCGCCGGACCAAGGTCCACGTCTACGCGCGGGTCAGGTGATCACTCCGCCGATGGATCGAACACGCTGCCGTCGTCGAGGGTGACCGGCTGCGGGTGGTGCTCGACCCCGTGCTCGCGGGCCAGCTCGTCGACGAGCTGCGCGACCTGGGCCACGACCGCGGTGCAAAAGCGGTGGCGGGCCTCGCCCCGAAAGGGGCCGTGGGCCGCGGTCATGTCGTTGCAGATCAGCGTCGGGCTCGGGCCGCGATCGAGCTCCGACTCGACCCGCTCGAGGTAGCGGGTCATCGCCGAGCGCAGCGGCGGCGTGACCGAGCCGGTCGGATCTGGATCACCGAGGAGCTCGCCGAGCAGCAGCTGCCCGGCGACCACCGCCCCGCAGGTGCCCTGGCCCGTGATCCCGCCGCGACGCAGGCTCTGGTAGGCCGCGCTCGGGCGGTCGAAGGCCTCGGCCAGGGCGATCCCACATGAGCGGTGGGCCGTGCGCTCGCCGGCGTAGAGCAGCAAGGCCTTGCTCCGGATCGGTCCTCGTCCATGCACGCCCTCGCCGCTCATCACCCGAGTGTCGCCCGGCGCTCGGTAGGTTGCGAGCTTGAATTGATATAGGGTGCGGCGCATGTCGTGGGACGACCCCGTCAGCGAGATCGAGGCCCTCTTACCGACGCTCACAGGGATCCGGCGCGACATCCACAAGCACCCGGAGCTCGGCTTCGAGGAGGTGCGGACCCAGCGGCTGATCAAGGGTTGGCTGACCAAACTCGGCTACGAGCCGCGCGAGTGCGCCCGGACCGGCCTGATCGCGGATCTGCGCCCGGATCTGCACGAGCGCGGGCGAACCGTCGCGCTGCGGGCGGACATCGACTGTCTGCCGATGACCGAGCTCACCGAGCTCGACTGGCGCTCGATCCACGACGGCCGCGCGCACAAGTGCGGCCACGACGGTCACACCGCGATCTTGCTCGGGACCGCCGCGGTCCTCGCTCGCCACCGCGAGCGCATCGCCGGCAACGTCCGGCTCGTGTTCCAGCCGGCCGAAGAGGGCGTCGAGGGCGGTGGCGCGAAGGTCATGGTCGCCGAGGGTGCGCTCGACGGCGTCGACGAGATCTACGGTCTGCACAACTGGCCCGGCTATCCCCGCGGCGAGCTCCGCACCGTGCCCGGGCCGATCATGGCTCAGGTCTCGAGCTTCGAGATCACCGTCCGCGGTCGGGGTGGGCACGCGAGCCAACCGCAGGACTGCCGCGATCCGATCGTGGCCGCGGCCGCCTTGGTCACCGGGTTGCAAACCGTGGTCTCGCGCGGGCTCGGCTCCGCCGGCGGCGCGGTCGTCAGCGTGTGCACCTTCGAGTCCGGCGAGACGCACAACGTGATCCCCGACTTCGCGCGCATGACCGGCACGATCCGGAGCTTCTCCGACGCGACGAGCGAGCGGGTACTCTCGCGCATGCGCGAGATCGCGAAGGGGATCGGCGCGGCCTACGGCGTGGCGGTCGATGTCGCGCTCGAGACGGGCTACCCCGTGCTCGTCAACGACGCGCGCTGCGTGTCAGCCGTCCTGCGCGTGGCCGGCGGTCTCGACGGGCTGTCGCTGAGCGAGCGCGACCTCCCGATGGCCGGTGGCGAGGATTTTGCCTACTTCGCCGCCGAGGTGCCCGGCGCGTATTTCTTCTTGGGTGCGGGGCGTGAAGGCGAGGATACACCGGGGTGTCATCACCCGGACTTCGACTTTGATGACGAGCTGATCCCAACTGGGATGCAGATTTTCTTGGGGCTGGTTCGCGATCGCCTCTCGGCTCCGGCCTGATCGCGCGTTCTCGATCCTTCGCGATCGTCGCCCGCGAATTCACCGCCGTCACTTCACTTGCGCCAGTTTCGCGGCGCCGATGGCACCGTGGCTCCAGGCACTGGAATAACGATTGCCACGGCTCCGCGCTCATGCAAAAAAACGTCGAGCTTTGGGATTTATGCGCCCCCAACTCGATGCCATCGCAACCTTGCTCGATCAAGGTGCCGCCGACTCGGCGGTTCGCCTACTCCGGAGCTCGTGGGAGCCGGAGCTGCCCGAGCACGACCGCATCCCGATCTACTGCATGTGGATTCGCGGGCTGTGTGACATCGGCGACTACGAGCACGCCCTGACCCTGGCTCGCCGCGCGGCCGGAGAGTTTCCGCGCAAGCCCGATATCCTGACCGCGCTCGGCAACGTGCTGGATCTCTACGGCGAGCTCGACCAGGCCCGCGAGGCCTTCGAGGTCGCCGTCGCCCTCGACCCCGGCGGCGTGCTCCAGCACTACAACCTCGGCGCCGTGCTCGAGCGCCTCGGCGATGAGGCCCGCGCCGAGGACTGCTACCGCGAGGCGCTCGCCCTCGACGAGAACGCGCCGACCATGGTCGAGGCCAACGCGGCGCTCGGCGCCCTGCTGCGTCGCCAGGCCCGGCTCGAAGAGGCCGAAGAGGTCTACGACAGGTACCTCCAAGAGGATCCCCTCGACGTCGAGATGCTCGTCGAGCACGGCATCTGTCTGTCCGATCTCGACCGCCTCGAAGAAGCGATCGAGCGGTTCGAGACCGCGCTCTCGCTCGAGCCCCTCCACGGCAGCGCGCTCTACAACGAGGCGATCACGCTCTACCGCCTCGGCCGCCACGACGCCGCGCGCGAGACCATGGAGCGGGCCCACGTGGCCGAGCGCGACAACCCCCTGACCCTCGCGGTCCTCGGCGCGTGGACCCTCGCCGATCCCAACGGCGATCTCGACGTCGCCCTGCGCCTGCTCTACTGGGCCCTCGATCTGGTCGCGACCTTTCACGACCGCGGCGAGTTCGGCAGCGGCTACGCGAGCCTGGTCGCCGAAGAGGTGTTCGAGTCGCTGTGGCAAAACGGCCGCCGGACCGAGGCCCGCGAGGTCGCGCGCCTCGCGGGCCGCCGCGACTGGATCACCCCGCACATGTTCGACACGATCAACCGGGTCGATCACGGCACGACCGCGCCGGGGTCGACGCGCGCCGACGCCTTTCGGGTCCGCGTGCGCGCCGAGCTCGACAGCACGCCCGACGACTGGCCCGACGGCGCCGGCGGCTACACCACCGACCTCACCGTGATCGCGAGCGACGAGGACGAGGCCCGCGAGCTCACGCTGCGCTACCTCGAGCAGCTCGAGCCCACCGTCGAGGTTCAGTTCGACGTCGACGTGGTCAGCCGGGGCGCCGAGAGCTTTGACGGGGCCCGGGCCCGAGGGGTGGCGCGGGTCGACGGCTCGCGGGCCTACTTTGGATCCGAGGCCGCGCCCAAGGCCGCCCGCTGAGCTCTAGCAGCCGCTGCGCGCTCGACTCAGGTCTTCTCGTCCTCGAGGGGTCTTTCAAAAAGGCCCCTCGCTGCGGCGGCGAAGCCCCCTCCGCTCACCCCAAACGCTCGCCTTGCGGCGAGTACTAGCTCTCGTCGTCGTCCCTGGGCGTCGGCGCGGGCGCGGGCGCGGGCGGAAGCTGGTGGTCGGGCGGCAGGAGGCCGTCGGGCATGGGCGCCGGAGGCTGCGCTGCCGGGAGCTGCTCGACGGTCCCGGGGCCGGCCTCGCCGGGCGCGGCCTCGGCCTCGGTCGCCTCGGTCGCCTCGGTCTCGGTCGCCTCGGTCTCGGGCGCCGCGGCCTCGTCGGCGGGGGCCTCGGACCGGACCTTGCGAAAGCCATAGGCGAAGATCGCGATGCTGGTCACGACCGAGGCGAAGACCATCGAGGGCAGGTCCTCGGTCCCGGCGATCCGGTACTTCGGCGAGGCCGGCAAGGTCGCGAGCACGCCGGCCGCCATCCCGCGCGGGAGCGAGATCGCTATCATCTTGCGCTGGCTGTCGGTGAAGCCCTTGCGCGCGACCAGCATGACCGCGGGGATCCGGGTCACGAACAGCGAGAGCCCGACGACGAAGCCGAGCAGCAGCAGGTAGATCGGGCGCGAGAGCATCAGCCCGATGTAGGTGAAGAAGAACGACTTGATGATGAACGCGGCCTGGGTGTGGACCGTGACCACGGTGTCGTCGAGCGCGAGCGGCTTGTCGCCGAGCGAGAAGCCGACCATCTTCATCAGAGCCTCGGCGTTGCCGACGATGACCGAGAAGGTCAGGACCGCCATCGCCGGGTTGCCGCCGGTGTTGTCGACGACGACGTAGAGGAACAAGAGCGCCGCGAGCGTGACCGGGTAGGCGTAGGGGTTGCCCGAGAGCGCGCGGAGCACGGGCATCCACATCCACCCGGCGATCAGGCCGATCAGCAGGGCGAAGCCAAAGTTCTCGCCGAGCTCGAGCACCGCCCCGCCGCCGCTGGCCTCGCCGGACTTGATGATGTTCATCAGGACCACGGCCACGACCACGCACAGCGCGTCGGTCAGGGCCGACTCGAGCCCGACGAGGTTCGAGACCTTGGGCTCGACCTTGGCCAGGTTCATCGAGGGCATGATCACCAGCGAGCTCGAGCCGCCGACCATGGCCCCGACCATGAGGCTATGGAGGAAGGTCCAGGTCTCGGGCAGCAGCCCGGTCAGGGCCGCGAGCTGGAGGATCAGCGCGACCCCCAAGGTGCTCAGCGTGAAGCTGAGCACGGCCATCGCCGAGGCCTTGGGCGCGGCCTTGATCAGATCGTTGATCACGATCTGCCTGCCGCCGTCGAACAGCACGATGATCAGGGTCAGGGCCGAGAACAGCGGCAGGATCGGATCGAGGGCGCTCGGGTCGACGAGCCCGGTCGTGTTGAGGATGACCCCGGCGAGGATCAACCACACGACGTCGGGGATCTGGGTCCGCGCGAAGATGACCTCACCGACCGCACCGAGCACGAACAGCGAGGCGATCATCACCAGGTGGCGCCCGGTCTCGTCGACCTCGCATCCAAGCGAGAGCGCGACCAGGAGCACCGGGATGAAGCGTCGAATTAAGCGACCGTCGAGCCGGCGTCCCATGCGACGCGACCCTAACAGGGCCGGCCGCGACCCTCCACGACGTCAGTGCGGCATACGCGGGGTGACAAGTCGGCGTCGAAGGGCGATGCTTCGCTCGTGCCTGGAGGTCTGGGCCCGCGGCGACGCACATTTGCGGGGGGCCTGGCACGTGCCGCGGCTCTCGTGCTCGCCGTCGTGTTCGTGAGCCTCCCCCGGCCGGTCGATGCCGCACCTCCGGAGGCCAGCGCCGGTCCGGCCGAGGAGCTGGCCCCGCCCACGCCCAAGTCGACGATCTCGGTCCGTTACCCCGAGTCGCTGCTCGAGCGCGAGGATCCCCCGGCCGGGACCGTGGTCGTGCAGTACGTCGTCGGCGTCGACGGCCAGACCAAGGAGCTCGAGGTCCTGCAGTCGGTCGATCCGGTCCTCGATCAGATCGCGCTCGACGCCGTCGCGGCCGTCGAGTTCGAGCCCGCGACCTACCAGGGCGAGGCCGTCGAGGTCGTGCTCTCGGTTGGGATCGAGCTCGGGCCGCCGACGGCGCCCGAGCCCGCGGGCGGGGGCGAGGGTGGGGGCGAGGGCGAGGGCGCGGGCGAGGGCGCGGGTGAGGGCGCGGGCGCGGGCGCGGGCGAGGCCGAGCTCGAGCCCGCCGAGCTGCCCGTGGCGATGCGCGGCCGCGTGCGCGAGGCCGGTCAGCGCACGCCGATCCGCGGGGCCTCGGTCCTCGCGGTCCCGGCCCCCGAGGGCTGGCCGCTCGGCGAGGTCAAGGGCCGCCGCTACGAGGCGCCCGAGGAGCCCGCGTGGCAGGTCGAGGCCCGGACCGACGCCGAGGGTCGCTTCGAGCTGCGCGGAGTGCCTCCGGGCCGCGTGCGGGTGGTCGTGCTCTCCCCCGGCTACGAGCGCCTCGACTACGTCGAAGCGCTCGCGCCCGAGTCGATCCTCGAGCTCAAGTACTTCGAGCGGCGGCTCGAGAGCAACCCCTACCGAACCGTGGTCTCGACCGAGCAGGAGATGCCCGAGGTCACGCGCCGGACGATCACCCCCGAGGAGATCAACCTGCTCCCGGGCACCCAGGGCGACGCGCTCAAGAGCCTGCAGAATTTCCCTGGCGTCGCCCGGCCGCCCTTCGGCGCCGGCTTGCTCGTGGTCCGCGGCTCGGCCCCGAGCGACACCAAGACCTACCTCGGCTACCACGAGATCCCGCAGCTGTTTCACTTTGGCGCGATCACCTCGGTGTTCAACTCCGACATCCTCGCGCAGATCGACTTCATCCCCGGCAACTTCGACAGCCGCTTCGGCAACGCGATCGGCGGCATCATCAACGTCCAGCCCCGCCGGGGTCGCCGCGACGGTCACCACGGCTACATCGACGCCGACCTGTTCGACGCCGGGGCGCTCGTCGAGGGTCCGGTCGGCAAGGGCAGCTTCGCGGTCTCGGCCCGGCGCAGCTACGTCGACGCGATCTTGCTCGCGGTCATCCCGAAAGACGCCGGCATCGACTTCAACGTCGCGCCGCGCTACTGGGACTACCAGGCCCTGTTCGACTACCCCCTCGGCGACGGGGATCTCAGCGTCCGGGTGTTCGGGTCCGACGACCAGCTCGCCGTCGTCAACCCCGACATCAACGACACCGACCCCGACCCAAACGACGGGTTCGAGACCCAGATCTCCTTTCACCGGGCCGACCTGGTCTGGGAGGCCCAGCATGGGCGCTGGACCGTGCTCTTGACCCCCTCGTTTCGCCACGACCTGCTCTCGGGCGTCGGCGGCGACATCTTCTCGTTTCGGGTCACCCAAGATCAGCTCAGCTTCCGCGGCGAGCTCGGCTACCGGATCAGCAAGCGGGCCGCGCTCCGGCTCGGGACCGAGGTCCGCGCGGGCGCCTACGAGCTCGAGGCCCGCGCGCCCGGGTTCCCGGCGCTCGGGGCCGGGGGCACCGGGGTGTACACCGCCGCCGAGCTCGGCGGGGCCTTTGCGAGCGTCGCCCTCTACGCGACCGGGACCGTCGCCGCGAGCGAGCGCTTCGCGATCTACCCGGGCCTGCGCTTCACCTACAACGGCGTCGTGCTCGAGCGCGCGGGTCTCGACCCGCGCGTGCGCTTCGCGTGGAAGGTCGGAGACGACACCACGCTCAAGGGCGGCGTCGGGCTCTACTCGCAGTACCCCGACATCTTCGAGTTCAACGAGGTCTGGGGCAACCCCAACATCGCGCTCGAGAAGTCGGTCCACAACAGCCTCGGGGTCGCGCACATGTTCGAGAGCCTCGACCTCTTCGTCGAGGCCACGCTGTTTTACAAGTACGTGTACTCGCTCGCGGTCCCGACCGAAGCGCTCGTGCTCAACTCCAGCAGCGGCCAGGTCATCGTGCCCGAGCGCTTCGACAACGCCGGCTTCGGCCACGTCGGCGGCGTCGAGCTGCTCGTGCGCAAGAACCTGAGCAAGAACCTGTTCGGCTGGGTCAGCTACACCTTCAGCCGCGCGTTCTATGACCTCGACGACGGCGAGGGCCTCGCGCGCTTCGACTTCGATCAGCCCCACATCCTCACGGCGGTCGCGGTCTACAAGCTCCCGCGCGGGTGGAGCATCGGCGGCCGCTATCGCCTCGTCAGCGGCAACCCCTACACCCCGGTCTACAACGGCGTCTACGACGCCTCGGACAACGGCTTCTTCTCGCTTCAGGGCCCGCGCAACGCGGCCCGGCAGCCGGCCTTCCACCAGCTCGACGTCCGCGTCGACAAGCGCTGGACCTGGCGCTACGTCGGGCTCACGGCCTACGTCGACATCCAGAACATCTACAACCGGCGCAACGTCGAGGGCCTGCTCTACGCCTACAACTTCACCGACAAGCGGATCATCGCGGGCTTGCCGATCCTGCCCTCGGTCGGGCTGAAGTTCGAGTGGTAGGCGCGGGTGGCATGCGCTCGAACCACGCGTGGGCCTCGAGCACGCGCGCGATGAAGCCCTGCACGCCCTCGGGCAGCGGAGCTCCGGTCGCGACCCACTTGGACACGGTCCCGCCGCCGCGGTTGTAGCCCGCGAGCGCGAGGCCGACGTCGCCCTCGAAGCGGTCGAGCAGGCGCGAGAGCAGCAGCGTGCCCGCGTGGATGTTGAAGTCGGGGTCGTAGGAGTTGCGCTTGCGACCGAGGCGCTTGGCCATCGCGCCCGCGGTCTTGGGCATCAGCTGCATCAGGCCCTGGGCGCCCGCCGGCCCCCGGGCGCGGCGCTGGAACTTGCTCTCGACCCAGATCAGCGCGTTGATCAGGGCCGGGTCGACCTCGTGCTCGGCGGCGGCGGCGGCGACGATGCTCTGGACCGCCATGATCCGCGCGAGCTGCTCGTCGTCGAAGGGCAGCGGCTCGGGCTCCGGCGTGGGCGCGCTCGCCTCGGCCGCCGCGGCGTCGACGTCGACCTCCGCGAGCGGCGTGGGCGTGGGCGCGGGCGTCGGCGTGAGCTTGGGCGCGCTCGAGCTCGCTGGGCTCGGCGCCGAGGTGTCGTTTGCGCGCGATCCGGTGGCGCAGGCCACCGCCAGACCGAGCAGGACCAGCCCTGGCGCGATCCAGGTCGGGGGCGGCCACCACCGTGGTCTGCGCGCGAACGACACGAGCGGGGATCGTTCGTCGACCCTCGCGGCCCTGTCAACCGAGCGCCGGGCGCCGGACATCGCGGTGAGCCTCCCGACGACAAATACCCGCGGTTATCCTGCGCGAGCCATGCCCACCTCACGCCTCACGCTCACGGCCGCGCTGGTCTTGTGCCTCGGCTGCACCAAGCGCAACCAGGATCACGACGTGACCCACGAGCCCGAACACCAACACGATCACGGTCACGGTCACGGTCACGGTCACGGTCACGACCCCGACGGCGGCGCTCACCCGGACGGGGACAACGGCCACGGCTACAAGGGTCATCGCTTCGACGATCCCAAGGACTGGATGGAGCACTTCGAGTCAGCCGAGCGCACGGCGTGGCAGCGCCCCGACGCGCTCGTCGCGAGCCTCGAGCTCCCGCCCGACGCCAAGATCGCCGACCTCGGCGCGGGCACGGGCTACTTCTCCGTCCGCTTCGCCGCCGCCGCTCCCGACGGCCAGGTGTTCGCCGTCGACATCGAGCCGGGGATGGTCGAGTGGCTGACGACGCGGGCCAAGGACGAGGGCCTCGCCAACCTCGTGGCGGTCCAGGGCGAGGCCGAGGACCCCAAGCTGCCCGAGCCCGTCGACGTCGTGTTCATGTGCAACGTGTTCCACCACCTCGCCGAGCCCCAAGTCTACTTCGAGGCGGTCGCCGCGAGCCTGCGCCCGGGCGCGCGGGTGATCATCGTCGACTTTCGCAAGGACGCGGCCGAGGACGCCCCCGGCCCGCCTGCGGCCATGCGCATGAGCCCCGCGGACATCCGCGCGAGCATGGAGGCCGCCGGATACACGCTCGCGCGCGAGGACCTCGAGCTGCTCGAGCACCAGTACGTGCTCGAGTTTTCCGTCGCCCCCGCAGGCGCATCTTAGACCCCGAGTCGGGAGCTCCCCGAGACCCCCGCAGGGGTCAGCGACGTCGCCACGCACGGCCGCTCGCTGCGGCGGCGAAGCCCCCTCCGCTCCCCCCAAACGCTCGCCTTTCGGCTCGTACTAGCAGCCCGGGGTGCAATGCCTCGCGCCGCCTCGCTTGGCCTCTTCGCCGAGGGCTTTGTCGCCAAAACTTGCAGTACGCCCGGTACAGCGGCGTTTTGGCTTCGCGCCTTCGGCGAAAATTCCGGCGCGAGGCGACACGATGCATTGCACCCCGGGCTGCTAGCCCTAAATTATTCAGCTTGTTCAATTCAGCGCTTGATTGAGGTCTAGTGCCTGCGCCGGTCAGGAGCTTGAGGCCCTGGCGACCGACTCGCGCAGCGCGTCGTGGACCCCGGCGTCCCAGCCGTTGACGACCGCGGAGATCCGGCCGCCGCGGTCGATCACGAACATCGTCGGGAAGGTCGCGACGGAGAACTTGGCCGCGAGCGCCCCGGCCGGATCCCAGGCGAGGGTGAACTCCGGCGGCAGCCCGCTCAGGCCCGCGTCTTCGGGATCGGCGACGACGACGATGACCGCGAGCTCGCCGTGCTCGGCGAGCAGCTCGGCGTAGAGCGCGTGGGCCTCGGCGAAGCCCGGCTCCCAGCTGGCCGAGATCTCGAGCAAGACCGGGCGCCCGCGGAGGCTCGACAGCTCGATCGAGTCGCCGCCGATGACCGGGATCGTGGCCTCGAGCTCGTCACCCTCGGTGTGGTTGGCGGGCTCGGCTGGGATGATCGGGGTGCTCGGCTCCTCGATCGCGCCGTCGTCGGACGGCGGCGGCGTGGTCGTGGGAGTTGTTGGACAGCCGGTGAGCAGCACCAGGCACAGGGGCGAGACGCTCGAGCGCAGCCGCACCTCAGGCCCCCTCGCTCAGCCCGGCGTGGACCGTGTCGACCATGAGCTTGGCGTGCTCGGGGTCGGTGAAGCGGGAGATCCCGTGGCCGAGGTTGAACACGTGGGCCTTGGCCGCGCGGGCGTCGGCGAGCGTGGCCCGGACCCGGGACTGGATCAGCTCGGGCGGACCGAGCAGCACGCCCGGATCGAGGTTGCCCTGGACCACGCGATCGTGGCCGACAACCTCGATCGCGGCGTCGAGCTCGATGCTCCAGTCGATGCCGATCACGTCGGCTGGCGCCCGGGCCGTGAGCGCGAGGGTGTTGGCGTTGCCGCGCGCGAACAAGATGACCGGGACCGGATCGCGGCCCGCGGGGGTGTGGGCGCGGACGGCCTCGACGAGCGCGATCGTGTGGGGCAGCACGTGGGTCTCGTAGTCGCGGGGGCCGACGGCGCCGGCCCAGCTGTCGAAGATCTGCACGGCGTCGACCCCGGCGTCGATCTGCCCGATCAGGTAGCGGGCGAGCAGCTCGCTCATGTTCGCCATCAGCTGGCCGAACATCACCGGCTCGCAGAACATCAGCTTCTTGACCTCGAGAAAATCTCGGCTGCCGCCGCCCTCGATCAGGTAGCTGACGGTCGTGAACGGCGCCCCGCAAAAACCGATCAGCGGCACGCGATCGGCGAGCGCCGACTTGCACGCTCGGACCGCGTTCATCACGTAGCCGACGTCCTCGCCCGGATCCCCCCAGCGCAGGGCCTCGATGTCGGCGTTTGTGCGCACGGGTGAGGGCAGCTGCGGCCCCGGGTTGAATTCGACCGCCACGCCCATGGCGTCGAACACGACCAGGATGTCGCTGAACAGGATCGCGGCGTCGACCCCGAGCCGGTCGACCGGCTGAACCGTGACCTCGGCGGCGAGCTCGGGCGTCCGACACAGCTCGAGGAACGAGACCTTCTTGCGGATCGCGCGGTACTCGGGCAGGTAACGCCCGGCCTGTCGCATCAGCCACACGGGCGTTCGCGCCGGCCGCTGGCCGCGGCATGCGTCGAGGAAGCTGGTGTTGTGGATCGGCATGAGTCGGCCGGACTATAGTCTGCCGAAGGTGGGCGGGTCGGCGGCGGCGGCAACGATCGACCAAATGCGCGTATCGCGGTTTGTCCGATCATGGCTATCGCAAATGGGAAATGTGACCATCACGAATCGGGCGCAGATCACCTGTACAGGTAAAATTTGCTCCCACGGCGCCGTGCAGGCGCGTTCGCGGGTCCCGCCGGGGGTCTGAATTGGGACCAAAATGGCTACTGTCAGGATGTCATGGGGTACACTTACGTACGAATGAGTGTCCCGGAGCGGCTCGAGAACCACGTCCGTGGAGCGGTCAAGATCGCGACCCACGTGATCGAGTACAGCCGCCACCTCGTCCGTGGCAACAAGGTCAGCACGGACATGTCGTGGACGCGGCCCGAGCTGCCGCCGGTCGTGTTGGTCCACGGCTTCCTCGGCACCCGCGGAACCATGTTGCCGCTGACCCGTCGCTTCCAGCGTGACGGCCGGGTGGTGTTCAGCTACGCCTACGGCACCTTCAACCTCGGCTCGATCCGGCGCTCGGCCGAAGATCTGACCAACCACCTGCGGACCCTGTGCGAGAAGCTCGGGGTCGAGCGCGTGGATCTGATTGGATACAGCATGGGCGGGCTGATCGGGCTCCACTCGATCAAATTCCTCCAGGGCCACCGCTACGTCCGCAACCTCGTGATGATGGGCTCGCCCCTGAGCGGGACCTGGATGGGTCTCGCCGGTGTCGCGGCGGTCGGCGTCGTGAGCCCCTCGGTCTGGCAGGTGCTGCCGGGCTCGGCCTTCCTCGAAGATCTGCTCGCCGCGCCGGTCCCCGAGAACGTGCGCCTGCGCCAGATCCACGCCGCGTCCGATGTCCTGTGTCCGCCGCCGGGCCCGATCGACGGGGTCGCGGCGCGCGACTACATCATGCTCCCGGGCGGTCACGCCTCGTTGGTCGTCGCCGGGGCGCCCTATCGGGCGTGCTGCGAGTTCTTCGAGGCCGAAACGGACCCGGACGAGCCCGATGAGCTCGACGAGATCGAGTACGCGTTCGAGCCGGTCCCCGCGCACCTGCACGTCGTCGGGCCCGACGAGCTCGCACACAGCGCGGCCGAGTAGCCCCGCAAGCCGCCGAGCAGACGGCGCAACGAGAAAGAGCGCGAGCCCAGCCAGGCTCGCGCTCTTTAGTTGTCGCAGGGACCAGGGTCGCTGGCTCAGCCGCAGAGTTCCAGGACAGTGATGTCGGTGTCGTCCACCGTGCCGCAGTACCAGTTGTTGCCATCGGCGTCGCAGCAGCCGGCGCCGGTCAGACCCTCGGGGCAGGGATCGCCATCGACCAGACCCTCGGGGCATCCGATGGGGTTGACGCCGTCGGGGTCTTCACCCTCGCCGCCGCAGTAGTAGCCGACCGGATCCACGTCCGAGACCCAGCCGCACAGGGCACCGGTGTCGCCGTCGCCGTCGCCGTCGCCGTCACCAGTGGTGTCGTCGCCGTCGCCGTCGCCGGGGTCGCCGTCGCCGTCGCCGGGGTCGCCGTCGCCGTCACCAGTGGTGTCGTCGCCGTCGCCAGTGGTGTCGTCGCCGTCACCGGTGGTGTCGCCGTCGCCGTCGCCGTCGCCGTCGCCGGTGCTCAAGGTGTCGTCGCCGACGCTCAGGATGCAGCCAGTCGTCATGGAAGCGGCGAGGGTCATCGTGCCGGCGAGTGCGAGGAAGGAAAGGTTCTTGAACATGTCGTCTCCAGTAGGGTTTTGTCGGGGGCCACGACAGTGGCCGGGGGCTAGCGACCGACGATTGCCTCGTCGGTCGATTCATGAGGTCGTCAGCGTTCGAACTGTTCGCGGAGACCGGGGAGAGCATCGCGGAGACAGGACCGCGAACGGCTGGCACACATAGCAGTCACGGTGCCAAGGACCAAATCCCCAAGGATCTCGACGAAGTGAGTTGACGAGGTGAGGTCGCGGGACCTCGACTGCGACATCCATGTCAGGGGCGATCGCGACGATGCCCTGGAGTTGCGGAGGTCGGGCTCATCAGACCGACCCGCGGGGCGGCTCGCTGCGCTCGAGCATGGCCCGGTGCATGCGCGCGGTCGCCAGCTCGGCCTCGTCTTGGGCGATCAGCAGCGCGAGGGACTGACCATCTGTTCGCATGCCGCGGAGCCGAACCCCGGCCTCGGCGAGGACCGAGAGCGCGCGCTCGCTCGTGTCGCGGCGCTCCTCGAGGCCGGCGCCGACGAGGGTCAAGACGGCCAGATCACCCCGATACTCGAGGGCGTCCACGGTCACGGGCGGCGACCTGTGGGCGAGGCGCGAGATCAGCCGCCCGAGCTCGGCCTCGAAGCTCTCGAGGTCGTCGCGCAAGCTGGCCGAGAGCAGCCCGGTGATGCCGCGCTCGTCGATCTGCAGGTAGGCGAGCCCGAGCCCGCCGAGCGCCCGCCCGAGCTCCGCGATGACCGCGACTGTCTCCTCGCCGCCGACCGGCCGGGCGAGCCGCAGCCGGACCTCGATCACGGCGCGATCACAGGTCACGGCCCGGACCCCCGTCGGCGCGGCGGGGTTGTTGCGGATCACGGTCTGGCCGCGCTTGCCGTCGACCGGGAAGCTCGCGCGGGCGTAGATCGCAATACCGCGCTCGGCCGCGAGCTCGACCGCGCGCGCGTGGAGGACCTGGGCGCCCGCGCGCGACAGCGCGGCCATCTGCTCGTAGCCGATCTCGTCGATCCGCGCGGCGCCGCCGAGCTTGCGCGGATCGCCGTCGTAGACGCCGTCGACGTCGCTGTAGATCTCGCAGTCGGCCCCGAGCGCGGCCGCGAGCGCGACCGCGCTGGTGTCCGAGCCTCCGCGCCCGAGGGTCGTGACCTCGCGCTTGTAGGACACGCCCTGAAACCCACCGACCACGACGACGTGGCCGGCGGCGAGCTCGTCGAGGATCCGAAAGGGGCGGACCTCGACGATCCGCGCGCGCCCGTGCTGATGATCCGTGATCACCCCGCACTGCGAGCCCGTCAGGCTGATCGCCGAGATCCCCCGGCCACACAGCGTCAGGGCCAGCAGCGCCATGCTCGTGCGCTCGCCGGTCGTCAGCAGCATGTCGAGCTCGCGCGGGGCGGGGGGCTCGCACAGCGAGCGGGCCTCGCGGACCAGGCGGTCCGTGGTCTTGCCCATCGCCGACACGACCACGACCGTCGGACGCTCGCGTGCTCGCGTCGCAATGATCTCGGCGACCCTGCGCAGGCGCTCGAAGTCGGCCACGCTGCTGCCGCCGAACTTCATGACCACGGGCTGCTCGCGCTCGCTCACGGCGCGGTCATATCACGGGTACTCTTGGGCTGTGCGGGTCGAGCTGCTGTGCCTGAGCGCCTTGTTGAGCGCGTGCGAGGCGGTCGCGGCGGCGCCGGTCGAGCGCCTCCCGCCCGCGCACAGCGTCGAGCTCGGGCGGGCCCAGGCGCTCGAGATGCGCGAGATCTCGGTCCTCGACGAGGCGCTCGAGCCCGCGGTCGACGAGGTCGTGGCCTTCGCTCCCAGCTGGCGCATGCCCGCCCACGAGCCCGGCCCGCTGCCCACGTGGATCCGGCACCCGACCCTCCCGCGCGAGACGATCGAGGAGCTCGCGCTGCGCTACGACGTCCGCGCCCACAGCATCCGCGAGTGGAACGACATGGCCGCCGACGCGCAGCCGCACCCGTGGCGGCCCAAGGCCCTGCGGATCCACGCGCGACGCTACCCGCCCCCGCGTCAGCTCGTCGAGCACGAGGTCATCGAGGGCGACAGCTGGGGCACGATCGCGCGGCGCTACGGCGTCGACTATCGCCGCTTGCGAGCCTGGAACGTGCGCGAGCTCGGGCGCTCGCTCGAGCTCGGGGAGCGCGTGCAGATCTGGATCGACCCGATCGTGTTCAACGCGATCGTCAACGATCAGCCGACCTCCGATCGCGCGGCGCTGGTCCGGCCGGGGGCCCACGGCGTCGGCGTCCCGCGAGCGGGGGCGCTCGTCGCCGGGGTCCAGATCCCGCCGGGCGAGCGCTACCGGCTGAGCTACCCCAAGTCGGCCTACGGCACGACCTGGGCCGTGCGCCAGACCGTGGCCGCGCTCGACTGCTTCGCCGCGACCAGCGACTACCCCCACCCGATCAAGGTCGGGACCATGAGCCGCCAGCGCGGCGGGAAGATCGGCGGCCACATCTCGCACCAGACCGGGCGCGACCTCGACATCCGCTTGCCGCTGCGCGCCGAGGTGCCCCAGGGCCTCAAGCCGAGCATGCGCCGGGTCGACTGGGCCACGACCTGGACGCTGGTCAGCGCGTTCGCGAGCGCGGCGATCGTCCAGGTGATCTTCTTGGACTACGGCAGCCAGCGGCGGCTCTACAAGGCGGCCAAGGCCGCGGGCGCGAGCGAGGAGCAGCTCGACGCGATGATCCAATACCCGCGGGGGTCGAAGGCCAGCCTCGGGCTGATCCGGCACTCGCCCGGGCACGAGGGCCACATCCACGTGCGCTTCCCCTGCGGCCCGGCCGAGCCCGAGTGCGCGGACTTGTGACTACATCGACTTGGCTTTGGTGCAGGCGTAGTCGTTCTTGTCGGCCTCGCAGATCTCCTGGCACGCCTCTTTGCCGTGCTCGTCGCACAGCTCGATCGTCAGCTTCTCCCACTTCTTGCACGCGTCCTCGGACTGGCTGATCGTGCACGCGATCCCGCAGTCCTGGGGCGTGCCCTCCTCGGACAGACACATCTTGGTCGCGTAGTCGTCCTTGCAGCCGCCGAGCAGCGCTGCAACCACGAGGGCGAGGGCGAGGGCGCCAGGCTTCGACATGCCCGACGCTAGCAGCCCGGGGTGCAATGCATCGTGTCGCCTCGCGCCGGAATCTTCGCCGAGGGCGCGAAGCCAAAACGCCGCTGTACCGGGCGTACTGCAAGTTTTGGCGACAAAGCCCTCGGCGAAGAGGCCAAGCGAGGCGGCGCGAGGCATTGCACCCCGGGCTGCTAGCACGCTGTACGCGCTCACTCGATCGGGGTGGTCGAGGGCGGCTGGTCGCCGTCGCAGCCCCACTGGAAGTTGTCGATGAACGCGTAGCTGTCGAGGACCGAGTCGCTCATGTCGAAGATCGCGAGCACGAGGGTGATCGTCTCGCCCGGCTTGACGCCCGCGGTCGTCGTCAGCCACTTGGTGCCCGCGTGGCCCTCCATGCAGGTCCCGTGGAGCTCGGGCGCGGAGCAGCCCCCTTGGCAGTCCGGATCGTTGTCCGAGTTGGCGTCGCGGTAGTCGAGGAAGCCCGCGTTGAGCGAGATCGGGGCGCCGAACTCGTCGAAGGACACGTTGCCGGTCCAGACCTCGGACTCGAGCCAGCCGATGTACATGTCGTTGAATACCGACTGGTAGTACTCGGGGTACTCGTAGCTGAAGTACGCGAGGTTGTAGCTGAACGAGTTGACGAAGTCGGGGACCGTCGCGGTGATGCGCAGCTCGGTGTAGTCATTGACGGAGCCCGCGAGCTGGGCCTCGATCGTGTTCGAGCAGTCGCCCATGCCGACGAGGGCGGGGTTCTCGGCGCAGGTCTGGGCGCCGACGTCGGCCCCGACGAGCGGGGCCGGGAGCGAGCCCGGATCGTAGGCGCCGAGGTCGGAGTTGCAGGCCCCGAGGCCCGAATTGTCGTCGAGCTCCGCGACGGCACCCGAGCCGATGACCACGTACTGGCTGCCCTCTTGCGGGGGGAACGCGCCGAGGTTGCCGAACGAGCTGCGCGTGCCGATGCCGGCCGCGGCCCCGGTGGTTGCGAAGGTGACGGTGGGATCGCCCGGGCAGTTGAGCCCGAGCGCCTGGACGACGGGCGTGTTGGCGGGCCCATCGCAGGGGGTGTGAGGCGGGATGTCGCACTCGCACAGCTCGCCCTCGCCGCAGGGCAGCATGTCGGTGTCCTCGCTGTCCATGTCGAGCTTGGGCGAGCCGGTGTCCGGGTCGCTGTCGCCGCCCTCGCTGTCGCTGTCGCCGTCACCGCCGATGCCGCTGCTGATGCCGTCGGCGCCCGAGCTGGCGTCGGCGCCCGAGTCTTTGCCACATCCGAGCGCCAGCAAGCTCAACGCCGCAACCGCCGTGAACCGCGCACCAACCGATCGACAGGAACCCAGTAGCATGAGCGCAAACGTACCAGCGATCGGGTGGGCACAAAACAAACGATGTGCTTGGTTCTCAAATAAAGGCTAATTCATAGCGCAATTTGCAGTCTTCGAGCTTACATCCGCTACGGCTTCTGGAGGGGCGCAGCTACCTCCGGCGCTGTGCTCGGCCGGCTGCCGGGTCACGCGGGCGCGGGTATATAACCGCGCCCGCATGAGCGAAGAGACCGCCACCGCCACCCGAGTCCCCCAGATCAAGGATCTCGGCCCTCGCTTTTTCGAGTTTGTCCAGAGCCTCGACCGCCCGATCGTGTTCCTCGACATCGAGGCGACCGGGACCGACGCCATGCGCGATCGGATCATCGAGATCTCGCTGCTGCGCGTGTCCTCGGACCCCGTGGCGATCGAGGCGCCGCGGACCTGGAGGATCGATCCCAAGCAGCGGATTCCGCAAGAGGCGAGCGAGATCCACGGGATCTACAACGAGGATCTCGAGGGTTGTCCGAGCTTCGCTGAGCTCGCGGGTGAGCTGGCCGAGCTGCTCCGGGGCGCGGACCTGGCGGGCTTTGCGATCGGGCGCCTCGACATCCGCCTGCTCAAGGCCGAGTTCGGGCGGACCGAGGTCGAGCTCGACCTCTCGGCCCCGCGCCTGGTCGACTCGCAGGTCATCTTTCACAGCCGAGAGCCGCGCAACCTCGCGGCCGCCGTCGGCTTCTACTGCGGCGAGGAGCTCGAGGGCGCCCACGGTGCCGAGGCCGACACGATCGCCAGCCTCAAGGTCTTCGCCGGCCAGCTCGCGCGCTACGACGATCTACCGACGGGGGTCCGCGATCTCGACGAGCTCAGCACCGCCGTCAACGCCGCCTACGTCGACGACGCCCGCCGCTTCATGTGGAAGGACGGCGAGCCGGCTTTCAACTTTGGCAAGCTCAAGGGCAAGCCGCTGCGCTGGGCCGCGGGCGACCCCGAGCACCGCGCCTACCTGCGTCGGCTGCTCCAGGGCACGCTCGAGGGCGAGGCCCACGACGTGGTCGTCGAGGCCCTCCAGGGCAAGATCCGCCGCAAGGGCTAGCGGAGTACTCCACCTCCCCGCAGCCTCCCCGCAGCCGCCCTGCGCTCGGCCAGGCAGGGCCGCTGCGCGGGCGGTCGCTCTGTGTCGCTCTCAGTCCTCGTCGAGCATGAGCTCGTCGTCGCCGCGGGCGAACTTGGCCTTGCGGACCTCCTTGGGCACCGCCGGGCACACGTCGAAGCGGGGGTCGAGCACGTCGACCTCCTCACCGCGCTCGCGCGCCTCCTCGATCAGCTTCTCCTCCCACTTGCGGCAGCGTTGCTTGTTCCACGTGCGGATCTTGTCCTCGTCGATCTCCGGGAGCCCGTGACGACGACGCATCTCGTTGCTGAGCTGACCCGAGACGGCGCCCTTGCACTCGGTCGTGTGGACCTTCTTGTGGCTGCCCTTGGCGTTGTATTGGGCCTTGGCGTCGTAGGGGTTGAGGAACACTTCCTTGGGCGAGGGGATCGGGTAGGTGACCTTGTAGAGCTCGACCCTGCGCGGCAGCTCGCCGTGCTCGAGCTCCCACTGGCGACAGACCCAGCGCGCGTGCCACTTTTGGTACCACGAGCCGTGGCCGCCCTCGCTGCCCGCGATCCGGCGGTTGATCTTGCGCTGGCGCGTGTACGAGATCCACGGGATCGGGTAGACGGCGTCGCAGGTCGCCTCGCTCGCGTCGGGCATGAAGCAGGCGTAGACGTCGGTGTTGAGGTCGTAGATCTCGCCCTCGGTGTTGGTCACGGTCACGCGCAAGAACACGTTGCTGCGCGGGGGGTTGGGCGCGAACATGCCCCAGCCCTGGGTGGTCTGGGTGTTGCGCAGCCAGTGCTTGAAGGTGTTGTCGACGTCGCTGTGGAAGGTTGACCACGAGTCCTTGTCGGGGAACTGCGTCGAGGCCACGGCGCTGATGTGATAGACGCTGACCAGCGTGACCAGCGTGCGCCCGACCGGTCCGTAGGCCCACGGCCGCGTCGGGCGGCCGGTCTCGGGGTCGCGCGTCGGCGTCGGCTTGGGCGCCTCGGCCTTGACCCGGCAGGCCCCGAAGCTGAGCACGCCGACCGCGAGCACGACCCAGATCATCCCGAGGAACTCGCGCTCGGCGAGCACGCTGCCGAGCCACGCGGTCAGCAAGATCACCGGTGAGAACCACGGGTTGAAGTCGAGCCCGCGCACGCGCCGGGTGATGACGATCAGCGCCATCACGGCGATCATGAGCACGAACCAGTTGGCCTGGATCAGGGTCGCTTGGTCGGTGAGCCCGGGCGGCAGGTCGAACTTGGCCGCGTTCTTTGTCAGCTTGGCCAGGCGCACCCACATGTCCTCGTCGGTCTGGAACCGCCGAATGACGCCGATCAGCGCGAGGCCGAGGCCGGTGAAGAGCACGGCCCAGGGCTGCTGGTAGCCGTCGCGGTACCCGGCCCAGCGGCGCTTGGGTCCGTCGGGGAGCAGCTCGGGCCGGAGCGTGGGGTCGGCCGAGGGCACCGGCTCACCCGCGCGGACGTGCGCGGGCATCGGCAGCTTGAGCTTCTTGTTGAGGAACTGACCGGTCTTGGTGCTCAGGAGCGCGAGCTCGTCGCCGTTGAGGAACGCGGGGTAGAGCGCGAGCAGCCCGGGCGAGAACCACCCGACGTTCATGGTCAGGATCAGGTGGCCGTGAAAGATCATCCCGAGCATCAGCCACACGCGGCGGCCAAACAGCCAGCGACAGACCCAGTCGAGGTCGAGCCAGGGCAGCGCGCCCCGGTCCGCGCGCGGGATGTCCTGGCGGTCGCGGAGCTTGCGGTAGCCGAACACGACCAGCGCCGCGAGGATCGGCACCGCGACCCCGACGATCGTCTGGATCACCGGGATCGCCTCGTCGCCGAGGTAGACCTTGCCGAACAGGCGCACCCCCTGGGCTGGCGCGCGGTAGTGGACCGGGTAGCTGTAGAGGATGATCCCGTAGAACCACGCGACGAACCCGCCGAGCCCGATCCGCGCCGTCCACAGCCGCCAGCCGTCGAGGCGCGGGATCTTCTCGCGCCGATGCCAGCGCAAGATCAGCCCGAACACGAGCAGCGGGAACAGGGCCTCCCACCAGTGCACGACCCAGGTGTTGAGCCGAAACAGCGTGGTTCCGAAGTAGGACGACAGCTGCTGCGGCGGCAGGCGGTAGAAGTGATCGAGGTTGAAGGCGTAGTAGAACGCGTCGCCCCGGTTCCAGACCGGGCCGTTCTTGAGCGTGCCGGTCGCGCAGTAGATCACCGCGACGTTGAGGATCACGAACACCCGCGGCCAGGCCGGGATCGCCCGGTAGATCGGCTCGAGGAATTTTTTGGTTTTGGTTTTGGTTTGGGCCTCGGGCTCGGCCTCGGTCTCGACGATCGCCCCGGCGCCGCCGCCGGGTCCGCCGGGCGTCGACAGCCGGCCCTGCTTGCGGAGTCGGCGGCAGCGCAGCCAGTTGTCCACGCTCCAGCCCTCGCCGCAGCGCGACATCAGCAGGTAGAAGAAGAACACCCGATAGACGTTCTCGGTCGCCTCCCAGAACAAGGTGTTGCGCAGGATGATCCCCATGTAGAGGAACCACGCGACCCACTTGATCCACTTGGTCTGGAACCCGACGATGAACATGACCATGGCGATCTCGAAGAACACCAGGTAGGTCCAGAAGAAGGTCGGCGAGCTGTTGAACAGCAGCGGCGAGTAGTTCGAGCCCTTGAGCCACTCGACGAACGCGCCCCAGGTGAAAAAGCCCCAGGGCTCGGTCTCGGCCGTGCCGTCGCCGAAGCCCGCGAACTGCGAGCGGGCGCGGTAGTGCTGGGCGAGGTCCGTCGTGAACAGGCCCTCGTCCATGAACAGGTACTCGAACAGCTCCCACAGACCGTTGACATTGCACAGCGCACAGAACCCGAACACGATGCGCACGGCGGCGATCGGGCGCGGGTCCTCGGTCCGCAGCCACAGCTTCCGCCACGCGTCGCGGTGGGCGATGAAGAACATCGCCAGGCAGGTCACGGCCGCCAACAGCAGCCATCCGACACCGGGCGACAGGGCGATGGCGTCGTAGTTGGGGAGTTCGTCTGCGAGCGCGAGCAACGGGGGCTGCATCGGCGCGGATCATCGCACGGCGGGCGGCCGCCGGTAGCGACGCTCCGACCAGCGCGCGAGAATTGCCGGCGCCAACCCGGCGAGCCGCACGCGCTTCGCTTTACGTCGTGTGACCCAACGCTCGAATTTTTGCGATCGCGCGGTGCCCGGACTCTCCGCGGTGGGTCCATGCGTTGAGTCCCGCGGTCAGGCGAGGCCCGGGCGCTTGCAAAAATTCCCCGCCTACCGAGAATGCGGGGCGATGCCGTTGTCGCGCGAGCCGATCCGCCTCGAGGGGTTCAACAACCTGACCAAGGTCGTCAGCTTCAACCTCTACGACTTCGTCGTCGCCCGGACCGAGGCAGAGCGGGACAGCTACGTAAAGTACCTCCACGACAACTTCAGCGGCCCGCGGATCACCAAGATCCTCGCCAAGATCGCGCAGATCATCGACGCCGAGGTCCTCAGCGTCTCAGCCCAGGACTACGATCCCTACGGCGCGAGCTCGCTGGTGTTGATGAGCGACCTCGGCCACGGGCAGGTCGTCGAGCGCGAGGCGGATGGCGAGGGCGCAGGCAAGATCGCGGCCAGCGTCGGGGCGCACCTGACCAAGAGTCACCTGTGCGCCCACACCTACCCGGATGTCCTGGATCCCCGCGGGATCTGCTCATTCCGCGTCGACATCGACATCGCGACCTGCGGCACGATCGTGCCGCTGCGGGCCCTGGACTACATGTTCGAGAGCTTCGAGAACGACGTCGTGATCATCGACTACGTGGTCCGCGGGTTCACCCGGGACACCCAGGGCAACCGCGTGTACATGGATCACAGCGTGCGGTCGATCCAGGACTTCATCGACCCGGGCGTGCTCGCCGACTACGAATGCGAGGACCTCGCGCTCCCGAGCCAGAACATCTGGCAGACCAAGATGATGCGGACCGACCTCGACCCCAAGGAGTACTTTGCCCCGGGCATCGACCCCTTCGCGCCCGAGAGTCGCGAGCTGCTGGGTCTGATCAAGCGCGAGATGGCCGGCATCTTCAACAACTTGCCGAATTAGCTTAGACCCCCACAGGCGTCAGCGACTCTGCTACGCACGGCCGCAAGCGGCCGGTCTCGGGCGGGCTGATGTTGCACATGGGGTCGTGGTAGCTTCAACGCTGACGGACGAGCCTTGGCTGTTGACGACGACAGTGGGGAGCCTCGGGGGGATGAGCTGGAGGGGGAGGAGGCGCTCGCGCCGGACCCTGCGGCCCGTCACGACACCCAGCCGATGAGCTTCCCGCCGCTTCCGGACGAAGCGGTCGATGACCTCCCCTTCGAGCCCAGCCTCGAGCTGGACATCGAGCTCGAGGAGAGCCCGCGCCAGCCGATCACGAGCAGCGAGAGCCCCGCGGCCTCGGGGACCTACGAGATCCCGGCGGCGACCTCGAGTGCGGAGCCGCCGTCCGAGTCGGGCCCGCGGCGCAAGCGTCAGGCCGCCGGGGTCCACCCGTCTCTGGCCGGGGTCGAGATGCGCCAGGACACGGGCGCCTACCCGCAGGTCGAGACCGACAGCTACGTGAGCGTGGCGGCGAAGGCGGCGGGCTCGGCCCGGCCCGAGAGGCGCGAGCCGAGGCCGCCGGTCCAGAAGACGGGGACCTTCTCCTCGGTCGGCGCCGCTGCGCGCGACTCGGCGGGCTCGGGCGCCGGGCCGCCGACGGGCGTGCACACGGGGGTCTGGGACACGAGCAAGACCGGGTTTTACAAGCCGCTGTCGGCCCCGGGGCGAATCGTCCGACTGTGGGAGGAGCTCGGCCTGCGCGTCGGTCAGCGGATCGCCGAGACCGTCGGCGACGATCACGTCTACCTGCTGCTGATGGCCACGCTCGTCGGGGTGGCCAGCGGGGCGACCGCCGGGCTGCTGCTGCTGTGGATCGCCCGCGCCCTCGAGCTGTTCCCGGCCGTCGGGAAGGCCTTTCCCAGCTTCGGCTGGATCTACGTGGTCCTGGCCCCGGCGCTCGGCGGCCTGATGGTCGGCGGTCTGCGGGTCGTCGCGCGGCGGTGGTTCGGCGACATCGCCGAGGGCATCCCGGCGGTGATCGAGACCGTCGGCCAGCAGGGCCGGCTCAAGGGCAGCTCGGGCGCGATGCTCGGGGTCGGGACCGGGCTCACGATCGCCTCGGGGGGCTCGGTCGGGCACGAGGGTCCGACCGTCGCGATCGGGGCCACGGTCGGCTCGGTCGTCGGGCGCTTCTTCGGTCTGCGGATGCGCAGGCAGACCACGATGATCGGGGCTGGCTGCGCCGCGGGCCTGGCCTCGGCCTTCAACGCCCCGCTCGCTGGGGTCATCTTCACGGTCGAGGTCGTGTTCAAGCGCAGCGTCGGCGGCAACGTCGGGACGATGTCGGTGTTCACCCCGCTGATCGTGGCCGCGGTCGCGGGGACCTTCACCTCGTACGCGATCTTCGGGGCCCGGTCCGAGCTGATCGCCCCGGGCGACGTGGCCGGGGACCGGCTGCTGCTCGAGATGATCTTCTTCCTCGCCCTGGCCGTGATCGCGGGGCTCCTGAGCCCGGCGATGAGCCGGGTGATCATCTTCTCCAGCGATCTCTTCGAGGGCATGAAGCGGCTGCCCGTCTGGGCCAAGCCCGCGCTCGGCGGCCTCGGCGTCGGCCTGCTCGGGGCGCTGTTGTTCTCGCAGCTGCTCGGCCCCGGTCGCGGGATCGTGTTCGACGCGCTCAACAGCGAGCTCGTCTGGCAGATCGCGCTCGCGCTCGTGGTCCTCAAGATCGTCGCGACCGCGGTCACGATCGGCTCGGGCGGGATGGGCGGCGTGTTCATGCCCTCGCTCGTGATCGGCGCCTGCGTCGGGACCGTCGTCCACGCCCTCGCCAGCGTCGTCCTCGGCGAGGGCGTGAGCCAGCCGGCCGCCTACGCGCTCGTCGGCATGGGCGCGTACCTCGGCGCCACGCTCCGCGCTCCGCTCACGCCGATCGTCATGATCTTCGAGCTGACTGGCGACTACGGCCTGATCCTGCCCTTGATGTTCGCCTGCATCTTGTCGGCCTTCGTGGCCGGGCGGGTCGAGAAGGACACCCTCTTCGATCTGAGCTTGCGCCGCCGCGGCAGCTCGCGGGTGCTCGACGCCGGTGACGACATCGGCGTCATGTACCGCGGCCAGGTCGGGGACCTCATGGTCTTGCCCGATCACATGCTGCGCCTGAGCTCGAGCTTCGAGGAGCTCCAGCGCGCGGCCCTCGTCGAGGACACGCCGACCCTGTACCTGCTCGACGAGCACGAGCGCGTGGCCGGGGTCATCGACAGCCGCGCGCTCGCGGCCCGGGTCCTGCGCGGGGAGATCAGCCCCGAGGCGACCGCCGGCGAGCTCACGACCGCCGAGCGCCCGACCCTGCTCGTGCCCGGCGACACCCTCGCGGGCGCGATGCTGGCGTTCGCGCGCTCGGGTCGCGACGTGCTCCCGGTCGTCGACGCCGATCGCCGCCTGCTCGGGTTGATCGAGCGGACCGTGCTCATGGCCCACTACAGCGAGCACGTGCTCGAGCAGCGCGCCGAGCTCCAGGTCCACGGCGGCAGCGGCCTCGATCACGAGGTCAACCTCGGCAGCGGCGTGACCCTCGAGCGCGTGGTCGTGGGCCGGAGCTGGGCCGGGCAGACCTTGAGCGAGCTCGACCTGCGCGGGCGGGTGAACGTGCAGGTGCTCGAGTGGCGCCGCGACGACCAGCTCCAGACCCTGGATCCGAGGCGGCCGCTGCGTGAAGGCGACGTGCTCGCGCTCGCGGGCAGCCGCGACAGCCTCCTCGCCGCCCGCTGGGTCGAGTGAGGGGGTCTAAGAGCGGCTGGTCCTAAACACTCTTGACGACTTCGGCGTTGGCGGACTCGTCGATCAGCTTTTGCGGCACGAGCTTGCTCGGCTCGCCGGAGCAGACCATCCACAGCTGATAGGCCGTGCGCGTGGTCGCGATGTGGAGCAGGTGCCGGGCCTCGTCGCGGGCGGGGTAGTTTTGCCGGGTCGGATCGAGCACGACGACGTAGTCGAATTCGAGCCCCTTGACCTGGCGGACGTCGGTCACGTCGATGCCTGACAAGAAGGTGAAGTCCTGGCGCGCGACCAGGCGCAGGCGCGGGACCTCGGCGATGCGCAGGGCCTCGTAGTAGGCCTCGGCCTGCTGGGGGTAGCGGGTGATCAGGGCGACCGAGGCGGTCGGCTCGCGCTGCATCAGGTTGCGCAGGGCCTCGCCGAGGAAGGCGACCGCCTCGCCCATGTCCGAGAACCCGAAGTAGCTGACCGGCGCGCCGTCGCGGGCGATGAGGTCGTCGTCGGGGTCGTGGAGGTGGCCGAGCACGTGCTGGGCGAGGGCCATGACCTGGCGGGTCGAGCGGTAGGTGATCTTGAGCGGCTGGATCGCTACGTGGGGCAGCCCGGCGTCGTCGAGCAGCTGCGGCCAGTCGACGAAGCCGTTGTCGAAGATCATCTTCTGGGCCTTGTCGCCGGCGATCGTCACGCTGCGTCCGGCCGAGGCGGTGTCGAGCAGCACGCGGACCTCGAGCGGACACAGATCCTGGGCCTCGTCGATCACGATGTGCTCGTACTCGAAGCGCTTGCCCTTGATGAACAGGCCGCCGCGCTTGGCCTGGATCAGGCGCATGAGCACGGCGTCGTCTTCGCTGTCGAGGCGCGGCGGGCTGCTGCGCTTGGGCTTGGGCCCGTCGTCGTCGTTGTGGTCGCGCAGATCCTCGTCTTGGGACTCGCGCCACTCGCTGACCGCCGCGGCCTGCTTGCCGCACCAGCGCGTGATCGTCGTCAGCTCGTTGTCGCTGAAGGCGTCGGGGGCGTGGCGTTGGACGCCCGCGCGGATCCGAGCCGGCTCACCCAGGAGCTCGACCCAGTCGGCGAGCACGTCGTCGACCTCCTCGCGGAACGCTCGCAAGCTGGTCTCGGCGGCCGCGCGGGTCTTGGCCGGGATGGCGCGGCCCTCGTCCTCGACCAGCCAACGCAGCGCCCGCCGAGCGCGGATGCTCGGCGGCAGCTTGGCGAGGCTGCGCCAGTGGGCGATCACCTCGGCGGCGCCGGGCCGGTCGCCGAGGCGCTCGACCAGCGAGGTCTCGACGTTGCGCAGATCCTCGGCGACGAGCTCGTCGATCATTGCGATCACGACCGGGTGCTTCTTGAAGCGCACGACGGCCTCGGGCGTCGACTCGGACCGCCTCGCCGGGATGTCGAGGCGCAGGCGCTTGAGCATCGCCGCGCTCCAGCGTCGGTAGGTCGTGACGGTCACGCCCTCGACCCCGAGCGAGGGCAAAACGTGGCGGATGTACTCGACGAGCGCCTCGTTGAAGACCACGATCAGCATGCGCCCGGGCGCGAAGCGGCGGTGGTCCTGGAACGCGAGGTAGGCCACGCGATGGAGCGCGACGGTGGTCTTGCCCGAGCCCGCGCCGCCTTGGATCAGGACGACGCCCGACTCGGGCTTGGTGATCAGGTCGAACTGCTCCTTGTCGATCAGCGCCGTGATCTCTTGGAGGCGCTTGTCGGCCCGGCCGAGATCCTCGGTCTGAACGCCGAGGTGCCCGCGGGGGATCCGGACCGCGGCCCCGGTGCCGCCCGCGAGGGTCGGGCGAGCCTCGTGACCGAGCGCCCTCCAGTCGCCCGACCGGGTCCGGACCCAGCTGCCCTGGGGCGCGTCGATCCGGCGCAGCTGCGCGCTCGACACGACGACGCTGCGGCGGACCAGGACCGTGCCCTCGATCGTGCGGTCGTCGAACTCCTCGTCGTATTCGTCGGTCTCGTCGTAGCGGTAGTACAGGCGCGAGACCGGGGCGTTGCGCCAGTCGACGATCGCGAGGCCGTCGCCGCTGTCGAGCATCGTCCGCTTGCCGATCAGCACGTCGCGCTGCTTGCCGGCCCGGGCCTCGCGCAGGCGCAGGTGGCCGAAGTAGGGGTTGTTGGGATCGACGGGCAGGTCGCGACCCGAGCCGCGCTTGGCGTTGAGCGCCGCGAGCTGGTGCATCTGATCCATCAGCGAGGGGAGGTCCTCCTCCTTGGCGGAGGCGATCTCATCGCGCAGCTCGATCATCTGGCTGTCGAGATCCTCGAACTGGTGGACCTCGGTCTCGAGCTGGCGCTGGATCCGGGCGCTGACCCGCTCGAGGATCCCGAGCTCCTCATCGACGATCGCCTGATCAGGCCCGGCGAGGGGCGGCGAGGGCGGTGACGGGGGAGCCTCGCTCACCACCGCATCAGTCGGGATTGTGGCCTGTTTGGACACGATCGCCGTGGTTAGCAAAACCCGGAGCGCTTGACACCCCTCGCGGCCCGGCGCCGCAGAATTTCAGCTGCGCAGGTTTTCGGACGCAGACGCGGCCGCGGGCGTCAGACGCGGCGCCAGGCGCACAGGACGCGGATTCCCCTTTTACGCTCCACGCGCTATTGCACGCTTCATGCCCAAGATGGTCTCCCAGAACCTTCGGGCCCGAGCGCAGCGAGGGTGTCGGGCCGCAGGCCCGAGTCCGGAGACGACCAAACCAGCCCTGGCCTTGATGCTCGGCCTCGGCCTGCTCGCGTGTCGGCCGGGCCAGCCGACGATCACGCCCGACGAGGGCCAAGCTGGGAGCGAGGTCACGATTGAGCTGCCGGCGCGACCGGCGGTCGACGCCGAGGCGATGATGGCGTCGATCGAGTGGCTGGCGAGCGACGAACGCCAGGGCCGCTTCACCTTCGACCCGCAGATCGAGGAGGTCGCGAGCTGGATCGCCGGGCGCTACGAGGCGCTCGGGCTCGAGCCGGTCAGCGGCGCCGCTGGCCTCCGCGTCGGCTACGAGCTGCGCACCAAGGTCGAGGCCGGCGCCAGCCAGACGCTGATCGTCGAGCGCCGCGGCGAGCCGGTCGAGGTCGCCGCCGAGCGCTTCACGCCGCGGGCCGAGGGCGCGTCGGGGACCGCCAAGGGCGAGGTCGTGTTCGTCGGCTACGGCGTCAGCTGGACCCGGCCCGAGGGCGCCCAGGACTCGGACCCGGCGATCGACAGCTACGACGATCTCGCGGGCGTCGACCTCGACGGGAAGATCGTCCTGGCCCTGACCCACGCCCCCAACACGCCGGATCTCGCGGCGCTGTTCGGGGCCATGCAGGACCTGGCCGAGACCTTCGAGCGGGCCGCCGCGCCGCTGCGTGAGGCTGACGCCAGGGCCAAGCTCCAGCGACTCCACCGAAAGGCCCGCGAGGATCTGCTCGCGCTCGTCGAGCCCTTCGCCGAGACCAAGGACCTCAGTGACGCCTACTGGAAGGTCGAGGACCCCAAGGCGAGGCTCGACATCATGGCCCTCGCGAGCGAGTTCATCTCGCGGACCAAGGCCCGCCCGCAGTTCGATCTGCGCGAGTTCAGCATGGCCAAGAAGGCCGCGCGCCTGGCCGAGGCCGGGGCCGCGGGGGTCATCTTCGTCCAGGGCCCGCGCAGCTTCGTCGGCCGTGAGGCCCGCGACGCCGACGCCCTGCCCGGCGTCCTCGACGAGGGCAGGCGCGGCGGCCACGGCCGGGTGATCCCCGAGTCGGTCGCGATCCCCGTGGTCCAGCTGAGCTGGAAGCAGGCCGACAAGCTGTTCTCGATCGGCGGCCAGCGTCTGTCCAAGCTCCAGGCGGCGATCGACGCCGACTATCAGCCGCGCTCGCAGGCGCTGGGTGTCAGCGCGGAGCTCGAGACCGAGCTGATCAGCGAGCGGGTCGAGGTCCCCAACGTGCTCGCGCAGCTGCCCGGCAAGACCGACGAGATCATCATGCTCGGGGCCCACTTCGATCACATCGGCAACGACGAGACCGGCAACTGCCGGGCGATCGTCCGTCGCGACGAGCGCGACGCGATCTGCAACGGCGCCGACGACAACGCCTCGGGCACCGCGATGCTGCTCGACCTCGCCCGGGCCTACGAGGACGCCGGGGTCACGCCCGAGCGCACGATCGTGTTCGCCCACTTCTCCGGCGAAGAGCTCGGCCTGCTCGGCTCGCAGGCGCTGATCGGAGACTCGCCCTTCGACCAGAGCCGCGTGGTCGCGATGGTCAACCTCGACATGGTCGGGCGCCTCGGCCCGAGCGGGCTAGCGATCGGCGGGCTCGGCAGCAGCGCCGACTGGCTGCCGCTGCTCGACGAGCTCGGCAACCACGGCATGAAGATCCTCTACGAGGGCAGCACGACCACGCGCAGCGATCACGCGTGGTGGTTCCACCGCCAGATCCCGGTGCTGTTCTTCTTCACCGGGATCCACGGCGACTACCACCGCGCGGGGGACGAGATCGACGAGATCAACGTCGAGGGCCTCGCCAAGGTCGGGCAGCTCGTCAGCGACGTGGTCTGGGAGCTCGCCAGCGGCCGCGCGATCGCGTGGACCGAGCCCGCCCACGGCGACGGCATCGGTCGCGGCCTCCCGGGCAGCGATCCGAGCACCGTGATCATGCGCGTCGATGAGCAGGGCGTGAGGGTCGACGAAGACGGCAACCCGATCGCCGCCGCGCCCTGACGCGCTCGCGGATTGACCTCGAGGTCGTCCCGGCTATGCTCGGGCCCTCGTGAGCAAGCCGAGCACCAAGCCACCGAGCGGGATGCGGGACTTCCTACCGACGGAGGTGCTGCGTCGGCGCCACGTGATCGAGCTCGTCCAGCGCGTCTACGAGGCCCACGGCTTCGTCCCGCTCGAGACCCCCTCGATCGAGAACCTCTCGACCTTGCTGGGCAAGTACGGCGACGAGGGCGACCAGCTGCTCTACCGCCTGCTTCATCGGCGCGAGGCGCTCCAGCGCCCGCTCGACCGGGCCCACGCCGCGGGGCGGCCCGCGCTCGAGGCCGAGCTCGCCGACCAGGGCCTGCGCTACGATCTGACCGTGCCGCTCGCCCGCGTCGTCGCGCAGTACGGCGAGCTGCCGCGCTTCTTCAAGCGCTACCAGATCCAGCCGGTGTGGCGGGCCGATCGCCCCGGCAAGGGCCGCTTTCGCGAGTTCTACCAGTGCGACGTCGACATCACGGGCACCCGCTCGCTGCTCGCCGACGCCGAGGTCTGCTCGGCGGTCGCGACCGTGCTCGAGCAGCTCGGCTTCGAGCAGTTCGCGATCCGCGTCAACCACCGCGAGCTGCTGCGCGCGGTGATCCGCGCGGCCGGGATCGACGAGGCGCTCGAGGGCACGGCGCTGGTCGCCGTCGACAAGCTCGACAAGATCGGTGAGGACGGGGTCCTCGCCGAGCTCGAGCAGCGCGGCATTGCGAGCGCCGCCGGGCGGGCGCTGCTCGCGATCATCGCGCCCACGAGCGCGGGTGAGCGCGCAGGTGAGCGCGCCAGCGACGGGGCGCAGCTGCTCGCCACGCTCCGGGCTCAGGTCGACGAGCGCGGTCAGCGGGCCGTCGACGAGCTGCAGGAGCTGCTCTCGCTGTGCGCCCACAACCCCGCCGGCCAGCACCTCGAGGTCCGCCCGGATCTCGCCCGCGGCCTCGGCTACTACACCGGGCCGATCTTCGAGATCACCGTCCCGGACCTCGCGGGCTCGCTCGGCGGCGGCGGTCGCTACGACGACCTCGTCGGCATGTTCGGCAAGAAGCAGGTGCCCGCTGTCGGGTTCTCCCTCGGGCTCGAGCGGATCCTGGTCGTGATGGCCGAGCGCGAGATGTTCCCGGCCCTGAGCGCCGGCCCGGATCTGATGCTGTGCTGGCTCGGCGTGGCCCAGCCCGAGGTCGTGCGCGTGGCCACGCAGCTGCGCGCGCGCGGTCTGAAGGTCGAGGTCTTCCCCGAGCAGGCCAAGCTCGGCAAGCAGCTCTCGTACGCCGACGCCGAGGGCGTCAAGGCGGCCTTCGCCGGGATCCTCGGCGACGCCGAGCTCGCCGCGGGGGCGCTCACGGTCAAGCACCTCAGCTCGGGCCGCCAACAAAAGATCCCCCTCGCCGAGCTCGACCCGGCGCGACTCGACGCTCTCGCCCAAGATCCTCCGACCACCTGAGCCCCAGCAACTCCAGCCTGACAAGCGCGCCTGAGTTGCTTGCTACACTCGTCCACGCCAGCCCCCGTTCACAGGACAACGAGCCCCTCCGGGGGCCACGCAAGTCCATGCGCAACACATACGAGCCAACCGAGCGAGGAACGAGCGACCGGACGCGCAGCGACCGTGCGTGGCAAAGTGCACGGTGCCTGCCGGGGGAAGCGACCTCTTGACCGATCCGAGCTCCAGCGAGGCCACCGTCTTCACCGGCACGGTCCTCGTCGTCGATGACGAGAAGAACATCCGTCGGACGCTGCGGATGGTCCTCGAGGGCGAGGGCGCGACCGTCGTCGAGGCCGAGACCGGCGAGCGCGCCCTCGCGCTGCTCGAGGGCGCGCTCGCAGCCGACGCCGCCGAGCCCGACTCCGGCGGCCCCGGCGAGCTGCCCAACGCGGTCATCATGGACGTCATGCTCGGCGGGATCTCGGGCATCGAGGTGCTCGAGAAGCTCTCGCTGCTCGGCGAGGACGGCCACCCGCCGCTGCCGGTCATCATGATCTCCGGCCACGCCTCGGTCGCCGACGCGGTCCGGGCCACGCGGCTCGGGGCCTTCGATTTCTTCGAGAAGCCGCTGTCGCGCGACCGCGTGATCGTCTCGGTTCGCAACGCGCTGCGCCAGAGCAAGGCCGAGCGCGAGCTTCGGGATCTGCGCCAGCGCGTCCACGGCGAGATCATCGGGACCTCGGCGCCGATGCGCGAGCTCATGCGCATGGTCGCCAAGGTCGGGCGGACCCGGGCCCGGGTCCTGATCACCGGCGAGAGCGGCACGGGCAAGGAGCTGGTCGCGCGGGCGATCCACGAGGCCTCGGACCGCCACGACCACCCCTTCGTCAAGGTCAACTGCGCCGCGATCCCCCGCGAGCTGATCGAGTCCGAGCTCTTCGGTCACGAGAAGGGCGCGTTCACGGGCGCGACCGGGCAAAAGAAGGGCCTGTTCGAGGTCGCCCACAAAGGCACGCTGTTCCTCGACGAGATCGGCGACATGGATCTCGACGCCCAGGCCAAGGTCTTGCGCGTGCTTCAAAGCGGCGAGCTGACCCGCGTCGGCGGGCACACGCCGATCCAGGTCGACGTCCGCGTGCTCGCGGCGACCCACCGCAACCTCCAGGAGATGGCCGGGGCCGGCGAGTTCCGCGAAGATCTCTTCTTCCGCCTCGCGGTCGTGCCCGTGCGGATGCCGCCGCTGCGTGAGCGCCTCGACGACGTCACCTTGCTCGCGCGGCACTTCATCGACCAGGCCTGCGAAGAGAACGGCCTCGCCCGGCGCGAGATCGACCCCGAGGCCCTCGCCGCCCTCGCCCGCCACGACTGGCCGGGCAACGTTCGCGAGCTGCGCAACGTGATCGAGCGGATGGTCGTGCTGTCCGACGGCGACCTCGAGCTCGACGACGTCCCGCCCGAGCTTCGCGCGGACCAGGGCCCCGCGCAGACCGAGGCCGCGCCCGGGACGATGGCGGTCGACGACGATCGCTTCGCCCAGCTCCTGCGCGAGAAGTCGGAGCTGCCGCTCAAGGCCTTTCGCGAGGCGGTCGAGCGCGCCTTCATTCTCCAGCGCCTGCGCGACAACAACTGGAACGTCTCGCGCACGGCCGAGGTCCTCGGCATCGAGCGCACCCACCTGCATCGCAAGCTCAAGATCCTCGGCATTCAACGGGGGGGCCGATAGTGGCCAGGGGGAGGGCCTGGCTCGGGGGGCGCGCGGCCGTCTGCGCCTGCGCCGTCGCCCTGGTCCTCGGCTGCAAGCTCGGGCGCGAGGCCGACGACAAGTCGAGCGAGGGCGGGCCCAAGGTCGAGGCCGCCGCGGCCATGCCCACGAGCGAGGCTGAGTTCCTCGCCGAGCTCGTGCCGCTGCCCGGCGACAGCGAGGCGATCGAGGTCCGCTACGCGATCACCGGCCCGGCCCTGAGCGGCGAGATGACGACCTCGATCACCGCGGGCGGCAAGCGCCGCGACGCCTGGGTCTTGCGCTCGACCGCCGGCGACACCGAGCTGCGCGCGGCCGGGACCACGATCGTCAACGCCGAGCAGATCTGGACCGCGAACGAGGGCGAGGCGGGCGAGATCCGCGACAACCACCTCGCCGAGCTCGCCCGCGCGTTCATGCGGCTCGAGCCCGAGGCCCGCGCGCCCGTCGTCGAGTCGATCCGCGCCTGGCATCGCCTGCTCGCCGAGCAGCGCGAGGAGTCGCGCGGCGATCGGGCCGAGGTCCTGGGCGTCTCGTGCCTCCAGACGCGCGTCGCCGCCCAGAACGTGTGCATGTGGGAGGAGACCGGCCTGCTCCTGCGCTACGAGGGCTCCGCGTTCACGATCGAGGCGACCGAGATCGACCTCGCCGCGAAGCTGGAGGCCGACGCGTTCTTGCTCCCGCGCGCCGCCGCCAAGGCCGAGGTCCAGCCCGCTCCCAGCTCTGGCCCCGCCTACGACTACGACAAGATCCTCGACGAGATCGCCGCTGGCTCCTACGGCAAGGTCTCGGTCCTCGTCGTCGCCAGCCAGGGCGTCCCGACCCTGCGCCTGCCCGACGCCGAGCCCAAACAGCAGCCGGGTTGAGCCCGGACGGGGCTCAGCTCAAGTCGCAAGCGCGACGCGCAACACCTGCCCGTCGATCTCCTTGCCGTTGAGCGCGACCCGTGCCTTGGCCGCCGCGAGGTCATTGGCGAAGGTCACATACGCAAACCCCCGACACTGGCCATCGCCATCGGTGACCAGCCGCGCCTCGGTGATCTCCCCAAAATCCCCAAACAAGGCGCGAAGCTGGCTCTCGTGGAGCGCGGGTCCAAGTCCTCCAATGTACAGCGTCACCATGGGCTCCTTTGTAAGTTTACATCCTACACCCCCCGCCCGTCACGGGAGAAGGAGGGCTGGGGAGGGGTTCTTTAGACCCCCGCAGGCGATTTCGCACTTTGCCATGCACGGCCGCTGCGCGGCCGGTCGCTACGTCGCTTCGCTCCTTCGCTCGATGGGCTGGTATGAGCTTCGCGATCTGGGTGCGTGGCCCCCTAGAAGGGGGCTCGTTTAAACCCCCGCAGGCGATTTCGGACTTTGCCATGCACGGCCGCTGCGCGGCCGGTCGCTCCGTCGCTTCTTTAGACCCCCGCAGGCGCATTCGGACCTTGCCATGCACGGCCGCTGCGCGGCCGGTCGCTCCGTCGCTTCGCTCCTCCGCTCGATGGGCTGGTATGAGCTTCGCGATCTGGGTGCGTGGCCCCCTAGAAGGGGGCTCGTTTAAACCCCCGCAGGCGATTTCGCACTTTGCCATGCACGGCCGCTGCGCGGCCGGTCGCTCCGTCGCTTCGCGGCCGGTCGCTCCGTCGCTTCGCTCCTCCGCTCGATGGATCTGGGTGCGTGGCCCCCTAGAAGGGGGCTGGTTTAGACCCCGCAGGCGATTTCGCACTTTGCCATGCACGGCCGGTCGCTACGTCGCTACGTCGCTTCGCTCGATGGGCTGGGATGAGCTTCGCGATCTGGGTGCGTGGCCCCCTAGAAGGGGGCTGGTTTAGACCCCGCAGGCGATTTCGCACTTTGCCATGCACGGCCGGTCGCTCCGTCGCTTCGCTCCTTCGCTCGATGGGCTGGGATGAGCTTCGCGATCTGGGTGCGTGGCCCCCTCGAAGGGGGCTCGTTTAGACCCCCGCAGGCGTATTCGGACCTTGCCATGCACGGCCGCTGGGCGGCCGGTCGCTGGTATGAGCTTCTCGGCCGACGGCTCAACGAGCCCGAACGAGTCGCCTCGACCCATCGCTCCCACCCAGAGGCTCAGCCACAGCTCGACGAGCCCCCCTCCGGGGGGGCCACGCACCCAGATCGCGAAGCTCATACCAGCCCACCGAGCGGAGGAGCGAAGCGACGGAGCGACCGGCCGCGAAGCGGCCGTGCGTGGCAAGGTGCGAAAGCGGCCGCGGGGGGCCTAAATCAATTCGCCGTGAGGGAGTCGGTCTCTTTGTCGATCTCGCCCTTCCAGGTCGAGGCGTCGCGCTCGAGGCCGAGGTCTTTCTTCGCGGCCCGCTGCCGCTCGACCAGATCGAAGTGGGTCGTGAAGTAGGGCATCGCGACGCCGCGCAGCTGCTCGAGGTTGTCGAAGCCGTGCTTGTCGAGCACGGCCGCGAGCTCCTCCTTCAGCTTGGTGATGACCTTGTAGCCCTGCAGCATCGCCCCGGTGCAGACCTGGACGGTGTGGCAGCCGAGCGCGATGAACTGGGCGGCGTCGCTGCCCGTGTAGATCCCGCCCATGCCGGAGACCGGGGTGTCGGGCACGGCCTTGGCGATCTCCATGACGTGGCGCAGGGCGATCGGCCGGGCCGCGAGGCCCGAGTAGCCGCCCGGGGTGGTGTAGCCCTCGACCGTGGGCATCGGCCGGAGCGTGTCGAGGTCGATCCCGACGACCGACAAGATCGTGTTGATCGCCGCGATCCCGTCGGCCCCGGCCTCGACGGCGGCCGTGGGCGAGGCCGTCGGGTCGCTGACGTTGGGCGTCATCTTGGCCCACACGGGGATCTTCGACACCGACTTCACCCAGCCGACGACCTCGCGGACGATGTCGGGGTTCGAGCCCATGGCCGCGCCCATGCGCCGCTCGGGCAGGCCGTGGGGGCACGAGAGGTTCATCTCGAAGGCGTCGACCCCGGTCTCCTGGACCCGCTCGACGATCTCGACCCAGGCCTCCTTGCGGTACTCCTCCATGATCGAGGCGACCAGGACCTTGTTGGGCCACTGCTTCTTGATCTCGCGGAACTCCTCGAGCCAGGTCTCGAACGGGCGGTCGGAGATCAGCTCGATGTTCTCGAACCCGATGACCTTCTTGCGGTCGTCGGGGTCGCGGAGCTTGGCGTAGCGCGGGTTGGTGTTGATGACCTTCGAGTGATCGAGGCTGATCGTCTTGGCCACGTTGCCGCCCCAGCCGAGCTCGAAGGACTTCATGATCACGCGGGCGTTGGTTCCCGGTGGTCCTGAGCCGAGCAGGAAGGGGTTGTCGAATTCGATGCCGTTGACGACGACGTTCAGACTCGGAGCCATGGGCCAGGGTAACCAAAACCCAGGCTCATGGGTGGGCTCACCGCCCAGAAGCGCCAATCGAGCTGCTCGGCGCCCTCGCGCGACCCCGAGCGCGGTCGGGAGCGGAGCTCGGACCGCGGCGATGCGCTCCTCGGCGCCCCCGACGGTTCACGAACTCGGCCGGCGTCCGCCCGATACCGTCGCGGTGGAGGCCTCGATCGCGGCGCGCAGACCGTCGCCACGGCGCGCCGGTCGAGCGCTTCTCTTGTCAAAAACCTATGGTTCGGCCCGGGCTTGGGTCTCTTCGAACCACATCGGGAGGGTCGGATCCAACCCCGCCTCTTCGAGCCGCTGCTTGGCTTCCTTCATCTCTTCGATGCGCGCGCCCTCGCGGTCGAGCAGGACCAGCAGCGGATAGGTGTTGAGGACCGGCTCCCAGCGGCGGCGCAGCTCGTTGAACTCGTTCATGCGCGCGACGGTGTTCCAGTCGTCTTCTTTGAGCTCGAGCACGCGGACGTCGCCGATCATCGAGGCCGGGTGCATGTTGCCGAGCTCGAGGTCGAGGTGGCGACAGGGCTCGCACCAGTCGGCCGAGAACAGGACCGCGACGCGCTTGTGCTCGTCGAGCGCCTGGGTGCGGACGCGCTCGAACATCTCGGCGAGGGGCTCGTCCTCGCGCGGTCGGAGCCGGCGCAGGTCGTAGCCGACGAGCGGGTTGGCCTCGACCTCGGCGTCGGCGTTCGCGTCTTCGGACCGCTCGGTTGGGGGCTCGGCTGGCCCGCAGGCCGCGCCGCCGAGCGCGACCAGGATCAGCGACAGCGCGAGCTGGGTGCGGGGCGCTAGCATCGAGTGTGCATAGCGCGAGCGCGGCAGCCGAGGCAACCCGGGGGCCGCGCGCAGCCGTGGCCAAGCAACTTCGCGACGCGCTCGGACACAGGTCAAACGGCGCTGTACCTCATGCCGCGGGCCTTGCCTTCCCAGGTGACCTTGCCCAGCTCGATCAGCCGGGCGAGCGACTTGCGGACCTGCAGCGCGGTCCCCCCGACCTTCGCGGTGATCTCTGGCGCCTTGATCGCGCGATCGGCCTCGCCGACGATCGAGAGCACGGCCGCGTCGTAGGCACGCCGGCCCTCGGGCGTGCGCGTGTTGACCGGTTTGGCCTTGGGCTTGGCCTTGGCGGTGTTCTTGGTCCGGCTGGGCTTGGCCTCGGCCTCGTCGGGTGCCGTGGGTGACGAGCCACCCGCCTCGATGATGTCGCCCACGGACACGGTGCTCAAGAGGTTGGCGAACTTGCCTTTTCCGAGCCTGGTCAGCTCTGCGAGCGTGAGCTGCGGGTTCTCGCACACGAGGTTGATGAAGACGTCGCGCTCGACCGCTTCCACCGCGGAGTTGAATTCCCGTTCAAAAGTAGACACGACGCGACCATAGCACAATGAATTGACTATACGAACATCTTGTCGACATATTTTTGTGATACGCACTGTCCAATCGGACACCAGTGTGCGCTGATTACGGTTTCGTAGCGCCACGCACAGCCTGGCGGAGATCAGCCTACAATGGACGTGCGACCGCGAACATCTCGAATGCACCAACGTCCAAAATATGGTCTTTTGGACAGGTCTGGCGCTGTTTCGCGCCTGTGAAACAATCGACATACCTCGCAACGTCACGGTGCAAACGCGCGATCGCAGGTGCTCGATTCGTCGGGCCTTGGCCTAAAGTGCAGGTCGAGTACACTTGGCTGTGGGTATGCAGTCGTCCGAAGCGAACTCAAAGCTGGTGGGGCCATTCGATCTGCTCGGAGACGTCCACGGCATGATTCGCACCCTCGACGCGATGCTCGAGCGCCTCGGTTACACCAAGAGCGGTACGCGCTGGCAGCAGGCGGAGGGCCGGAGGTTGATCTCGCTTGGTGATCTAATTGACAGGGGCCCCGATCCGCTCGCGTGTGTCGAGCGCGTCGCGGCGCTGGCCGCCGACGGATGCGCACACATGGTCCTCGGTAATCATGAGCTCAACGCGCTGCACTACGTCGAGGGTCTGCGCGAGCACAGTGAGAAGAACCGCGCGCAATTCGCAACGACGCTGGTTCAGATCGAGGCAGATCCTGCGCGCTGGGATCGTGCTCGCGCGTTCATCGAGTCGCAGTCGACGCACCTGCTCCTCGACGAGGGGCGTCTGCGGGTTGTGCACGCGTGCTGGGACCCCGGCGGCATCGCCCAGCTCCCCGAGCGCCTCGACCGGCCGGACCTGCTCGAGGCCAGCGCACCAGGCGGCGAGCTCGAAGCGGCGTTCGAGCTGTGCATCAAGGGTCCGGAGCGACGCTGTCCGCGCTACCGCGACTTCGGCGGTCACTGGCGCGAGACCCGACGCGTCCCGTGGTGGAACAGCTACCCGGCCGACGCGCCCAGGGTCGTCTTCGGTCACTACTGGTTCCCCTGGCCCGAGCACACCCCAACCGCCCCGGCGTGGACTGGCCCCGGCGCCAACGCAGCCTGCCTCGATTTTCGCTCCGGCCGCGGCGGCCCCCTCGTCGCCCTGCGCTACCCCGAGGGCGAGTTCGTCAGCGTCGACAACCGCGACATCTGAGCCGTCCGCCCGCGTGGCAAGCTCGCCGACGCCCGCGGGGGTCGAGACAAGGCTCCGTTTCGGGCGAGAGCGGCCGCGCGTGGCAAGCTCGCCCACGCCCGCGGGGGTCAAAAACGAGTAGCATCGCTGCATGAGCGACGGGCCGTCGGAGTTGGTCAAGGAGACCGCGCGCGTGCTGCTTCGGCACCTGCGCGAGCATGGGGGCGCGACCAAGGAGGAGCTCGCCAAGGTCGCGGATGTCTCGCACCCCTCGATCCAGCGCGCGCTCACCTGGCTGCGGGATCACTGCGACTCGCCGGTCGAGTTCGACCGCGCGGCCGGGCGCTGGGTCCTGCGTGACCCTCACTTCACGCTGCCCCTGACCGATCCCGACGCCCAGGATCTCTCGGCGGTGCTGTTCGCCGAGGCGCTGCTGGCCCCGCTCGCCGACGAGGAGATCACCGCGCGCCTGCGTCGCCTCGCCGAGCAGATGGACGCGGAGATGCGCGAGCGCGGCCGGGCCCCGAGCGAGGGCGCCCGGCCCGGGACCTTGGTGGCGACCTTGACGACCGGGAGCCGGACCGACCCGAGCGTCCTCTCGGAGCTGTTCGGCGCGATCGGCAAGCGGGTCGTGCAGATCCGCTATGCCAGCCCGTGGAGCGCCGCTGGCGGCTCGCGGATCCACGACGTCGAGCCGTGGCAGCTGCGTCTGCACGACGGCAACATGTACCTGCGCGCCTACTCGCGGACCCACCGTGAGCCCCGCAGCTTTCGCGTCGCGCAGATCGAGGGCGCCGAGGTCATCGAGGGGCTCGAGCCGCGCGAGTCGATGCCGACCCTCGACAAGATCTGGGGCGACCACGACCCAGCCTTCGGGATCGACGAGGACCGCCCGGGCACCGCGATCTTGCGCATCCGCGCCCCCGTCGCGCGCTGGGTCGCCCACAACGTCTGGGACCCCGGCCAGGACGACACCTGGATCGAGGACGGCGAGCTGCTCGAGCGCCGCGTCGCCTATCGCTCATGCCGCGAGCTCGCCCGACGTCTGCTCTCGCTCGGCGCCGCGCTCGAGTCGATCGAGCCTCAGGAGCTGCGCGAGGCCGTCCTCGACCACGCCAAGACCATGGTCGAGCGCCTCGCTTGACTGTCCGGTCACGTACGGCCGCGAGCGGCCGCGCTCACTACTTATCTTTTCCGCCGCCGCCGAAGTAGTACTGGATCCCGCCGCCGAAGAAGAAGCCGTTCTTGATCCCGCCTTCGATGCTGATCCCGAACGAGTCCTTCACGATCACGCGGAAGCTGCCGAGGAGGTTGACGAGCGGGTAGACCGGCCAGGTCCCGTCGTCCTCGACCGTGCCGAAGGCGTTGAGGTCGGAGCCGTTGCACTTGTCGCGGCCACAGTCGGCCCAGCTGTCGCCCCGGATCGTGGAGCCGTTGGGCAGGGGGGCGCCCGCGTCGACATCTTCGCGCGAAACGTCGCCGATCATGCCGTCGCCGTCCTGGTCGATGCCGGGGTCGTCGTAGTAGCGCGGCGTGCACTTGCGGAAGTCGGCGGTGTCGGCCAGGGTCTGACACGAGTTGGGGTCGTTGGGCGAGCCGGGGTCCGAGCCGAGCGGGCTCCGACGCACGCCGTCCCCGATCAGCACGCCGACGCCGACACCGCCGCCGCCGCCGAGCTGGATCTCGACGTCCTCGTTGCGATACAGCGTGCCGCGGCCGATGAAGTTGACCTCGACCGTGAACATCCGCAGGTCGATCTCGGTGTAGTCGGCCGCCCCGAGGTTACAGGCGCTGCCGGGGCCCTCGTCGGTCGTGCAGCTGTCGCGGTCCCACTCGTTGTTGTCGAGCCACAGCGAGTCGGGCGGCTGGATGTGGAGGTAGCCGAGCCCGACCGAGATGTCGAAGGCGCGGGAGATCCGGCGGATGTAGTCGCCGCCGACATAGAAGTTGCAGCCGTCGACCTTGACCAGCCCGTTTTGCTCGCCCCAGCTGCCGACCTCGTTGCGGCACAGGGAGTTGCTGTAGGACGCGAGCGCGGCGTTGAGGAAGTAGGACGGGATCAGGTGGATCCCTCCGCGCAGGCCGATCGCGTTGGCGTTGAAGTCGCCCTTTTTGGTTGGCCCGGACAGCTCGTCGTCGAGCTCGTCGTCCTCGAGGACCTCGCCCTCGGTTGGGTCACCGGTCGTGGGATCGATCGCGTCCTCGTCGCCGGTCGGGACGTCCTCGGTTGCGTCGGCCGGTTCGGCGTCGGCGGGCGCGTCGTCAGCGGGCGCGTCGTCAGCGGGCGCGTCGTCGGCGGGCGCGTCGTCAGCGGGCGCGTCGTCAGCGGGCGCGTCCTCGCCATCCATGCTCGGCGCGGAGCTGCTCGCCGGGGGCTCGTGGACGAGCAGGTTGAGATCGTTGGCGGTCAGCGGCACCGCGAAGGGGCTAGCCTCCGCGACGGCCGGGATGACCAGGACCGTGGCGAGCGCGACGGGGAGCACGGGCAAGCGCATGGTCTCATGATACGCCCCTCGCTCCCTCGACCGCAAAAAGCGGTGCGATGCGAGACCCAACTTCTGGTCCCAATTCTTGGGGATCACAGCTCGATCGAGCGCCAGCCCTTGGCCAGGAACTTGCCGCCCATCGCCAGGCCGAGTCCGTTGACGTAGATGATCGCCGCGGTCCACATCCCCTCCATGCCAAAGCCCAGGTGGGGTCCCAGAAACCAGCTCAGGGGGACCAGGCAGCCGACATGGAGCACGCCCTCGGCGATCATCACGTAGGTGTTGGCGCCCGCGCCGTAGAGCGACTGCGACAGGATGATCGCGACGACCAGCATCGGCAGGCAGGTTGCGACCAGGCGCAAGGACGCCGCCCCAGCCGCGGGGACCGCGGGGTCATTGGGTGCCCACAGCGAGATGATCTGCTCGGGCCAGACCCAAAACACGATGCCAATCGGGATCATCGCGAGGACGCCGATCCGCACGGAGTCCCAGCCGTAGCGCGCCGCGAGGTTGGGCTTGCCCGCGCCCAGGCTCTGGCTGACGGCGGTCGCGGTCGCGGTGCCGAACGCGAGCAGCGGCATGAAGCACAGCGCGGCCGTGTCCATCAGCGCCTTGGTCGCGGCCGAGTAGGTGTTGCCCGTGCCCATGTCGGCGTCGATCTGGCCGACGAACTTGAAGAAGAGCAAAAAGCCCGACATCAGGATCAAGCTGGCCGACCCGGCCGGGAGCATCAGCTTGATGATGTTGGTGATCACCTTGGGGTCGAAATTGCGCAGCTGAAAGAACTTGAACCGTCGGCTGTAGCGCGGCGCCAGGCTCACGCCGATCATGATCGCGAGGCCGAGATAGGTCGCGATCATCGAGGCCCAGCCGGCCCCGGCGATGCCCATGCGCGGGATACCCAGGGGCTCGTTGCCGTAGATCAGCAGGTAGTTGAGCCCGATGTTGAACAGGTTCATCACGACGGCCGCGACCAGGTGCACGTAGGTGCGGCCGATCCCGTCGAAGAAGGCCTTGAACGCGAAGGTCACGACCATCGCGCCGATCCCCAGCGCGCGCAGCTGGACGTAGACCGTGCCGAGCTGCTTTTGCTCCTCGCTGGCCTCGGCCAGGAAGTCGACGGCGTAGGGGCCGCTGAACCACCCGACCGCCCCGCCGAGAGCGCCGGCGATGAGGGCCACGAACACGGCGTTGAACAAGACCTGCCCGGCCCGCTCTTCTTCGCCCTCGGCGAAGCGGCGCCCGGTCATCGCCTGGGCGCCGTAGGAGATCGCGGCGAAGAACCCGCCGACCGCCCAGTACAGCGGCATGCCGAGGCCGAGGGCCGCCTGCGAGGCCGTGGCCTCGGCCGGGTCGTCGAGGCGCCCGACCATGAGGTTGTCGGCCGCGTTGACGAAGTACTGGGTCAGCATCGCCAACATGACGAAGGACCCGAGGTAGAGGACCTTGCGGATCAGGGCCCACTCCGGAAGCAGGCGCAGCCCCCTGCTCGGATCGTCGGAGAAGTCGGTGAGCTTGACCAAGTCGGGTTCCGGGCGATGGCCGCACGCAGCCGCGGCGGTCGCGACTTACCCCAGCCGCGCCCGATGGGTTGTAGCGCATCCTGGCCGCGCGTCTGTCACCGAACCTGGATCACCCCCGCGCGAGAGGATCTCGCCGCTCGCGGGCTCTTCGTCAGGTTGGGGGCCGCGGGCGCGCGCGCCCGCCCGTGGCCCGCGTGGACGCCGCGTTCCGCCTCAGGGGTCGAGCTTGTCGAGCTCGTTGCGAATGACCTGCTCGAGATCACCCATGCAGTTGTCGTTGATGTACTCGTAGGCGGCGACGATCTTGCCGTCGCCGTCGACCACGAACGAGATCGGGAAGTTCGGGCGGTTGTAGGCGCCGGCCGCCTCCTCGCCCGCGAGCGCGACCTTGGCCCGGAGCTTGTGCTTGTCGATGAACTCCTGGACCGCCTCGGGCTCCTCGTCGGTCGCCACGGCGATGAACCTCATGCCGTGCTTGCGGTACTTACGGTAGAGGCGGTCGAACTCCGGCAGCTCCTGGAGGCAGGGCTTGCACCATGTACCCCAGAAGTTGAGCAGGACGACCTTGTTGCGGTAGCTGCCGGGCGAGACGGTCCGCTTGCCGTCGACGCTGGGCAGGCGGAAGTTCTTGACCTTGTTGCCGACCGCGAAGCTCTTTTGACAGGTCGCCCCGCTGAGCTTGTGGATCGGCTTGGGCAGCGGCTCGCGCTTCTTGGTCTCTTTGGGGGCCGCGACGACGGTGGTCGGCTCGGCCGCGCTCTCGGGCTCGGGCGCGCTCTCGGGCTCGGGCGCGCTCTCGGGCTCGGTTTCGCTCACGTCGGGGTCGGGCTGGACCACGGCGGCCTCGCGTGGGTCCAGACCGGGGTCGGCGTCGGCGTAGGTCTGGGTGGGTGCAGGGCTCACGGCCGTCGGACCGCCCGGGTCCGGGGTCGACTCGGGGTCTGTGGTTGGCGCGACCGGGTCGGACGTGCAGCCGAAGGTGGCGACCAGACACAGGAGGCTGAGGCGACGAACAAAGGCGCGGTCGAGCATCGCCGCAGATGGTAGCCGATCAGCTGGTCCCGGCGCACTTGGGGGTGGCCGCGCAGGCCTGGGCCAGGGCGGTCCAGATCTCGCGCAGCTCGGCCTCGCCAGCGGCATAGGGTAGCAACAGGCGCAGGGTGTGACCGCCGGGCGTGGTTGCGAGCACGCCCGCCTCGATCAACGCCGGAACGATCTGCTTTGCGCGACCCTCGTCGATGGCGCCGAGCTGGATCCCGATCATGGCACCCGCGCCACGGATCTCGACGACCTCTTCATTGGGTGCCTGCGCGGCGATCTGCTCGAGGGTCCCGAGCTGGGCCGCCGCGCGCTCCCGCAGCCCCTCGCTCTCGATGATCTGCAAGGTCGCGAGGGCGGCGGCGCACGCGACCGGGTTGCCGCCGAAGGTCGTCCCGTGGGTGCCCGCGCCCATGTGCTGCGCGAGCTCGGCGGTGGTCAGACACGCGCCGATCGGGAAGCTGCCGCCGAGGGCCTTGGCCAGCCAGATGATGTCGGGCGCGGCCTCGTCGCCGACGATCGTCTGCCACGCGGTCCAGTCACCCGAGCGCCCGCACCCGCTTTGAATCTCGTCGACCCCGAGCAGCGCGCCGTGGCGATCGCAAAGCGCCCGCGCGCGGAGCAAGAAGGCCTTGCTCGCCGGCCAGACGCCGCCCTCGCCCTGGATCGGCTCGACGAAGACCGCGGCGATGCGCTCGCCGTGCTCGGCGAAGGCCTGGTCGAGGGCGGCGGCGTCGTCGAAGGGCAGGCGCAGCACCTTCATGGTTGCGAAGCGGGCGTGGTCCTCGCCGAGGCAGCTCACGTAAGGATCGCGGTAGGCGGGGTTCGCCGTCAGCGAGATCGCCCCGAGGGTCCGGCCGTGAAAGGCCCGCTCGAAGGCCACGATCACCTCGCGTCCGGTCGCGCGCAGGGCCAGCTTGATCGCCGCCTCGGTCGCCTCGGCGCCGCTGTTGGCGAAGAAGCTGCGACACCGCGCGAGCGGGAAGAGCTCGGCGAGGCGGGCCGCGAGCTGCTGCTGGGGCACGTGGCCGAAGGTGTTGGCGACCGCGCTGAGGGTCTCGAGCTGACGGTGGATCGCGGCGACCCAGTCCGGGTGGGCGTGGCCGAGCGCCGCCGAGCCGATCCCCGCGATCGCGTCGAGGTAGATCTTGCCCTTCGTGTCGCGGACCCGCAGCGCGCCGCCGCGGCGGGCCTCGTCATGGACAGCGGCGTCGAGCACGATCCCGCGCCCTGGGTAGGTCGGCCAGCGCAGATCTTCCACAGCTTCGGGTTGTCTCACATGCTTCGACCCCGAACTAGGAGCGCGCCAGCCACGACCAGCAAGACCGAGCCGAGGGCCTCGTCGAGGCCCGGGCGCACACCCCACGCGAGGTCGAGCACGATCGAGGCCGGGATCGACGCGTAGGCGACGATCGCGACCAGGGGCGCCGCCGCCCGCCCGTAGGCCCGGGTCATCAATAATTGTCCGGCGAGACCGAAGCCGGCCATCGCGGTGATCTTCCACGCGGCCTCGCCGAGCTCGAGCCCCGCGGGGAGCTTGGCGAGCTCCCCGCGGCCGAGGGCGACCGCCACCGCCGCTGCGCTGACCGCGATCGTGAACCAAAACACGACGAGCTCGGGCGAGTCCCGGGCCGTCGATTTGCGGACCATGATGTGCGCGAGGGCCGAACACAGCGCGGCGCCAGCCCCGGCCGCGAGCGGGAGCATCGGGATGTTCGCGCGCCAGGCCAGGTCGGGCCGAACCACGACCAGCGCGCCGAGCAGCGCGAGGAGCAGCGCGAGCACCGCCCCACGCCGCAGCCGCTCGCCGAGGATCAAGGGTGCGAGCACCGCCACGAACACCGGTTGGAGCAGGTGCAGGACCGCGTTCTCGATCAGCGTCAGCGCGCGCAGGGCATAGAAGTAGCCCGACATGGCCGCCAACCCCGCGAGCGAGCGCAGGAGCACGGGCCACGGCGCGTTGGGCCGGAGCTTTTGTTTGCGCAGGCGCAGCTCGATCGAGACCCAGACCAGACCCGGCGCCATCCGCCAGAACATCACCTCGCTCGTCGTGAGGCCGTCCTCACGCAGGACCTTGACGAACGCGGCCATGCCCGCGAACGCGATCGTCGCCAACAACATGAAAAGCAGCCCGAGTCGCCCGCGGGCCGCGCCCTCGCCTGCTCGCCCGTTCTCCCCCACTCTTGCTCAGTACTCTCGAAGGCCCGCCAGCCACAGTCCCCCAGTGTGTGTCCAATCCCAGACCCAGCTCACACTCCTCGCGCCGCCGCCCGAAACTGCTCAGTCCGCAGTTCGCGCCGGGCACCGAGGCCCGGGACCCCCCCGCTTGGGCCCGTCTCAAAACGTCCCCTGCACGCCGAATTCGGCCACTCACGAGAATCAGGATTTTTTTCTCAAAACCCCTTGACCCAAGCGGGCCACTGGCCTAGAGATCCCAACCCCGCGACAGAGAGTCCTGGCGAAACGCCGCCAAGTCCTCTCACCTGTCACGGTGACGCTGCCTGAAAACTGGAGAGCAGGAACACGGACCACGAAACCGCACGGTCCGGTGGGTGCGCGACTCGCTCGCGTACATAAACCGAGACCGCCCGCGGGGCAGTTGATCAGCAATGGTCAACCCCGCGTCGTGCGAGGATGGTCGGTCAGCCTTCGGGTTGGCTAGGCGCCTCGTAACGACACAAATCCAAAGTCCTCCTGTCAGCCGCAGGGGGCAGCCAGGCTCGGCCGCAAGGTCGAGCTCGAGAGAGCCGCGAGGCTCACTCATAACATCAAACTGGAGAGTTTGATCCTGGCTCAGAGCGAACGTTTGCGGCGGGCCTAACACATGCAAGTCGAACGAGAATCTCTTCGGAGAGGACAGTGGCGCACGGGTG
>NZ_PVNK01000278.1 GCF_002994615.1 Enhygromyxa salina | reverse complement strand
CTGTCCTCCCCCACCCCCACCAGCCCGATGTCCGCCACGATCAGCTCACCGACGTGGGCGCGGGCGGGCGTCAGGTGGAGCCCGACCTTGCTGCGCTGAAAGGTCACGGTCACGGCCGCGCTCACCACGGCGCCCGGGACCGCGCCGCTGTCGACGTCGACACCGCTGGGCAGATCGACGGCCACGACCGACACGAGCTCACGATTGAGGCCCCCGAGCCAGCGAAGCGCGGCCTCGATCGCCCCGCGCGGCGCCCCGCGGCTTCCGGTCCCGAGCAGCGCGTCGACGACGATCGTCCGGCCGCCCCGGACGTCGGGAAGCGTGTCGGGAAGCGTGTCGAGGATTGCGACCCCGTGCGCGCGCGCGAGCCTGAGCTGACTGGCGACCGCGTCGTTGTGGCGCGCGCTCACCAGCACCGCGCGCACAGCCCGGCCGCGCCCGTGCAGCTGCCGCGCGATCGCGAGGCCGTCGCCGCCGTTGTTCCCCGGCCCGACCAAGACGAGGACCTCTCGCGCGTCGCAGGCGTCCGCGACCCGCTCGACCTGCGCGCTCACGGACAGCGCCGCGCGCTCCATCAGCACGGGCGAAGGCATGCCGAGCACGTCCATCGTGTGGCGGTCGGCCGCCGCCGCGAGCTCCGCGGTCCACAGCTGCGCTGATGCTGGCGTCCGCACGATCCCAGTCTATGTCCGCGCCGACGAGCGGTCGGCAATTTCCGCGATCGCGACCTCGGCGATCTCTTCGACTGCCTCCGTCAGGGTCCGCTCATCGGTGCCCTCGACCATCACCCGCAGCTTCGACTCCGTGCCCGAGTAGCGCACGACCACGCGGCCCTCGTCGCCGAGGCGCGTCTCGACCGCGGCGATCGCCGCCCGCGCCCGATCGAGCTCCGCGAGCGGGATCTTTCGGGTGACCGGATAGCTGCGCGAGACCTGCGGGTAGCGGGTCATGACGGCGGCGAGCTCGGCGAGAGTTTTTTGCTCGCGGACCATGACCGCGAGCACCTTCAGCGCCGAGACCAGGCCATCGCCGGTCGTCGAGTGGTCGAGGCAGATCAGGTGCCCGGACTGCTCGCCACCGAGGTTGGAGCCGCGCTCGCGCATCGCCTCGACGACGTAGCGATCGCCGACTGGCGTGCGGACCAGGTCGACGCCGACCTCACGGAGGCTGCGCTCGAGCCCGATGTTCGACATCACCGTCGCGACCACCGCGCCCCCACTCAGCTCGCCGCGCGCGGCCAGATCTCGGCCGATGATCGCCAAGAGCACGTCGCCATCGATGATCTGCCCGCGATGATCGCAGACCACGACGCGATCGGCGTCGCCGTCGAGGGCGAGCCCGAGGTCGGCCCGGTACTCGCGGACGGCGTGCGAGACGTGCTCGGGGTGCATCGCGCCGACGCCCGCGTTGATGTTGGTCCCGTCGGGCTCGACGCCCGCGCGCACGACGTCGGCCCCGAGCTCCTCGAGGATCTTCGGCGCGATCTTGTAGGCCGCTCCATTCGCGCAGTCGACCACGATGCGCAGCCCGTCGAGCTCTTGCTCTTGCGGGAGCACGTGCTTGACGTGGGTGATGTAGCGCCCGCCCGCGTCCTCGAGCCGAAACGCCTTGCCGATGCTCTCGCCGTGGACCAGGCGATCGTCGACGGCGCCGCGCTCCATCAGCGCCTCGATGTGGCTCTCGACCTCGTCGGGCAGCTTGAAGCCGTCGTTGGCGAACAGCTTGAACCCGTTGTCCTCGAAGGGGTTGTGACTGGCCGAGATCACCACCCCCGCGTCCGCGCGCATCGACTTGGCGAGGTACGCGACCGCGGGCGTCGGCAGCGGCCCAGTCAGCATGACGTCGACTCCGAGGGCGCACAGGCCCGAGGCCAGGGCCATCTCGAGCATGTAGCCGCTGCGCCGGGTGTCCTTGCCGACGACGACCTTGCCCTCACGCCCGAAGTGCGCCGCCACGGCCATGCCGAGGCGCATCGCCACGTCCGGGGTCATCGGGTGGACGTTCGCGCGGCCGCGAATGCCGTCAGTGCCGAAGAGCTTGCGTTGAGTTGATCCCGCCATGGGCGCCCGCACCTTAGTAAATCCCCTCGCAGCCGTCGCGCACAGGTCGCAAAATCGAGCGCTCAGTCGTCCTCGAGGCCTTGGGGAGACAGGCGCAAGCGGATCAGGGGTGGGACGATCGAGAGCTGCGCGGCCGACTCTGCCGCCACCTCCGGTGACCATTCGAAGCGCAGCGTCACCGGGATCGGTGCCCCGGCGCCGCTGATCTCTTCGACCTCGACCGTCGGGAGCAGGGCTTGGTCGAGGCCCTCGATCGAGCGCAGGACCGTGCGCGGTCCGCGGACACTGACACGTTCGATCTTCGGCAAGCGGTCATCCCCGAGCTCGGGGAGCGCGGCGCGCAAGGCCTCTCCGGTCGCGACGGCGAGCTCGATCTCACCGGTCCGCGCCTCGACCTCGGCGACGACGCGGACCGTCGGCATCGCGTCGCTCGGGACCCCGAGGAAGGTCAGCTCCGCCGGCGGCGGCTCGAGCTCGACCCGGACGTCGACGTCGCCGGTCGCCCCGCCGATGTCGATCGCCTCGGTCCGGAGCTGCTCGAGCCCGTCGAGCTCGGAGCTCGGCGCGCGCACCGTCCAGCTCCCGGGCTCGACCCGCGTCCCCGCGAGCTGATGATCGGGGTCGACCTCGCCGACCACGACCGGCGTGATGGTCAGCGTTCGCTCGGCCATGGCCTCGAAGCGAAGATCGACGGGCTCGTACTCGAGATGGTCGAGGACCACGCCGGGCGGCATGACGATCGCGGCGGGGTCGAGCTCCATCGGCCCGGGCCGGACCTCGCGCAGATCGAGGCTCGCGGCCCCGAGCTCGACCGCGGCGATCCGATTGACGTTGGCCCAGGGTCCGCGCAGGCGCAGCTCGACGCTGTCCGGCGGGGTCGTCAGCAGCACGCGGTCGGGATCCTCGATGACCCGCAGCGGGATCGTGAAGTCTCGCGTGACCTCGTCCCGGGTCACGATGAAGACGATCAGCGCGAGCAAGAAGGCCACGATCTTGGTGCCCCAGTTCTCGGTGAACGCGGCGATCACGAACGCCAGCGCGCGCTCCATCCCGCTCTTGCTCGCGTCTTCGGCCATCAACCCAGACCCCCCGGGCTCGCCGACGCGCCCGACTTTGCCTGGGCCCGCGCGCCGCTGCCCTCGGCGTCCACGAGCTCGACCCCCATGTCCGCCCGGCTCGCCGAGCTGCCCGGGCCCCGCTCACCAGCGCTCGGCGGCGGCCGGTCGATCCACGCGTAGATCCGCTCCTCGAGCTCGCCCGAGTCGAGCGACTCGCTGATGACCCCGCCCAGCACGACCCGCATCTCGCCGCGCTCTTCGGACAGCACGATGACCAGCGCGTCGCTGTCTTCGCTGACTCCAATCGCGCCGCGGTGACGCGTCCCGAACCGTGGATCGAGCACGCGGGTCGACAGCGGACACACGACCCCGGCTCGCGCGATGCGGAAGTCGCGGATCAAAATTGCGCCGTCGTGGGCGGTGTTGAGGGAGTGCGGGACCGTGAGCGCGACGAGGGTCTCGGCCCGCAGCGGCGCGTCGATCGGCTTGCCGACGTCGGTGCAGATCTCGAGCACGTCGAGCTCGCCCTCGAGGATCAGCAGCGCGCCCACCCGGCCCTTGACCAGGCGCTCGCACGACGCGACCAGGGTCTCGACGGCGCTCTCCGCCGCCTCGCGCCGGGACTGGGGCATCAGGCGCTGCCCCACGCGGACCAGGAGGCGGCGCAGCTCCTGATGAAACACGACGATCAAGATGATGATGATGTACTCGAGCACGTAGCGCAGCAGCACGCCGACGCCGACGATGTCGAGCTCGCGGGCGACGAAGCCGGCCGCGGCCAGCAGCGCGACGAGGACCAGAGCCGGCAGCGCGCGCGTGCCCTTGAGCAGGCGCAGGGCCGCGTACGCGATCGTGAACAGCAGCACGAAGTCGACGAGGTCACGCCAGGTCAAGGCCGCGAGCAGATCATCGAGGTTCATGGCGTCCCCCTGGTCGTGCTCGCGGGCTCGGTCGCGCCCGAAGATGAAGCGGCCTGCTCACTTGTTGGCGTACTGCTTGGCGTCGATGCCGTAGCGACGCAGGAGCTTGTGCAGGTACTTGCGATCCATGTCGGCCTCCCGCGCACCCCGTGAGATGTTGCCGCCTGCGCGCTCGAGCAACCAGTGCAGGTAGGCCTCTTCGAAGCGCTCGACCGCGCGCTCTTTTTGCTCGCGGAAGGTCAAGGTCGGATCGAAGGACACCGCGCGCGGCTCGCTCCCGTTGCGGCGGTCCGAGGCCATCAGATCGATGACCCCGTCGGGCGAGAGGTAGGCGCTGCGCTCGACCACGTTGCGGAGCTCACGGACGTTGCCCGGCCAGTCGTAGCCGAGCAGCCGCGCCATCGCCTCGGGTCCCGGTGGTCGCCACATGCCCGGCGGCAGCCGGCGAGAGAAGGACTCGATCAGCATCGGGATGTCGTCGCGGCGCTCGTGCAGCGGCGGGAGCTCGCAGGTCACGACCGCGAGCCGGAAGTACAGATCCTCACGAAACGCTCCGTCGTCGATCCCGGCTCGGAGATCGCGGTTGGTGGCCGCGAGCGCGCGGACGTCGACCTCGATCTCATCGCTGCCGCCGACGCGACGAAAGCGGCCGCTCTCGAGCACGCGCAGCAGCTTCGGCTGGAGGTCCGCGGGCAGCTCGCCGACCTCGTCGAGGAGCAGCGTCCCGCCCGCGGCGAGCTCGAACGCGCCACGACGCGGGTCGCCGCCAACACCGAAGAGCTCGGCCTCGATCTGATCCGCAGCGAGCGCACCACAGTCGACGATGACGAAGGGCTGCTCGCGCCGGGCCGAGCCCTCATGGATCGCCCGCGCGACCAGATCCTTGCCGGTCCCGGTCTCGCCTCGGATCAGCACGGTCACGTCCTTGTCGGCGATCCGCTCGAGGACCGCGAACACCCGGCGCATGGCCAGGCTGCGGCCGAGCACGGGCCCGAAGCGCTCGGCCTCGCTCGGGAGCAGCTCGGGTTGGCGATCGCGGGTCACGAAGCGCAGCTCGACTTGCCCGAGGCGCAGCTCGTCACCGGGTCGGAGGAAGGCGTCGCTGATCCGTGAGCCGCCGAGGAAGGTGCCCGCCGTCGAGCCGCGATCGAGCAGACGATAGCGATCTTGCTCGCGCCGGATCTCGGCGTGGACGCGGCTGACCGAGTCGTCCGGCAGCACGACCTCGCACTGGCGCGACCGACCGAGGGTGATCTCGCCCTTGACGATCTCGACCTCTCGCCCGCGCAGCTCCCCGGACAGGATCAGCAGACGGTAGCCCTGATGGGCGAGCTCGGGTCCGTCCGCGACGGCCACGGTCGAAGGTGGGTGCTCGTCGAGTCGCGCCACACGGGAACGCTATCATCGGCGGGCCCGGCAACGCGCGAACCAACGCAAAAGGGACGACCAAACGGCCGTCCCTTTGACAACTATCCGCGAGCAGGAGCTCGCCACCGATCACCTATGTGCCTCTCAGATGAAGAAGTCGACGACCGCGACGCCACGGTCCGTCCGGGGCTCAGACTGTTCACGAGTGGGGGGATCGCGCCATTGTGGGGCCTCGAGCGGGAGCTGGAGCACGGGGCGCTCTTGCTCCTGATGGCGACGCGGTTGGCGTTTGCGGGGGCGGTTGATGCTCACGGAGTGTGCCATGGTGGCTTCCTCATCTGGCTGGCCGCAGCCTGGGGTGTTCCGAACTTCTGCAACTCGCAAACCAAGGGCGCATTCGCGCCCCTGTGGCCTGTAGAGCGTCAATTCTCGCCTACTTGGCCGACCGTTGAAAATTCCTGGCTCATGCGACTCTTGTCCCACTGCGGCAAATCGGGACACCAATGTCGCAACCTGGCGGGTCTTGTGGCTGGGTCGGCTCATCGAACGATGCACCATCGGAACCTGAATTAAGGCTAATGCAGCATGTGGCTACGGCAACCGGTGCTCAGATCGAGCACGTCCACCCACACCGACACCCCAAAGGTGACACCTGGGAGGGTGTCGCCTAGGTCCCGCTCGACCCCGGATCGCCACGAGATCGTTCAGAAATCTACGACGACCCAGCGATCCTTCTCGCGCTCGAGACGAGCGAACTCGCCGTCGCCGAGATCCAAGATCGCCTGGTGTGCGTCGGCCCGAATCGTACCCGCAAGCCGTTGTGCGAGGCGATCTCGGGCATCTTGGAGCGCTTGGGCCTGGGGCCCCTCGGTCCACGCGAGCGACAGATCGTCCTCGGACAGGCCCATGCGATAGCGCCTCGGTGCCAGGTTGAGCATCACATCCCAGCGGCCCTCGCGGCTTGCGCGCACCAGGCTTCGCAGCGCCTCGCGCGGCGTGGACTGACCAAAATAAGCGGTGGGATCGCTCGCGAATCGCCACCCCTTGTCGGTCCACACCGCCTCCACAACCTCGTCGTTGCCGAGGTAGATCAGGGCCTCGGGCCGCGCGCCGGTCGGCCGCGCGAGACGCTCCGCCCAGGTGGAGGTGTCGGCGAGCAAGGTCTCGTAGTCGATCCGCGAACGGGTCGCGGGCAGCACGCCTTCGTCGATCTTGTCGCGGTCGCCCTTGCGGACCGATTTGCCGAGATCTCCGCTCGACTGAACCAGGCTGCGCGCATGACCACCACACCCGGCCACGAAACTCGCCATCACACAGATCGAGCAGGTCACGATGGTTCGGCGCATCACTCCCCCTGCTCCACGTCCGGTCGCGGCTGGATGATCGCGGTGAATTTTGCGCTGCTGCGCACCGCGCCCTCGACTTCGACCACGCCCGAGAACTTGCCGATGCGCCCGAGGCGGTGGACCTCGACGTTGATGTCGAGGACGTCGCCGGGCACGACCGGGGCCCGAAACTTGGCCTCCTGGACGCCCATGAACAGGCACAGCTGCGTCGCCGGGTCGAAGGCGCCCGAGAGCTGAGCCAGCAGCGCCGCGGCCTGAGCCATCATCTCGACCTGGACGACGCCCGGCACGATCGGCATGCCGGGAAAGTGGCCCTGCAGGATTGGATCGCTGAACGACACCAGCCTCCGGGCGTGGATCGTCTTTTCTGGTTCCCAGGCGAGCACCCGATCGATGAACAAGAAGGGGTAGCGATGCGGAAGCATCTCCTGGATCTGGATGATGTCGAGGGCCATTGGCGCTACGCAGCGGCCGAGCATAACGAAAAAGCCGACGGCAGCCCACCGTCGGCTCTCACGCAGGTTTTGAACCCCTGGGCGCTACTTGTACTTCTTGTTGTAGCGCTTGATGACCTCGTCGGTGACGTCGACGCCGCTGGCCACGTACAAGACCGTGGACTGATCGCGGATGAGCACGAGGTCGAGCCCGAAGTCCTTGGCCAGGTCCTTGGCCAGCTTCTGGCAGTTGGCGTACATCTTCTCGAGCGTGCGCGCCTCCTGCTCGCCGAGCTCCTGCTGGAGGGTCATGTACATGCTCTGGAGCTCCATGTAGTCGCGCTGGAGCTTCTCCTGGGCCTGCTGCTGCGCGTCGCCAGAGAGGTTGCCGAGCTTGGCCTGATCGGCCTCGAGCTTCTGGCGCCGCTTGTCGAGCTTCTTTTGCTTGGCCAGCGAGCTGGTCTCGAGATCCTTGCGCGCCTTCTTGCCAGCGGCGGTCTCGTTGAGGATCCGCTGCATGTCGACGACGGCGACCTTGCCGATCTCCGGGACCGCGGCGGCGGCGACCGGTACGGCGGCGTTGACCGCCAAGCTGGCACCAAACAAGGACGCGGACAGCAACGCGACGCGAGATACGCGCCGAACGAGACCATGCTCGCTGCGGCCGCGCGTGGGGTGAAGCTTCGTGGGCTGAGTCATTTGAATTTCTTGTCGTAGGCGACGATCACCTTGTTGGTGATGTCGAGCTGAGGGTTGGCATAGAGCACGGTCAACTCCGAGCGGACCAGGACCACGTGGATGCCTTCGTTCTTGGCCATGGTCTTCACGATCGCCGAGGCGTTCTTGTAGATCTTCTCCATCAGCAGCCCCTCCTTCTTGGCGAGGTCCTCTTGGGCTGCGGCGTAGAGCTCTTGCAGCTCCTGCTCGGCGACCATCAGCTCCTGCTGACGACGCATCAGCTCGGACTCGGACAACATCGCCGCTTTGGCCTGGAGATCTTCGTACTGCTTCTGGAGGTCGGCGGCCTTGCGCTCGAGCTTGGCGCTGCTCTTGGCGACGGCCTTCTCGAGGTTCTTCTTGGCCGACTTGCCCTGGGTGGTCTCCATCAGCACGCGCTGGAGGTCGACGAGCGCGAGCTTCTTGGTCTCGGGCACGGCGGCCTCGGCCGGGGCCGGGGCGAGCGTCATGGTCGCCCCGAAGACCGCGAGCTGACCGGCGAAAAGCGCGCTGGCGAGCAGGCCTGTGCGAGGCCTGCGGCGCGGCGAGGATCGGATGGGCGAGCGCATGATTGTGGCGGACATACCTGGCGTGGTGGTGTCGGGCAACCCGACGGGGCATGGGACGGGCGCCGCGGCGGCCCGATTCACGCCCGCCCGGTGCAAACTCCCCAGCGGTCCTGCGCTTTCGTTCTACGAAGACTGTCTTTATCGTCTCCAAGACTCGGGGCTCCGCCCCGACAACCTCGCTCCGCTCGGCCCCCAGGTCCGGGGGAGACTGTCTTTATCGTCTCCAAGACTGTCTTTATCGTCTCCAAGACTCGGGGCTCCGCCCCTGGGAGACTGTGAGCCAACGCTAGCTCTACATGCCTGTTGAGCAGCGGCGGCCGCGGTCAGAAGCCGGTGCCGACGTTGAACTCGAACACGACCGGGTCTTCCTGGGCGAGCAACGACGTGCCACCGAGGCGGTCGAGCGGGAAGCCCCACTCGAAGCGCAGCGGCCCGATCGGCGACTGCCAGCGGAAGCCAAAGCCCATGCTGTAGCGCAGGCTCTGGAACGCGAAGCTCGTGCACGGATCGGCCTTGGGCAGCTCCTCGGGGTTGGGCTCCTGGCAGTACTGCGACTCCGTGTTGAACGCGTTGCCGATGTCGGCGAACACGACGGCCTTGATGTTGGCGGGCGGCACGACCATGAACTCGAGCTCGAGGTTGAGCGCCGTGAGCAGGTTGCCGCCGACCTCGAAGGGATAGAGCGCCGCCGAGGGGTTGGGCGAGCTCTGGACCAAGATCCGCGGTCCGAGCGAGCGCAGCTGGTAGCCCCGCAGCGATCCGTGACCGTAGATGCCGCCCGGGAAGTAGCGCTCGAACACGGGCACGCCGCCGCGCGTGGGGCTGTGGATGTAGCCGATCTGGAGATTTGACCGGAACACGACCCAGGCCCGGAAGCTGCGCTCGGACTTGATGACGGGCACGTAGAAGCGCGCGTCGAAGGTATAGCGATTGTACTCGTTGTCCGAGCCGAAGTAGCGGCTGGCGAACTCGCCCTTGAGCTGGTGGAACATGCCCGCGGTCGGAAACAGCACGTTGTCGCGGGTGTCGTAGACCAGCCGGGCCGTGACCGCAGAGGTCAGGCCGTTGGCGAACAGGTTGTTGATCAGCGACTGCTCGGGCAGCGCGGTCGTCGCCCCGGGCGCGAAGATGCCACCGACGGCACCGACGGCCCCGAACCCGACCTGGACGTACTCGAGGTTGTAGCCGACGAAGGCGGTCAGGCCCCGGACCTTGGGGATCGGGTAGCCCCACGAGACCGCGAAGCCCGTGCTCCCGCGGGTGAATGTGGGGTACACGTTCGACGTGTTGAACACGTTGATGATGAACCACCAATTGCTGTCGAGGAAGTAGCGCGTCGAGTAGCTGAAGTTGAACAGCCGGCGCAGGCTCGACAGCTGCGCGACCAGGGTCACCGTGGTCCCGCGGCCGAGGAAGTTGTCGTACTGGATCTGGGCCTGGAGGACGAAATTCTCGATCGTCGAGAAGCCCGCGCCGATCTGGAAGGTCCCGGTCAGCTTCTCGACGACCTCGACGTTGACGACGATCCGATCGTCGGCGGTCCCGCGCGAGGTCGAGATCTGGACGTCCTCGAAGTAGCCAAGACGCAGGACCCGCAGCTGCGTGGCCTCTTTGGCGCTCTCGGCGTAGAGGTCGCCCTCGCGCAGGACGATCTCGCGGCGGATGACCTTGTCGGCGGTCCGATCGTTGCCGAAAATATTGACGCGCTCGACGTAGACCAGCGGGCCCTTGTCGATCTGGTAGTCGACGTAGAGCAGCAGCTTCTCGCGGTCCTGCTGGTAGTTGGGCAGGACGTTGACGTAGGCGTAGCCCTTGTTCTTGTAGCGCCGCTCGATGTCCTGCTGGATCAGCTGGAGCTTGCCAGCCGAGGCCACGTCGCCCGCGCGCAGCAGCGGGTCGATCGACTCGGCCAGGATCGAGGGCGGGAACAGGGCGTCCTCGCCGGCCCGGGTCTGCTCGCGCCCGGAGATCGCGCCGATCCGGTACTGGGGGCCCTCGTCGACCGCGAGGGTGACGTGGACGAAGCGGCGGTCCGGGCTCAGCGCCAGCTCGACGTCCTCGAAGTCGGCGTCGAAGTAGCCGACGTCGGCGTAGTAGGCGCGGAGGTTGGCGTAGTCGGCGACGAAGGCCTCGCGGTTGAACACGCCGCCGGACTTCTTGCTCACGATGGTGAGGTAGCCGCCGGTCCGCGTGATCATGACCTTGCGCAGCTGGTCGTCGGTCAGCGCCTGGTTGCCGACGAAGGTGATGCTGCGGACGATGACCTCTTCGGCCTCGTTGACCACGAAGACCACGTCGACCTTGCCGGGCTGACCGTCGACGGGCCGGACCGCGTACTCGACCTCGGCCAGGAAGAACCCGTTTTCGGTGTACAGGGCCTTGATCTTCTCGACGTTGGCCTTGACCGCGCCGAGCTCGAGGACCGAGTTGGTCTCGATGTCGAGGATCTCGTTGATGTCGTCGAGCTTGACCTTGGAGTGGCCCTCGATGATCAGCTTGCGGATCGTCGGGCGCTCCTTGACGACGTAGGTCAGCACGACGCCGGCCGGCGTCAGCTCGCCCTCGACGTAGACGTCTTCGAAGTAACCGAGGGCCCACAGGGCCTTGAGATCGCGGGCGAGCTTGTCGGGCGTGACCAGCTCGCCGACGTTGCTGTCGAGCTCGAGCAGCATCGCCTCGGACTCGACCCGGCGGTTGCCGCGGAAATGGATGTCCGAGATCGGCTGGCTCCAGGCCTCGTCCTCGACCTCGGCGAACTCGAGCAGCGCGGGCCGAAAGCTCGGGTCGATGATCGAAGGCGCGCGCCCGAACCCGGGGTTGTTGGCCGCCGCGACCCGCGGGACCAGGATCATGACCACGGCCAGCAGCGCGAGCAGCCAGCTGGCCCCGCCCTCGCGCCTCGCGCTCGCGTCGGCGCCGGTCTGGTCGCCCCAGGTGCGCTGTTGTGGCCGATCGGTCACGGGCTCACTCGGACGCCAGCGGCGACTCTGGTTCGTTGGAGGGGTCGACGTCCTGGCCGTCGCCCTCGAGGATGCGGCCATCGGCCATTCGGACCACGCGCGGCATCTGCTGCGCGAGCTCCATGTTGTGGGTCACGATCAGCATGCTCAGATCGTGCTCGAGGTTGAGGCGAAACAAGAGCTCGTGGACCTCGGCGCTGGTCCGGGTGTCGAGGTTGCCGGTCGGCTCGTCGGCCAGGAGCAGGCGCGGCCGCATGGCCAGGGCCCGAGCGATCGCGACGCGCTGCTGCTCGCCGCCCGACAGCTCACCGGGGCGGTGGGCGAGGCGGTCGCTCATGCCGACGGCGTCGAGCATCTCCTCGGCTTGCTCGCGGGCCTGCCGGGTCGGGGTCCGGGCGATCAGTGCGGGCATCATCGCGTTCTCGAGCGCGGAGAACTCGGGCAGCAGGTGGTGGAACTGAAACACGAAGCCGATCGTGCGGTTGCGGAACTCGGCCAGGTCGGGCGGCGGCAGGCGGGTGATGTCGGTCGGGGTCCCGCCACCGACGGGCGAGAACAGGATCTCGCCGGAGGTCGGGAGGTCGAGGGTCCCGAGGCAGTGCAGGAGCGTGGACTTGCCGGCACCCGACGCGCCGATGATCGTGACCATCTCGCCCGAGCGCACGGTCAGGTTGACGCCACGCAACACCTCGAGCTTGCGCGAACCGTGCTGGAAGCTCTTGTACATCTCGCGCACTTGCACGAGCACGGGTGCGTCTTGGGCGGACGGAAGCATCTCGGGGCGCGAAACGGGGCCAACCGTAGAACCGGGGCCCAGGGGTGTCAACGCCGAGGGCCAGGCAAGTGCGGCGAGATCATTTGGCTGGCCGTCCGCGGGCCACGCCGACCTGAGGGGCCGAGCGAAGCGAAGGTGTCGGGGCCGCAGGCCCGAGTCAGGAGACGACAAAGATGTGCCGGGGGGAGTCTTACACCCTATTTTTCCTGCTGGCGGAGGCCATCGACGGGGCGCATGCGCGAAGCCACACGAGCGGGATAGAGGCTCGACAGGAACACGATCACCAGCGCGGCAACGCCGACGACCGCGACTTCGAAGGGGTTGACCACGACCGGCAGCCGCTCGATGTAGTAGACGTTCTCGTTAAAGGGGAAGCCGAAGCGATCGAGGGCCCAGCACAGCCCCAGGCCGACGCTGATCCCCCCCATGGCCCCGAGTAATCCGAGGCACAGACCCTCGGCCACGAACACGCGCTGGATCAGCTGATCCGGGCTGCCCATGGCCTTGAGGATTGCGATCTCTTTACTCTTTTCGATCACGCTCATGAGGTTCGAGGCCAGGATGCCGAAGCTGGCGACCAGGACCACGAACAGCAGCGCGACGAACATCGCGATCTTCTCGAGGAACATGGCCGAGAACAGGTTGCGGTTGAGCTCCTTCCAGCTCTCGACGATGAGCTCCGACTCGCCTGCGTCGACGCCGTGGCGGGCCGCGACCTGCTCGCGCAGGGCCTCGTCGGAGATCGCGTTGACGAGCCGGGCGATGGTCCGGCGCAGCAGCGGCGCGGACCGCCCGGCCGCGCGCAGCTGGGCCTCGACCGCGGCCTTGCCCGCGTCGACGCGGCTGATGTCGTGGAGCTTGACCTCGATGCCCGAGACCCGATCCCCCGTGCGCAAAAAAGCCTGCGTGACCGACAGCGGCGCGTAGACGTTCTTGCGGTCGTACTCGTACATGCCCGAGTGGAACACGCCGCCGACCTTGGCGGCGAGGATGCCTGGGACCCGGCCAGCGGGTGTCAGCCGCCCGACCGGGGTGATCAGCTGGACGCGAGCCCCGACCCCGACCGCGAGCTCGTTGGCGAGCTCCCGACCGATCAAGATTGGATCGACGACCCCCTCCGCGCGGAGCTCGTCGCTTTCGGCCTCGAGCTCGGGCGGGTCCGCTCCTTCGGGCGAGCCCTCCCCTGCCCCTTCCTCTGCGGGCGCGCCTTCAGCTCCGTCCGCGCCTTCAGCTCCGTCCGCGCCGTCCGGGAGTTCGAGGACCTCGACCGGATCTTCCCAGCCATCGTCACCACCCCAGCCATCGCGCTTCGGCGGGGCCGTGTCCGCGACCGGCGCTGCCGGCTCCGGGGCGGGCGGCGCCTCGTCCGAGTCGAGGCCGAGGACGTCGACCGGATCCTCCCAGCCGTCAGCGTCACCGTCGCGGCCCTGGCCGCGCGGCAAGCCGCTCGGGCCGAAGGGGCCGGGCTTGCCGCCGGGCTGGCCGAACAGCTCGGCGGGCGGCGGCGGGATCCTGCCGCTGAGACCGGCGCTCGACCCCGAACCCGCGCCGATGCGCGGCTTCGGCTCGTCGTCGGCGTCGTCGTCATCATCGTCGTCGTCGTCGTCGCCGGCGTCGTCGTCGTCGAGCTTCGGCAGCGGGGGGATCCGCTTGGCTCCGATGCCCGAAGAGGCGGGCTTGCCCGACTTGCTCGCGGCCTTGTTCTTGTCTTTCTCGAGGTGGCGAAGCCGCCAGGGGGTCTCGGCGTCGCTCGTGGCGAAGGGATCGGGATCGGGGATGCTCGACGGGTCCGTCAGCGAGTCGAAGCTGCCCTCGCGCATGATCTCGGCGATGTTCGAGACCCTCAGCAGCAGCTCGGGCTCGACCCCGAGCAGGACCGCGCCCTGGCGGTTGATCCCGCTGCGAACCATGATCTCGGCCTCGAGGTAGGGGCTCGCGCCCGCGACCTCGGGGATCGTGTCGAGCACCTCGACCAGGGCCCCGTAGTCGGTGAAGCGGTTGCCGTCGCTGGCCGAGACGCGCAGGTGAGCTTTTTGGTTGAGGATCTTGTCGCGTAGATCAGCCTCGAGCCCGCTCATCAACGACAAGACCACGACCAGCGCCATGCAGCCGAGCAGCACGGACATCGTGATGATCGTGGCCAGGAGGTTGAAGAAGCGGGCGAGCGCGGCGAGGACCAGGAGCATCACGCCGATCGCGAGGTTCAGCCCGCCGAACAGGCCAAACAGGCGCTGCTGCGCCGTCGCAACCGCGGCCGAGAACAGCTGCTCACCGGGCTCGGGCGCCGGGCCGAGGTGGACGGCCCAGAGCACGAAGCCCAGACCGGACAACAGGAGAAACAAGCTGACGCCGGTCAGCGCGTCGACCCACCGCGGGTGACGCTCGCCGACACGCAGGTGTCGCCAGGCGATGCGCCACTCGAGCGCGTGGGTCCAAGGTGCCGAGGCCATGGTGAACAGACAGTCGGTTGGAGAACCCTAGCAAGCTGCTGAAAAACCCACCACGACCCAGAGCATCAGCGCTTGGTCGGCTTGCCCTCCATGAGCAAGAACGCCTCCATGAACGCGTCGAGGTCGCCGTCGAGGACCGCGCTGACGTTGGACTGCTTGAGCTCCGTGCGGTGGTCGTTGACCTGCTGGTAGGGGTGGATCACGTAGGATCGGATCTGGCTGCCCCACTCGATGCTCTTCTTGTCGCCCTCGAGCGCCTGCATCTCCTGCTGCCGCTTTTGCTGCTCGACCTCCCACAGCCTGGCCTTGAGCATGCGCATGGCTGTGGCCATGTTCTTGTGCTGCGAGCGCTCGAGCTGACAGGCGACGACGATGCCGGTCTCGAGGTGAGTCAGGCGCACGGCCGACTCGGTCTTGTTGACGTGCTGGCCGCCAGCGCCCGAGGCCCGGTACTTGTCGACGCGGATGTCGGCGGGCGTGACCTCGATGTCGAAGTCCGCGTCCTCGCCGAGATCGGGCAGGATCATGACGCTGGCGAAGCTGGTCTGGCGCCGGGCCTGGGAGTCGAAGGGCGAGATGCGCACGAGGCGGTGAACGCCGATCTCGGACCGCAGCCAGCCGTAGGCGTAGTCACCCTCGATCGACAGGTCGGCCCCGCGGATCCCAGCCTGGTCCCCCTCTTGGATGTCGAGGACCTTGACGGTGAACCCGTGACGCTCGCCCCAGCGCTGGTACATGCGCAGGAGCATCTCGGCCCAGTCCTGGCTGTCGACGCCGCCGGCCCCCGCGTTGACGGAGAGCAGCGCGCTGTCCGCGTCGTGAGGGCCGCCGAGCATCCGACGGAACTCGAGCTTGGCGAGCATCGCGTCGGCCTGCTGGAGGCTCTGCCACGCCTCGCGGATGCTGTCGGGGTCGGACTCCTCGCGCGCGAGCTCGTAGAGCTCACGGCCGTCGTCCAGCACCTGCTGCGCGTGGTCGATCTCGTCGACGATCTTCTTGATCGTGGCCTGCTCGCGCAGGAGCTTCTGGGCCCGGTCGTTGTCGTCCCAGAAGCTGGGATCGCCGGTCGCCTCTTCGTACTCCTCGAGCTTCTCTATCTTGCTGTGGTAGTCAAAGATGCCTCCGCAGCTCGCCGATCCGGTCATCGAGGCGAGCTACGAGATCCGTCACCTTGGCGTGCTCGGGGAGGGTCGAGTCGGTCGTGGCGGTCATGGCGGTCGCAAGCTAGCCGGTCTGACCCGGCCGCGCAACGAGCCGCGATCAGACCTCGATCAGCCGCAGCTGCCGCCGGCTGGTCGCGCGCAGCGGCACGGGGTAGCGGCCGGTGAAGCACGCCGAACAGTAGTTGTCGTCGCCGCTCTCGCCGACCGCGCTGAGCAAGCCCGCGGGGCTGAGGTACCCGAGGCTGTCGGCCTCGATGAAGCGCGCGGTCTCCTCGACGCTGTAGCTCGACGCGATCAGCTCGGCGCGGGTCGGGGTGTCGATGCCGTAGTGGCAGGGGTTCGAGACCGGCGGCGAGGAGATGCGCACGTGGACCTCGGCGGCCCCAGCTTGGCGGATCATCTTGACGATCTTGCGCGAGGTCGTGCCGCGCACGATCGAGTCGTCGACGACCACGACCCGCTTGCCTCGGAGCAGCTGCGGCACGGCGTTGAGCTTGAGCCGGACGCCGAAGTGGCGGATCGAGTCCTTGGGCTCGATGAAGGTCCGTCCAACATAATGGTTGCGGATCAGGCCCATCTCGAAGGGCAGGCCGGCCTCCTTGGCGTAGCCCAAGGCGGCGACGACACCGGAGTCGGGCACCGGGATGACCACGTCGGCCTCGGTCCCCTGCTCGCGCGCGAGCGCCCGACCCATCTCGACCCGAGCGTCGTAGACCGCGACCTCGTCGAGCACGCTGTCGGGCCGAGCGAAGTAGACGTGCTCGAACACGCAAAAGCGCTTGGGCTCGGGCTTGAGCCGGCTGCTGCGCAGGCCCTCGCCGTCGATGACCAGGATCTCCCCGGGCTCGATGTCGCGGACCCGCTCGGCGTTGATGAGATCGAAGGCGCAGGTCTCCGAGGCCACGACCCACGCGTTCTTGCCGTAGTGGGGGTGCGGGTACTCGCCCTTGATCCGGCCGAGGATCAGCGGCCGAAAGCCGTGGGGGTCGCGGGCCGCGACGAGGCGCTCGCCCGAGGTCATGACGATGCTGAACGCCCCGCGCAGGCGCCCGAGCGCCGCGAACAGATTGTCGACCCAGTCGCGCTCGTTGCTCCGCGCCATCAGCTGGAGCACGACCTCGGTGTCGGCGTTGGTGTGGAAGATCGAGCCCTCGTGCTCGAGCTCGTCGCGGAGCTCCTCGGCGTTGACGAGGTTGCCGTTGTGGGCGATCGCAACCGAGCCGTGGCGGTACTCGACGGTCAGCGGCTGGATGTTCTTGGGCAGCGATCCGCCGGCGGTCGTGTAGCGGACGTGACCGACGGCGAGGCGCCCGGTCAGCTGCGCGAGGCGGTGCTCGTTGAACACGTCGGCGACGTGGCCCATCTGGCGCACGGCGTGGAGCGTGCCCCGATCGTTGCTGACGACGCCCGCGGACTCCTGGCCCCGGTGCTGCAAGGAGTGCAGCCCGAGGTAGGCGAGGTTCGCGGCCTCAGGATGATTGAAGATGCCGAAGACGCCGCACATGCGCGTCGAGCCTATAGCAGCTTTGAGGTCAGGCGTTCGACCGGCGGGTTCAAATCAGGCTCGAACGCGCGACCCGTCACACGCTCGTAGGTCTCGATGTAGCGCAGCGCGGCCTCGATCCGGACCTCGTCGGGCAGGGTCGGCGGCTGGCCGTCGCCAGTGAAGCCCTGGGACACCAGCCAGGTCCGCACGTACTCCTTGTCGAGCGCCCGCGGGCTCTCGCCTGCGGCCATCGCGGCATCGTAGCCGTCGGCGTACCAGTAGCGTGAGCTGTCGGGGGTGTGGATCTCGTCGATGAGCACGATCTCCCCGTCGGGCCGGCGGCCGAGCTCGTACTTGGTGTCAACGAGGATCAGCCCGCGCTCCGCGGCGAGGCGCTGGCCCTCGGCGAAGAGCGCGAGGCACTGCTGCTCGAGCTGGTCGAACAGCGGCCCGTCGATGACGCCGAGCTCGATGAGCTCGGCCCGGCTCTTGTTCTCGTCGTGTTCGCCCTTGGCGGCCTTGGTCGTCGGCGTGACGATGTTGGCCGGGAGCTTCTGGTGGCGGACGAGGCCCTCGCTCAGGGTGTGACCGCAAAAGCTCCGCTCGCCGCGCTCGTAGGCGCGCCAGATGCTGGTCGAGCTCGACCCGGTCAGGTAGCCGCGCACGACCATCTCGACCTTGTAGGGCTCGCACTCGACCGCGCGCATGACCTGGGCGTCGGGGACCCCGATCATGTGATTGGGGAACAGCTCGCCGGTGACCTCAAACCAGTACGCGGCGAGCTGGTTGAGGACCTGGCCCTTGAAGGGGATGGTCCCGAGCACGCAGTCGAAGGCGCTGACCCGATCACTGACGACGATCAAGCGCTGGCCGTCGGCGGAGAAATTCTCGCGGACCTTGCCGCTGTAGCGCTGGCCGAGGGCGTTGAAGCTGTCGGGCAGCGCGTCGAGGACCAGGCCCGCAGCGATCGCACGTTGGAGCGTCTCTCGTGACACGGGCATCGCGGTCGACGCTAGCCCAAGCTCCGTCCCTCATCCAGTGCTGCCAAAGCCCCCGGTGCCCCGCGCGGGGCTCGGCGGGAGCTCCTCGACCTCGATCACGTCGACCATGGCGACGGGCGCGACGACCAGCTGAGCCACGCGGGTGCCGTGCTCGATGCGGATCGCCTGCGTCCCGAAGTTGACGAGCAGGACCCGGAGCTCGCCGCGGTAGTCGGCGTCGATCGTGCCCGGCGCGTTGAGCACCGTGAGCCCGTGACGCAACGCGAGGCCCGATCGCGGCCGGACCTGGGCCTCGAAGCCCGGGGCGATAGCGAGGGCCCAGCCGGTCGGGACCAGCGCCCGAGCTCCAACGGCGAGCTCGAGCGGATCTCGCTCGGGCAAGCAAGCCGCGAGGTCGAGCCCCGCGGCCAGCGCGGTCATGCGACGAGGCAGGACCGCGCGCGCGTCGAGGCGCCGCAGCTGCAGCGGCGGCGCCGCCCCGACCCTGCCCTGCCCTGCGTCCATCAGCCGCGGAGGTTCAAGACCTCGTCGGGGTCCGCGCCGAAGGCCTGCTTGCGGCTGAGCCGGATGCGGCCCTGATCGTCGATGTTGACGACCTTGACGATGACGTCGTCGCCCTCGGAGATCACGTCGGTGACCTTGTCGACCCGACGATTCTCGAGCTCGGAGATGTGCACGAGCCCGTCGGTCCCGGGCATGATCTCGACGAAGGCGCCGAAGTCGACGACCCGCTTGACCACGCCGTTGTAGAACTGGCCCGGCTCGGCCTCGAAGGTCAGCCCCTCGATGATCGCCTTGGCCCGCTCGATCGCGTCGATGTCGGCCGAGGCCAGCGTGACCCGACCGTCGTCGTTGATGTTGATGACGACGCCGGTCTGCTCCTGGATCCCGCGGATGACCTTGCCCCCGGGCCCGATGATCGAGCGGATCTTGTCGACCTTGACCCACACGCTCTCGACGCGCGGCGCGAACTTGCTGATGTCGGCGCGCGGCTCGGCGATCTGCTCGAGCATCTTGCCGAGGATGTGGAGGCGGCCGACGCGGGCTTGCTCGAGCGCGCGCTCGAGGACCTCGCGGGTCAGGCCGTGGATCTTCATGTCCATCTGGAGGGCGGTGATGCCGTCCTTGGTGCCGCAGCACTTGAAGTCCATGTCGCCGAGGTGGTCCTCGTCGCCGAGGATGTCCGACAAGATCGCGATGTCGTCGCCTTCTTGGATCAGGCCCATCGCGATGCCGGCGACGGGCGCGGAGATCGGCACGCCCGCGTCCATCATGCTCAGGCAGCCGCCACAGACCGCGGCCATCGAGCTCGAGCCGTTGGACTCGGTCGTGTCGGAGACGATCCGAATCGTGTAGGGGAAGGTCTCGGCGTCGGGCAGCACGGTCTCGAGCGCGCGGTGAGCCAGGGCGCCGTGGCCGATCTCGCGGCGCGAGGTCCCGCGCATCGGTCGGGCTTCACCGACGCAGTAGGGCGGGAAGTTGTAGTGCAGCAAGAAGCTGTTGTGGACGTCGCCGCGGATCGTGTCGAGGCGCTGGGCGTCGCGCTCGGTCCCGAGCGTGGTCGAGACCAGGGCCTGGGTCTCGCCGCGCTGGAACAGCGCCGAGCCGTGGGGGCGCTCGAAGGGGTGAACCTCGATGTAGATCGGGCGGATCTCGGTGGTCTTGCGCCCGTCGACGCGGCGGCCCTTGATCGTGGACGCGCGCACGAGGTCCTTCTCGAGCTTGCTGATCGCGGCCGAGACCTCCTCGCCGCGCTCGGCCGCGGCGTCGCCGAGAGCCTCGGTGACGCTGGTCTTGACCGCCGAGATCGCCGCGTGGCGATCGTGCTTGCCGACGATCGACAGCGCGGCCTCCATGTCGACGCGGGCCTTGTCCATGACCAGCGCGCGGAATTTCTCGTCGACCTCGGGATCCTTCCACTCCATCTTGGGCTTGCCCGCGCGCTCGCGGAGCCGCTCTTGAGCCTCGACCAAGGGCAGCGACTGCTCCTTGGCGAACATCAGCGCGTCGATCATGTCGGACTCGCTGACCTGGCGGGCGCCGGCCTCGACCATGAGGATCGCGTCGCGGCTGCACGAGACGATCAGGTTGAGGTCGGACTCTTGGGTCTCTTCGTAGGTCGGGAACGCGATCAGCGTGCCGTCGACCCGCGCGACCCGGATGCCGGCGACGGGGCCAGCCCAGGGCGCGGGGCTGATCGACAGCGCCGCCGAAGCGCCCGTCATCGCGAGCACGTCGGGCTCGTTTTGGAGGTCGTTGCTCAGCACGTTGCTGATGACCTGGGTGTCGTAGCGATACGACTTGGGAAACAGCGGCCGGATCGGTCGATCGGTCAGGCGGCAGGTCAGGATCTCTTTTTCGGTCGGTCGACCCTCGCGCTTGAAGTAGCCGCCCGGGATCTTGCCAGCCGCGGCGTTGGCCTCTCGGAACTCGACCGTCAGCGGCATGAAGGGCAAGTCCTTGGGCTGCCGGCTCATCGTCACTGCGACCAGGACCACGGTCTCGCCGAGGGTCAAGATCACAGAGTTGGCCTGCTTGGCGATCTTGCCCGTCTCGATGCTGATCTCGCGATCTCCGATTTTTGCGACTTCACGTATGATTTCCATGGACTCTTGCCTTGCTGCCGCGGACGAACACTGCGATGAAATTTTGGTCCGAGCACAGCACGGATGCGACCTGGCCACGGCGAGCAGGTGCGACGGCGCGCTCGACCCCGCGTGCACTCGTAGCGACCCGGCTCCGGGTCGCCGATCCAAGTGCAGCGGGGCGAGGTCGGCCCGACGGGACCTACTTGCGGATGTTGAGTTCCTCGATCACAGCCTTGTAACGGTCATGGCTGCGAGCGCGGAGGTAGTCGAGCAGGCGTCGGCGCTGGCCGACGAGCTTGAGCAAGCCACGACGACCGTGGTGGTCCTTCGAGTGGCTGCGGAAGTGCTCGGTGAGGTGGTTGATCCGCTCGGTCAACAGGGCGATCTGGACCTCGGGGGAGGCCGTGTCGTTGTCGTGCCGCTTGAACTTGCCGATGATCTCGCTCTTGCGATCCGCTGAAAGGGACATGCTGGTTTCTCTCTCCGGGGACCCTCCCCGGCTCTGGTCGTTTTCGAGTGGTTTCGAAGGGGCGCAGCATCCAGATCGTAGGGGCTGCTGTCAATGGCTGGTGGCCAGCTCAGGCTCGAAGCGCAGGACCCGGCTGGGCGCCAGGCGCAGTCGGCCCCGCTCACTGGGCTCGCGCTGGAGGATGATCATTCGCCCAGCGGCGCGATCGACGAGCGCGCACGGCCCCTCGCGTCGCGCGAGACCGAGCACCGCGCAGGTCTGCTCATCGGCGCCGAGGCGCTGGCCCTGAATCAGGCGGGTGATCAGCGGCTCGTGAGCACCCTCGCTTGGCAGCTCGCTGACCTCGAAATCCAGGCGCTGCCAGGGATCGCTCATCCGGGCCCGGAGCTCGGCAGCGGCGTGGCGGCGCGGATCGTGGTCCGGCTCGCCTGACGCGCCGTCGCCCGGATCCCGCTCGCCGGGCAGCTCGACGCGCCATTTCGGCGGCCGACCCTCGCTCGCGGCCAACAGCACGGCGTTCAGGCCGCCAACGACGCGAGGGTCATCGACGCCGAGCGGACCGCAGGCGAGCCGGCGCAGCGAACCCAGGTGGGCCGGAAGCCCGAGCCGCCGACCGAGCTCCTCCGCGAGCGAGCGCACATAGCTGCCCTTGGCCACGGTCAATTCTGCGTCGATCCAGAGGCTCGCCCCGTCGCGCCCGTGAGCCTCGACGACCAGCTCGTGGACCGCCATCGAGCGCGGCGGCAGGGCCGGATCCTCGCCCGCGCGAGCCAGCTCGTGCGCTCGCCGGCCCTGGATCTTGACCGCCGAGTAGGCCGGCGGCCTCAGCTCCAACGGCCCGATCAGCCCGCGCAAGGCCTCGAGCGCGCGGGCCTCGAGATCGGGCGGGACCGCCGCCTCGGCCACGATCTCGCCCTCGGCGTCGGCGGTCGTCGTGGACCGCCCGATCACGAAGCGCGCCCGGTAGCGCTTGTCGACGGCCGTCAGGTGCTCGACGAGCTTGGTCGCCTCGCCCACGCAGATGACCAGGAGGCCGCTCGCCGGCGGGTCGAGGGTCCCGCAGTGGCCGACCGTCCGCTCGCCGAGGGCCCAGCGGACCCAGCCCACGACATCGTGCGAGGTCGGCCCCGCGGGCTTGTCGACCAGCAAGACCCCAAACGCGCCCGACTGGCGCCTGCGACCCCGACCTCGACCTCGACCCATGACACCAAGCGCGCGAGCGCCCTACTCGAGCTCGCCGCTGTCGCGGAGCTCGGACAGGATTTCCTCGACCCGCGCGCCGCGGGTGATGCTCTGGTCGGCCTCGAAGCGCAGCTCCGGCATCCGCCGCAGCTGGAGGCGCTCGCCGAGCTTGGTCCGGATCACCCCCGCGCCGCTCACGAGCGCGTCGAGGACGTCGTCGCGCCGGAGGCTCTCGGTCAGGACGTCGACGTAGACGCGCGCGACCGAGAGATCCCCGCTGACGCCGACGCCCGTGATGCTGACGGCGCTCGCCGGGGACAGCCGGGGATCGCGGAGCTCACCGCGCAGCAACATCTGCGCGATCTCTCGACGAATGAGCTCCTCGACCCGTTGCTGGCGCCTGGACATCTAGAGCTCCGGCCGGATCGTCTCGAGCTCGTAGGCCTCGAGCAGATCTTCGGGTTCGACCTCGGAGAAGCCCTCGACCACGATGCCGCACTCCATGCCTTCTTTGACCTCGCGGACGTCGTCCTTGAACACGCGCAGCGAGCCGATCTTGCCCTCGTAGATGACCCGGTTGTCGCGCCGGACACGGATGTAGCTGCTGCGGGTCACGCTGCCCTTGATCACGCGGCAGCCCGCGACCACGCCGAGGCGGGGAATCGGGAACAGCGCCCGGACCTCGGCGACCCCCTGAGCGACCTCGCGGTACTCGGGCTCGAGCAGGTCGATCATCCGCTCGCGGATGCGATCGGTGGCCTCGTAGATGACCGAGAAGGTCTCGATCGGGATCTTCTCGTGCTCGGCCAGCGGCGCGGCCTTGCCCACGGTCTTGACGTTGAAGCCGATGATCAGCGGATTTTCGGCCGCCGCAGCGAGCTTGACGTCGGTCTCGTTGATCGCGCCGACGCCAGCTTGGATGACCTCGACGCGGACCTTCTCGACCGAGAGCTCCTCGAGGGTGTTCTTGAGCGCCTCGGCCGAGCCCTGGACGTCGGCCTTGATCACGATCTTGAGCGACGGGACCTTCTTGCTCTTGATCCGCTCGAGCAGCGAGGGCCCGGACAGCACGCTCTCCTTGCGCCGCCGCTGCTCGCGACGGTGCGAGACGATCTGGCGAGCGTCCTTCTCGCTGTCGACCACGTGAAAGCGCTCACCGGCCGGGGGCGCACCGTCGAGGCCGAGCAGCTCGACCGGAGTGGACGGCAGCGCGTTCTTGACCTTCTTGCCCGCGGGCGTGTAGAGGCCGCGGACCTTGCCGCTGAATTCGTTGGCGACCACGATGTCGCCCTTGTGCAGCTCGCCGGCCTGAACGAGGACCGTGGCGACCGTTCCGCGGCCCTTGTCGACCCGCGACTCGATCACGGTGCCGGCGGCCGGACCCTCGACCGGCGCGCGGAGCTCGAGGACCTCGGCCTGGACCGCGAGGCTCTCGAGCAGCTCGTTCACGCCCTCGCCGGTCTTGGCCGAGATGTGCGCGATCGTGGTCTCGCCGCCGAATTTCTCGCCGACGAGGCCCTCCTTCATCAGCATCTGCTCGACCCGGCCGACGTTGGAGTCGGGCTTGTCGATCTTGTTGATCGCAACGACGATCGGGACCTCGGCCTCCTTGGCGTGCGCGATCGCCTCGCGGGTGGTCGGCATCACGCCGTCGTCGGCGGCGACGATCAGGACGACGATGTCGGTCACGGCGGCGCCGCGCGAGCGCATGGCCCCGAACGCCTCGTGTCCGGGGGTGTCGATGAACACGACCGGACCCTGGTCGGTCTCGACCCGGTAGGCGCCGATGTGCTGGGTGATGCCGCCGGCCTCGCCGCCCGCGACCTGGCTCTTGCGGATGTGGTCGAGCAGCGTGGTCTTGCCGTGGTCGACGTGACCCATGATCGTGACGACCGGGGCCCGCAGCTCGCCCTCGTCCTCGTAGGCGCCGATGAACTCGTCCTCTTGGAACGAGACGTTCTCGATCGTGTAGCCGAACTCGGCCGCGACCAGCTCCGCGGTCTCGACATCGACCGCGTTGTTGATCGTGATGTTGCGCATGCCCATGCCCCACAAGGTGCGGATCAGCCGGGATGCTTTGACGCCCATCTGGTGGGCCATGTCGGAGATCTGAATGGCCTCGTCGACGCGGATGCGCTTCTTGGCCTCGCTCATCTCGACGGTCGAGACCTGCTTGGGCCCGCCGCGGTCACGGCGGAAGCGCGAGCGGGGCCGACGACCACGCTGCTGGGCCCGCTCTTCGCGGCGCTTGCGTGCGGTCGCGCGGCCCTCGGTCCGGCCCTTGTTGGCCTCGGTGATGATGACCTGCTGGCGCCGGGGGCTGGTCGGCAGCGAGATGAAGCCGAGGATCTTCGGCTCGGATCGCTTCGACGCGGCGGCGACGATGACGCCGTCCTCGTTGCGGACGACACGGCGTGCGTCGGCCTCCCTCGCTGGCCTCGCGGCCTCCTCGGCTGCGGCCTCGGCCGCCGCCTTCTCGGCCTCGCGCTCGGCCTCGGCGGCCACGCGCCGCTCGTCCTCCGCGACCTCGGCCGCGCGGACTTCGTCATCCTTTTCTTGCTTCTCGAGCTTGGCCGCGAGCCCGCCGCGGAAGCGACGGGTGCCCTTGGGCAGCTCGATGCGATCGCCGACCTTCGGCGGCACTCGCGGCTCTTCCACGACCGGCTCGGGCTCGGGCGCAGGCGCAGGCGCAGGCGCAGGCGTGGACGACGCGGGCGCGGGCGCGGGCGTGGACGCGGGCGCGGACGGCCGCTGGACCGCCGCCGCGGGACTGGCGGCCGAGGCCTCGCTCGGGACCACCGCCGGGCGCCGAGGCTCGGGTGCGCGCCGGCGAATTGGCGTGCTCGGAGTCGAGACCGGCGCGGGACTCGGCGTGACCGTGATCCGCTGCGCCTCCTCGATCTCGCGCTCGCGCTCCTTCTCGCGCTCCTTGACCGCAGGACGCGGGCCCTTGGCCCGGCGACGGATCGGTCGGGCGGAGGGCGCGGGGGAGGCCTTTTGCTTCGGCTTCGCGCCGCCGGCCGCTGGGGCCGATGGCCGCGCGCCGCCTGAGCCATGCTCACGTCGGACTCGGTCGGCCTCGTCGTCGCTCAGGGTGCTCATGACGCCCTTGATCTCGATACCGAGCGAGCGGACCTCTTTGACGAGCGCCTTGTTCTCGACCTGAAGTTCCTTTGCGAGCTCGTAGATACGGATCTTAGCCATGGGTGGGACGACCTCCCTGCCCGTTCGCGCTCGAACGGTGATCGGAGGGGGCGGGCGGGGATGATAGTTCAAACAAGAGTCGTTCGAGTCCTCGACGTCGGAGGTTGGCGTGAGGGTTTTCCGCGCTGCGATCGAGCAGCTGGATCTCACGCCGGAGCAAATCTGCAGTGGCGGTCCACAGGGCGTCGGCCGCGGTGGGGCCGCCGGACACGAGCGCGAGCGAGGTGGAGAAGGCTCGGTTGAACGCGCGCCGCTTGATCGCCCGATCGCGGCACGCGCGACGCGGACACAGGTACGCGCTGCGACCCGCGAGCTGTGGACGTGCGCCGATCGCGGGGGCCACGCTGCCTGCGGCGAGGCCGTAGCGGAGCAGCTCGCCCTGGGGGCGCGTTGCACGGCACCCGACGCAGGTCCGCATCGGGGCGGCCCGCCGTCGCGCCTCGGCGCCGAGCTCTGGGTCAACCATCGTCATTCAGCCGTCAGCCCCTGCCCTTGCCCTTGAGCCACTTCGTCGTCGAGCTCGTCCTCTTCGATGTCGTAGACGACCTCGAGCTGGATCTTGCCGCTGGCCGCGTCGTTGGCCGTGTCGATGATCTCGTCGGCGGCGTCGACACTGCCGACGACCTGGGCGAGCTCGTCGATGTTGGCGACGGCCAGATCGCGCAGCGATCGCCAGCCGAGATCGAACAGATGTGCGGCCACGTCCCGACCGACACCGGGGATCGCGGCCATCTCGGCCCGGCTGCGCCGCTCCATCTCGCCGATCTTGCTCTGGGAGTGGATGTCGATCCGCCACCCGGTCAGGCGCGAGGCCAGGCGCACGTTCTGGCCCTTCTTGCCGATCGCGAGGCTGAGCTTGTCGTCGGGAACGACGAGCTCCATCGTGTGGCGCTCGGCGTCGATGAGCACCCGCGAGACCTGGGCCGGCTGGATCGCGTTGCACACGAAGCGCGCGGGATCCTCGTCGAAGGGCACGATGTCGATCTTCTCGCCGCGCAGCTCCTGGACCACGGCCTGAACTCGGCTGCCGCGCATGCCGACGCAGGCGCCGACGGGATCGACGTCACGATCGCGGCTCGAGACCGCGATCTTCGAGCGCGCGCCGGGCTCGCGGGCGCAGGCCTCGATCCGGACGATGCCCTCGAAGATCTCGGGGACCTCATGCTCGAACAGCTTCTCGACCAGACCCTTGTGCGTGCGCGACAAGATGATCTGGGGGCCGCGGGCCGACTTGTCGACGTCTTTGACGTAGGCGACGATCCGGTCGCCCGGGCGCAGGGACTCGCGCGGGACCTGGTCGCGCGAGGGCAAGATCGCCTCGGCGCGGCCGTTGTCGACCTCGACCACGATCGAGCCCCGCTCGAAGCGGCGGACGATCCCGGTCATGAGCTCGCCCTTCTTTTCCTTGTAGCGATCGTAGAGGTTCTCGCGCTCGGCCTCGCGGACGCGCTGGATGATGACCTGCTTGGCGGTCTGGGCCGCGATCCGCCCAAACGCCGTGTTGACCTGCTGCAGCGCCGGGATCTCCGGGTATTGCTTGGCCTGGGCCTCAGCCTGCTTTTGGTCCTCTTCGAGATAGAAGATCTGAAACAGCAGCTCGTCGCCGACCTCGGCCTCGAGCCCGGAGCGCCCGGCCTGCTCGACGCTGATCTCGCGCATCGGGAGCTCGACGCGGTCGACCACGTACAGCACCTGGAACAGATTGACGTTGCCCGTATCGAGGTCGAAGCTGGCCTCGATCTCGCGGTCGGCGAACACCCGCCGGGCCGCGGTCGCGACGGCCTGCTCGACGGTGTCGATCAGAACATCGCGGGAGATGTTCTTCTCCTGGCAGACCGCGTCGATGACCGTGCTGAGGTTGACGTTCTCTTCCATGTCGTTGTCCTCGAACTGATCGACCTCGTGCGGCCTAGCCCTCCCACACGAGGTTGGCCCGGCGAATCCGGGGCAAGGGGATACGCAGCGTGCGGTCGCGCTCGTGATCGTGGACCACGACGACGCCGGATCGCTGGTCGTCGGGCGCCGCCGGGTCTTCCTCGACCGCGACGACTCGCCCGTGAAACTTGCGCTCCCCGCTCCCCGCTTCGGATCCGCCGAACTCGGGCGGGAGCGGGGCCCAGGTCTCGATCTTGACGCGAGCGCCGACCTGGGCGGCGAAGTGACGCCTTCGCGCGAGCGGACGGTCGACGCCCGGGGACGAGACCTCGAGGGTGTAGGGGTGGGTGAGCAGCGCGACCAAGGCGGGGTCTGGGGCTTGGGCGGTGTCCGCCCCCTGCCCCGCCGCGGCCTCGCTCGCGTCGAGTGTGTTGCCGATGATCCGACTCATGCGTGAGCACTCGGCGATCGAGACCCCGTCGGCGTGATCGAGGTAGATCCGCATGACCCGCCGCTTGCCGGACGCGAGCCACTCGAGCCGGAGCAGCTCGAAGCCCATGTCCTCGACGACGGGCTCGACGGCGCGGGTGAGCACGGCCTCGGCGCTCGCGTGACGGCCCGCAGCCCGCTCGCCCACGCCGCCCGACCCGCCGCCCTTCGAGGCGGTGGCGGCGGTGTACGCGGGCGAATTTTGGGTCGGGTTCATATGAAGGTCTTCCTAGCCCGGCGTTTCGTCTTGCGGATCGGTGTTGCTGGGTCACGTGGACCACAGGTTCCCGGGACGAAAAAAGAGCGGAGGATTCCCCCGCCCTTGCCGAGTTCGGAGCTGTGGACGAATCGGTATCACAGCCGTTTCCCCGGAGCAAGCCCGACAAAGCGGACACTTGGGGGCTTCGCGTGCCTGCCCGCGGGGCCCGCCAGACGCGACGAAAGTCACATTGGGCCGGGTTCCGAACGCCGGTCAGCCCTGCGCTTGCGCGCCCGCGAAACACCGACGACGATCGATACGTTGACCGGGGTGCAGGTCGAGTGACGCAACGAGCCGACAAGCGTGGTCTTCACGACTTGATGGAGCGCTACGGGGACGGTGATCCCCGGGCGTTCGCGGCTCTTCATGGCGCCTTGAGCCCTCGCCTGCGTGGGTTCTTGATGAAGCTCGTGCGCGACGAACCAACGGTCGACGACCTCCTGCAGCTGACCTTCCTCAAGGCTCACCTCGCCCGGGATCGCTTTTGTCTGCAAGGCGGGGATCCAGACGGCGCGGTCCAGGGTTGGTACTTCGCGATCGCGCGCAACGTCGCCATGGACCACCTGCGCAAGCGCGGCCGCCAGGAGCGTCGCCGCGTCGATCTGAAGCGCTTCGAAGACGGGCCGGCGACCGAGTTTGTCGACGACGCCGTGTCGATCGAAGATCGAGTCGTGGGCATCGAGCACAGCCAGGAGGTCGTCGATCGAGTCCGCGACGCGATCGCGCTGCTGCCCGAGGGCCAGCGCGAAGTCGTGGAGCTCCACAAGCTGCGCGGGATGTCGATGGCCGAGGTCGCGCAGCGCCTCGAGATCCGCGAAGGTGCGGCGCGCGTACGGGCTCACCGGGGCTACAAGGCCCTCGCCCGCATGCTCGGCACGAGCGGATCGGTCCTGCTTTTTTGGATCTGGGCTGCGTTCGGGCTGGGGGGCGGCAACTGATGCAAGAGCGACCCACCATCGACGCGGCCAAGCTCATCGTCGCCGACCTCGAGTCGCGCCAGCGAGATCGCCGGCGCCACTTCATCCCGGCCCTGGCGATCGTCGTGTTGGCGCTCGGCGGGGCCATGCTGCTCATGGGTCTGCGCCCGGATCTCCTCGACCAGCCGTGGTGGCAGCTGGCCTTGCAGTGCGTGCTCTGGGTCCTGTGCCTGATCGTGTTTCCGGCGATCGGCCTGGGCCTGGTGTTCCCTTCTCGGGGCGCACGCATCGCCCTCGCCGTCGGGACCGTCGGGCTGGCCATCCTCGCGACCTTGGGCCTGCCCGAGGGCCACATGTTCGGACCCGACAAGCACTTCGACCTCGGCGGAGGCTGCGGGATGATGATCACCGTCTACGCGACGGTCGTGCTGCTCATGGGTCTGCTCAGCGGCGCCTTCGTTCAGCGACGCAAGACCTCGGCGGTCTACTGGATCGCGGCTGGAATCTCACTGACGGCGCTCACTGCGATCACCTGGCAGTGCCCGGTGAACGGGGCCGCCCACGTGGTCCCCAGTCACCTCGGGGTCGCGGCGGCCCTGATGATCGGCACCTCGGTGATCGGCATCCTAGCTCGCCGCCGAACCCGCCGAGACGATCCGGCCGAGCCGAGCGAGCACGCCTGACTCAGGACTCGTCCGGTGTGGGCGCCGGGGCGCGGCGCTTGGCCCGAGCGAGGCGTCGGTTCGCGCGGAGCCTCGCTCGCCGGACCCGCCGGGCGACGACCGAGTAGATCCGCTCGGCGCCATCCCAGCTGACCGGGCACATGTCGTAGACCGCCCCATCGGCGAGCTCGAGGATGAAGGCCTCGTTGACCGGCGGCGGGCGCTGCTCGACGTCGATCGTCGTGATCGCCTTGATCGGCAGGCGGATCCGACGGCCACGGTGGCGAAACCACAGCCGTCGCCCAAACTGGATGACCGCGCCCGGGATCAGCGTCCAGGCGATCATCCGCAGCCAGCCGAGCAGGTAGATGACCGCGAGCGCGATGATCAGCCGGGTCAGGGTCTCGTAGCCGGCGCCGATCACCCACCACGCGCTCGGAATCCGGGCGAGCCCGACGGCGAGCAGGACCACGAAGTAGACCGGCCACAGCCCGAAGCGCGCCACCATGCCCGTCCAATCGTCGGGACGGGCGACTCGCAGCCAGGGGCGGAACACGGGCGTCAGTGTAGCAGCGCCGCCCGGGCTGCTAGCCTCGGGCCAACGTGTCACGCCTCGCCCGCCTGATCCCCGCGCTGATCCTGATCCTCCTCCCCTCGCTGTCGAGCTGCGGCGGCGGCGTATGCACGACCGCCAGCTGCGACTCGACCCTGGTCGTCGACTACGGCGCCATCGTCGTCAACGAGCCCTACGCGCTGACGATCAACCCGAACGGGCAGCCGGTCAGCGTGACCTGCCTCGACAACGCGCCCGACGCAGAGCCGCTGCCCGAGTGGCTCGAGTGCGACGCGGGCGGGTTCGAGATCACCGGAGAGATGGCCGAGACGAGCACGATCAGCGTGGCCGTCGTCCCCCTGTCCACGCAAGAGGCGGTGATCGCCAACGCGCTGGTGACCACCCTCGTCGATGAGATCCTGCAGCCGAACGGGCCAGACTGCGAGCCAGCTTGCTACCAACGGTCCGGAAGCGTCCCTTGAACTGCGGCCGTCAGCCGTCAGCGTCTAGGACCCTCGGACTCGCCACAGGCGATCGATGATCAGCTGGGGCCGGTCGCGTCCGCCGTAGCTGTTGCGTGAGGGGGTGAACAGGCAGCCGATGCTGTCGCCCCGCTCGACGCCAAACTCTGCCTTGCGAAAGGCGATCGCGTCGCGCTGGTCCCGGCCCTGGCGCAGGGTCAGCGCGAGGTGCCGCTCCTTCAACACGCGAACCCGAACCACCTGGGCGCCCGCGCACAGGTAGCGCGGGCGCTCGAAGCCGACCCCGAACGGCCCGAGCGACTCGATCGCGCCGATCAACTCGAGGTCGATGTCCTCGAGCGCGAGCTCGCCGTCGTGGACGTCGATCGGATCGCGCCCGACCTCCTCGCCGAGCTGGGCCGCGCAGGCCTGATCGAAGCGCTCGGTCAGGGCCGGGATGTTGGCGGCGTCCATGCTGACCCCAGCCGCCGCCTTGTGCCCGCCGTAGCGCCGCAGGAGGTCGGCGCACTCGGCCAAGGCCGCGCGGACGTCGACGCCCGCGGAGGTCCGCGCCGAGCCCCGAGCCTCGCCGCTGCCCGGATCGACCCCGATCACCAGCGTCGGCCGGCCGTAGCGCTCGACGATCCCGGCCGCCGCGATCCCGACGATCCCCGGCGCCCAGTTGTCGTGTGCGACCACGATCCCGCTGCGCCGCGGCGTGCGCGGATCCTCGCCGAGCTGGTCGAGGGCCTCGGCGACGATGCGATCTTGGAGCGAGCGCCGCTGGCTGTTGAACATCTCGACCTTGGCCGCGAGCGCCTCGGCCTCGGCGCCCGAGCGCGAGCGCAGCAGCTCCAACGAGGGCTCGGCGCTGCCGAGCCGCCCCGGCGCGTTGAGCCGCGGCCCGAGCATGAACCCGAGGTGGCCCTCGTCGACCGCGTGCTCCGGACCGACCCGCGCGCGACGCAGGAGCTCGCGGACCCCGGGCCGCTTGCGCTGGCCCATGGTCTCGAGCCCGTGGCGGACCAGCACGCGGTTGTCGCCGCGCAGCGGCATCATGTCGCAGACGGTCCCGAGCGCGACCAGATCGAGCCACGCCCGCGGATCCGGCAGGTTGGCGCGGCTCGAGGGCTCGGCCTTGGCGATCGCCGAGCGCATGCCCGCGGCCAGATAAAAGCCGACGCCCGCGCTGCACAGGCCCTTGAAGGGGAACGCGCAGCCGGCCTGGTGCGGGTTGAGCAACGCGCTGGCCGGCGGCATCGTCTCGGGGACCTGGTGATGGTCGATGACGACGGTGGGCACGTCGCGCTGGCGCAGCCAGGCCAGCGCTTCGTGATCCGAGGTCCCGCAGTCGCCGGTCAAGACCAGATCGACGCCGGCCTCGTGGAGGGCCTTGGCCGGCGCGAGGCCGAAGCCATAGCCGCCCGCGCGGCTCGCGACCTTGGCCACGACCTCGACGCCGACGCACTCGAGGAAGGTGGTCAGGATCGTGGTCGTCGTGACGCCGTCGACGTCGTAGTCGCCGAACATCCCCACTCGCCAGCCCCGGGCCCGGGCTGTGACCAGCAGATCGACGGCCTCGGCGAAGCCAGCCATGGTCGCGGGCGGCGAGAGCTCGCGCAGGCGCGGGGCCAAGAAGCGACGCTGCTCGTCGAGCTCCTCGATCCCGCGGCCGACCATCAGCTCGACGACGATCGGGTGGACGTCGAGGGCCTCGGCGCGCTCGCGCAGCTCGGCCCTCGAGTAGTTTGGCAGCGCGCCGCGCAGGTGCGCGCGGGGCGGCTCCCCCAGCGCCCACGACTCAGCTTCGCTCGGCTCGCTCATCGTGCCCGCGCGCGCTCAGCCGCTCGAATCAGTCTTTCGGTCGGCGGCGGCGGCGACGGGTCTTGCGCTCGCCGACGCCCTTGTCGACGTCGGCGATCTTCACGTTGATGTCGTCGCCCGCGCTCGGCTCGACCGCGGCCGCGCCTTCGCCCTCGGCCGTGCCCGCGACCTCGGCGTCGACGGCCGGCTGATCGCCAGCGCCGTCGCCCCGCTCGGGCCCAGCTTCGATCTGGGGTCCGAGCAAGGTCCCGGTCCCGCGCTCGGCGTCCTTGTCGGCGGTGAGCAGGTGGCCCTTGCCCTTGTACATCTTGTCGTTGACCCACAAGAACACGGGCGAGGCGACGAAGAGCGAGGAGTAGGTCCCGGCGATCAACCCGACGAGGAGCGCGAACGCGAAGTCCCTGATCTGCCCGCTGCCGAGCACCCAGGTCGCCGCGACCACGAGCAGGGTCGTCGTCGAGGTCAGGATCGTGCGGCTGAGGGTGTCGTTGAGCGCGGTGTTGGTCGTCTCCTCGATCGGGTCGTCGCGGTGCAAGGCCACGCGCTCGCGGACCCGGTCGAAGACCACGATCGTGTCGTTGATCGAGTAGCCGATGATCGTCAGGACCGCGGCGATCGAGGTCAGGTCGAACTCCTTGCCGGTCAGGGCGAAGGCCCCGACGACGATGATCGCGTCGTGGACCAACGCGACGATGCCGCCCGGCGCGAAGCGCAGGTCGAAGCGGATCATCACGAACAAGAAGATGAAGCCGATCGCGAACAGCATCGCCTGGACGCCGTCGCGCTTGAGCTGGCTGCCGACCTTGGCGCCGACGGTCTCGCTCGCGACGATGTGGTCGACGGTCCCGGCCCCGAGCTCCTGGTCGATGACGTTGGCGATGTCGTTGCCGACGCCGATCAGCGCGAACTCGACCGGGAACTCCTCGGGCTTGCCGACCCCGGGCGAGGCCGTGCCGTGGCAGCCAGCCTCGGCCATCAGCCGCTCGATCTGCGAGTTGCTCGGCTGGGCCGTGAACTTCATGAAGATCTTCGAGCTCTCACCCGGATGGACGAAGCCGTCGTCAGGCACGAGCTCGACGCCATCGTCGAGGCCCACGAGCGAGTCACGGCAGCCCGCGAGCTCCTCCTCGGAGATCGCGATCACCTGCTTGACCCGGATCAGGACCTCGTTCTCGGCGTCGGGGACCGCGACCGCGGAGCTGCCGGAGTAGCCCGCGTCGTCGAGCAGATCGCGGATTTGCTCGATGTCAGCCTCTTGCGTGAGCGCGAGGCGAACCGAGGAGCCGCCTTGGAAGTCGATGCCGTAGTTGAGCGCCGAGCCGGTCGTGAAGGCGTTGAACACCATCATGCCGATTGCGAGCAGGACCACGGTCAGCGACAGCAGCAAGCCCTGCTTGCGCCTGCCGACGAAGTCGATCCTGGTGTTGTCCGGGATCAGCTTGAAGAACTTCAGCTTGCTCGGATCGGGCGGCGCGGCCTTGGCCTTGGCCTCGCCGCCGCCGCCGCCGGAACCTGCGCGGGCGCTGCGGCCTCGCCTGCGGCGCGAGCCGCTGGTCGGGTCCTTGTCGCCTTCGGGGGTGTCGTTTCGATCGTTATCAGCCATCGTCATGCCCCCCGTTTCAGATCGAGACCCGGTCGAAGCCGCGGCGGTTGGCTTGCCAGTCGAAGAACACCCGGGTTGCGAACACGCCCGTGAAGATCGAGGTTGCGATGCCGATCAGCAGGGTGATCGCAAATCCGCGGATCGGCCCGGAGCCGTACTGCCACAGGACCAGACCGGCGATCGCGGTCGTGAGCTGCGAGTCGAGGATGGTCGTGAACGCGCGATCGTAGCCGGCCTCGATCGCCGCCCGGGCCGTGAAGCCCTCGCGTAAGAATTCGCGTACGCGCTCGAAGACGATCACGTTGGCGTCGACGGCCATGCCGATCGTCAAGACGACGCCGGCGATGCCGGGCAGGGTCAGCGTGGCCTGGAACAGGGCCATGGCCGCGAGGACCAGGACCATGTTCATGACCAGCGCAAAGACCGCGATCACGCCCGCGCGGCGGTAGTAGATGGCCATGAACACGATGACCATGCCGAGGCCGACCAAGAAGGCCTTGAACCCGCGCTCGACCGACTCTTGGCCGAGGTCGGCGCCAACCCGGATCTCGAACTCCTTGTTGAGGCGGGCCGGCAGCGAGCCGCTCTTGAGCACCTTGACCAGGTCGTTGGCCTGCTCGCGGATCGAGTCGCCGGGCTGCGAGCCGAGGGTGATGACCACGTTGCCGTTGGGGATCCGCTCGTTGAAGATCGGATCGGAGACCACGCGCTCGTCCATGATGATCGCCATCTTGCGGCCGATGTTGTCGCCGCTCATGCGGTCGAAGTCGCGGGCGCCGATCTTGTCGAAGCTGACCTCGACCTGGGGCGTGTTGGTGTCCTGCTTGTAGCCGACGTTGGCGGTCGTGATCCGATCACCGGTGATGTCGGCGCGCGAGCGGATGATGTGCGTGCGCCACAGCTGGGTCGGCTCCTCGTTGCGGCGCAGGACCCAGGGGACCTCGCCGTACGCGACCTTGTGCGTGTTGGGGATCCGCCACTCGGGGGGCAGGCTGTTGAAGAAGCGCTCGAGGGTCTCGCGCTCGAGCGCGTAGAAGGCGATCGGCTCCTCGACCATCGGCGCGCCCTTCTCGGGCTTGCCGTAGTTGTCTTCGATCGCAACCGAGATGCCGAGGCCCTCGGTCACGAAGCCGGCGTCGAACAGGGCCCTGAGGTAGGGCTTGCCGGTGTCCTTGAACGGGGTCTCGTCGTCGACCATGTGCATCTCGAGCACGGCCGCGCGCTCGATGACCTTGAGCAGCCGACGGAAGTCCGAGGAGCTCTCGAGGACCTCGTCGCGGGCGGACTCGGTCAGCGAGATCGTGACCATCTCGGGATCGGGGTCGGCGCCCGCGACCTCGGGGAGGATCGCAACCTCGGCGCCGAGGCGGTCGGGGTCGAAGATCATGACCGAGCCGTCGTCTTGCGGGATCAGCTTGTCGGCCCCGAAGATCTGCTCGAGCACCGCGCGGGCGTCGCTGTCGACCACGCGCATGTCGATCGCGCCAGGATCCTCGCGGTTCTCGACCGGCTGGACCTGGATGCCCTCGGTGTTGATCAGCGCGATCATGAGGTTGGAGACCTCATTCGCCGCCGCGCGCAGCTCGGTCGCGGTGTCGCTGACGCCGGGCAGCTCGATCACGACCTGGCGGTTCTTGGGATAGATGTTGGGCTCGGCGACGCCCATCGCGTCGACGCGGCGCCGCACGGTCTCGATCGCCTGGCCGATCACGGCCTTTTGGCTGTCCTCGATGACCTCCTCGGGCACCTTCATCTGAATGATGCCCTCGGACTCGAGATTCTCGGCGTCGAGGTCACGCTCGAGGTGACCGGCGACGACGGCCATGACGTCCTCGGTCGCGAGCTTGACGTCCTCGGGGTTCTCGAAGCGCAGGATCAGGGTGTCCTTGCCCTTGCGCTCGGTCTGAACCGTGACGTCTTTTTTCTCCTTGAACGCGCTCTCGAGCTCGCCGGCCATCTGGTCGAGCTTGTTCTCGAGCGCCTCGTCGACGGCGACGGAGTACTCGAGGTGGAGGCCACCCTGAAGGTCCAAGCCGAGCTTGAACTGACGGGTGAAGGTCTCGGAGATGAGCGGTGGGAGCTCGAACTTGCCGATCTGTGCGAACGAGGGCAGGACCGACAAGATCGCAACCGACAGCAGCAGGAGCAGCAGCAGAGCCTTGAGTTTGACGAAGCGACGCATGGATCAGCCCGCCTTCCGCGACGACTCGTCCTTGTCGGCCTTGTCCTTGGTCTTGTCGACCGCGGCTTTCTCGTCTTTGGCTTTGTCTTTGTCTTTGTCTTTGTTCTTGTCGTCGCTCTTCTCGCCGCGATCCTTCTTGGCCTGGGCCAGAGCGCTCTCCTCGAAGTCGGCCACGTCCTTCTTGAGCACCCGAACCTTGACCTTGTCGGCGATCTCGACAATCACGATGTCGTCGTCGACGCGGCTGATTCGGCCGAGGAGGCCGCCGGTCAAGACGATCTTGTCGCCGCGCTTGAGCTCGGCGAGTCGGTTCTTGCGCTCCTTTTCCTGCTTGCTCATCGGACGGAGCACCAGGAAATAGAAGACGCCGATCATGAGGATGAAAGGCAGCAGGCCCCCGAGGGGACTACCTGCGGCGCCTTCGGCGAGCAGCATCGGTGATAGGGCGAACATGGCCGGACGTGGCGGGAGTATCACGTGAACTCGGTCGCAATCTGACGGCCGAGACGCGATGGCCTCACGAGGGCGGCCTAGGTAGCAGCGCCGCACGCCGCGGTCAATCGGACCCCCTCGAGGCCATCGGGTGGCCCACCGGGGCCTCACCCGACATCAAATTGCTGTGTAAATCCAATAGCTTACGAGGTAGACTTCGAGCCCTTCCCGGGTTGCGTGCGGTCCTCGAGGACCCGCGCGAGGGCGGCCGCGACGGCGCCGAAGTTGCCCTGGCGGATCGCCCGGCGCTGGACGGCGACCCACTCGTGGAAGAAGTAGAGGTTGTGCATCGTGGCCAGACGCACGTAGAGGGGGTCGTTGTGGACGTGGAGGTGGCGCAGGTAGGCCCGAGAGAAGCGGGCGCAGACCGGGCAGCCGCAGCTGGGGTCGACCGGGCGATCGTCCCGGCGGAAGCGCCCGTTGCGGATGTTGAAGCGGCCGAGGAAGCTGATCAGCTGGCCGTTGCGAGCGTGGCGGGACGGGATCACGCAGTCGAACATGTCGACGCCCGCGCGGATCGCCGCGAGCAGATCGCTCGGCGTCCCGATGCCCATCACGTAGCGCGGCTTGTCCCGCGGCATCAGCGGGGCGATCGCCTCGAGGGTCGCGTGCATCTGCGGGATCGGCTCGCCGACGCTGAGCCCGCCGAGGGCGAGGCCGTCGAAATCGAGGGCCGCGAGGGTCTCGAGGTGTTCGCGGCGCAACTCGAGGTCGGTCCCGCCCTGGACGATCGCAAAGCACAGCTGGTCGTCACGGAGGATCTCGCGGCGTAGGCGCGCGGCCTCCTGGGCCCACAGGGTCGTCCGATCCATGGCCTCACGCAGGATCGCGCGGCGCGCCGCGTCGCTGGCCCCCCCGCCGTCGCCCGGCGGGCAGTGGTCGAGGATCATGCAGATGTCCGGGCCGATCGAGGCCTCGGCCTCGAGCACGCTGCGCGGGGTCATGCGCGCGGGCGAGCCGTCGAAGTGGGTCCGGTAGTCGACGCCCGCGTCGTCGATCTTCTGGAGCGAGCGGAGGCTGAACACCTGATACCCGCCGGAGTCCGTGAGGATCGGACCTGGCCAGTGCATGAAGGCGTGGATGCCCCCGACCTCGCCGACGCGCTCGGCCCCGGGCCGGTGGCTCAGGTGGTAGGCGTTGGCGAGCACGACCTGGGACCCCACGGCGCGCAGCTCGTCCGGGAGCACGCCCTTGACCGCGCCGTAGGTCCCCACGGGCATGAAGCAGGGCGTCTCCACGGGGCCGTGGCCGGTCCACAGCCGGCACGATCGCGCCGAGGTCTCACGATCTTCGGCGAGGATCTCGAGCGTGCCCGGGCGCGGATCCGTGGGTCGATGCGGGCCGAGCTCGGCGAAGGACGCGAGGCCCTCGGCAGGGTCGCAGCGCAGCTCGGGATCACTGGAGGTCGTCACAGGCGGCGATCGATGCCACGGATTCGAGCCCCGGGCCAGGGCCGAGGCTCAACGCTCGACGAGCATGCAGTCGCCGTAGCTGTAGAAGCGATAGCCCGCCCGGACCGCCTCGGCGTAGGCCGAGAGCACCCGCTCGCGCCCGGCGAGGCTGCACACGAGCATCAGGAGGCTCGATCGGGGCAGATGAAAATTGCTCAACAGGCGATCGACCACGCGAAACTCGTGGCCGGGGGTGATCACGAGCTCGGTCGCGCCGCAGCCAGCCACGATCGCGCCGCCGTGGCCAGCGGCGACCGACTCGAGCGTGCGGGTCACGGTCGTGCCGACGGCGAGGATCGGGCGGCCCTGGGCGCGCGCGGCCTCGATCCGCGCGGCGGCCTCGGCGGTGATCTCGAACCGCTCGGCGCCCACTTTGTGATCGCGCACGTCCTCGGCCTCGATCGGCAAGAAGGTGCCCGGGCCGACGTGAAGGGTGATCGCGACGTGATCGATCTCGGCGAGGAGCTCGCGGTCGAGGTGGAGTCCAGCGGTCGGCGCGGCCACCGACCCGCGCTCGCGGGCGAAGACCGTCTGGTAGCGGGTCAGATCCCGATCCGAGGGGCCCTCGGGCCGGGAGATGTAGGGCGGCAGCGGCAGCTGACCGGCGCTCTCGAGCGCGTCGAGCAGCTCGCCGGCGACGATCTCGAGCTCCGAGGCGCGGCTGTCGGGATCGTCCGGGCCCGCGCGGCCGACGAAGCGCAGGACCAGCTCGGCGCCCTCGACATTCAGAAGCTCGCCCTCGCGCAGCTTCTTGGCCCCGCGGATCCACGCCCGCAGCCGCGCGCCGGGTCCGAGCGCGGCCGGCTCGACGATCAGGAGCTCGAAGCGCTTGCCGGTCTCGCGCCGGGCGTGGACGCGGGCCGGCACGACCTTCGAGTCGTTGACGACCACGAGCGGAGGCGCGTGGCCGCGGGCGCCGAGCAGCTCGGGCAGATCGACGACGCCGCGGTGTTCGATCGGGCCGCCGCGCGGGAGGTGGAGCAGTCGCGCGCCGCGACGTTGCGGCGCGGGCTGCTGGGCGATCTGCTCGAGCGGGAGCTCGAAGTCGAAGTCCGCGGGGCTGGTCATGGGCGCCCGGAGTGTGGGGGACGACGCGCTCAGCGTCGAGCGAGGCGCAGGCCGAAGAAGCGCGCGCTGCCCGAGCCCGAGACCCCGAAGCCGAGCGCGAGCGGCCCCGCGAGCTCGCCGAGCTCGCACGCGGCGACCGGGCCATCGGGGCCATCGAGGCGCAGGAGACCGGCCTCGAGCTCGAGGACCAGGGGCTGCTCGGGGTTGGCGCCGCCGAGCGCACAGTCGGACGTGGACAGCTGCCCGCCCGGAGCCCGCGAGCGGACGACGACCGCGTCCTCGACCAGCGCGATCGCCACGAGCGACGACCCACCGCGAGCGAGGGTGAGGTGCGCGGTCACGCCGGGCTCGCCCTCGAAGCTGAACTCGAAGCGGAGCGAGGCGCTGCGAAACCCGCGAACATGGGCGCGGACCGGCGGCAGGGCGTCCGTCGGACCGCCCTCGGCTTCGAGGCGGAGGCCGCCGACGATGACCGTGGCCCCGCCCGGGTAATTGGTCACGAAGGCGTCGGTCTGCGGCCCGGTCAGATCGGGGATCCACTCGTCGGGGCCGTCGAGCGCCGGGCGCAGGCGCAGCAAGGGGGCGGCGCTGACCTCGTCGGTGGTCGTCGCTTTGCCGCCTGCGATCAGCGAGGTGCCGTCGAGCAAGGGCAGCATGAGCGCGCCGCTGCGGCTGATCGGCAAGAGCTCGACGCGCTCGGCCGCCGGATCGACGCCGGCCGTGCCGGGCGCGAACAACCACGTGTCGACCATGACGCGCTCGCCGGGCAGCACGAGCAGCGGGCGCGAGGTGGAGACGGGCGTCAGCGGCGGCGCGCGCAGGGTCGGATCGAGGCTCCCGCTGCCGGCCTCGGACCACCAGTGGAGGAGCCCGGACGGCTCGCTCAGGATGGCCAGGCCGCCGTCGAGGACCGCGAGACCGGCGACCGTCGCGGGCGCGTCGAGGCTGTGGACGAGCGCCCACTCGTCGGCGCCCGGGAGCAGGCGCTCGACGCTGCCGAGGCCGGCGCCATCGCTGTCGAAGCCGCCGGCCACGTAGGCCACGCCGTCGCTCGTGACGAAGGCGTGGGCGTCAAAGCGCGGCGCGGTGAGATCGGGCAGCCGAACGCTGGCCTCGGGCGCGCGCGGATCAAACCACCAGCTGTCGGCGAGGGCGCTGGCCGGATCGCAGGCGGCGTCGCCATCGACCGCGTCGCAGCCTCCAGCGATCAGCGCGGGCGACGAGTACGACGCCGACGCGGCGGCGTGGTGGGCGAGCGTGAGCGGCTCGCCGTCGACGAGCACCGGGCCCGCCGCGGCGACGCTCCCCTGCCCTGCCACGTCGACCTCCACGGGCTCGGCCAGCTCGCCGCCCGGGCCCGCGCCGCCGAGCACGACGAAGCGACGGGCGTCGATCCAGTGGACCGAGTGGCCCCGGATCGGCTGCGGCAGACCCTCGCCGAGGACCCGCGCCGTGCCGGTATAGAGATCGACGTGGACGAGCTCGTCGAGCAGCGCCGCGCTGGGGTCGAGTCCGCCGACGAGCAGCGCGTCGCCGACCGGACCGGTGGCCCCGGCGAGCTCGGTCCGCGGGCTCGGCTGAGGATCGAGCTCGCACAGGGAGTCGGGACCGGCGAAGAACACGGGCAGGATCGAGGCGCTCGCGTCGGCGCCCGCGATCCGGCCCTGCGTGAGCTCGGGATCGATCCCGTAGCTGCGCCCGACCGCCGTGACCGTGGCCCCAAACAGGCCCTCGGCGGCCACGCCCGTGGCCCCCTCGGGCAGCGCGGAGATCGTGCCGCGCTCGCCGGGGCCAAGCAGGATCTCGGTCCCACCGCTCGGCGGCGCGTCGCTCAGCACCCGCACGCGGAGGCCGGAAAATTCCTGCTCGAGGCCGCAGCCGCGGATCGCCACGAGCTCGATCGTCTCGGCGCGGCCGCAGGCGCTGAGCGTCGCCGCGAGGCCGAGCGCCAACGAGGCGCTGAGCAGTATGGCGCGCGGAGTCAGGATCTTGCCCTCGACGCGGTCATCGACCGGCGCATGCTAACATGCGGTTCTTGCCGGGTTTGTCTGCAAACGCCAGCACAGCGTCGAGTGGGGGAGCCCTCACGCCCGCGAGCGAGGCCGACGCAGCGCGGACCCTGGGCAAGTATGAGCTCCTGCGCTTGCTCGCGCGCGGGGGCATGGGCGAGGTCCACCTCGCGCGCCTCCCCGGAGAGCTCGGCTTCGAGAAGCTCCTCGTCGTCAAGACGATCCGTGCAGACCTCGCCGCGGATCCTCGCTTCGTCGAGCTGTTCGCGGCCGAGGCCAAGACCGCCGTCGGCCTCCGCCACCCCAACATCACGCCGATCTACGAGCTCGGGCGGGCCGACGACGGGACCTTGTACACGGCGATGGGCTGGGTCGACGGGCCCTCGCTCTACGCCCTCGGCGAGCGCCTGCGGAGCCTCGGTCGTCGCCTCGAGCTCGGCGCCGTGCTGTTCATCGTGCGCGAGATCCTCGATGGCCTCGCCCACGCCCACAGCCACGATCGTGAGCGGCCCCCGGTTGTCCATCGAGACATCAACCCGGCCAACGTGCTCGTCGACCGCAGCGGCCGCGTGCAGATCGTCGACTTCGGCATCGCCAAGCCGGCCGAGACCGAGGTCCGCGGGGTCATGGGCTCGGCCGGCTACATGGCGCCCGAGCAGGCCCGCGGGGGCACGGTCGATCCGAGCGCCGACGTGTTCAGCGTGGGCTGCGTGTTCTACGAGCTGCTGACCAACGCGCGGGCGTTCACGGGCGAGGGCGTGTGGATGTCGCCGAGCCTGGCCGAGATCCCTGCGCAGCTTCGGCCGCTGATCGAGCGCGCGCTGGCCTTCGAGCCCGAGCAGCGCTTCCGCGACGCCGGGGCCTTTCTTCGCGCCGTCGCGCCGCTGCTGGCCGAGCACGCCCCGAGCTTCGCCAGTCGCGAGCTCGCGGCGATCCTCGCGCAGCTGCTGCCCGACGACTGGGCCGCCGAGGCCTCGCCGAGCTCGGGCGCGCGCACGCCCGCGACCAAGCTCACCGGGCCGGTCCAGACCTTCGCCACGCGCCTCGAACCCGCGAGTCGAGCGGAGCCGCCCACGCGCCCGGCCCCCGCCGTGGCCGCGGACCCCGGCCCATCCGAGCGCGCGCGTGACGATCCATCCTCGACCGAGTCGACCGAGTCGACCGAGGCGACCGGGCCAGAGCGATCGCGCGGGCGCGTCGGCTTCGCGGGGCGGCTCGTGGCCCTCGTCGCGGCGGTCGCCCTCGCGGCGGCGGTCGGGGGCTACCTCGTCGCGCGGACCGACGCGACGCCTCCGGTCGAGCGCTCGGGTGCGCTCCCGGGCCAGACCTCGACGGCGACGGCGGGCTCGGATCCCGAGCCCGAGCCGGGCCCGGTGCCCGAGCCGGCCACCGTCGAGGCCGAGCCGGCCCGAGGACTCCAGCTCGCGCTCGAGGTCAGCCCCGACGACGCGGTCGTCACCCTCGACGGCCGCGCGCTCACCGGTCCCCCCTTCACGCTCGTGCTCGACGGCGACGCCCCCCGCCAGCTCCTCGTTCACCGCGACGGCCACCGCGACGTGAGCATCGAGCTCGACCCTGCGGCGCCCCCCGACAGCCCCGTGGCGATCACCCTCGCGCCGCTCGAGCTCGGGAAGCTCAGCGTGCTCGCGCCGAACGTCGCGTGGGCTGAGGTCTGGCTCGACGGGACCAAGCTCGGGACCACTCCCCTGAGCGACAAGGACGTGGTCGAGGGTCGGCACAAGCTCGAGGTCCGCTGCACCCCGGCGGTGTGCGGCGAAGCCCGCGTGCTGCTCGACCGCCACGTCCGGATCAAGGCTGGCCGCCAGAACACCTTCAGCCCCGAAGACTAGCCCTGGCGGCTAGTCCTAGATCAGCGCTGAACTCAAAAAGAGCGCGGGGGGCTTCGCCGCCGCAGCGAGGGGCCTCTTCGAAAGGCCCCTTGAAGGTTGGAAGGCCTGAGTCGAGCGCGCAGCCCTCGACTCAGGCCGAGCTCCGGCTCAGGTGCGCAGCTACAACCCGCCGATGAAGTCGTTGGCGTCGATGTCGAGGGACGCGGGCGCTCGGTCTCGCCCGCCGACGAGGACCCCGGCGACGACGCCCCCGACGACGGCCGCGGCGACGCCCGCGCTCGTCCCCCAGACCCACCCGCGGCGGTACCACGGTCGCTCGACCGGGCCGACCTCGTCGTCGACCGGCCCGGCGGGCGGCTCGACGAGGACCACGGGCCACGGCCCCGGCAGCGACGCGCTCGCGCTCTCGAAGGGTCCGTCGAGCGCGACGGCGATCCCCTCGCCCAGCTGATCGCGCGGGCCGATCCACAGCGGGCCAAAGCCTGCGCCGCAGCGATGCGCCTGCAGACCCACGCGAGCGCCGCGGCGCTCGGCCACGACGAGCAAGTCGAGGGCCAAGACCTCGCAGATCGCGTCGATCGCGTCGATCGCGTCTGTGGCCGTCGCCGCGTTGGGATCGTTGGGGACCCGCTCGGCCCCGAGCGAAGGCGTCCAGGGTTGATCGGCGCCGCGCCAGGCCGCGACCGGCTCGTGGCCGTCGCGGCGGACGACCATGAAGTGGGGACCGGGCGGAAGCGGGCGCGAGCCGGGCACGCCGTCGATCTCGACGCTCAGCCCCGTGGCTCCGTCTGGGAGCGAGAGCTGAGGCTCGATCCAGTCGCGGTCTCGCCCGGCCAGGAGCGCAGACTGGATCGCCTGGTGACGCTCGACGAGCTCGGGCGCGGCCTCGCGGACCGACAGCTGCGCCTCGGGATCGACGCGCAGGGCGTCAGCGAGCGCGGCTTCGGCGAGCTCGACCTCGCCGAGCGCCCACGCGATCTTGGCCGCGAGCAAGTGGGCCTCGCGCGCGCTCGCGGCTGCGCCGGGCAGCTCCGGGGTCTCGTGGAGACGGTCGAGGACCTCCGCGAGCTCGGCCCGAGCGTCGTCGAAGCGGCCCCCACGGTAGGCGCCGTCGGCCTCGTCGAGGCCCGCGCGCAGCGATCGCTGGCGCTCGCGCAGATCTGCGGGCAGCTCGCGCGAGACCGCGACTCGAGCCCGATCGAGGGCGCGATCCATCACCGACTCGGGCGCTCGTCCATCGCGCCCGGCGATCAGCTCGCGCACCGACGCCCGCAGCGAGGCGTCGGGCTCGTCCCCCTCCGCTCCGGACCGCCACTGGACGGCGATCGCCGGAGGCGGTACCGGTCCCGCGAGCATCGACGCGAACAGGACCAAGGCCCTCACTCGGCCATCATAGAGCGGCGACCCGTTTGAATCCACGGCCCCGGCACATCTGGGGCCGCTCTTGCCCTTGTCGCTCGGCGCTCACAGCACGCCCGGCCCGGTGCGGCTTCGGCCTGTCTCCTCGTCCCCTGAAAACAGCCGCCCCTCGGGCGCCCCCGCCACAAAGCGCCTACCATCGTCGACCCATGGCCCCCGGACCCAAGCTTCGACGCCTCGAGCGGCTTCGCATGCGCCGCGGCGACGACGAGCTCGTGGTCCTGCGCGATCCACTGGAGCTGGCCGAGCCGATCGCCATCGATGCCAGCTACGACGCGGTGCTCGACGCCCTCGACGGCCAGCGGACCCTCGCGCAGATCCGGCAGTCGCTGCTCATGCGCGGGCTCGTGACCGTCGAGCTCGCCGACCTCGTCGACTTCGTCGAAGATCTGAGCGAGGCCGGCCTCCTCGATGACGAGCGCTTTCGCGAGCTGTGGACCGCCGCCCACGAGGCCTTCGTCGAGCAAGACATCCGCCCGCCGCGTCGCGCGGGGCTGCTGTATCCGGACCAGCCCGAGGCGCTGCGGGCCTGGCTAGCCCCCGCCTTGCCGCGAGCTCGCGCCGACGCGGCCGAGCCAGCCGGGCAGCACGCCGACGACCGCGAGCTCGGCGGCGCCCGCGGCTGGGCGCGCCCGCCCGTCGCGGTCGTCGTACCTCACCAGCCGCCCCCGTCGATCGCCGGACCGCTGCGTCGCCTCCTGGCCGGCCTCCCCGCGCCCGAGCAGTATCGGCGCGTGGTCATCCTCGCGACCGATCACACGCCCGGGCTCCTGCCCTATGCGAGCGCCGACAAGGACTGGGCCACCCCGCTGGGCGACGTCGCCTGTGACCTCGAGCTGCTCGCCGAGCTCGATCAGCGACTGCCATGGTTGCTGCGCGAACAGACCCGCCTGCGGGTCTCCGATCCGATCGAGTGGGCGACCCTGATCTTGCGTGGTCTGTGGGGAGATCGCTGCCCGCCCGTGCTCCCGCTCGCGTGCGGCCAGACGCGGCTGACCACAACCGACGGCGCCCAGCGTGCGCGCGAGCTCGTCACGCAGCTCGACGACCTGCTCGGGGAGTCGACCCGCGCCGGGCAGGTGCTGTGGTGGACGGCCGCCGAGCTCAGCCACTGCGGCCCGGCCTACGGACACGCGCAGCTGCCCGAGCGCGAGCAGGTCGAGCTCGACGACCGCGAGCTCCTGCGTCCGCTGCTTCAAAACCAGCCCCAGACCCTGACGCGCCACCTGATGGACCGCGACCCGGCCGCGCGCCCCAGCGGCACCGCGGCGCTCGTGACCCTCGCCGAGCTGCTCCCGAGCGACTACGACGCCGCGCTGCTCGACTACCAGGCCCTCCCCGCCCCTGGCGACCTCCCCGGCTGGATCGGCTGCCCAAGCATCCGGTTCTGTCGACCCTGACCCGCGCCGAGAGCACCCGACCTTCGCTGACGGCCGCGGGGGTCCAAACCAGGCCCTTAATTTGGCGGAGCTTTGGTCGGTGCGGCCGCGAACTCGACCGCGCTCGCGCTCGCGTGGGCCTTGAGCATGCGCAGGACCTGCTCGGCGGCCAGCTCTGGGGCGACCGGGAGCCGCCCCTCGGCGTCGAGGACCGTAAAGGTCCCGAGGCCATTGATGTACGCGAGAACCGAAATGGCGAGGGTGTTGGGATCGCCCGCGATGAACACACCTTCGGCGATGCCGCGCTCAATCACGTTCGCATAGAGACCCCGCATGATCCGCGTGATCTCCTCGAGCTTGGCTCGAAACGCAGGCTCTTCGACCGACATGCTCACGAGCAGGTTCTGGAGGCGGACCTCGTCTGGCTCGTCCTGCATCGTCCGCAGGTGGGCTTTGACGAGCTGGCCGAGGGTCCGATCCGCAGGCTGCTCGGTCACGGGGTCAAAGGTCCAGCGTGCCTCCAGCGAGCTCGCCAGGTTCTCCAGGATGTCCTGGAAAATCTGCTCCTTGGCCCGATAGTGAAAGTAGACGCCGCCCTTGCTCAGCCCAGCCTCGCGGGCGATGTCCAGCAATCGCGTCGCCGTGAAGCCCCGGCGTACGAAGCATCGCGTCGCTGCCGCCCGGATCTGCTGTTTGCGATGCTCGTCACTCCGCTGTCTCGTCACGCTTTATCCCTCTCTGAGATTGCAATGTGGAACACGTCTCCCAAGCTAACAGAAGACTGAGGCCCCGCAAAGAACAATTTCAGTATGTAGAATTCTACGGGGTCGATGTTGCAAATCAGCGTTGCGAAAAAAGCGCAGCGGTCCCGGCGCGAGGCCTCACTCGGCCTTGTCGAGGACCAGGAGCAACGCGGGCAGCACGACCACGCTAGCGATCATCGTGCAACCGATCGCGATGACCATCGTGGCGCCAAGCTGGACCATGCCGAGGTGGCCGCCGAGCAAGAGCCCGGCGAAGCCGACCATCGTCGTCAGCGAAGACAGGACCACGGCGCCGCCGGTTCCGCTGATGACCTCGTCGATCCGCGCGCGGCCGCCGTGGGACCGAGCGTTGATCTCCCAGCGGTGCATCATGTGAACCCCCGCGTCGACGCCGATGCCGAGCGCGAGCGGCATCACGACGATCGTCGCGACGTTGAGGCGGAGCCCGACGAGCGCGAACACGCCGACCATCCAGCCCATCCCGATGAGCACCGGAGACAGCGCGAGCAACGACTTGCGCAGGTTGGCGAAGTCGAGCAGGAGCAGGACGACGACCAGACACAGCGAGAAGAACGACGCCCGCTTGAAGCCGTCGAGGATCATGACGTTGTGGTGGTAGAGCGAGACCCCCTGCCCCGCGGCGTGGGGATCGACGGACTCGAGCTCCTCGGTGAAGCGCCGCGCGGGCGCGTTGCTGTTGACGCCGCTGGTCACGTCGCCCGCGGGATAAACATAAAGGGCGATCCGCCCGCTGCCGTCTCCCGCGACGAAGCGGCGCTCGAACAGATCCGGGAGGTCGCTCGGGACCCAGCGCCCGCGGGCGGCGACGGCCCGGGCCGTGGCCCACGCCGGGCCCATCAGCGTGGCCATCTGCTGCTCGAGCTCGGAGAGGGTCGCGGTGGCCTCCGCGACCGGGGTCGTCTCGAGCCGGGTCCGGAGATCCGAGAAGGCCTGCCGGGCCGCGGTGATCGACGCCGTGTCCCGCCCGCCTTGCTCGGCCGCAAACCCGAGCTCGTCGAGGGCGTCGACGACCCCGAGCACCTGCTTGGCGAGGGCCGCGGGCGAAGGCTCGCGCGCGCTGAGCTTGGTCCAGTCGGGGTCGCGCTCGAGCCCCTCGAAGTCCGCGCGGAGCTTGGCGAGGCGCTCGTCGCTGAGCTCGGGCAGGATGTCGGTCGGGCTCTCGACCCGGGCGACGCTGTCCATCGAGCGCAGGCTGTCGGCCGAGCGTCGGGCCTCGTCGAGGTCGTCGGCCGTGACCCACGCGAACCACGGCGTCATCGCGCCGTCGTCCTCGAGGGTCTGGAGCCCCTGGGTCGACTCGAAGGAGCGGGGCAAGAACTCCAAGTAGCGCGGGTTGAAGGTCGGCATGACCGAGGTCCCGACGAGCGACAGGGTCAGGGCCCCGAGCACGATCAGCAGAGGCGAGCCGCGCACGATCCGAGCGAGGAAGCCGATCTTGCCGAGCGGCTTGGGCGGGTGCTCGTGGACCTCGAGGTTGCCGCGGCCGAGGGTCACGGGCAGCAGCAGCAACGCGGCGAGCAGCGCGACGAGCAGGCCGATCGCCGTGATCACGCCCATCCGCGCGTACGAGGTGAACTCCGTGGTCGCCACGGTCAAGAAGGCCAGCGCGGTAGTCACCGCCCCGGTCACGACCCCGGGTCCGGCCTTGGACAGCGACGAGAACAGCGCCTCACGACGGGTCCGCCCCTGACGCAGATCCTCGTCGTAGCGCGCGAGCAGGTGGACCGAGAAGTCGATCCCGAGGCCCATGAGCACGGCGGCGAAGCTCGAGGTGATCGGATCGAGGCTCTCGAACATCAGGTACATCGCGCCGAGGCTCACGATCGTTCCGACGCCGATCGGCAGCAGCGCCACCGCGGCCCGACGCAGCGAACGAAACGCCAGCATCAAGAGCAGGAAGATGCCGAGGCCCGTGGCCGCGCTCGCGCGGAGCATGCCGGCGGCGAGGGCCGTCTCCTCATCGACGACCAAGAAGGGCAGGCCCGTGAGCGTGACCGAGACCTCGTCGTGCTCGAGCGCGGACGCGAGCTCGCGCAGACGCACGACCGCGGGGTTGAAGTCGTAGACCTCGTCGCCAGCGAATTCGGCGAAGACCACGACGAGCAGGCGCTGGCCGTCGTTGCTGACCAGGTAGCCGTCCTCGTCGAGGCCCCGCTCGCGCAGCTCCTGGGCGTCGGGGAACACAGCGCCTCGATCGCCCGCGAGGGACGCGAGCAGGGCGTTGGTGTCGACGCCCTCGCCGACCCCGGCGTCGGCCGCGAGCTTGGCGTCGAGAGCCTTGGCGAGCTCGGCGAGCTGCGCGAGCTGAGCGTCGGCGCCGCTGGGGTCGACCTCGATCTCGCCGTCGAGGGCCGCGAGCAGCTGAGCCTCGAGCAGGCCGAAGATGCCCTCGGTCCCGCGCTCGAGCGCGGCGGGGAGGTCGGCGTCGGGCGGGAGCTGCCTGCGAAGCTCCGCGAGCTTGCCGGGCTCGCGGACGAGCAGGGTCTCGGCGATGTCCTCGGCCTCGATCCGCGCGAGCACCCGACCGCGGAACATCTCGTCTTGCTCGAGCTCGGCGACGAAGGCGTCGACGGTCGCGCGTCGGTCTTGCGCCGTCCCGCCGGCGACGATCGCCACCGGCGAGTCATGGTGGCCGAACTCCTCGTGGAACTCGACGATGCGGCGCTGATACCAGTTGTCCTCGTCGACCATCCCGACCCGCGAGGTCTTGATCGTCAGCTGGCTAGCGAACACCGCGCCGAAGATGGTCAGCAACGCCAGGACCACGGACACCGTGACCGGCCACCGGATCCCCAGGCGCCCGAACACGACGTAGAACTTGTCGCGCTTGCGGTCGATTCGGCCCCGTCGGGACATCGCGACCTGTTAGCGCCAAGTTGGCGGTCAATGCAAGGGCTGAGGCTCAGGCCGAGACCTGCAGCACGGGTCTGGCGGTCCACGCAGCGAAGCGCGCAAGCTCGCGCACATCAGCGAGGTCGAGCCGGGCTCAGGATCCCGTGCCGTCGAGGTCGTCGTTGCGGCGGCGGCGGGTGACCTTGCGCAGCGGGGCGTCGGGCAGCAGCGACTCGCCGATCGGCGGCTCGAGCTCCACTTCCTCGCGGGTCACCAGCTTGCGCCCGCGAGGCCCAGCTGCGGGCGCGCCGAGCTTGGAGGCCGGCTTGCGCTTTTTCTGCTTGGCGGCGGTCTTGCTCGCGGTCTTGCTCGCGGTCTTGCGCTTGGTCTTGCCGCTCGTGCGCGCGGCCTTCTTCTTCTTGCGCGTGGCCTTGGTCTTGGACGGCGCGCTGACCTCGTTGAGCTGCCGCTTGAGGTCGGTGCTCAGCTTGAAGTCGACGGTCTCGCAGGCCTCGATGTCCATCGGCTCGAGCGTGCGCGGGTTGACACCGCGCCGACCCGAGCGCTTTTTCTTCGTGAAGGTCCCGAACTTTGGGTAGGTGAAGCGCGGGTTGGAGCTCCGCGTGACCCGCGAGCGCACGAAGTACGCGGCCAGCTCGGTGAACGCGAGGTCGAGGATCTTGGCGATGACCTTCTTGGTGACGTCGGGCGGCAGGTCCCGATTGCGGGCGATGCGATCTATCAGTTCGGCCTTCGTCATGGGCGTATGAGCGAGGAGCGAGCGAGGCGTCAGGTCGACCCACCGCGCGCCACGTCGCGAGCGGCGACAGGCGCGGGCAAGCGACCGCGACGGGGCTGGCTGCCCACTCTAGGGGCGAGGACTGTGAGAGTCAACTACTGCGCAGGGATTACGATCGCGGTCCTAGGTGTGCTCCTGGTCCCTTCAATCGACGATTCGTTGCTTCACCAGACACAACCAAGCAGGTCGAATCGCTCGGGTGAGCGGCGGCACCTTTTCAACCAAAGTCCCGGCAGTCGGCCCCCGCAGACCTCGACCACCGCGCTCAACGCTCGGGACTTTTTTAGCGCGTGAGAGAGAGCGCGCGGTCGAGGTCGGCGAGGACTTTTTGCTCTTCGGACTTGATCGCGCCGCCGCGATCTGGTCGGGCCTGCGGACCGCGAGCGTCGCGGGGGCTCTGCTCGCGCCGGAGCACGTAGGACGGGTGGTAGGTCACCACCAAGGGAATCTCGGCGCCCGACTTTGGCTCGCGGTAGCGATGCACACGGCCGCGCATCTCGTACAGCTTGTGGTCGCGTCCGAGCAGCAGACAGCCCGCGAAGCGACCGAGCGCGACGATGACCTTGGGCTGGACAGCCCGGATCTGCGCGTGCAGGAAGGGAGAGCAGCGCTCGATCTCGTTTGGCTGCGGATCGCGGTTGCGCGGCGGTCGACACTTGAGGACGTTGGCGATGTAGACCTGCTCGCGGCCCAGCCCGAGCTGCTCGAGCCAGCTGTCGAGGCGCCGACCCGCGGCGCCGACGAAGGGCTGACCGAGACGATCCTCGTCGGCGCCCGGGGCCTCGCCGACGAACATCAGGTCGGCCTCGGGGTCGCCGACACCGAACACGATGTTGCGCCGGGTCGCGGCCAGGGGGCAGCGACGACAGTCACCGACGTTGCGCTCGCGCAGGTACGCGAGCTTCTTCGCGGCCGGCCACTCGTTCGCCGAGCGACGCGCGACCGGCCGCGAGGCCTCACCCTTGTCACCGCCCGACCCGGGCGACCCGGGCGACCCGGGCGACGAAACATCACCATTCGAGGACGGCGATTGTGTGTGGCCCCCGCGAGAGTGTGGTGATTCTTCGGTGGCGGGATTGTCGTCGGTCTGGGCTGGCGCGCTCGCCTCGACCTCGCCGAGCTCGCCGCTCACGAGCGCACCTCGTCCGACCACCAGCGCGCCGCGAGCTGGTCGAGCAACCAGTGGGCCAGCGTCTGCTTCGGTCGGGGCTCGCCAGCGTCGAGGGTCTCGGCGTCGGCGAACATGAGCAGCCCGGCGTTGGTCGAGCTGCCAAAGCCCAAGCCCGGGACGCCGACGCGGTTGACGAACAGCGCGTCGCAGCCCTTGCGCTCGAGCTTGGCGGCGCCGAGGCGGCGCAGCTCGGTCTCGACATCCTCGGCGCGCGGGGCTTCGGCCTCGTCGACGGTCTGGGCCGCGAAGCCCAAAAAGCGCGTCTTCGCCTCGGGGCTCGCGTGGCAGCGCGCGGTCAAGGTCGCGAGGATGTCGACCTCGGCCTCCCAGCGCATCGACGCGAACGCGTCGAGGACCTGCTCCTTGCCGACCTTGCGGGTGGCCGGCTCCGCCGGGATCAAGTCGGCGACCGCCGCGACCATCGCGACGAGATCGACCTCGCCGGAGCCGAGCTCGCGCCCGCAGGCGTCGAGCATCTGCGCGCCAGTCTCGACGTCGATCCGACGGACCCCGCGCGGCGTGTCGAGCCCGACGGGGCCAGCGACCAGGACCACCTCGGCGCCGCGCGCCGCGGCGGCCTCGGCCAGGCAAAAGCCCATCAGCCCCGTCGACGCGTTGCTGATGAAGCGCACGGGGTCGAGGTAGGCCCGCGTCGGGCCGGCGGTGACCAGGAGCTTGCGGCCGCGCCAGTCGGCGCCACGAACCGGCGGCCAGACCTCTGGGTGCGCCTTGCGATCGGCGACCGCGCGCGCGGCCGCGGCGATCACCGGCGGGTCGATCATGCGGCCTTCGCCGATCCAACCGCAGGCGAGCTCGCCGCGATCGGGCCCGACGAACACCGCCTTGCGCTCGCGCAGGCGCTCGAGGTTGGCCCGCGTCGCCGGGTGTCGCCACATGTTGGTGTTCATGGCCGGGGCCCAGAGGACCGGCGCCTCGGTCGCTAGCAGGATCGTCGTCGCGAGATCGTTGGCGAGCCCGGCGGCCGCGCGGGCCATGAGGTCGGCGGTCGCCGGAGCGACGAGCACGAGCTCGGCCCAGTCGGCGATCTCGATGTGCCCAACCCGGCCCTCCTCGGCGGCGTCGAGCAAGCTGTGGCGGACCGGCCGAGCGCTGACGGTCGCGAGCGACAGCTCGGTGCAAAACGCCGACGCGGCCGCCGTCGTCACGACCTGAACCTCGCAGCCGACCGCGATCAACTTGCGGACCAGATCGGGCGCCTTGTAGGCCGCGATCCCGCCGGAGACGATCAGCACGACCCGGGTCATCGCGCCCATCGTAGCAAGCTAGCCCAGCTCGACGGAACCGACGACCTCGATGCCGAAGCCCTCGAGCCCGACGATCTTGCGCGGGTTGTTGGTCAGCACCCGGATCGCTTTGACGCCCATGTGCTTGAGGACCTGGGCGCCGAGCCCAAACTCGCGAAAGCCCGACTCGCGCGGGCGCAGGCCCGGGGAGACCGGCGCCCCGCCGCGGGCGCCGTTGAACAGGAGCTCGTCGGCGGCGTCGAGCTCCTGGCCGCCGAGGACGTAGAGGAACACCCCGCGCCCGGCCTCGTCGATCCGCGCGAGCGCCGAGCGGATGCGCGAGGCCGAGTCGTCGCCAAAGCCGAACACGTCGCCGACGAGCTGGGCCCGCTGCGCGCGGAGCAAGACCGGCGCGCTGTCGTCGATCGACCCCTTGCTGAGGGTCAAGAAGCGGCTGACCGGGCGAACCAGCGAGCGAAAGCTGCGCACGGTCCAGCCCTCGCTCTCGCTGATGCCGAGCACCGCCGAGACGAAGGGCGCGGCCGCGACCTCTTCGACCAGCGACTCGCGCTGGAGGCGGTACTCGATCAGATCGGCGATGCAGACCGTCGGCAGGCCGTGCTCGCGGCCGAAGGCCTCGAGGTCGTCCATCCGGGCCATCTCGCCGTCGTCGCGCATGATCTCGCAGATGACGCCGGCCGCCGAGCAACCGGCGAGCCGGGCGAGATCGACCGAGCCCTCGGTGTGACCCGAGCGGACCAGGACCCCGCCGGGCTGGGCGCGCAGCGGGAAGATGTGGCCGGGGCTGACGATGTCGTCGGCGCCGTACTTCGGATCGTGGGCCACGCGAATCGTCTCGGCCCGATCGCCGGCCGAGATCCCCGTCGTGACGCCGCGGCGGGCCTCGATCGAGACCGTGAACGCGGTGCCCATGCTCCCGGGATCGGTCGGGACCATCATGGGTAGACCGAGCTGCTCGATCCGCTCGGCGACCAGCGACAGACAGATCAAGCCGCGGCCGTGCTTGGTCATGAAGTTGACGGCGTCGGCGTCGCAGTGCTGGGCCGCGATCACGAGGTCGCCCTCGTTCTCGCGGTCTTCGTCGTCGACCATGATGACCATGCCGCCGCGGCGGGTGACGTCGATCGCGTGCTCGACTCGCTCGAAGGGATTTTGCTTGCTCACGACGGATCCTTTGGTGTGGAGGGCAACGAGAACTGGACGAGGCGCTCGACGTAGCGCGCGAGCATGTCGACCTCGAGGTTGACGGGTGGCCCCGACTCCGGCGGCTCGACGCCCGCTCGAGCGACGCCCGCTCGAGCGACGAGAGCCCCGAGGGTCGTGACGTCGAGGGTGTGGGGGATCAGCCCGACCATGAAGCCGAGCTCGTCGACGCTGTTGACCGTGAGGCTGACGCCATCGATCGCGACCGAGCCCTTGACCGCGATGTAGCGACGCAGCGGCTCGGGCACCCAAAACCAGCACTCGCGCGCGTCGCCGCGGGCCACGACCCGACGGAGGCGGCCGACGCCGTCGACGTGACCGCTGACGAGGTGACCGCCGAGGGCGTCGCCGAGGCGCAGCGAGGGCTCGAGGTTGACCCGGGCGCCGACCTCGAGCGCGGCCAGGGTCGTGACCGCGAGGGTCTCGAAGGCCACGTCGGCGGCGAAGTGCGCGGCGCTCGACTCGGTCACCGTCAGGCACACCCCCGACACGCAGACGCTGGCTCCGAGGGCGCGATCGGCCTCGGCGAGCTCGGCCGCGATCACGATTCGCCTGCTCTGTGCGCCTTCTTGGAGCTCGCGAACGACTCCGGTGGCCTGAACCAAACCGGTGAACACGGCCGGGGTATAGCATTCGGCGGACCCCCCTCAGCCGCGCTTGGGCCCAGCTCACATGACCACCTCGGTCACGTAGGGTCGCCGACCGGCGCGTACACACATAGATCGTCGACGCCGAGCTTGCGGCGGCGCACCACCTCGAGGTGCGGGGCGTCCGCGACCGTGGCCCAGCCGACCCCCGCGATCGCCGGTCGACCCTCACCGAGCACGACCGGCGCGCGGTAGAGCCACAGCTCTTGCCACGCCCCCGCGCCCACGAACGCGCCGACCAGGCGCCCGCCGCCCTCGACCATCATCGAGCGCAGCTCGCGAGCGCCGAGCTGCGCGAGCGCGGCGTCGATGTCGACGCCACCCGAGGAGGCCGCGGGGAGCTCGAGGCCTTCGGCGCCGGCCTCGCGGAGCGCCCGCCGGGCACGCTTCGAAGCCCGAGCGGTGTGCAGGTACAAGACCCCGGGGCGCAACAAATTGAAGGGGCGACCCGCGCTCGCAACCCGGAGCCGGGGATCGAACACCACAGGCAGGGGATCGACGCCCGCAACGAGGCGAACGTCGAGGCGCGGATCGTCGGCCAGGACCGTCGCGGCCCCGACGGCGATCCCGTGATGCCTCGCGCGGAGCCGGTGGGCGCTGCGCCGCGCGGGCTCGCCCGTGATCCACTTGCTGTCGCCGCCCGCCGTCGCGATGCGTCCGTCGACCGAGACCGCGAGCTTGAGCGTGACGAAGGGCCGGCCGTGGGCGACGTGGTGGAGGTAGTGGCGATGGACCTCGCGGGCGCGCTCAGCGAGGACGCCGAGCTCGACCTCGATCCCGGCCTGGGCCAGCCTTCGGAGCCCGGCGCCAGCGGTGTGCGAGGCGGGATCTTCGATCGCCGCGACGACCCGCGCGACCTCGGCGGCGACGAGGGCGTCGGCGCAAGGCGGCGTGCGCCCGCGGTGAGCGCAGGGCTCGAGGGTCAGGTAGACGGTCGCGCCCTTGGCCGCGCGCCCGGCCTCGGCGAGGGCCCGAACCTCGGCGTGATCGCCACCGGTGACGTCCGAGCGGGCCTTGCCAACCACGCGCCCGCGCTTGACGACGACCGCGCCGACGCAGGGGTTGGGGTAGGTCGCCCCGGTCCCGAGCTGCGCGAGCCGCAGCGCCTCACGCATCCAGCGAAGGTCGCGCTCGGACTGGCTCACTCGGCCCCCGACGCCGACGCAGCGCTCGGCGCTCGGACCTCGCCCTCAGCAGGCCGCGCCTGCCCATCCTCAGCGAGCGCTTCGGCGGTCCGCCTTCGCCTCCGCTTGCGCTTGCGCTTCGTGACCGGGGCGGCCGCCGCAGGCTCGGGCTGGGCTGGCTCTTCGGCCTCGGGGAACAAGGTCCGCTGGCCCTCGATGTTCACCCGCTCGGCCTTTTGCATCTCGCGGAGCAGATGCTCGAACTCGGCGATGCTCTCGAAGCTGTGATAGACCGAGACGAAGCGGACGTAGGCGACCTGATCGAGGGCGTAGAGGTGATGCATGATGCGTTCGCCGAGGGCCTCGGAGCTGACCTCGCGATCGCCCTTGGTCGACGCCCAGGTCTCGATCTGGGTGACGATTCGGTCGAGGGCCTCGGCCGGGATCCCGCGCTTGCGACAGGCGATGTCGAGGCCGCGGCGGACCTTGGCGCGGTCGAAGGGCTGGCGCTCGCCGCCGCGCTTGAGCACCGTTGGCAGGGTCTCGTCGATCCGCTCGCGGGTCGTGAACCGGTGCCCGCACTCGTTGCACACCCGTCGCCGACGCACGCCGTCACGGCTGTCGCGCGAGTCGACAACCTTGGTGTTGCGTCCGCCGCAGACCGGGCACTCCACCTCGGCTCAGCTCCCCTCCCCCGTCAGCGAGCCGATCAGCGCGACGCGTGCCCCATGGCGGCCGCCCTCGAACTCGGCGTCGATGAACTCGCGCAGCAGGTGCTTGGCCAGCTCCGAGCCGAGCACGCGCTCGCCGAGGCACAGCACGTTGGCGTTGTTGTGGGCCCGGATCATCTTGGCGCTGAAGCCGTCGGACACGACCCCGGCGCGGACGCCGGGGACCTTGTTGGCGGTCATCGCCATGCCCTGCCCCGTCCCGCACACCAGCAACCCGAACACGTCGTCGGCCCCGGCCTCGCGATCGCGGACGACCTGCGTGGCGACCTCGTGGGCGACCTTGGGGTAGTCGGCCTTCTCGCCGGGGGCCGGCCCCGTTCGGCTGAGCACCGAACACCCCCACTCCCCGAGCGCCGCGACCAGGATCTCGAGCAGCGCGGCGCCGCCGTGATCGCTCCCGACATGGAATCGCATCGCTATTTTGTACCCGATCCCGACCTGCGCGTGTGTACACGCTGTCGAGATCGTGGGTCTGGCGCCTCGCTGGGCCAGCCAAGCTGTAGTTGCGCGAGATCCCGCGAGCTCAGGGTGCGCGCTTGAACAGGAGGCAGGCGTTGGTACCGCCAAACCCGAAGCTGTTGGACAGCGCGTACTCGACCTCGAGGCGCCGAGCCTCGTGGGGGATGTAGTCCAGGTCGCAGGCGGGGTCGGGATCGTCGAGGTTGATCGTCGGCGGCAGCACGCCGCGCGCGAGCGCGAGGCAGCACAGCGCGCCCTCGACCGAACCGGCCGAGCCGAGGAGGTGGCCGAGCATCGACTTGGTCGACGAGACCTGGAGCTTGTCCGCGTGGGCGCCGAACACCTGGCGAATCGCGTGGGTCTCGACGGCGTCGGCGGCGGTCGAGGTCCCGTGGGCGTTGATGTAGCCGACCGCGTCGGCGCTGACACCCGCGTCCTCGAGCGCGAGCCGCATGCAGACCTGCGCGCCCTCGCCCGTGGGGCTCGGCGCGGTCACGTGGTGGGCGTCGGAGTTGGCCGCGTAGCCGACGAGCTCGGCGATGATGTTGGCCCCGCGGGCCTTGGCGCGCTCCATGTCTTCGAGGATCACGAGGCCGCAGCCCTCGCCCATCACGAAGCCGTCACGGCTCGCGGTGAACGGACGCGAGGCCTTGGTCGGCTCGTCGTTGCGCTTGCTCAGGGCCCGGGCGGCGGCGAAGCCACCGAGGCTCAAGGCGGTGATCGTCGACTCGGTCCCGCCGGCGACCATGACGTCGGCGCGACCGTACTTGATCGCGAGGTAGGCCTCGCCGATCGAGTGGGCCGAGGTCGAGCACGCCGAGACGTGGCTCATCAGCGGGCCCTTGAAGCCGTGGAAGATCGAGATCTGGCCCCCGGCGAGGTTGATGATCAGCGCGGGCACGAAGTAGGGGCTGATGCCGCGACGCCAGCCCTTCTCGCGCAGCGACAGGTGGGTGCGCTCGATCGTGTTGATGCCGCCGAGGCCCGAACCGACGTAGACGCCGGTCCGCTCGGCCGGCGGCTTGTCCTCGAGCATCCCGGCGTCTTCGAGGGCCATGTACGAGGCCGCGACCGCGTACTGGATGAACGGGTCCATCTGCCGGATGTACTTCTTGGAGAAGAAGTTGGTCGGCTCGAAACCCCGGACCTCGGCAGCGATCTGCGTCGGCATCTCGCTGGCGTCGAACTTGGTGATCGCTGAAACGCCACTGCGACCGGCGATCACGCCCGCCCAGGTCTGCTCGGTGTCGAGCCCCAGCGGCGTGATCATTCCGGTTCCGGTGACGGCTACTTTGCGCTCTGTCACGTTTCGCCTCTTCACGGCGCCCTCAGGGGCACCAGAGCCCTCGCGGGCTCAGTTACTCGAGTCCGCTTCCGCGTTCGTCTTGATGTAGTTGACCGCGTCGCCGACGGTCTTGATGCTGTCGACCTGGTCGTCGGGGATCTTGATGCCGAACTCTTCCTCGAGGGCGAGGACCAGCTCGACGATCGCCAGTGAGTCGGCGCCGAGGTCGTCCGTGAAGCTCTTCTCGGGCGCGACCGCGTCGCTCTCGACGTCGAGCTGCTCGGCGATGATCCCGGTGATTTTATCGAGGATTGCGTCGGACATGTCTGGATTCGCTTTTGGTGGTCGAAGGTCTGGGTTGCTTCGTCAGTTGAGGGATTCAGGTTGAGAGGCCGCCGTTGACCCGGAGCACCTCACCGGTGACGTAGGCGGCGGCCGGCGAGGCCAGCCACGCGACGGCCTCGGCGACCTCGCTCGCGGCGCCGATCCGGCGCAGAGGGATCTTGGCCAGGAGCTGCTCGCGGGCGTCGCCCTGCAGCGCCGCGTCGGTCATCTCGGTCTCGATGAAGCCGGGGGCGACGGCGTTGACCGTGACCTTGCGGCCGGCGAGCTCGAGCGCGAGCGACTTGCTCAGGCCGATCAGCGCGGCCTTGGACGAGGCGTACATCGACTGGCCGCCGTTGCCGGTCTCGCCGACGACGCTCGACACGTTGATGATCCGGCCGGCGTCCCTGGCCTTGAGCAGGTGGCGAGCGGCGGCCTTGCTGCAAAAGAAGGCGCCCTCGAGGTTGACCGCGAGGGTCCGGCGAAGGTCCTCGGCCTTGGCCCGCAGCAGCAGCCCGTCGATCGAGATGCCGGCGTTGTTGACGAGGATGTGGAGCCCGCCGAGCTCGTCGACGACACGCTTGACGCCGGCCGCGACCGCGTCTTGATCGGCGACGTCGAAGCCGACCGCGATCGCCTTGCCGCCAGCGGCCGTGATCTCGTCGCACAGCGACTTCGCGGCGGCCTCGCTGTTGGCGTAGTTGACCGCGACCGCGGCACCGCGAGCGGCCAGGGTCGAGGCGATCGCCCGGCCGATGCCACGCGAGGCACCGGTAACCAGCGCGACGCGCTCGGCGAGACTTAGCGATGGCGGAAGAGCCGTCACAGGGCCCGACGTGTAGCGCATTGGTGCATGGCTGGACAGGGTTTAGATCGCTTCGAAGCTCACGAACTGTGGCGCCTACCAGGCGCGCAGCGAGATGCCGATGAGAACATCCATGCCCAGCGCACCGATCAGTCCTTCAGTCCTTGGGCAGCTTGTCCAGATCCCCAGGCTCGCTGAGGTTGTAGACTTTGAAGCCCTTGTCGATGCGACGCATGAGGCCGCGCAAGACTTTGCCGTTGCCGAGCTCGATCGCCCGTTCGCAACCCATGTGCAACGCCTTTCGCACAGATTCCTCCCACCGCACGCGATTCGTGACTTGAGCCACGAGCAGCCCGCGGACCCGATCTGGCGAGGCCATCGGCTCGGCGTCGACGCAGCTGATCACCGGCGCCCGCATCGGCGAGATGTCGACCTTGTCGAGCCACTCGGCGAGGCGCTCGGCGGCGGGCTGCATCAGCGCGCAGTGAAAGGGCGCGCTGACCTTGAGGGTGATCGCCCGGCCCTCGGCGTCGTGGGCCAGATCCGAGATGCGCTCGACCGCGTCGGTGTGACCGGCGACGACGATCTGGCCGCCGCCGTTCAAGTTGGCGGGGCTGACGATCTCGGTCTCGCTGCTGGCTTCCTCGCACAGGGCCTCGACCTGCTCGACGGACAAGCCGATGATCGCGGCCATCGACCCGCCCTCGGGCACCGCTTCCTGCATGGCCTGGCCCCGCAGCCGCGCGAGCCGGACGGCGGTCCAAAAGCGCACGCTGCCGACGGCGACCAGCGCCGAGATCTCGCCGAGGCTGTGGCCGAGGGCGACCTTCGGCCGGAGGTCGGTCCGCGCCTCGAGCACTCGCAAGGCCGCGATCGAGGTCGTGAGGATCGCCGGCTGGGTGTTGGCGGTCAGGGCCAGCTCGTCCTCGGGCCCTTCGAAGCACAGCTTCGACAGCGACGAACCGAGGGCCTCGTCGGCCTCTTCGAAGACCAGGCGGGCCTCGGGGTACTCGCGCGCGAGCCCTCGGCCCATGCCCAGCGCCTGCGTACCTTGTCCGGGGAACATGAAGGCTGTGGTGCTCACGACTTGCTCGGTAGTCATCGGTCTAGGGGAGTTTGCGGGCGAGCTCGAACAGCTCGGTGTGGTCCTCGAGCGCGTCGCCGATCGCCTCGGTCAAGCCGCGCTCGGCGAAGCGGCGGGCAGCGATCACGGCGTTGAGGATCGCTCGGGGCCCGGCGGCACCGTGGCAAATCATGACGGCGCCGTCGACCCCGAGCAGCGGCGCGCCACCGTGAGCCTCCGGGTCGAGGTGGCGCGCAACGAGTTGCAGCCCAGCGTCGATCGCAGCTGCGATCGCGGCTTCACCCTCGGTGTCTGGCGCCTTGGATCCGATCTCGGCGAGCGCAGCGCGGAGCATCCGGGGCCACGCCGCCATCGCGCCCTCGGCGAGCTTGAGCGCGACGTTGCCGGTCCAGCCGTCGGTCACTGCGACGTCACACCTCGCCGAGAACAGCTCGTTCGGCTCGACGTAGCCGACGAACTCGAAGGAATCCGACGGGTGCCCCGACAAGATCCCGTGGGCCCCGCGGGTCAGCGCGGTCCCTTTTACAGACTCCCTGCCGTTGGCCAACACGGCGACCCGCGGACGGGCGACGCCGTACTCGATGCGCGAGTAGGCCGCGCCGACCACGGCGAACTGCACCAAATTGAGGACCTTGCACTCGACGTTGGCGCCGGCGTCGAGGAGCACCGTCCGCCCGGCGGGATCGTCGAGCTGATCCGCCCGGGGAAGGCTCGTCGCGATCGCCGGACGATCGAGGCCGACGCAGCGGCCCAGACGCAACAAGGCCGCGGCGAGCAGCGCTCCCGAATTGCCGGCCGACACGACGGCGTCGACCTCGCGGGCGGCGAGCCGATCGACCGCGACGCACAGCGACGCGTCTGGTTGAGCGCGCACCGCCCGGGCGGCGCTCGCGTCCATGGAGATCTGCGACGGCGCGTGGACGATCTCGAGCCCGGCGCGATCCGAGCCGCGCTCGGCGAGCTTGGCGTCGAGTACGGCGCGGTCGCCAACGAGCTCGAGCGCGAGCCCATCTTTCGCGGCGAGCAGCGCGGCCTCGACCTCCGGATCGGGCCGTCGGTCCGATCCAAAGGCGTCGAGCGCGACCTTCAGCCTGCGCCCCTCACTCATCACGACCATGTCGCCTGTGAGTCAGGAGCCCAGGGCCGCAGCCAGCTCCGCCGGGGCGGAGCGACGGCCTCAGTCGCGCTCGACCGCGACGACCTCGCGGCCCTTGTAAAAGCCGCAGGCCGGGCACACGCGGTGGCTGAGCATCAACTCTTCGCAGTTGGGGCACGGCGAGAGGGCCGGAGCGGTCCGGCGATCGTGGTTCGCCCGACGCATGTCGCGACGGGACTTGGACTTGCGCTTCTTCGGTACGGCCATGACGTCGGGTCCAGTGGGAGCGGGAGTGTGGAGGGTTTGGGCGAAAGATGGAAGAGCGAGGAGCCGGAGTTGGCTCACGACAGATCGTCAGCCTTGACCTTGGCCAGGGCCTGCTTCCAGGGTGAATCGGCGGCTTCGTCGGCGGCGCTGGCGTTCGCGCTCAGGGCCAGACCGCAGCCAGGGCAGCTATCTGGCGCGGTCTCAGCCAGATTGAGGTTGGTGCCGCAGCGCATGCACAGGCCCAGACAGGCCTCGCCGCGGCTGCAGAGCGCGCGCATCGGATAGGCCAGGAGGATCTGCTCGGCCAAGAACGCGCGGAGATCCACGATCGAGCCCTCGTAGCCGATCTCGTCGAGCTCGGACGCGTCGAGCGGCTCGATCTCGTCCTCGTCTTCGGGCGCGCCGCTGAATTCTGCCCAGCTGCGCAGCCGATCCGCGGGGATGAAGGTCACGCACAGCTCGCCGGTTTCGACGCCGACGTCGACGAGCGCGGGCTCGAGGCAGCGGGCGCACGGGACGGTGTAGCTGAGCTGAAGGCTGCCGCGGACCAGCACGGTCCGATCGGCCTGGACCGTGAGCTCGAGGCTCACCGCCCCATCGCCGTCGGCGATCGCGTCGGTCTCGGACAAGATCTCCGCGACCCATGCCTGGGACAACCCGGCGACCAAGGGCTGGCTGCCGAGCTCGAGTTGGTCGAGATCTACACGCAGCGCGTCGACGGAGCGCGGCTCGGGGGACGCGCTCTCCTTGGCGTTTGGCTGGCGCTTGGGCGGAACCATTCGAACGGATTTCTCTAGTACAGGGGCCCGGTCCCGACAAGGTGTTTTACAGGACGGGTGGCGTGTTTTGCGCTGACCCGCTAACCGTCGCGCCGCGCTGGTCCTGGCCGATACCTTCGCATACCCTCGCGCGACTTCGGCCGAGCCCGCACGGCTGGCCCACTGCCGCCGTGCAAGGTCGACACCGACATCCCCGTTGGTGCGGCCTGTCCGTCCCGAAGCTGTCCCGAGCGGCCCGCATCTCGATGAGCCAGCGCCTCCGAAACGACCTCCACGCCCGCGATCGGGCCCCCAGTACCTCAGGAGGGCTGCTCGCGCTGGCGTTGACGCTAGTGTCCCTGTTCACGTTGCCGAGCGAGGCGCTCGCGGGCCAACGCCCGTGGCGGTCGAGCGCCGGCGGGCCGCTGAGCATCGGCGGCCCGAGCGTCCCCTTCGCCCCGGAGCTGGCGGGGCCGCCGAGCCCTGCGCCGGCGGGCGGACCGGGGGCCACGATCCCCGTCAAGCCGACCCAGCCCAGCCCGGGCGCCGAGACCGAGGCCGAGACCGAGAGCCCCGAAGATCTCGAAGATCTCGACGACCCCGAAGATCCCGAAGATCTCGAAGATCCCGACGACGAGCTGCTCGAGCAACCGCGCGGCCGCGGGGAGATCGAAGATCTCGAGCTGGCCGTCCCCAAGCTCCAACGCAAGCGCACGATCCCGCCCTTTTGGCTCGAGCGCGAGTACGACACCCACACGACCACCGCGCTCACGCTGCCGCCGCTCTTCGTCCACCGCCAGCCCAAGCCCGGCCACCCCGAGACCCTCGCCCACTTCGATCTGAGCTTCACGATCGCCTACTACGCCAAGGACCGGCGCAAGAAGCGATGGATGAACCCGCTGGCCCTCTACTTCGGCGGGTTCTCGGAGCACAAGACGGTCTGGGCCGCGATACCGCTGCTGATGGGCTACCGCCGCGTCGGCGAGCAGTTCAACTTCGGACAGTTCCCCTTCGTGTGGTGGTGGGGCAACCGCCACGTCAAGAACCTGTTCGTCTTCCCCTTCCACTACCGCAAGAAGGCGCCCGATCAGGTGTTCGGGGTCTCGGGCTTCTTGGCCTGGTACGGCAGCCGCAACCTCGACGACGACAACATCGACAACGATCGTCGGCACTTCGTGTTCGCGCCGGTCTTCTTTCGCTTCCAGCGCGGGCTCAAGACGGTCGACGCCAGCCCGCTCTATTTCGGCGGCAAGAACCTGACCAAGGGTCTGACCCACCGCACCCTCCTGCCCTTCTTTCACTGGCAACGGCGCGAGTTTGGCAACCGCACCGAGCTGTGGACGATCCCGTGGATCCGGCGCAAGGACAAGGCTCGGGGCCACGACGCGTGGGCGCTGCCCCTGGCCCTGAGCTTTCACGATCGCAGGCCCGAGCGCGAGCTGTCGGCCTTCACGCCGCTGGTCTGGCGTCACCGCGACCGCATCCGCGACCGCACGACCTGGGTCGCGCTGCTCGGCGGCGCGGTCGAGGATCCCGCTCAGCACATCTCCTGGGCCGCGCCGATCTGGTGGCGCTTCGCCGATCGCCAGGCCAAGACCTCGGTCAGCGTGCTCGCCCCGCTGGCCCTGTGGAAGTCGGGCCCCGAGCACTTCTCGCTCCACACGCTGGCGTTCTCGGCCTGGCGCGCGCGCGGCGAGTCGGCCCGCGGCGGCGGCGGTGGCTCGCTGCCGCTGCTGACCTTCGTCAGCCACACGCCCCTGCGCAGCCGCCAGTTCGTGCTCGGCGGCCTGGCCTGGCGCTTCGTCAACAACGATCCCAACAACACCGGCAGCTTCGACGCGGCCGCGCGCCGCAGCGCGTGGGGTGTCGGGCCGCTCGTCTACCGCAGCACCCGCGGCGACGACCGGGCCCGGTTTGGCATCCCGCCGCTGCTGACCTTCACCGGGCGCGAGGGCAGCAAGAGCCACCAGGTCGTGACGCCGCTGTTTTGGCACTACCGCGACCGCGACCCCGCCAACACCCACAACACCTGGGTGGTCCCGCCGCTCTACGTTCAAAAGCGTGCCCAGGGCTTCCGCGCCGGGATGCCGCCGCTGTTCGTCGCCGCCAACGACGAGCGCCATCGCTACGCCGTGCTCCCGTGGCTGTTGTTCGGCCACGTCGAGGACAAGCAAGAGCAGACCCAAAAGACGATCTGGCCGCTGTTCGTGCGGACCAAGACGCCGAGCTCACGAGTGCTCGGGGTCGGGTTGATCGCCTGGGACGTCAAGCGCGAGGTCACGCTCGCGGGCCAGGCCAGCGCGGGCGAGGGCCTCGGGGAGCCCGGCGTCGTCGAGCAGCAGCGCGACTCGGTCCTGTTCCCGCTCTACTACCGCCGCCAGCGCGGCGATCGAACGCTGCACCTGAGCCCGCTCGGCGGCGCGCTGCGTCGGCCCGAGGGCAACGCCTGGTTGGCGACCCTGGCCTACGGCTTCTCGCGCGGGCCCGGGGAGCGTGAAGACGGGCTCAGCCGCCGCGGCGGCGGCCTCTTGCCGCTGCTCCACCACGAGACCCGGCGCGACGCGAACGGCGAGCTCGCGGGCGCGACCACGTCGCTGTTCCCGCTGTTCCTCCGCGACCGCCGGGCCGAGCGCGACCTCGACATCTGGACCCCGCTGATCTGGCGCGCGCGGGTCCGCGGCGACAAGCCCCGCAACAACCTCGCGATCGTCCCGCTGTACTTTGGTCAGCGCCAAAAAGACGGCGTCGACGTCGACGCCAGCCTCCTGTTCTTCCACTCGCGCGACCGCACCCGCCACACCCACACGATCGTCGCGGGCCCCTTCTACCACCGGCTCACGCGCGACAAGCTGATCACCGGGCTCGGGCCGCTGAGCTACTGGGAAGACTCGCCCAAGCGCCGGCTCCTGGTCGTGCCGCCGCTGATCGTCAGCCTCGAGAACAAGGTCACCCGTCAGCGCACGACCGTCGGGCTCCCGCTGTGGTTCGACCGCGCCCAGGGCAACAACCGCCGGGTCTGGATGGCCTTCCCCTTCGCGGTCGGGGTCCACCGCAAGCACGACTTCACCAAGGCCGGCCTCGCGATCCCGCTGTTCTACGACATCCACCGGCTGCACAAGAACTTCCGCTTCACGGGCGTCGTGCCGCTCTTGTTCCGCTATCAAAAGGGCGGCTTCCTGGCCGAGGACGACGCCGCCGATCGCTACACCCTGTGGGGCAGCTTCCCGCTGTTTTTCTACGGACGCGACGGCCGCGGGCGCAAGACCCACTCGGCGCTGGCGCTGTACTGGTGGGACAAGGACCCCGAGGGCTTCAAGCTGTTCACGCCCCTGGCCGGCGTCGCGCAAAAGCCCGGCAAGGAGCTGGCCTGGTACGCGCCGCTCATCTACCGCAAGGTCACCAACGAGCAGCACACGACCTTCGTGTGGCCGGTGTTCGCCTACCACAAGGGCTACCGCAAGGGCGCCAACGGCAAGCCCTACAAGGACATCAGCACGACCTGGGCCCTGCCGCCGCTGTACATCGCCCGCCACAACGAGGACCGCGGCTGGTGGCAGTCGACGCTGCTCGTGTGGCAGTTCCGCCGGCCCCACAAGGTCAGCACGGCCGTGCTCCCGCCGCTGTTCTTCATCCAAGACAGCTACAAGCAGCGCCGCCTCCACTGGTTCCTGCCGCTGTACGTCCGCGACAACAACATCGCCAAGGGCGAGACCTGGACCGCGGTGATCCCCGGGCTGTTCGTGCAGCACCGCAACCAGAAGCACAACAACGCCGTGCAGTTCCCGGTCCTGTGGCACTTCGACAACCCCAAGCGGCGCGTCACGATCGGCGGCTTCGTCTGGTACGACGTCCGCCGCCACGACCGCGGCACGGCCACGCAGGTGCTGCCGCTGGTCTACGCCCGGCGCGAGACCAGCGAGAAGGTCGGCCACCTGATCGGCCCGGGGCTCGCCACCTGGCGGCGCGAGGCCGAGGGCCAACCGCCGGCCCTGCACTGGCGCGCGCTCTTTTGGATCTTCGGCGGCGGCAACGAGGACGGGCAGCGCTACATGTGGCTGTTCGGCGCCAAGATCAAGCTGAAGTCGAAGCCCCTGAAGCCGCGCAAGGCCAGGCGTGGGCGTCGGCCCGCGGGCGAGGGTGACGAGGCCGAGGAGGCCGCGCGCAACGAGGCGATCGAGGCGGCCTACTTCGGCGCCACGATCTGAAGTCCCTGGCGAGGCAAAGTCGCTGACAGCCGCGGGGGTCTAATCTGTTCGGGGTGGGGGCCCCGGCTCGAAGGGGGACTCGAGGGGGGGCTCGTCCGCCGCCCGCAGCCACTTTGCTGCCCACTCCACGACCCGCTGGTCGAGCCAGCGAGCCGGGTACCTGCCCGCAGCCCGGAGCTCTTCGTTTGGCTCGGGCTCCGCACGCCTGTCCCAGCTGGTTCCGAGCGGATCGAGCCGCGCCGCGCAGACGTCTGGCTCGGACTCGCGGGGATCTCGATCGGGATCTGGCGTGGACCCGATCCCGATCGAGATCCCGGCCAAGCCGAGACCGACGGCCGCCGCGACCAAGCCGCGGAGCGCCGCGCGGCGCGGCGCGTCACGCCCGCGCTCGAGCGCCGCGACCAACGCCTCGACGCTGGACCAGCGGCGCTCGGGGGCCGCGCTCAGGCCTCGCAAGAGCGCGACCTCGATCGCGCGCGGCATGCCCCGCGGGCGACCGTGCCCCCGCTCGATCCGCTCCGCGGCGATCGAGCCGAGGATCGCCACGGCGCTCTTGCCCGCGTAGGGGCGCACGCCGAACAAGGCCTCCCACGCCGTCGCACACAGACCGTACTGATCCGCGCGCGTGAGGTCGTCGGGCGCCCCCGCCAGGCACTCTGGCGCCATGTAGGGCTTCGTGCCGCCGACGACGGGGGCCACAGGCGTGGGGAGCGAGGCGCCGGACGGGAGGACGCGGCAGACGGGTGACCCCTCGAGCTCGAGCGGCGCGGCGAGAGGCTGCGAGAGCCCGAGGGGCTCGCCCAGGGGTCGCCGGTGATCGAGGTCGACCAGCTCGGTCTCGACGGCCTCGGCGGCGCGACGCACGGCCGCCACGAGCGCGGGCTCGGCGACCCGCGAGCGGACCCGCGCGAGCCCAAAGTCGGCGATCCGCGCCCGCCGCTCCCGGCCGACGACGCCGTCCACGAGCACGTTGCCCGGCTTGACGTCGCCGTGGACCAGGCCGGCGCGGTGGACCGCCGCCAGCCCGCGCCCCGCGTCGATGACCTGGTCGAGGACGTCGGACCAGCGCCGCGGCTGCTCGCGCAGCCACTGACGAAGGTTCGGGCCATCGATCAGCTCCATGGCGATGAACACCAGGCTGTCGACGCGTCCGACCTCGTGGACCGAGACGACGTTCGGGTGGGCGACCCGGGCCACGCAGCGAGCCTCGCGCAGCGCGAGGTCATCGCTGTGCTCGGCCGTCAACACTTTGATGGCGACCCTCCGCTCGAGCTGCGTGTCCCAGGCCTCGAACACCTGGCCCATGCCGCCGCGCCCGATCAACCGGAGCAGCTCGTAGCGACCGAACTCGACCACCCCGTGGCTCGAACCGGTGACCCGTTCGAGGATTGCTGCGAGACTGCGATCGCTATCGGTCAACCAAGGCCCCTGCGTGCTGCGCTCATGACCACCAGACGAGCGACGGCGTTGCGGATGCCAACAGGCCGCCGACTCGCCGCTCCGGTGTCTTCGTGTGCTGATTATGGAAGGAGCGGGCCGTGGAAGTAAACGGACCAGTGCGACGAAATTCATGCGTGGCCCGGAATTGGGCCACCTGCTCGAATAGGTAGGCGCGGATCGCGATCGCGATCGCGATCGCTATCCGGCGCGGATCGCGATCGCGATCTGCACCACACCGCGGATCGCCGGCCAGATCTTCGGAGCCTCGCCGTCGACTGAAACCCGCGCCTTGTCGACCAAAGCCCGCAGAAGCACGACTATGGGTGTTCTAGCCATCCGCAACAGACAAACGCGAACATCTGTCGGCCGATAGTCTGCATTAGTGCGGGGAATCTAGAGTGTGCATATTCGGTAATATCTTCACTATTTCATCCTGCGGATACACTGGTTTTACCTGCAAGCAAGAGTCGCGCCGCGCTGCCACGACGGCCCATCAGCCAGCCGTCGGACAGCCGCCAAACGACGACTAGTTTGACGGTCGGCGGACGATCCGGACCTGCTCGATCCGCTCGTCGTCGATCGGCTTGTCGTCGGCGCCGACGGCAACGTTGGCGATCTCGTTGGCGATCTCGACCCCGGCGGCCGTGCACCGGCCAAACACCGAGTGGTCGCCATCGAGGTGCGCGGCGGGCTCGAGCACGACGAAGAACTGCGCGCTGCCGGTGTTCGGGCCCTTGTTGGCCATGCTCAGGGCGCCGCCGTCGTGGCCGAGCTCCGGGTGGATCTCGTCGGGGATCACGTAGCCGGGGTTGCCCCGCCCGGTCGCGGTTGGATCGCCGGCCTGGATCATGAAGCCCGGGATCACCCGGTGGATCGTCGTGCCATCGTAGTAGGGTTGACCCTCGACCCACTCTTCGGCGTCACGGTCGAACCATGGCCGCAGCCCGCGGGCGAGCCCGACGAAGTTGGCGACCGTGACCGGCGTCAGCTGCTCGAACAGGCGGCAGTCGATGACCCCGCGCGCGGTCACGAATTCCACCCACAGCTCCCCCTCGGTCGGGAGCCCGGCGAGGGCGTCCTCGAGGGAGTAGAAGCCGTCGACCGGGTCGCCCTGGGCCGCGTTGAACGCCCGAATCTCTTCGAGGGTCATGCCGACGTCGGGCTCCTGACCTCGCTTGAAGCGCGACGCGAGCTCGCCCGAGCGGCCGGGCTCCTCGTCGTCGTCGCCGTCGCGGAGCGTTGAGCCGCCCTGCCCTCCGCCCCGCGCCGTCGGCTCGCCGAGCAGCTTGCTCAGGCCGTCGTCGACCTCGCCGGGCAGCGGCGGAGGCGGCGTGAACACGCACGCGGGCGTGAGCGCGAGCACGAGCAGCACCACGAGTGGGTGGTCGCCGAGGGAGGACATCTCGAGGCGCAGGTTGACTGGCGAGCGCCAGCTTGACAAGCCCGAAGCGACGGGCCACAACATGCGGCCCCAGCACCCACGCTGGGCCGCGAAGCCCGTTCGAAGCAGACCGAGACCAACCGAGACGACTCATGGCGAATCATAAACAGGCCGAGAAGCGCAACCGACAACGGATCAAGCGACGGGCTCGAAACCTTACGCACCTCAGCTCGATGAGGACCTACGTCAAGCGGGTCCGCAAAGCGATCGCCGACGGCGACGTCGAGGCTGCCCAGTCCGCGCTCCCGATCGCGCTCAAGGCGATCGGCAAGGCCAACTCCAAGGGCGTCCTTCATCGTCACACCGCGTCGCGCTACGCCTCGCGTCTGACCCTCGCCGTGACCAAGGCCGCAGCGACGACCGCCGACTGAACTCCGGATCCTGCTTCTTTCGCGCCAGACGGCCCCTGCCCTGCAGTGGGCCGTCTTTGTTTCTGCCCTGCCCTCCCCTAGGCTCGACCGCGTAGGCGCCAGGCTCGACCGCGTGGGCGCCAGGCTCGACCGCGTGGGCCCTAGCAGCCCGGGGTGCAATGCCTCGCGCCGCCTCGCTTGGCCTTTTCACCGAGGGCTTTGTCGCCAAAACTTGCAGTACGCCCGGTACAGCGGCGTTTTGGCTTCGCGCCCTCGGCGAAAATTCCGGCGCGAGGCGACACGATGCATTGCACCCCGGGCTGCTAGGCTCGACCGCGCGGGTCGACGTCAGGCAGCGCCCCGCAGGTGTCGAGGACCCAGCGCTGCAGGGCGATGAAGGGCGACTCGTAGGCGAGCTTCGAGCCGCCCTTGAGATCGGCGTCGAGCCGGGCCAAGCCCGCGTAGGCAGCCCGCAGCCGGCGCTCGTCGAAGCCGCTGGCCTGCTGCTGGAGCTTGCGCACCGCGAACGGCTTGCTGTTGAGCGCCGCCGCCGGATCGCGGGCGAACTTCACGGTGCACAGGCGCCGGGTCTGCCACAGCAGCAGGCCGAGCAATTTCATGGCCTGGCCGGGATCTTTCTCGCTGGTGTGAAACATGCGCGCGAGGATCTCGAGGGCCCGGACGTGGTCGGAGCGGCCGATCGCGTCGGTCAGATCGAACACGTTGGCCTCGCGGGTGCTCGCGACGACGGCCTCGACGTGCTCGCGCTCGACGCGGGCGCCGTCCGAGAACGCGACCGCGCGCTCGAGCGCGGGGATCAGCTCGGACAAGCTGGTGCCGACCGCGCCGACCAGCGCGTGGGCGCCCGCGGGGCTCAGCGGCAGCTCGCGGCGGCTGGCCTCGGCCAGCAACTCGTCGACCGCCTCGCGCTCGTCGGGCGGCGAAAATTTGCGCTCGACCACGGACTTCGACTTCTTCGCGGCCTTGACCAGCTTCGAGGTGCCCTTGATCCCCGAGCTGGTCACGACCAGCACGGTCGTCGGGTTGGGGTCGTCGAAGTACTCGATCAGGGCCGCGATCGCGTCGTCGCGCTTGGACTCGAGCTCCTTGGTCTCGCCGTCGAGCTCCTCGGCCTTGCGGTGGCGACCGAAGTCCTCGGGCGAGGACAGCTCGATCAGCCGGCGCGCGGACATCATCGGGACCTGCCCGCAGGCGTTGAGGACCTCGGCCGCGGCGAGCACGTAGGGCGCGTCGAACTGCTCGTGGTTGAACGCCTCCATGCCGGTCGAGACCCCGCCGGGGCGCAGCGCGGCCTCGCGCAGCGCGGCGACGACGGCCTTGATCGCGGCCTGGTCGTCGCCCCACAGCAGGTAGACCGGGGCCAGCTCGCCGCCGCCGCCGATCGCATCGAGCAGACCGCTCACCCGGCCCCGTGCTGTTGGCCCCGACGGACCAAGGTTGCGACGACCTCGACCTCGGCCGTCATCGGCATCATGTCGAACACGCGCAGATCGACCAGCTCGAAGGCCGCGTCGGGCCCGGCGAGGTGGCTCAGATCTCGGGCCAGCGTGGCCGGGTCACACGAGACGTAGACGATCCGCTCGCGCGCGACCGCGGCCAGATCGCGCGCGGCCTGGGCTCCGATGCCCGCGCGCGGCGGATCACACACGACGACGTCGTAGTGACGCCCGCCGCCCGCGAGCTTGGCCAGGAGCTTCTCGGCCTGGCCGCGCTTGGCGTTGATCGGCAGGCCCCAGCGCTCGACGGTGCGCTGGAGGTTGGCGACCGCCTCGCGGTCGCCGTCGACGGTCCAGACCCGCTTGGCCGAGCGCGCGAGCGCGCGCGAGAAGTTGCCGACGCCCGCGTGGAGCTCGAGCACCCGACGGTCGGCGGGCGCGGCCATCTCGACCACGTGCGCGACCAGTGCGGCGTTCTGCGCGGCCTGGGCCTGGCTGAAGGTGAAGGGACCCTGGCTGACCGGCGGCGTCGGGCCGTCGCCGTCGAGCTCGAGCCAGGTCCGGCCGACGCCGACGCGCGCCCGGCCTGCGCGCAGCTGGACGCCGACGAGGCTCGGCCCCGAGGGGCTCGAGTCGCTGCCCTCGGCGGGCGCCGAGGCCTCGATCACGGCGCGGATCGCAGCCTCGAGCTCGGGCGTCGGACGGACGCCGGGGAGCCCGAGGACGACCTCGGCGCCGTTGCTGAGCCCGTGGACGCTGCCGGACTCGGGCAGCCAGCGGGCCCACGCCCGAACTTGCTGCACGGCCCAGTCGAGCGCTGGATCCAGGACCGGGCAGCGGTCCGCGTCGACGATCTCGTGGGACCGCTGACCGTAAAAGCCGAGCGCGAAGCCCTCGCCTTCGCGGCCTGGATCGCGCTGATAGTGGACGCGAGCGCGGCGACGGTAGCCGAGCGCGCTCGGGCTGGGCACGGCGACGGGCGTGGGCGCCGGAAGCTTGCGCAGCTGGTTGGCGACGATGTCGGCCTTGAGCTGAGCCTGGGCCGCCGCGTCGACGTGCTGCCACGTGCAGCCCCCGCAGCGATCGGCGAGCGGGCACGGCGGCGCGACCCGGGCCGGCGAGGGCTCGAGGACCTCCAGCGTGTGGCCCCGGAGCCAGCTCTTGTGCTCGGCGTCGAGGCTGGCCCGCACGCGCTCGCCCGGGAGCGCGCCGTCGACGAACCACACCCGCGCGTCGTCCCCGTCGAGGGCCTTGCCGACTCCGGCGCCGCCGTGGGCGAGGTCGCGGATCTCGACAGTCGCAATCTTGGTCGTCACAACGCTCATCGACCGCCGGTACTACCCCGGCGCCCCGGCGCCGGCAAGGCCCGACGCGAGCGCGCCGAGGTCGAGCACCCACGCCTCGGGGCAGCGATCGGCCACGACCGCGGACGCGAGATCGTAGCGCGCGCGGGCCTGGTCGAGGATCCACGCGTCCGCCGTCGCGCTCACGCCCTCGAAGCGAGCGAGTCGGCGGTCGGGGTTGTGGTCGAGCTCGATGCCCCAGTCCCAGCCTCGGTCCTCGGCGAGCTCGGCGAGCGCGACCTTGAGCCGCCCGCTGTTGGACACGGGGCTGTCGAGCAGCCACAGGACCGAGGCCGGCGCGAGCGCGGCGATGTGATCGCCGATCGCCTCGCACGCGGCCCGGGTCTGCGCGGTCCGGCGATAGCTGCCGTGGACGCTGGCCATGTCGCGGAGGCTGCCGTCACGACCGATCAGGAGCACACCCCCGGCGAGCGCCGACTCGATCGTGATCAGCACGTTGAAGCCATCGATCGCCAGGGCCTGCCCGGCGACCCCGGCCGCGTCCACACGTCGCGCGCGGCGGTGAGCGAGCGCGGCGTCGGTGCAGGTGCAGCGCCGGACCGCGGCCCGCTGCCGAGCCCGCAGGCCGTGGCGATCGCCGACCAGGGCCAGCGCCGAGGTCTCGGCGTAGCCGCGCCCGAGCAGCCACGCGAGCTCGTCGACGGCGGCCCGCAACGCTGGCAGCTGCGCGTCGCAAAACAACGCCTCGTCGTCTGGTCCTGGCCCCCTGCCCATGCGCTGACCCAAGCTCGCCGCCAATCCTACAAGCCGTCGCTACAAGAACACAGCGACGCCGAGCAGCACGATCGGCGAGACCAGGTTGGGCCGCAACACACGGGTCTGCGCGCCGCCCCCCGGCTCGCCCTCGACCTCGTAGCCGACGGCGTACTCGACATCGACCAGCGCTGCGCGCAGGCCCACGGCCGCGAACACCGACAGCTGCGGCAGCGGCAGGTAGTCGATCTGCAGCCGCGGCTCGAGCGCGGGGATCACCCGGAGGTTGGACTCGCTGAGCTCGATCCGGACATCGCCGATCGGGTCGGTCGCGCTGCGCTCGTGAAACTCGGCCACGACGCGCAGCTGAAAGTCGAGGGCCAGCCCCGGCCGCGCCCACAGGTGCTGGTACCCGGCGAAGACCGACAGCGGGTAGCGGCCGACGCGATAGGTCATCAAGCCCGAGACCGTCGGGTGGACAACGGTCGCCTCGAAGCGAGGGATGAGCGCAAAGCCAGCGCCGACGTGGACGCCGAGCGCCGAGCGCCAGCCCAGCGCCAGCTCGGCGCCGCTGTCCCAGGCGCGCTCGCGGGCCCAGGCCTGACCGACGTAACCGGCCTGCAAGCGGAGGCTGCCCCCGCGGCGCTCGAGCGGGTTCGGGCGCCGCGGCGCCGCCTCGTCGATCGGCGGCGCCTCGACCGGCGCCGAGCCGTCGCGCCGCTCCCCCGCTCCCCGGTCCTCGCGCTCGCCAGCATCGGCCTCGGCGCCCTCCTCGGCCCGGTCCGGGAAGCGCGTCAGCCCGATCGGCCGTCCCGCGAGCAGGTCCGTCGTGAAGTGGCGAACGATGACGGCCGCCGCCTCGACCGCCGCGCCCGGCTCGTCGACCCCCACGACCGGCCGCCGCAGCATCCCCGCGTCCGCGACCACCAGGTGAATCACGAGCCCATCCGCGCGCGGCTCCAGCCACACCAGCCCGAGCGCCCCACGCTCCCGAATCAGCTCCTCCGCAGCATCAATCCGCCCCCGCAGCTCCTCAGCCCCGACCATCGCCACCGACTCGAGCGCGACGTCGACGTCGTTGAGCTCGACCCGAACCGCCCGAACCACCGCCGCCCCCAGCTCCCCATCATCCGCCATCACCAACAACACCGCCCGCTCC
>NZ_PVNK01000277.1 GCF_002994615.1 Enhygromyxa salina | reverse complement strand
GCCCCGGGCTCCGCGGCGCGCCCCCACCACCGCCCATTCAAGACCCCTTCGAGTCCGGGGTGCTGCCGGCCGAGTCCGGGGTCATGTCGGCGCAGTCGGGTGTCCTCGGCCAATCGGGCGTGCTCAGCCGCTCGGGTGGCCTCGTCGACAACAAGGACGACGACCCCTTCTTCAGCGGTGACCCCGGCGCGATGCCGGAGCTCGGCTCGATCACCCAGGGCGACGCGAGCACCTTCGCCAACGAGAACCCGGCCGCGAGCAGCGGGATCCGCGACTTCGAGTTCGAAGACGACGGTGGCCCCGGCCTCGAGCTCGGCGACATCGATCAAACGAATGTGCCCCAGGCGCCGCGTCCCGCCGAGCAAGCGACGCAGCGGCCCAACTTCGACAGCCCCGACTTCGCCGGCCTCGATCTCCCGGCGACGTCGAGCTTCGATGACGACGACACCGTCGCCTTTGGCGCAGGGCCCAGCGACGACTTTGATCTTCCTTCGGCTGGGTCGCCCGGTCACGGCACCTCGGGGCCCGGGAGCTACGGCCCGGACGACATCGACCTCCCCATGGCGACCGGCGCCACGGACCTCGAGCTCGACCTCCCCGCGCCCTCGGGCGGCGGGCGCCCGGAGCTCGACCTGCCCATGCCCTCGGGCCCCGCCCCGGACGGCATGGGCCCCGGCCCCGGCGGTATGGGCGGCCCCGGCCCCGGGGTCGACCTTCCCGCGCCCGACGGCGAGATGAACTTCGACGGCGAGCTCTCCCTCGAAGATCTGCCGATGCCCTCGGACGACCTGGGGATGGCGGCCGACCTCCCGATGCCCGCGGCCGACCTCCCGATGCCCGCGGCCGACCTCCCGATGCCCGCGGCCGACTTCGCGGCGCCCACCGACGACTTCCCGGCGCCCGCCGACGACTTCCCGGCGCCCGCCGACGACTTCCCCTCCCCCGAGATCGACCTCGACGATGGCTTCGACTCGCTCCCGACGCCCGCGGACATGCTCCCAACTCCGGCCGAGGACCTGCCGGCTGCGGTCGACATGCTGCCCACGCCGGCCGACGTGCTGCCCACGCCGGCCGACATCTTGCCCGCGCCGGTCGACGATCTCGGCCTCGATCTCGACGTCGACGAGCCCGCCCCTGCCCGCCCTGCCCCGCCTCGCCCCGAGGCCGTGAGTGCACCCGGGCCCGCGACCTCGCCCGCGCCCGCGCGCCCCCTCGCCGGACCGCGCGTCACACCCAAGTCGAACACCAAGCGCTACGTCATCTACGGCGCGCTCGCGGTGGTCGTCCTCGGGGTCGGCGGCGGAGCCCTGGCGATGACGATGGGCCTGTTCGACCCCGACCCCGACCCGGGCACCGCGACCCAGACCAACGACGACGGCGCCGATGAGCCCGCGCCACCTCCGGGTGAGCCCGCCGAGCGAGCCGAGTCCGTCCTCGCCAAGTTCGATGAAGACACGCCGGCCAGCTATGTCCAGGCCTACGAGCGCGCCAAGGCCAACGCCGACTCGATCGGGCAGGCCGAGGCCGCGCTCCTGATCCATCATCGCTACGGCCCCGACCCCGCCCGTCTCGCCGAGGCCGGCCAGCTCCTCGCGGTCCTGGTGGGGGGCGAGGAGCCCTTTGTCCGTCGAGTGATCGGCCTCGCGCTCCTCGCTTCTGGCAAGACCGACGAGGCCCTCGCCAAGCTCGCGGGCGACGATCCCCGGACCTCGCTGTACCGCGCCTGGGCCCTGCTCGAGAAGGGCGACAGCGAGGGCGCCCGGGTCGCCGCCGAGGCGGCGGGCGCCGCCCGACCCAACGATCAAGCGGCGCAGCTCGCCGCGCTCGAGGCCCGCTTCCTCGCCAACCCCGTCGACGGCATCGCGGCCATGCGCCAGGCCGCCGAGGCCTCGCCCAACCACCTCGCGCTGCAAGAGGCCCTGATGCAGGCCGCGCGCGAGAGCGGCCGCCTCGGCGAGGCCTCGCAGGTCGGCCAGGGCATCCAGCCGGCCGCGATCAGCGACACCCACAAGGCCGAGCTCTTGCGCCTTCGGGCCGAGATCGCCATCGCCCAGGGTCGCTCGGGTGAGGCCATGCGCCTGCTCGACCAGGCCCTCGCCAGCGACCCGTCGCTGATGGCCGCCCGGATCGAGCGCATCGAGCTGTGGCTGACCAACAAGGACTTCACCTCGGTCTGGGCCGAGCTCGACGTGCTGCTGCGCGAACACCCGACGGATCCGGTCGTGCTCAAGACCGCCGCGCGCGCCGACCTCGAGGCCGGCCGCGACGACGACGCCCGCGCTCGCTTCGCAGCCCTCGGCGAGTCCGCGGCCAACGACCCCGAGGTCAAGGATCTGCTCGGTCAGGCCGAGGCCTTGCTCATGAAGATCGAGGCGGCCCGCGCAGCCTTCGCGGCCGCCCGCGCCCTCGATCCCCTCTACACGCCCGCCGTGGCCCACGAGGTCGGGCTGCTCGTGCGCACCGAGCAACTCGACCCGGCCCTGACCCTGCTCGACGCTCACCTCGAGGTCATGAACGAGGCCGGGGCCAAGGACACCCCCCGCGGCCGCCGGGCCCTCGCCACCGTCGCCCGGATCCGGGCCGAGATCCTGCGCGACAAGGGCGAGCTGCAGCTGGCGCTGACCGCCGCCGAGGAAGCGAGCGCCAGCGACCCGGCGAGCAACGACGCCCTGCTCCTGCGCGCCGAGCTCCTCGGTCTCCTCGACCTCCAAGAGGCCCACGAAGAGGCGCTGCTCGACCTCCACGAGCGGACCGGTGGCTACCCGGGCCTGACCGAGCCGCTCGGCAAGGTCTTGCTCCGCAAGGGGCAGCTCGACGAGCTCGAGAAGCTCATCGGCCCGAGCCTCGACTCGCCCGAGGCCTCACGCGAGATCATCTTGACCGGGGCGGCCCTGCGCCTCGCCCAGGCCAAGCCCGACCAGGCCCAGGCCCTCGCCCAGAAGATCCTCGACCGCGATCCAACCGACGCCCGCGCGCACTTGCTCCTCGGCCGCGCCCTGCTCGCGCTCGGTGAGCACACCCGGGCCCTCGACGAGATCGAGAGCGCCCAGACCCGCGAAGGCGACGCCGAGGTCGAGCTGTGGCTCGGGCAGGCCCTCGAGTACAACGGCCGCGCCGACGAGGCCCGGAGTCACTACACCCGCTCGCTCGCGCTCGACCCCGGCAAGGTCGAGGCCGCCGCGCTGCTCGGCCGGCTCTACGCCTACGAGGGCGCGGCGCAAAAGGCCATCGAGCTGTTGCAGCCCGTCGTCAAGCAGACCGACGCCTACCCCTACGCCTACCTCGCGCTCGGGCTCGCCCACAAAGACATGGGCAAGCGCGACCTCGCGATCTCGGACTTCAAGAAGGCCCAGCAGCTCGACTCGACCCTGTTCGAGGCCTTCTACCAGGAGGGCCGGATCCACAACGATCAGAACAAGCACAGCCGGGCCGTCAAGGCCCTCCAGGCCGGGCTCGACAACGCCAAGGACAACGCGACCGAGCGCGCGCTGATCGACACCTACCGGCGGCTCGGCGAGAGCTACCAGCAGATCGGCCACCGTGGCGACGCCAAGTCTGCGTTCCAGGAGTACCTGAAGCTCGCCCCGGCCAGCGCCGCCGGCCGCCGCGAGGTCGAGCGCCTGCTTCGGGACCTCTGAGCGACAGCAGAAAAAAGTAACGGAGGAGGAGGGATTCGAACCCCCGGTAGGGTTTCCCCCACAACGGATTTCAAGTCCGCCGCCTTAAACCGCTCGGCCACTCCTCCGGCGAGAGCGGCACGGAGTATGCCCAAGCCCGCGCGCGACGGCAACTCAGCCCCGGGGCGGCTCGTCGATCTGGGTGCGGACCTCGCCGCGGACCAGATCTCGGACCGCGTCAGCGCGGAGAAAGTCGTGGGGGAAGCCGAGCCGAACCTTGCTGGCCTCGGCGAGGCGCGCGAGCTGCTCGGCGCCGAGCTCGACGGTCGCCGCGCCGAGGCTGTCCTCGATCTGCTCGAGCTTGCGGGCGCCGACGATCGGGATGTAGCGGTAGCCCTGGGCGCTGACCCACGCGGCCGCGACCTGGGCCGAGCTGACGCCGAGCTCGTCGGCGACCGCGTCGACGGTCCGCGCGATCGCGAGGGCCCGGTCCGAGGTCCGGCCGCGCGAGACGTTGCCCTGCCTGCGCAGCGAGTCGGTCGAGGCGCTCTTGGGGTCGCGGGTGTACTTGCCCGTGAGCACCCCGCCGCCGAGCGGCGCCCAGGCCACGACCGAGAGCCCGAAGTGCTCGGCCATCGGCAGGAGGTCGCGCTCGGGCGTGCGCTGGAGCAGGCTGTACTCGATCTGGAGCCCGACGAAGCTCGTCCACCCGCGCAGCTGCGCGAGCGTGTTCGAGGCCGACACGACCCACGCGGGCGTGTCGCTGACGCCGATGTAGAGGATCTTGCCCGCGCGCACGAGGTCATCGAGGGCGCGCATCGTCTCTTCGTAGGGCGTGTAGTCATCCCACGCGTGGACCCACATCAGATCGATGTAGTCGGTCTGGAGTCGACGCAGAGACTCGTCGACCGCGCGGTGGAGGTTCTTGCGCTGGTTGCCCGAGGCGTTCGGGTCGCTGTGGTCCATCGACAGCGTGTACTTGGTCGCGAGGACCGTGCGATCCCGGCGTCCGGACGCCGCGCGCAGCCACCTGCCGACGATCTCCTCGGTCTCGCCGCCGTGGTACTTGTTCGCGGTGTCGAGGAAGTTGCCGCCGGCCTCGGCGTAGGCGTCGAGGATCTCGTGGCTGGCGGCCTCGTCGGCGCCGAAGCCCCACTGCTCGCCGAAGCTCATCGTGCCCAGGCAGATCTCGGACACGCGCAGGCCCGAGCGGCCCAGGAGTCGGTAGCGAAGCTGAGGGATCGCCATGGCTGCGATGATACGGCGCGTGGCGAGGCGCGCAAAACTGGGGCGCGGTTGAGCGGCCCGCGCTCTCGCTCGCCTGTGGCAGGATCCCTCGGTGCCTGAATCCGGGGCAGCCGCGCCCGCCCGCGCGCGAGTGATCCACGGCGACAACATGGCCGTGCTGCCGAGCCTCAGCGCCGGCGACTATCGCCTGATCTACATCGACCCGCCCTTCAACACGGGCAAGGCCCAGACCCGAACCAAGCTGCGAACCCGGCGCGTGCCCGAGGGCGGCGATCGAACCGGCTTCGCGGGCGCGCGCTACGAGACCACGGTCCTCGGCCGCAAGTCCTTCGACGACTCCTTCGACGACTTCCTCGTGTTCCTCGAGCCGCGCCTGCGCGAGGCCCATCGCCTGCTCGCGGACGACGGCAGCTTGTTCGTCCACCTCGACTACCGCGAGGTCCACTACGCCAAGGTCCTGCTCGACACGATCTTCGGCCGCGACGCGTTCATCAACGAGATCATCTGGGCCTACGACTTCGGCGCTCGGACCAAGAAGCGCTGGTCGGCCAAGCACGACAACATCTTGTGGTACGCCAAGGATCCCTCGCGCTACGTGTTCAACTTCGACGCCATGGACCGGATCCCCTACATGGCCCCGGGCCTCGTCGGGCCCAAGAAGGCCGCGCGCGGCAAGACCCCGACCGACGTCTGGTGGCACACGATCGTCAGCCCGACCGGCAAGGAGAAGACCGGCTACCCGACCCAAAAGCCGCTCGGCATCCTCCGCCGCATCGTCGCCGTGCACTCGGAGGTCGGCGACGAGCTGCTCGACTTCTTCGCCGGGAGCGGGTCCTTCGGCGAGGCGGCCCTCGCGGCCGGCCGCTCGGCGACGCTGATCGACGCGAACCCCGAGGCGATCGAGGTCATCAACCGCCGCCTGGCCCCCTGGCTGGCCCCGGCGACCAGCCTGTGAGCTTCGGCCGGGCGCGGCGCGGGCGGGTCTGGCTCCCGCGCCCGGGATCGGTCAGCATCGCCCGGTGACCTCGCTGCGCATCCAAGAGCGCTTCGTCTCGGTCCAGGGTGAGGGCGCGCTCGTCGGGGCTCCGAGCAGCTTCGTGCGCGTCTCGGGCTGCAACCTGCGCTGCGTGTGGTGCGACACCCCGCGGACCTCGTGGGCGCCCGAGGGTCGCGCCGTCGAGCTCGACGAGCTCGTGCGTTGGTGCGCCGCCGGACCTCGCCACGTCGTCCTGACCGGCGGCGAGCCGATGCTCTTGTCCCCCGCCGCCGAGCTCAGCCAACGCCTGCGCAGCGCGGGCCATCACCTGACCGTCGAGACCGCCGGGACCGTGTGGTGCGAGGGCCTCGAGGCCGATCTGATCTCGATCTCGCCCAAGCTCTCGCACAGCACGCCCTGGGACCGGGCCGCCGCGCTGGGCAAACCCAAGCTCGCGACCATGCACGAGGCCGCGCGCCTCGACCTCGAGCTCCTCGCCCGGCTGATCGAGCGCTTCGCGGACGGGTGGCAGCTCAAGTTCGTGGTCCGGACCCGCGCGCCCGAGCTGCTGACCGCGGATCTCGACGAGATCGACGCGATCGTCACCGCCCTCGAGCTGCCGACGAGCGCGCGCGACAGGGTCCTGCTGATGCCCGAGGGCACCGACGACGCGACCCTCCGCGCGGGCTACCTCGCGGCGATCGACGCGTGTCGGACCCGGGGCTACCGCCTCGGCCTACGCCTTCACATCCACCTGTTCGGACACACGCCGGGGACCTGACTCACTCGACGGTGTCGATCACGAAGGTCGAGGACTCGCTGGCATCGCTGGCCTCGCTGCTGTCGCTGCCCTCGCGGCCGTAGTCGTGGGCGCCCGAGTCCGCCGCGCGCGCGCGTATACCCGCGCTCGACTCGGCGGCGTCCTCGAAGCTCCGGTGCGCGGTCGAGGGCTCGCGGTGCGGGATCGGCTGCGGCGTCGGCGTGAGGTCGGGGTTGCTGCGCCGACGCGTGTCGCCCTGCAGATGACGGGGCTGGCTGAGCCGCCAAAAGCGAATGGTCTTGACCGTGGCTCCGGTCAGGCGCGCGAGCTCGTCGTCGGCGAGGCGCGGGAGCAGATCCGCCCACCGGCCCAGCGCGCGGCCGACCTCGTCGACCTGCTGCCGAAGACTCTCGACCGCGCTCATCGGCACTCGGGCGAGGCGCGCGAGCTCGTCGTCGCTGAGCCGACAGAACAGATCGAGGTAGGGCACCAACCTGTTCATTGGGTTGCCCGTCTTACGCGGGCTGCTCGCCTCACGGGTGCGCGCCTCGACTTGCGCTCGGCTGACCCGGACCTGCTTGAGCGCGATTCGGCCCAAAGTTTCCGGGGCTCCTGTATGATCGTCGCCAGCCATTGCGATCCAGCGCGGCCTCTCGGCCCGTCGCCCCAGTGTACTCCTCAGCGTGTGGGCCAGCGAGAACGGTGACAGACTTTTTGGTGAGCAAGGCAGACGTGAGCGCAGTTACTGATCTTAAGGCCAATTCGTGATACTTGGTGCAATTACGACGGCGGAGAGAGCTCGCAGCCCTGATAGGCTGAGCACGAAAATGCTGGATCTGCGCCCTTGCTCGGTCGCCCTCCTCGCGCTCGGCGCGAGCGGCTGCTCCGACACCACCCCCCGCAGCTGTGACCTCAACACCTCGTCTTTGGTCATGCGCGGGACCGTCAGCGATTTCAACAACGGCGTCGAGGTCGAGATCGAGTTCGAGACCGAGGTCGAGACCGAGCCCGGGACCTCGGGCACGACCCTCGAGCTGTGCCCCGACAGCGATCAGCTCGAGGTCAACGGCGTCGAGGCCGAGCCCGTCCAAGCCCTCGGCCACCTCTACTACGTCGTCGAATTCGCGGAGCCCGAGGCCAGCTACGAGATCTCGCTCGAGCGCAAGGACCACGAGAGCGTCAGCATGATCGTCGAGATGCCGCCGAGCTTCGAGATCACCGCACCTGCCGTCGGCGCCGAGAGCTCGCGGGGGGAGCCGCTCGCGGTCGAGTGGACGCCAAGCTGGCCCGAGCAGCTCGTCGAGCTCAAGATCTCCGACAAGATCGGCTCGAGCTGCATCGAGGGCCTCGGCGTCGAGGTCGAGGTCGACGACACGGGCTCCTACGACCTCGCGGCCAACACCCTGGTCGGCGGCGGCGCCGTCAGCAACTGCGAGGTCTCGCTCTCGCTGACCCGCCTCGCCGAGGCCGACTACCCTGCCGCGCTCGCCGAAGGGGGCAAGGTCAGCGCGGTCGTCAAGCGACGGCGGCCCTTCACCTCCGTCGAGTGAGCTGGCACAGTCCCGAGGTGGCGCCCGAGCCCCAGCCCGAGCCCGAGACCGAGACCGAGCCCGAGACGAGGTCCCCGCGCAGGCGCCCGCGGCTGGGCATCATCGTCCGCGCGCTGATCTACCTGCCCTTGCTGGCTTTCTTCGGCTGGCAGGCGACGCGCAACTTCGTCGCTCAGCGGGCCGCGGCCGACGATGCGTTTCGGGCCAGCGTCGCGCAGTGGTTGCAGCATCCGCCGCGCACGATCATGATGCCCAACGGCGAAGAGATGCCCGTGCTCGAGCTGACCGAGCAAGAGGCGATCGAGATGGGCCTGCTGCCCGAGCCCGGCGACGCCGAGCAAGCCCAGCCCTCGCCGCCTCAATAGACTCGCCAGCCACCCGCAAGGATCCCACGACGATGGACCGCAAGATCTTCTACGCCGAGTCCGGCAAGGCCCTTCGCCACATCGACGAGATCCTCGGGGACCTCGAGCACGAGCAGCTCGACGTCAACCTCGCCGGCGACGTCCTGACCCTCGCGTTCGAGGACGGGGGCAAGTTCGTGATCAACGCCCACTCCGCAGCCGAGCAGATCTGGATGGCCGCCGGGACCACGGCCTGGCACTTCGACTTCGTCGCCGCGCGCGGCCAGTGGATCGCGCACAAGACCGACGACGAGCTCATGACCACCGTCTCGCGGGTCGTCGGCGACAAGCTCGGTGAGACGATCGAGCTCTAGCAGCCCGTGGCGCAATGCATCGTGTCGCCTCGCGCCAGAATGTTCACCGAGGGCGCGAGGCCAAAACGCCGCTGTACCGGGCGTACTGCACGTTTTGGCGACAAAGCCCTCGGCGAAAAGGCCAAGCGAGGCGGCGCGAGGCATTGCACCACGGACTGCTAGACTTGAGACTCCCGCGCCACGTCGTCCTGGTCGCGAGCCTGCTCGCCTGCGCGCCGATCGACGTCAGCAACACCGTCACCGTGCGCCCGCGCGAGGGCCCGGCCCGGACCTTCGGCGGCGAGCAGCTGGTCGCGCGGGACTTCGTCGCCGACTACGTCCAGATCGGCGGGCGCCTGCTCGTCGAGCTTCGCGCCCAGCCTAGCTGCGTGAGCACCCGCCACGTCCCGGTCTTGCGCGTCGACGAGGTCCACCGCAGCGCCCGCGGCTTCGTGATCTGGGACTTCGCGCTCGGGACCTTCACCGGGGCGTTCGCGGGCCTCGCCTTCGCCCAACCCCAGCTCTTCTCCCATCGCCTCGTCGACGGCCGGGGCCGCGAGGTCCACGACTACACCGGGGCCTACGTGGTCGGCGGCGTGTTCTCGGCGATCTGCGTCGGGCTGCTCAGCGCGGGGATCGTCGACGCCCTGCGCTCGCGCGACACCACCCGCTACGCCGACGCCTTCGAGGTCGAGCTCGGACCCGAGCGGCCGTGCACCGACAGCGAGGCGACGGCGCTGGCCGAGCGAGCCCTGCGCCTGATCGTCGCCGACGGCGTGATCGAGCTCGACGCGATCACCGACGCGGGCGGGCGCGCGCGCTTCGAGCTCCCGCCGTGGACCGAGGCCATCCCGAGCTCTGGCCGCGTCCCCGCGATCATCGAGGTCGCCCGACCGACCGGCGGCGACGTCGAGCCGCGGGTCCTGGTCTTGTCGCTGCGCGTGCCCTTCGTCGGCATGAGCGACGCCCACACCGGCCGCGCCGACACCCGCGCAGCCGCCGAAGCACGCGAAGCCCTCGCGCCGCTCGAACCACGCGAGCCCAACACCGAGGCCGTCGAAGGCCCCGCGCCGGAGCCCCGATGAGCCGCTACTTCGTCGCGCTCGGCAGCAACCTCGGGGATCGCCTCGCCCGCTTGCGCGACGCCGTGGCAGAGATCGCCGCGACCCCGGGCGTCGAGCTGCGCGCGTGCTCCGGCGTGTGGGAGACCCGCCCCGTCGGGCCGGGCAGCGGCGCGTTTCTCAACGGCGCGGTCGAGCTCGTCACGACCCTCGACGGTGAGCAGCTGCTCGCGGGCCTGCTCGAGATCGAGCGCCACCACGGTCGAGTTCGACGCGAGCGCTGGGGCGAT
>NZ_PVNK01000276.1 GCF_002994615.1 Enhygromyxa salina | reverse complement strand
GGGCCACAGGAGGTCCGAGTTCGGGGCGTCGCCTCTCCATCTGGGATGCAGAAGGCTCTTGGTGCTCTCTCACCAGGTCGGTCGGCTGGTCGTCGAAGGTGCTTTTCGTACGGCGATACCCCGAACTCGGACCTCCTGCGGCCTTTTTGCGCTCTGCTCTTTGCCGTGAACGACCCCGATCCGAGGCGCTGGGCACCATCCACGATGTACTAGCCCCCCCGCACATCGCGCCCCCATGAACACAGAAACCCCACCGAGGGAGAGAGCCGACCGACCGACCGACCGGCCGCGCAGCGGCCGTGCGTGGCAAAGTCGCTGACGGCCGCGGGGGTCTAAACCACCTAGCCCCCTTCTAGGGGGCCACGGAGGCGATGGCGAAGCTCATGCCAGCCCACCGAGGGAGAGAGCGCAGCGACCGACCGACCGGCCGCGCAGCGGCCGTGCGTGGCAGAGTCGCTGACGACCGCGGGGGTCTAAACCACCCGGGGTCTAAACCACCCGGGGGTCAAAAACCCCCCGGAGTCTACGACACCTAGTCGTGGCGCAGGGCCTCGATCGGGTTGAGGTTGGCCGCACGGACCGCGGGGTAGAGGCCCGAGACCAGTCCAACCGCGACCGAGACGCCGGTCGAGAGCAGGATCGACGAGGCCGTGACGACGGTGGGCCAGCCGGCCCAGGAGGCGACGATGCCCGCGATGGCGATCCCGAGCGTCACGCCCGCGATGCCGCCGAGCAGCGAGAGCGCGAACGAGGTTGCGAGGAACTGAAAGCGAATGTCTCGGCGCCTGGCCCCGACCGCACGGCGCACGCCGATCTCGCGGGTCTGCTCGAGGACCGAGGCGAGCATGATGTTCATGATCCCGATGCCGCCGACGAGCAGCGAGATGCCCGCGATGCAGCCCATGACGATGTCGAAGATGCGCTGGGTCTGCTGGCCCTGCTCGAGCAACGCCTCGGGCACGATCACCTCGTAGTCGCGGGCGCCGCCGTGGAGGCGGTTGAGCAGGCCATCGACGGCCGCCGCGGCCTCGCGCGGGGAGCCGTCCTCGCCGGTCCGGATCACGATCTCGGCCAGCGGCGACTCGAGCGGGTCGCGCTCGAACTTGCGCAGCCCGGTCGTGAACGGCAGGTAGATCTCGCGCTCGGTCGAGGCCACGGCGACGCCTTCGACCTCGGCCTTCTCGGACCCCTCGGCCGCGAGGACCCCGACGACCTCGAGCCAGACGTCGTTGACCTTGAGCCGCCGACCGAGGGGCCACTCGGCGCCAAACAGATCGCGGGCGGTCCCTGCCCCGATCACGCAGACCTGGGCGTGGTTGGTCTCGTCGCTGCGATCGAAGAAGCGGCCGGCCGCGAGCGGGAGCTCGACCAGGTCCGCGTGGCGGTGCGAGACCCCGAACACCGCCGACTCGGTCTTGCCCGTGGTCGAGAGGATCTTGTAGGGCTCGATCTCGAGCCGCGGGACCACGGCGTCGATGTCGGGCACCGCCTCCTCGATCGCAGCCACGTCGCGCATCGAGACCCCGATCGACTTCTTGCGCAGCTCCTTGAGATCGTCAGGGTCGAAGCTCTTGGCGCGCACGACCACGTTGCGCATGCCCATGCGCTCGATCAGCGACATCACGTCGGCCTCGGCGCCCGCGCCGATCGAGAGCATCGAGATCACCGCCCCGACACCGAACATCATCCCGAGCATGGTCAGGCCCGAGCGGAGCTTGTGGGCGGCGAGGCTGTCCCACGCGGCCCACAGCGCGTCGACGAGCCGCACTAGCTCGAGGCTCCCTTCGGGGCCTGGCCCTGGTCCTGGCTCCCAGGATCCTCGCCGATCGCCTCACCGAGCTTGCGGGTCGGATCGCGCAGGGCGACGCGGTCGCCGGGCTCGAGCCCGCTGACGATGACCACGCGGCCTGCGCTCGACGAGCCGAGCTCGACCTCGACCTCCTCGAAGCCGCCGAGGGTCGCGCGGTGGACGATGCTCTCGCCGTCACGGTCGAACACGGCCTGGCGCGGGACGACCATCACGTCCTCGAGCTCGATGCGGATCGTGGCCTGGACCCGACCGCCGACCTTCATCGTGTTCGGGTCGGTCTCGTCGAGCTTCAGCGTGACGCCGAAGTACTGCACGGGCACGTCCTCGTGACGGGGCTTGGCCAGGGTGTCGATGCGCTTGATCTTCGCCGGGAACCGGAGCTTTGGGTGAGCCTCGATCACGACCTCGGCCGCCTGGTCGAGGGCGAGGTCGCCCGCGTCGGCCTCGAGCACGAACAGCTCGACCTCCATGTTGGTCACGAGCGGCAGCTCGGCCAACTTCTGGCCGCGCCAGACGGTGTCGCCGACGCGGATCGGGGTGCCTTGCCGGTCGCGCTCGAGGACCAGGATCCCGTCGTGCGGGGCCTTGACCTCGAGCTTGGCCAGCCCCTCGGTCGCCCGCTCGACCTCGGCCTCGGCCTGCTCGCGCTTGATCTCGAGCAGCTCGAGCTTGGACTTGGCGACCGAGCCCTCGACCCGCATGACGTCGCGCGCGTGCTTCGACTTGGCGCTCGCGAGCTCGGAGTCGATCCGCGTCTCGAGCACCTCGTTGCGCGGCAGGACGCCCTCGTCCTCGAGCTGGAATTCTTGGGCGGTCTCGACCTCGCGGTCGGCCTGGCCCGCGGCGTCGTCGCGCTTGCGCCGGGCCGCGCTGCGCTGCTTGTTCTCCTTGGCGATCTCGTGGGCGGCGGAGCTGACATCGTCCTCGCTGTTCTCGAGCACCCGCTGCATCTCGGACGAGTCGAAGCGGACGACGACCTCGCCCGCCGCGACCTCGCCGCCGTCGAGGCCGACCCAGGCGATCTTGAGGGGCCCCTTGGACTCCTGGGGGGCCGTGAGCGGCGTGGCCTCGACCGCCCGCAGGTAGCCGTCGGCCTGGACCTTGCGCACGAAAGACTCGGACCGCGTGACCTCGAAGGTCGGCACGTCGCCGTCGACGGCCGGGGTCCCCGTGCACGCCGTGAGACCGAGACCAAGGCCAAGGCCAAGGCCGAGCCCGGCCAGGGCCCCGAGCAGCTCGCGGCGGTTCATCGGCGGCTCCCCTCGCGCTGGAGCTCGTCCCCCTCGGCGAGGCCGGAGCGGATCTCGACCGCGTCGGCGTTGCGCCGCCCGAGCGTGACGGACACCTCGCCCTCGGGGGTCCGGGCCACGGGTCCGTCGGGGGTCGCGGCGAAGGCCTCGAGCGGGGCGAGGAGCACGCCCTCGACGCGCTCGATCTCGATCTTGCCGCGAAAGCGCATGCCCGGGCGCAGACGCAGGTGCTCGCCGCCGACGAGCACGATGTCGAGGCGAACGACCTTGAGCGGGCTCTCGGGGGACTGTCGACGCACGGTGCTCGAGATGCTGCGGACCTCGCCGTGGAGCTCGACGTCGGGCTGCGCGTCGAGGCGCAGCGACACGGGCTGCCCCGTTGCGACCTTGCTCGCGTCGACCTCGTCGACGTCCCCGCGCGCCTCCATCTCGGTCAGGGACACGACCTGCATGACCGTCTCGCCGCGCCACGCCGTGTCGCCGACCTTCTTCTTCTGGCCGCGCCAGCTGGTCTCGTAGATCACCGTCCCGGCGCGCGGGGCCTTGACGGTCATCTGATCGATCGCCGCGCTCAGCTGGGTCACCCGCTCCTCGGCCCGGTCGCGCTCGTGCAGCCAGCGCTCGATCGTGGCCTCGTTGCGCTGGCGGGCCGCCCTGCCCTTCTTGGTCAGGAAGGCCACGCGCTTCTCGGCCAGCTCGACGTCGTAGCGCAGCTTCTGGAGCTCGGACGAGGCGACGATGTCGGCGGGCGCGTCGGCCTTGAGCTCGGCCTTGCGCAGCTGCGCCCGGGCGTCGGCCAGCTCGAGGGCCAGGTCGTGGCGGTTGACGTCGACCTCGGCCCGGGTCTTCTCGACCTGCTTCGCGGCCGAGTCGCGCTCGGCGATCTTGCGCTCGAGCCGGCGCTGGAGGTCCGAGGTGTCAAAGGCCAGCAGCGGCTGCCCCTCGCTGACCTCGGACCCCTCCTCGGCCATCATTGCGATCTTGTAGTCCCACACGCCCGGGACCCCGGGCGGTCCGAGCACGTCCGAGTCGACCGCGCGCAGCGTCCCCGTGACGTCGACCTCGACGACCAGGGTGTCGCGGCGCACGGTCGTCCACTCGTCTGCGGCGTCGGCCTGGCTGCAGGCCGACGCGAGCCCGAGCAGGCCGAGGCCCACAATCCGACTCAGGGTCAGCGCGCGACGGACCCTGGCCATCATGGTGGCTCCTCCGCGCTCGCGGTTCCGAGCAGGTCGCCCTCGCGGAGCCCGGACCTGAGCGCGCAAGCCTGGGCGTTGCAGACCTCGAGCTCGACGGGCACGGCGCTGCCGTCGGCCAGGAACGCGCGCGGCCCCTCGTCGCCGACCAGCGCGAGGGCCGAGCGCGGGACGATCAGGGCGTCGTCCGCCCGAGCGCGCAGGACCTCGACCTGGACGGACAGCCCGGGCCGCATGATCTGTGTGTCGGTCTCGTCGAGCTCGATGATGACCGAGAAGAAGCGCCGGGCCGAGCCGCGCTCGGGCTCGCGCGCGACCGGGCTGAGCGAGCGAACCACGCCCGCGAGCGGGCGGTCGGGAAAGGCGTCGATGATGCAGCGCGCCTTCATGCCGACGGCGATGCGACCGTCGTCGACGTCGCTGAGCTCGGCCGCGACGACCATCTTGCTCAGGTCGGGCAGCTGGGCGACTGCCCACCCCGGCCAGACCGTGTCGCCGACCTGGTACTTGCGGCCCTCCCAGGGATGGCCGTTGATCACCGCGATGCCGTCGCGCGGGGCCGTGAGCACGAGCGCGTCGATCTGCTCTTCGGCCCCCTCGAGCTGGCGCAGCGCCTTGTCGTAGGCGATCTTCTTGATCTCCTCGCCGTGGGCCGCGGCGTTGACCGCGGCCGCGTGATCCTGGTTGGCGGCGCTGTGCGCGACCTGGCTGCGCTGGAGCGCGAGCTGGGTCTGGCGGTGCTCGTAGCGCGAGAGCAGGCCCGCGGGCGTGTCGGCGTCGACCTTGGCCTTGGCGACCTCGATGTCCTGTTTCTCGACCTCGAACTTGCGCTGCGCGACGTCGACCGACGCCGTCGCGCGATGGGTGGTGAGCTCGTTGCCGGCCTGGATCACCGCGAGCTCGTAGTCGGCGATCTTCTCGACGATCGCGGTGTTGTCGAACTCGACGATGCGATCTCCGGCTTTGACGGGGGTTCCATCGTCGGCCATCCAGCGGATCGACAGCTGCCAGGCGTCGGTCCGGGGCGTGTACAGATCGGTCGAGTTCGAGGCCTCGAGCTCGCCGGTCAACACGATGTGATCCTCGAGGGTCCCGCGCGTGACCTTTGGCGCCGCGTCCGACGAGCCGAGCTCCTCGGGCGACGGCGCGCAGGCGAGCGCGACCAGGGCCGCGAGGGCGCACACGAGGGGTCTCATGCCATGACCTCGTGGCCGGGCCCGTCGCCGACGATGCACCCGTCGGCGAGGCGAATGGCCCGGGGGCACTGGGCGGCGGTCGAGGGCTCGTGGGTGACGATCACGATCGTGTTGCCGGCCGCGTGGAGCTCGTCGAACAGCGCCATGATGTCGCGCTCGGTCGCAGAGTCGAGGTTGCCGGTCGGCTCGTCGGCCAACAGCAAGCTCGGGCTCCCGACGAGGGCCCGCGCGATCGCTACGCGCTGCCGCTGGCCGCCCGAGAGCTCGTTGGGCCGGTGCTTGACGCGATCGCCGAGGCCGACTCGGGCGAGGGCCTCGGCGGCGATCTGGTTGCGCCGGGTCCGGGGCACGCCGCGGTACACGAGCGGCAGGGCCACGTTGGCGAGGGCGCTGACCCTGCTGAGGAGCTGGAAGCTCTGAAAGATGAAGCCGATGTGCCGGTTGCGGAGCTCGGACAGCGCGTCGTCGGCGAGCCCGGCGACGTCCTCTCCGCCGAGGCGATACTGGCCTCTGGTCGGCTGGTCGAGGCACCCGAGCAGGTTCATCAGCGTAGTCTTGCCCGAGCCGGACTTGCCGACAATCGCAACAAATTCGGCCTCGCGCACGCAAAATGAGACCCCGTCGAGCGCCGCGATCGTCTCGCCGCCCATCTTGTAGTGACGGTGGAGATCGATCGCCTCGATGATCGGGTCGGAGCTCATGCCTTGCCTCGTGGCCGTCAGCGCCGAAACGACCCGCGGCCCGATTGGGTCTAGCTTTCGAGGGGCCTTTCGAAAAAGCCCCCTCCGCTCGCCTCTCGGCTCGTGCTAGCTTTCAAGCGCCTAAAACAATGAGGACTGATCGTCGTCGTGGTCGCGCTTGCGGCCGCGGGGACGTCCAGCGTGGGGATCCGCGTGGTCGAGGTGGCGCGCGGCCTTGGCCGTGGTCATGCGCCCACGCGGGGTTCGGACCAGGAACCCGCGCTGGAGCAAGAAGGGCTCGTGGACGTCCTCGATCGTGTCGCGCGGCATGCCGACGCTGGCCGCGAGCGCGTCGACGCCGACGGGGCCGCCGGAGAAGAGCTCGAACATGACCTCGAGGATCCGGCGGTCGAGGGCGTTGAGGCCCTCGCCGTCGACCTCGAGGTTGTCGAGGAAGCGGGCCGCGTCCTCGCGGGTGATCTGCTCGTGGCCCGCGACCTGGGAGAAGTCGCGGACCCGGCGGGTCAGGCGGTTGGCGATCCGCGGGGTCCCGCGGCTGCGCCGACCGATCTCGAACGCGCCGTCTTCGGTCGCCGGGAGCCCGAGCATCGCCGCGCTGCGCTCGACGATCGCCGCGAGCTCCTCGTCGGCGTAAAAGCGCAGGCCCTCGACGATGTGGAAGCGGTCGCGCAGCGGGGCGCTGAGCAGGGCCGTGCGCGTGGTCGCGCCGACCAGCGTGAACCCGGCGAGGGTGATCGAGTGGGTGACCGCGGCCGAGCCCTCGCCGACCGGGATGTCGATGCGCCGATCTTCCATCGCCGAGTACAGGCTCTCCTCGACGGTCGGGCTGAGGCGGTGGACCTCGTCGATGAACAGGACCTCACCCTCGCCGAGCCCGGTCAGGAGCCCGGCGAGCACGCCCTTGTGCTCGATCGCCGGGCCCGAGGTCGTGTGCAGGCTGACGCCCATCTCGTGGGCGACGATCTGCGCGAGCGTGGTCTTGCCGAGGCCCGGCGGGCCGTGGAGCAGGACGTGGTCGAGGGGCTCGCCGCGCAGCTTCGCGGCCTTGACGTAGATCCGCAGCTTGTCGATCAGCGCCGGCTGACCGATGTACTCGTCGAAGCTCCGCGGGCGCAGGGCGTGGTTGTGGTCCTCGTCGCGCGTGTGACCATCGACGAGCGAGACCGAAGGGCTCAACGCCGCCGCCGAGATGCCCGCCTCGCCGGTGTCGTCAGCGTCAGCGTCGAGGTGACGAACGCGAGCCATGTTTTCTCAGACCCCCACAGCCATCGGCGACTCTGCCACGCACGGCCGCTGCGCGTCCGGTCGCTCGTTCCTCGCTCGGGGGGCTGGTGTTCGCTTCGCCATGATCTGTGTGGCCCCCTGGAAGGGGGCTCGTTTGCTTGGGCCCCCGCAGGGTACCAGCAACATGCCCCCTACTCCCATTCGATCGTGGCGGGGGGCTTGCTGGAGATGTCGTAGCAGACCCGGTTGATGCCGCGGACCTCGTTGATGATCCGGTTGCTGATCCGGCCGAGGACCTCGTAGGGCAGGTGCGCCCAGTCGGCGGTCATGGCGTCGACGCTCTCGACGGCCCGAACCGCGAGGGCGTTCTCGTAGGTCCGGGCGTCGCCCATGACGCCGACGCTGCGGACCGGGAGGAGCACGCCGAAGACCTGCCACAGATCTCGGTAGAGCCCGGCCCTGGAGATCTCCTCGATGATGATCGCGTCGGCCTCGCGCAGGACCGCGCAGCGCGGCTCGGTGACCTCGCCGAGCACGCGCACGCCGAGGCCCGGGCCCGGGAAGGGGTGGCGCCAGATCATGGTCTCGGGCAGACCGAGGTGGAGCCCGAGCCTGCGGACCTCGTCCTTGAACAGCTCGCGCAGGGGCTCGACCACGCCCATCTTCATCTTCTCGGGGAGCCCGCCGACGTTGTGGTGGGTCTTGATCGTGGCCGAGGGCCCGCGGGCGCTGACCGACTCGATCACGTCGGGGTAGAGGGTGCCCTGGACCAGGTAGTCGGCGCCGCCGAGGGCGTGGGCCTTTTCGTCGAAGACCTCGATGAAGGTCGCGCCGATCGCCTTGCGCTTGAGCTCGGGATCGGTGACGCCGGCGAGGCGGTCGAGGAACAGCGCCCCGGCGTCGGCGACGACCAGCGGGTTGTGGAGCCGCCCGGCGAACATGGCCTCGACCTGCTCGCGCTCGTTCTTCCGCAACAGGCCGTTGTCGACGAAGATGCAGTGGAGGCGATCGCCGATCGCCCGCTCGACGAGGGCGGCCGCGACCGAGGAGTCGACGCCGCCCGAGAGCCCGCAGATGACCGTGCCCTGGTCGCCGACCTGCTCGCGGATCCGCGCGACGGCCTCCTCGACGAACGCGCCCATGCTCCAGTCGCGGGCGAAGCCGCACAGGTCGAGGAAGCGGCCGAGCAGCGCCGTCCCGCGCCGGGTGTGGCTGACCTCGGGGTGGAATTGCACGCCCCACATCCCGGCCCCAGCCTCGCTGTAGATCGCCGCGTGGGCGCAGCTGGCCGAGTGGGCGACGGACTCGAAGCCCTCGGGCAGCGACTCGACCTCGTCGCCGTGGGACATCCACACGGGCTCCTCGTGACCGGCTCCGGTCGCGCCCTCCCCTGCGAACTCGGTCATCGGACCCGCGGCCGCGTCGACGACGATCATCGCGTGGCCGAACTCGCGGTCCTTGGCCGGGCGGACCTTGCCGCCGAGCCCCGCGACCATCGCGAACATGCCGTAGCAGATCCCGAGCACGGGCATCTCGCCGCCGAGGCACCAGTCGAGCACGTCTTTGGCCAGGCGCGGGGCGCCCTCGTCGTAGATCGAAGACGGGCCTCCGGACAGGATGATGCCCTTGGGCGCGTGGGCCCGGAGCTGCTCGAGCGGGGCGTCGAAGGGCAGGATCTCGGCGTAGACGCCCAGCTCGCGGACCCGACGGGCGATGAGCTGGGTGACCTGCGAGCCGAAGTCGAGGACGAGGAGGGTCTCGTGTTGCATCATTCCATCCGGTAGTTCGGGGCTTCTTTGGTGATGATCACGTCGTGGACGTGACTCTCGCGCAGGCCCTGACTGGAGATCCGACGAAATACGGACTTCTCGGCCAGCTCGGCGATCGTCGCGGCGCCGACGTAGCCCATGCCCGAGCGGACGCCCCCGAGCAGCTGGTAGAGGCTGTCGCCGAGGCGCCCGCGGTAGGGCACCCGGCCCTCGATGCCCTCGGGCACGAGCTTGCGCTCCTCGGCGACCGCGGCCTGGAAGTAGCGATCCTTGGACCCGGCCTTCATCGCGCCGATCGAGCCCATGCCGCGATAGACCTTGTACGAGCGGCCCTGGTAGAGCACGAGCTCGCCGGGGGCCTCGTCGGTGCCCGCGAGCAGGCTGCCGATCATCACGGAGTCGGCCCCGGCCGCGAGCGCCTTGACGACGTCGCCCGAATACTTGATGCCGCCGTCGGCGATGATCGGCACGTCGGTCTGCTTGGAGACCCGGGCGACGTCCATGATCGCGCTGATCTGGGGCACGCCGACGCCCGCGACGACGCGGGTGGTGCAGATCGAGCCCGGCCCGATCCCAACCTTGACGCCGTCGGCGCCAGCCTCGACCAGGGCCGTGAACGCCGCGGGCGTGGCGATGTTGCCCGCGATGATCTGGAGGTCCCGAAACTCGGCCCGGATCGCCTTGACCATGTCGATCACGCCGCGGCTGTGACCGTGGGCGGTGTCGACGACGACGACGTCGACGCCCTGGGCGTTGAGCGCCGCGACCCGCTCCATGGTGTCGGGCGCGGTCCCGACGGCCGCGCCCACGCGCAGGCGGCCGTCGGAGTCCTTGTTGGCCGAGGGGTAGCTGTCGGACTTGAGGATGTCTTTGACCGTGATCAGCCCGAGCAGGTTGCCGGTCTTGTCGACGACGAGCAGCTTCTCGATCCGGTGCTGGTGGAGGATCAGCCGGGCCTTGCCGGGCGCGATGCCCTGGGGGACGGTGATCACGTCCTTGGTCATGACGTCGGCCACGGTCTGATCGAGGTTGGTCTCGAAGCGAAGGTCGCGGCTGGTCAGGATGCCCAGGGGCTTGCCGGGCGTGCCGGGGTTCTCGACCACGGGCAGGCCCGAGAAGCCGTGCTGCTCCATCAGGCCCAGGGCCTCGCGGAGGGTCGCGCCGGGCTTGATCGTCAGGGGGTCGGCGACCATGCCCGACTCGGACTTCTTGACCTTGCGGATCTCCCGGGCCTGCTGCTCGATCGAGAGGTTCTTGTGGACGATGCCGATCCCGCCCATCCGGGCCATGACGATCGCGGTCTCGGCCTCGGTCACCGTGTCCATCGCGGCCGACAACAGCGGCGTCCTGAGCCCGATCCCCCGGGTCAGGCGGGTCGACATCTCGACGTCGCGCGGGAGCACCTCGCTGTAGCCAGGCTCGAGCAGGACATCGTCAAAAGTCAGGGCTTCGCGGATCTCGGAGCTGCTGGGCATGGTCGACCTCGGCTGCGCGCGTGCGCAGGGAATTCCCGCGGGTGTATCGGCACGGCCCGGCGGATGCAATAGGCCCAAGCTGGCTCACGATCTCGACCGGGCGCTGCGCGGTGAGCGTTGGTCGATGTGACCCGTGGTGGGCGGTTTCGCTGCGCGCGCGGGCGCGGACGTGAGATGTACAACCGCACGAAGGTCCGCACGGTGGCACCGGGTCGCGGCTGCAGTGTTGGCTGCGGTCACTTCGGACACGGGTCGCGGACCGTGACGCCCACTCCCCGGGGCCCGCGCCTCACTTGCACGGCGCCAGGAAGCCCTGAGCCTTCTGCAGCGCCCGCGGCAGCGCGTCGGGCTTGGCCGCCTCGACGTCGGCCGGCGTCCAGTCCAGCGCCGCGCTGAGCTGGTCGAAGGTCTTGCGCGCGTCCTTGCAGCGCTTCGCAGCCACCTGCGCCTCGATCTTGTACGTCAGCGCCGCGCGCGAGTCCGCCTGGATGGCGAGGGCCTCGTCGAAGCGGGCGATCGCTTGCTTGGCCTTGCCCTGCGCGACCAGGATCCGCCCGTGGTTGACGATCACCGGGATCTCTTTGGGGAGGGTCTCGATCAACCACTGCATGTGGACCATGGCCGCGTCGGGCTTGCCGAGCTCGAGCAGCCCGCGCGCGACCTCGAGCCGCAGCGGGGGCGAATCGGGGACCAGCTCGCCGGCGCGCTCGAACTCGCGGGCGGCCTCGTCGGCCTCGCCCTGCTTCATGAGCAGGCGGGCGTAGAGCAGGCGCAGATCGACGCCGCTGGCCTCGGGCTCGTACTCGACCGCGATCTTGGCGTAGTCGACGGCCTGTTGCAGGTTGCCGAGCTCGCCGTGAGCCTGCGCGAGCAGGTAGGCGGTCTCGACCCCACCCGCGAGACGATCGGCGTTCTCGAGCGCCTCGACGGCGAGCTGCTGCTGGCCGAGGGCGATCAACACGACGCCGAGCGACTGGTGCGCGGGCGCGAGCTTGGGGTCGAGCTTCAGGGCGGCCTGAAATTGCTCGATCGCCCGCTCCTTGTCCTTGGCCGTGGCCCCGTCACGAAACGCGAGCAGCTGCCCGAGCGCCGAGTAGGGCAGCGGATCCTCGGGCGCGAGCTCGATCGCCCGGGCGTAGGCGGCCTCGGCCCCGGCGTCGTCGTCGAGGTAGGTCAGCGCGTTGCCGCGGACATAGTGGAAGCGCGCGTTGCTGGGGTTGTTGGCGATCGCGTCGTCGAGCAGCGCGAGCGCCTGCTCGGCCTTGCCCTGATCGAGCAGCGCCTCGGCCTCGACGACCTTGGGATCCGCGTCGGCGATGTCGGCGGTCAGCGCCCCGACCCCGCCGGGACCCTCGCCGCTGAGCTCGCCCTCGCCGAGCTCACCGTCAACCTCGTTGGGGTTGGTGGTCCCGCCCCCATCGCACGCGAGCAGGGCGAAGACGAGCGCAGGGCTGAGCACGCGAAGCAGCTTGTTCATGACGATCGAGGATCTACCACGATCGAGCCGGGTCAGCGCCGACGGGTGCGGAGGTTGGCGCGGATGACCTTGGCCAGCGCGGCGCGCTGATCGTCTTCGAGCTTGCTGACGTAGAACACCGCGTCGACCCGGCGCATCTCGGTGTTGATCCGGGCGATGTCGATGTCGAGGTCGAGGGCGGCGAAGGAGCGGGAGATCCGAGCGGCGACGCCAGGGTTCTCGATCGTCTCGACGTCGACGATCGTGCGCGTGGCCGCCGGATCCTCCGAGAAGCGGACCTTGGTCGAGGTCCGGCGCTGGCGACCCCGGGCGCGGTGGGGCAGCGGCGGAAGTGGCTCGCGCAGCGCCTCTCCGCTCGGCGCCTCGGCCAGGCCCACGCGCAGGTGAGCCTGGACTTGCCCGGCGAGCTCGACCTCGATCGGCCGCGGGTGGGCAGGATCGCGGGGCACGACGCGAAACACGTCGAGGGCGATCCGGGGCTCGAAGGGGACCGAGAACACGTCGGCGGCGACGACCTCGAGGCCGAGCTCGGCGAAGCCCGCGGTCAAGGTCGCGAGCAGCCCGCGGCGATCGTAGGTCACGACGGTCAGGCGGATGGCGCCCGAGCCCTCGGCGACGTCGACGAGCAGCGGCTCGCTCGACCCGCGCAGCTCGTCGAGCAGCCGCCGATGGTGGCGACGCAGATCCTGATCGAAGAGGCTGTAGTAGCGCTGCGGCAGACCCTCGGGCTCGTCGGGCCGGGGTCGTCGGGCCGTGGTCTCGCGCCGGCCGCGGCTGGCGAACTCGGCCGCGGTCCGGAGGTAGAGTTCGTCGAGCAGGGTCAACTTCCAGCTCGTGAGGTACTCGGGCGAGACGTTGGCCATGTCGGCGAGGCTCACGAGGTAGAGCTCGTCGAGGGTCCGGCGATCGCCGACCGTCTCGGCGAACTCCCGGATCAGCAGCTCGTCGGTGAGGTCGCGCTTTTGGCTCAGCATCGGCATCGTTTGATGCTCGGCGACCAGGAACGCGCAGCGCTTTGCGACCGCTTCGCCGAGCCCGGCGCGGCGGGCCGCGAGCTCGGCGATCCGAGCCCCCTCGGCGCACTGATCCCCAAACGGCTTGCCGGCGTCGTGGAGCAGGGTCGAGAGGTACAGCGGGCGCGGATCGGTGATCCCGAGGTGGACCACGGTCGCCATCGTGAAGTCCTTGCGGTGGTCCCCGCGGGCGATCGACTTGAGGAATTCGACGGCGTAGATGCTGTGCTGATCGACGGTGTAGACGTGGAAGCCCTCGTGCTGCATGCGCCCGCGCGAGGGCGAGAACTCGGGCACCACGCGCTCGAGCAGGCCGACCTCGTGGCACAGCTCGAGCGGCGTCGGGCTGCCGACGTCGCTCGGGTCGACGAGCAGATCCAAGAAGCGCTGCTGGGCCTCGGGGTCGTTGGCGAGGCGCGGGTCCCCCTCGGGGATCGCGATCGCGGCCTCGATGATCGCGTCGACGGTCGGGCCCCAGATCCCGATGTTGTGGTCGCGCGCGATCGCAATGGCCTCGAGCCCGAGCACGGGCGTGTCCGTGAACGAGCCCGAGCGCTGCCGCTTGCCCTTGCTCTTGCCGGCGCCGTAGTGACGCAGGCGCCGATCGACGACGTGAAAGCGCTCGTCGATGCGAACATCGAGATCGGCGCGCACCCGCGGCGGCTGGCAGCGCGCGAACACCCGACGGCCATAGCGCAGCACGTCACGGGCGCCGCGATAATAGTCTTGCATGCAGGCCTCGATGGCCTCGACGAGCTCGCGGTCCGAGGGCTGGTCGGGGAGGTCCGGGAGCCCGAGCGCCGCCGGCATGCCCTCCTGGTACTGAAAATTGAGCCGGTCCTGAGTCCGACCGGCGACCAGGTGGAGGGCCGCGCGGAGCCGCAGGAGCGTGTCGCGGGCCTGATCGAGCAGCCGGGCGACGCGGCGCGGGACCCCGCTCGAGCGGATCGACTTGAGCGCCGCGCTCGCGTCCCAGGGCTCGGGCAGCTTGCGCCGAGACATCAGGGCCCACTCGAAGATCGCGATGTCCCGGGTGCCGCCGGGGCCAAACTTGAGATCGGGCTCGACCTGGTAGACGGTCGCGCCGTAGCGTCGCTTGCGGACCTCCATCTCGTCGATCAGGCGCTGGAGAAACGCGGCGCGCTGATCGCCAAAGAAGCGTCGGTGGGCTTCACCCGCGAGCTCGTCGGCGAGCTCGCGATCGCCGGCGACGAAGCGCATGTCGAGCAGCGCGGTGCACAGGCTCAGCTCCTCGCTCGCGGCCGCGAGCCAGCCCTCGGGGCGATGAACGGTCGTGCGCAGGCGCAGGCCCGCGTCCCACAGCGGATGGGTCAGCTCGCGGATCCACTGGCCGAAGGCCTCGTCGCCCTCGCGGCCGGGCTCGGTGCACACGACGGTCAGATCGACGTCGCTGTGGGGGCAGTGCTCGCCGCGGGCGAGGCCGCCGATGACCACGATCGCGAGCTTGCCGAACTCGGTCCCCGCCCGGCCCACGGCCTGGGCCGCCCCGGGCGTGATCAGCTCGATCATCCGCTTGCTGTAGCTGTGCAGGAGCGCTCCGCCGGCCTCGCCTCCGGCGATCGCGGCCCGAAGGGACTCGCGCGCCGCGTCGAGGGCGTCGGGCAGCGACGCCGGGACCGGCTCGTGCTCGATCGCGAGGTTCATCGGTGGCAGCTTATCAGCCCTCCTCGGGGCCTGTCGGTCGGTCGCCCGCTGCCTACTCCGGCTCGAAGCGGACGCGCGCGCCGTTGTCGAGGCGCGTGACCTCGCGCAGGGACCACCCGCGCCCGAACTCGACCTCGATCTCCACGACGCGCCCGCGCCGTGTGACGTCGACGACCTCGACCTCGGCGCGCGCGGGTCGGGCCGCGAGGAAGCCGGGCACGGCGCCAGCGTCGGCGATCGACAGGCGCGCGCGGTTCGAGTCGATCGCCTGGATCGCAGGCGCGACCGCGCCGGCCCCGGCGAGCTCGAGCTCGACAGCGTCGCCGCCGGGCACGGGGTGCAGGCTGAGCCGGGTGAGGATGACCAGTCGCGGGCCGTCGACGCTGGTTCCAACGTCGCTCGGCTGGACCTCGGGCGGCCGCTCGCGCAGCAGCAGCAGCTCGGGCCCAAACCACCGCGCGGCGTCGACCTCGGGTTCGGGATCGTCGGCGGGCTCCGGTCCGCGCGCCGGCGCGGGCTCGAGATCGAGATCGATCGCCGCTTCGAACCACGCCCGGACCGGGCTGCCCTCCGGCAGGTCGGCCAGCTTTGGCGGCGGGTCGAGGGCGTCGTCCTCGACCTCTGGGGATGACGGTGGCGGCGGCCGCACGGGCTCCGGCGCGGGCTCGACCCGCGGCTCGGCCTTGGGCTGCTCCGGCGGCGGCCGGTCAGCCGGCGGTCGGTCAGCCGGCGGTCGGTCAGCCGGCGGCCGGTCAGCCGGCGGCCGGTCAGCCGGCGGTCGGTCAGCCGGCGACCGGTCGACCGGCCGCGCTACATCCCCGAGCGCGCGCGAGACGACGGGCTCGGGTGCCTCGCCAGCGACCGCTTGCAGCAGGCGTCCAGCGTGGCGGTGCTCCGGGTCCCGCGAAGCCAGCAGCTCCCGCCGCAGCTCGTCCGACACCCGGCCTCCGCTCATCTGCGCCCGAGCCCGGGCCAGGAGCGGATCGGGAGCGCGGGTCTCCACTTGGGCTGGATCTTCCGGGGCGTCGGCGGGCGGCGGGGCCCGGTCGGCGACCGGGTCCAGCTCCGGACCGCGCACGTCCGCGCGCACGTCCGGAGGATCCGAACACGCGAGGGTACCGCCCAAGAGCGCCAAGAGTCCGGGTCTGTGCACCGGGGGGAGCCTATCAGGATGACGCTCCACCGCTCCTCGACGAAGAGACCCGGGAGGTAGGTCTCGCAACCACATGCCCGCCTTAGCAGGGCCTCCCGCCGCGCGGCAATTCTCGACCGGTGCCGAGCCCGCCCCTGATACACTTTCGCTCCATGAACGGCCCATCTCGGGCCCAGTGGAACGGAGTTTGCCAGCATGACCTCGAAGACCGAGCAGTCCTTCGCCGCAGCGATGCGCGCGGCCGAAAACGCGCCCGACAGCGACGACGCCTGGGATCACCTCGAAGAACTCGCCGAGAATCTTCAACGCCCCGAAGACGTGGCCAAGCTCTACCGAGATCTCCTCGGGCAGGGGCTCGACGCCGACGTCACCGGGCCGGTCGCGGAGCGAGCGGTCAACTTCCACGAGGAGTGGTTCGGCGACGACCCCACAGTCATCACGGATCTCCTCAGCGACATCATCACGCGTGACCCCCAGGCGACCTGGGCCTTCGATCGCCTGACCGTGACGCTGACCGCGGCCGAAGAGTGGGATCAGCTGCTCGGTGTCTACGACCGCACCCTCGCGGTCACGACCGACAAGTCCACGCGCAAGCGCCTCCTCGACGACGCCGCCCACGTGGCCAAGGACTTCGCGGATCAGCAAGAGCGCGCCGCGGACTACATGGTCAAGCAGCTCGAGCTCGACCGCGGCAACAGCAAGCTCGAGGCGTCGCTGGCTCGGCTGCTCGAGCGCCAGGAGCGGTGGGGCGATCTGATCGAGCTGTGGCGCGGGCGCCTGTCGCAGCTGCCGGCGATCGAAGCGCGCGAGCTCCGGGTCGAGATCGCCTCGTGCTACCTCGACAAGCTCGCAGATCCGCAAAAGGCCCTCGACGAGCTCGAGGGGCTGCTCGACGAGAGCGCCGGTCACCCCCAGGCCTGCGCGCAGCTCGAGGCCCTGCTCGAGCACGACAGCTCGGGCCTGCCCCTGCGCCGTCGGGCGCTGTCGCTGCTGCGCAAGAACTACGACGCCGCCGAGCGCCGCGAAGACGTGATCCGCGTGCTCGAGCGCGCGCTCAACTTCGTCAACGACGACGAGCGCGCCGCCTTGTACCGCGAGCTCGGCAGCCGCCTGGGCATCGCCGGCGACGACGGCCGCGCGATGCAGCACTACGCGGCGCTCTTGACCATCGATCCGAGCGACGCGGACGCGCGCAAGCAGCTGCGTCAGCTCGCCGATCGCTCGGGCCGGCACGACCTCCACGCGGCCTCGCTCGTCGCCGCCGCCGAGGCCAGCGAGGGCGGCCACCGCACGACCCTGCTGCTCGAGGCCGCCCACGCCTACCGCGATCTGCTCGACGACAACGAGACCGCGGCCGAGCTCTACTCGCGCGTGCTCGAGGCCGAGGAGCCCGAGCAGAGCGCGGCCCTGGCCGCGGCCCACAGCCTCGCCGAGCTCCTCGCCGAGGGCGGCGAGGACACGCGGCGCCTCGACGTGCTCGAGACCCTCGCCCGGCTCGAGCGGGTCTCGGCCGTGCGCAAGACGATCCTGGCCGACACGGCCCGCCTCGCCGAGCGCCTCGGCCAGGCCGACCGGGCGCTGGCCAACTGGAACCGTCGGCTCGAGATCGACCCCGATGATCTCGAGGCCCGCGACGCCCTGATCGAGCTGCTCGAGACCAACGAGCGCTGGGAGGAGCTCGTCGACGCCCTCGACAAGCGCGCGAGCTCCCCCGTCCTGCCCCAGCAGCGCCGCGCCGATCTGATCCGGGCCGCGCGGCTGCTCAGCGATCGGCTCGGGCGCGACGCCGACGCGACCAAGACCTGGCTCGAGGTCCGGGCGTCGTTCGGCGACGAGGCCGAGACCCTCGACGCCCTCGACGAGCTCATGGCCCGGACCGAGCGCTGGACCGAGCTGGCCGAGCTGCTGTCGAGCTCAGCCGGTGGCGGCCGCGCTCGCGCGGCCCGGACCTTCGTCCGCATCGGCGACATCCAGCGCGAGCACCTCGGCGATCCCGCCGCGGCCACCCGGTCCTACGCGAGCGCGCTCTCGGTCGAGGCCGGCAACGAGGAGGCCCGCGCCGGCCTCCAGTCGCTGCTCGAGGTCGAGTCCTGCGGTCCCGCGGCCGGCGAAGCCCTCGCGCGGGCGTTCCGGACCACCGGAGACTGGGAGGCCGGGCTCGAGATCCTCGACGAGCGCCTCGCCGCGCTGGCCAGCCCCGAAGACAAGGCCCGGCTGCTGCGCGAGTCGGCCAACCTCTACGAGACCCGCGCCGACGACTCGGCCAAGGCCCACGAGATCCTGACCACCGCCCTGCCCTTCGCCCCCGAAGATCTGGCGCTCGAGCACGACCTGCTCCGCCTCGCCGAGGAGACGGGCAGCTGGGCCGCGACCGCGACCGCGTTCGAGCGCGCGGCCCAGGCCTCGCAGTCCGAAGCCCGCTCGGCCCAGCTCTTGTTCGAGTGCGGCCGCATCCACGAGACGCAGCTCGGCGACGCGCCCGCGGCGACCGACGCCTACGCCAGCGCGGCGAGCCTCGATCCACGCCGGATCGACTCCCACGAGGCCGTCTCGCGCTGCGCCGCGCAGGCCGGGCGCTGGCCCGAGGCCGCCAACGCGGCGCTGTTGACGATCGTCGCCCGCGAGCGGACGGACGGCTCGCTGGTCACCGATCTCGAGACCGCGGCCGCTGCGGCCGACGCCTACCCTGCCCTGGCCGCGGCCTTCGAGGCCGCGCTCGCCGAGCACGGCGGCGGCCTCCGCCGCACGCTGCTGCGCGGGCTCGAGCTGCTCGTGTCGAGCTGGTGGGCGAAGACCGGTGACATGGCCCAGGCCTCGGCCGCGGCCTGGCGCGGGGTCAACCATGAGCCCACGCACCCCGAGTCCCTCGCCCACCTCGCCGCGCTCCAGCGCCAGGATCCCGGGCCCAAGCTGATCGAGACCCTGCTGCGTCTCGACGCCCTCGCCGAGCACGACCTCGATCAATTGTACGAGGCCGCGACGATCGGGCTCGAGGCCGGAGACGAGCACGCGGAGCTCGCTCGCCAGACCCTGGTCCGCATGTATCGCAAGGCCGCGCGGATGTGGTCCCGCGGCGATCAAGCCAGCGGGGAGCGCACGCCCGACGAGGCCGCCCGCTGGTCGCTCGAGCGCCTCGTCGAGCTGGCCGCCGACGAGCCCGAGCAGGCCGTGCGCCTGCTGCTCGACGGCGCGACCTTGCCCGTCGAGCCCGACACCTCCCGCGACCTCCGTCGGCGCGCGGCCGAGATGCTGGCCCAAAGCGGTGACTACGGGCGCGCGATCGATCTGTACACGGGCGTGCTCGCCGAGGACGAGCCCGAGCTCGACGACATCGCCCGGGTCGCAACCTTGTGCGAGCAAGAGGATCGCGTGTCCGAGCTGATCGGTCTGCGCCTGCGCGAGCTCGAGATGACCGAGGACGCCGCCCGCCGGCTCGAGCTTCGGCTCGAGCTCTCGCGCCTGACGGGGGTGCTCGAGGCCCGCGGCGGCCGGATCGAGACCCTGCGCGAGAACCTCGAGGAAGAGCCCGGCCACCCCGACTCGGTCGCCGCGCTGTCCGAGCTCCTCGATCAGCGCGGCCGCTACGAGGAGCTCGCGACCATCTTGTCCGAGCAAGCCGACAAGGTCTCGGCGGCCGGCGACGCGCCCCGGGCGGGCAGCTTGTACCTCCGGGCCGCGCAGCTGTCGGAGAAGCGGCTCGGCGACACCGACCAGGCGATCGCCAACTATCGGCGGGTCGTCGAGCTCGCGCCCAGCAACCCGGCGCTCGACGCCCTCGCGCGCCTGTACCTGAGCCAGGATCGGCCCGACGCCGCGGCCAAGCACCTCGAGTCCCGGCTCGCGGCCTCGCCCGAGAGCGAGCGCGTCGCGATCTTGCTCAAGCTCGCGCGCGCCCGGATCGCCGCCGAGCAGCGCGAGAAGGCCGTCCAGGCGCTCGAGACCGCGTTCACCGAGGCCCCGCGCAACGGTGAGGTTCGCAAGCTCCTCCTGCGTCTGCACCGTGAACGCGGCGACAACGACGCCCTCGCGCGGACCCTGGCCACGGCCGCGACCGCGGTCGGCGATCCCAACACCGTGGTCGCCTACGCGCGCGAGGCCGCCGAGCTCTACGAGGAGCTCGGGACCCCCGAGCTCTCGGTCCCGGTGCTCGAGCGCGCCCACGAGTTCGCGTCGGACGACCGCCGCCTCAAGGTCATGCTCGCCGACGGCCTCCGCGGCGCCGGGCGCCTCGACGAGGCCCGCGAGCTGCTCGAGGCCCTCGTCGCCGGCTTCGGCCGGCGCCGCTCGGCCCAGCGCGCCGAGGTCCACGTTCGCCTCGCGCGGGTCGCCCTCGCCCAGGACCAGGTCGACGAGGCGATCGATCAGCTCGAGAACGCGTCGAAGATGGCCGCCGGCAACGTGTCGATCCTCCGCGCCCTGGCCGAGACGGCCCACAGCGCCGGCCAGCTCGATCGCGCCGAGCGTGCCTACCGGACCTTGCTCCTGAGCCTGCGTCGGGGCGGCGACGAGGCCCCGATCACCGCCGCCGAGGTCTACCTCGCGCTCGCGTCGATCGCCCGCGACAAGGACGACACCGATCGCGTCGGCGAGCTGACCGAGTCGGTCCTCGAGGCCGTGGCCGAAGACGACAGCCAGGCGCCCAAGCTGCAAAAAGCCCTGCGCAAGGCCGGCGACTTCGCGCTCCTGCGCCGGGTCCTCGACACCCGCCTCGCCAACGTCAAGGCCCTTCGCCGCCGGGCCAAGATCCTCGGCGCGCTCGGTGACGTGCTCGAGCACGACCTCGACGACGCTGACGCCGCGCTCGACGCCCGGCTCGAAGCGGTCGAGACCGACCCGAGCTCGCCGCTGCTCCACGACGCCGTCAAGGAGCTGGCGATTCGCCTCGGCCGGACCGAGCGCTACGCGGAGCTGCTCGAGGATCGGCTCGGGTCGATGCGCCGCGGCGACGAGGCCCTGGTCCGCTGTGAGCTGCTCTTGCGCCTCGGCGAGGTCATGGAGAGCCGCGAAGACTTCAGCCGCGCGGCCGAGCTGCTCGCCCAGGCCGAGGCCACGGGCGTCCGCCAGGTCGACGTCTGGCGGGCCGAGGCGCGCGTGGCCGGGGCGACCGGCGACAACGAGCGCCAGGTCGAGCTGCTCTCGCGCCTCGCCAACCTCGGCGCCGACCAGGCCGAGACCCGGGCCGACGCCCGGTTCCGCATGGCCGAGGTCCACCTGTCCGACGAGGAGTCGATCGACGAGGGCATCGAGGCCCTCAACGCCGCGCTCGAGGATGACGCGCGCTGGGGCCGGGCCGCGATGATCCTCTCGCAGGCCTGCGAGCAACACATCGGCAACGACGCCCTCCTCGATCTCTACGAGAAGGTCGCGCGCCGGTCCGACGACTCCAAGGTGCTCCTGCACTGCCTCGAGCAGCGCCTGCGCCAACCCGACGCCGACCTCGCCCGCGCCAAGGAGGCCGTCGAGCTGGCCCTCGCCCGCGAGGAGTGGGATCGCTCCGAGGAGCTCATGCTCCGCGCCGTCGAGCTGTCCGAGAGCCTGATCGATGGCCTCGCGCAGGTCGACTGGGCGCTGCTCGGTCTGGCCGAGCGCCGACGCGAGGCCGGCGACCTCGCCGGGGCCGTCAAGTGGCTGACCGAGGCCGCCGAGATCGCCGACCTCGACAAGGTCTTGCCCGCGGCCGAGAAGCTGGCCGAGGTCGCCGGTGATCCCACGGGCGACCTGACCCTGGCCGTCAAGCTCTACGAGAGCCTCGTCGAGCGCGACCCGACGATCCGCGCGGCCTGGGAGCCGCTGGCCAAGCTCTACGGCCAGCTCGGTGAGGTCGATCGCCTCGAGCGCCTGGTCGAGGAGACCCTCGACGGCATCCAGGAAGCCAACGATCGCAACGTCTTGCGCCTCCAGCTCGCCCGGGCGTTCCTGCGCAGCGACAGCCGGGCCGACGACGCGGTTCAGATCTTGAGCGACGCGTTGATGGAGAACCCCGAGGAGACCGAGGCCAACGTGCTCCTGGCCGAGCACCTCGAGCGCTCGGGCAAGGTCGAGGAGCTGCTCGAGCTGCTGCGCAACCAGCTGATGGCCGCCCAGGGCCGCCACGACGGCGCCGCGATCAAGACCCTCAGCATCGAGCTCGCCGGGCGCCTCCGGGCCGAGGATCTCGACGAGGCCCTCGCCGTCGTGCGCCAGGCCCTCGACGCTCAGCCCAACGATCCGGACCTGATCAGCACGCTGCTCGACTGGGGCGTCGACGAGCTCGACGAGGACGAGCGCGCGGGACTGATGGAGCGGCGCCTGACCGGCGCGAGCGACGAAAATGTCGGCGCCCTCGCGATCGAGCTCGCCGACCTCCGGGCCGCCATGGGCGAGGCCGAGGGTGAGCTCCGGGCGCTCGAAGAGGCCTACGCCCGCGTGCCCAACGACAACGCGGTCCGCGAGCGCCTCGAGGGCGCCTACCGGGCCGCCGATGACTGGAGCGGCCTGGTCAAGATGCTGATGGCCGTGGCCGCGCAGACCGAGGACATCGAGCGCAAGGTCGGGCTCCTGCGCGAGGCGGCCGTGGTCCAGCGCGACAAGCTCGCCGACCCCGAAGCCTCGATCGCGCTCCTGCGCGAGGCCAGCGTCGTCGCGCCCGACGACGTCCGCCTCCGCATCGATCTGGCCGCGGCCCTCGGGCTCAGCGGTCACGCCCAAGACGCGCTCGCAACCTTGAGCGAGACCCTCGAGACGACCGAGGATGAGCCGCTTCGGCTCCAGCTGCTCAGCGCCCGGGCCAAGGTCCGCCGCAGCGTCAACCAGCTCGCCGAGGCCGTCGAGGATCTCGAGCAAGCCCACACGATCGCGGGCAGCGACGTCAGCGCGGAGCTCGAGCTCACCCTCGAGGCCCTGCGCATGGGCGCCGCAGCCGAAGACGACCTCGACGCCGAGCGCGGTCCGACCATGCGCCTCGTCCAGCTTCGCCACGGACGCGGCGCGATCGAGGACGCCCGCGAGCTGCTCGCGAGCTGGGTCGATCGTCAGCGCAAGGACGTCGAGGCCCTCCACCTGCTCCGCGAGATCGAGCAGGCGGCCGAGAACTGGGACGGCCTGACCAAGGTCGCCGGGCGCCTCGTCGCGCTCGAGGTCGACGCCGCCCAGGTCGACGCCGCGCTGCTCCTGGCCCAGGCCTGCCGGGCGCTGGGCCAGCCCGGGGAGGCCCGCCAGGGCCTCGAATTCGCCCGCCGCAAGCAGCCCGAGGTCGCCAGCTTGCGGGCTGAGCTCCAGATCATCTACGCGGAGATCGGCGCCCAGCGCGAGCTCGCGGATCTGCTGATCGAAGAGTGCGACGCGACGACCGAGGTCGAGACCCAGCTCGATCTGCTCCGCCGCGCCGCCCGGCTCTACCTCGAGCTTCAGGATCCGGCCTCGGCCGCCGTCCCGCTCCAGGCGATCCTGGAGATCGATCCGAGCGACGCCGAGTCGGTCGGCCTGCTCGCCGACGCCTACACCCAAAGCGGTCAGTACGCCGAGGCCGAGGCGATCATCGACGCGGCGATCGAGGCCGCGCCGCCAGGCCGCTCACCCGAGCTGGCCACCCTGCAGCTGCGCAAGGCTCGGCTGGCCGAGGCCCGGGGCGACCACGAGACCCAGCTCCAGATGCTGCAGAGCGCGTTCGCCAACGACAAGCAAAACGGCTACATCGCCGCCGCGCTGGCTGACCTCGCCGAGGGCCTCGAGCAGTGGGATCTCGCGACCAAGGTCCTGCGCCAGATCGCCCTGATGGAGGGCGAGTGCCCGATCACCCGGGCCATGTCCTTCGTGCGTCAGGGCCGGATCTCGATGATCCTCGGCGACACGAAGCGGGCCGTGTTCTGGGCCCGGCGGGCGCACAAGGAAGACCCCGAGCTCGAAGAGGCCAACGCCCTGTTGGCCGAGGTCTCGGGGTAGCACCTCGCCGCAGTGGTGAGGCCAGCTCATCGAGCTGAGCCCGGGGGCGCGATGCGCGAAAAGGTGTTGACCTGCGGGTTTTACGCCCCTATGGTCACGCGATGCACGCTCCGAAAAGAGCCTCCCGTGTTGTTCTGGCCATCAGCCTGCTCGCCATCCCCGTTGAGGCGCAGGCGAGCTCTTCGATCGCACAAGAGCCCGCTCCGACGGTCTCGCCCGCGCCGACGTCCCGGCCGCTCCCGCCCATGCCGGGACAGCCACAGCC
>NZ_PVNK01000275.1 GCF_002994615.1 Enhygromyxa salina | reverse complement strand
TAGCATCGCGGCTCGGGCCCGATCGGGTCGACGGGGTCTGGGCGCGGGTCATGGATAGCCCCCTTTAGGGGGCCACGCAGGCGATTGCGTAGCTCATACCAGCCCACCGAGGGAGGGAGCGGAGCGAGCGACCGACCGGCCGCGCAGCGGCCGTGCGTGGCAAAGTTGCTGACGGCCGCGGGGGTCATGAATAGCACCGCGGCTCGGGCCCGATCGGGTCGACGGGGTCTGGGCGCGGGTCATGGATAGCCCCCTTTAGGGGGCCACGCAGGCGATTGCGTAGCTCATAGCAGCCCACCGAGGGAGGGAGCGGAGCGAGCGAGCGACCGGCCGCGCAGCGGCCGTGCGTGGCAAAGTTGCTGACGGCCGCGGGGGTCATGAATAGCATCGCGGCTCGGGCCCGATCGGGTCGACGGGGTCTGGGCGCGGGTCATGGATAGCCCCCTTTAGGGGGCCACGCAGGCGATTGCGTAGCTCATACCAGCCCACCGAGGGAGGGAGCGGAGCGAGCGAGCGACCGGCCGCGCAGCGGCCGTGCGTGGCAAAGTTGCTGACGGCCGCGGGGGTCATGGATAGCTCATACCAGCCCACCGAGGGAGGGAGCGGAGCGAGCGAGCGACCGCGCAGCGGCCGTGCGTGGCAAAGTTGCTGACGGCCGCGGGGGTCATGAATCGCATCGCGGATCCGACCCGATCGGCTCGACGGCGTCTGGGCCGAGGTGTTCGAAGGCCGGGACCGTGAGCCCGGGGCAGCGCTCGCGCTCGCGGCAGCGCGCGCAGCCGGGCGGATGGCGAAAGTTGTCCTGCAGGTCCCGCGGCGTTCGCAGCAGCTGCTCGCGCAGCGCTGCGGGCACCCAGCAGCGCGGCAGGTAGTGGGCGTGGACCCCCGCGAGCGCTCGGGGTGGCGTGGCCTCCCACGCGCGCAGCAAGGCCTCGCGCCCGACGACCAGCGCGGGCAACTCGAGTTCGCGCCACGACGCGTGCACGAGCGCATCCGCGGCGCTCTCGGGGTGGTAGAGCGAGAGGTTGACGACGTCAGCGCCGAGCTCCGCGCAGCGCTCGAGCAGCGCGGGCAGCTCCTCGATGTTGGCCGGCGTCACGAGCACGTTGACCTTGAACGCGATCCCGTGGTCGCGGCAATTGGCCAGGGCCTTTAGAACCTGGGCGTGCGCGCCCGGGGTCCCGACCATGGCGTCGTGAATCTCGGCCCGGGTCGACAGCAGGCTCGTGCAGATCGACTGTAGCCCCGGGACCGCGGCCACGCGCGCGGCGAGCTCGGGCTCGGACAGGCGCGTGAGCGGGCCGAGCAGCTCGACGCCCAGCTCGCGCTCGCCCGCGAGCAGCTCCAGCATCTCGTCGATCCGGGGGTGGCGAAGGCAGTCCGGGCCCGACAGCGTGACCCGGCCGCTCGGTCGCGCGCGCATGATCGCGACCACGCGCGCGAGCCAGTCGAGCACGTCGGACGCCTTCGTGACCCGGTGGCCGAGCACGCGCAGGCCCGCGCCGAGCCTGGCCGGGAGCGTGGCCTGGCGCGCGCGGACCCGCGGGTAGGCACAAAACTGGCAACTCTGCACGCACGCGGCCCCGTGGAGGTAGAGCTCGACCGCTTCGACCTCGGTCGCGCGGGCGAGGTGCTCGAGCTTGCGTCCGCGCAGTATCTCGCCCTCGGTCAGCATCATCGTCGCCCGCGGCGAGCTCCGCTCGCTCGAGCCGCGCGCTGACGAGGGCCGCGCCTCGAGGTAGGCGACGAGATCGGTCGAGCACGCGCTGGCGAGGGCCGCCGCGACCTCGCCACACAGCTCGCTGGCGGCGGCCCCGTCGACGCCTTCATCGACACGGTAGGCGAAGCTCAGGGGGCCGCGGACCACGTAGGCCCGGGGCCTGTCTTGGGTCAGGCCCAGCTCGATCACGATCCCGCCAGCGAAGCGCAGCGCGAGGGCGCGAGGGCGCGAGGTCTGAATCACGAGCGCGCCGCGCTGCTCCTCAGGCAGGGCTTCGACCAACCATGTTGGGAGCCGCGCGGCCATCGCTGTCCACCTTACCGCAGCTGAATCCCGCGCCGCGCCGGTGTGACTCTCACAGTCACAGCGGTGACCAGGCGAGCCACAAGCTCGGGCCCGTCGAGCGCCGAGTACCATCTAAGTCATTGATTTCATTTGATTCACTAAATTGCTTTTGATGTCTCGAACTTGCTAAGTCCCGCGCCGTGCGTCTTCACCGACAGCTCGCAGTCCTCGGGCCGGTGCTGTGCCTGGCCTGCGTCGCGCGAGGCGAGCGAGAGCTGCGGGCCGAGCTCGATCGCGCCGGGGACACCCTCGCGGCGGTCGAGGTCGGGGCGGACGCCCCGTCGGGGGCGGGCTGGGCCGAGACCGAGCAGCCCAGCTTCGACGGCACGCCCGAGGCCTACGTCGCCCACGCCCTGGCCCACGACCACGAGCTGCGCGCGACCTGGGAGCGGTGGCGGGCGGCCTCGCATCGAGTCGCGCGCGAGCGGCGACTGCCGATGCCCACGGTCAGCTACTCGGTGTTCGTGGCGCCGGTCGAGACCCGCGTTGGCCCCCAGCGCCAGCGCCTCGGGGTCCGCCAACACTTCCCGTGGCCCGGGGCCTTGCTCGCGGGCGCCGACGCAGCGACCGCCGCCGCGCGGGTCGAGCAACACGAGTTCGAGGCGGCCGCGCTCGAGGTCCGCGCGCGGGTGCTCGCGGCCTACTGGCGGCTGTGGCTGCTGCGCGAGGTCGAGCTCGTCGAGCGCGAGCAGCTCGAGCTGTTCGAGGCGCTCACGGAGCTGTCGCGGGCCCGGCTCGAGCTCGGTCAGGCCACGCTCGCCGACATCCAGCAGCTCGAGCTCGGGCGGGCGCGCCTCGCCGATCAGGTCGCGGGCCTGGGCGAGGCGCAGATCGAGGCCTCGGCGATGTTGGTCGCGGCCGTCGCGGCGCCGCCGGGGACCGAGACACCGACGAGCTCCGCGCTGCCCGTGCTCGAGCAGCCCGCCGTCGACGAGGCCTCGCTGCGCGCGGTCGTGGTCGAGCACCCGCTGCTCGAGCGCTGGGAGGCCCAGGGCGAGGTCGGCGATCTTCGGGTCAAGCAGGCCCGCCACGCCCGCGCGCCCGCGCTCTCGCTCGGCGTCGACTGGATCGAGATCGGGCCCGCGCGCGTGAGCGGCGTCGCCGACTCGGGCAAGGACGCGGTCTCGGTCACGGTCGGTCTCGAGCTCCCGCTGTGGCAGGCCAACTACGCCCACGACCAGCGCGCGGCCGAGGCCGACGCCGCGGCCGCCCGGGCCGAGTGGGCGTCGGTGCGGGATCGGGCGGCCGCGCAGCTGAGCGTGGCGCTCTCCAGGGTCCGCGACACGGCCCGGCGCGCCGCGCTTCACGAGCACACCTTGATCCCCCAGGCCGAGGGCGCGCTCGAGTCGACGCTGGGCGGCTACGCCACGGGCGAGGGCGTACTCGCGGCGATCTTGCTGGCCGAGCGCGACCTGCTCGAGCTGCGTTTGTCGGCCGTGCGCCTCCACGCCGAGCACGCGATCGCGTGGGCCGAGCTCGAGCGCGTGGTCGGCCGACCGGTCGAGGGCAGGGGCGAGGGCACCGAGGCGAGCGCCGAGGCAGGAGACGCGCGATGACCAAGCTTCCGGACGAAGCGCCGAGCTCGTGGCTGCCGTGGGTGCTCGTGCCCCTCGTGGCGTTCGTGGCCTTCGGCCTGGGCCGCTGCGTCCCGCGCCTGCGTTCGCCCGAGCCCGAGTCGGCCGAGGTCGAGGCCGAGGTCTGGACCTGCTCGATGCACCCCCAGGTCCGCCAGCCGGAGCCGGGCGCCTGCCCGATCTGCGGCATGGATCTGATCCCCTTGTCGGAGCACGCCGCGGGCTCGATCGACCAGGTCGAGCTGTCCGATCGCGCGGCGCTCCTCGCCCGGATCGAGACCGTCGAGGTCGAGCGCATCGCCACGCCGGGCGTGGATCTGCGCCTCCTCGGTCGGATCGAGATCGACGAGAGCCGCGCGCGCAACGTCAGCGCGTGGATCGGGGGGCGGGTCGACAAGCTCCTCGTCCGCGAGACCGGCGCGAGCGTGCGTCGCGGCCAGGCCATTGCGAGCCTCTACAGCCCCGAGGTCTACGCCGCCCACCAGGACCTGCTCACGGCCGCCCGGCAGGTCGCAAAGCTGGGCAACGCCAGCGAGCTCGCGCGCAGCTCGGCCGAGGCCACGCTCGCGGCCGCGCGCGAGCGCCTGAGCTTGCTCGGCCTGTCGGACGCGGAGATCGAGCGCATGGCCCGGGCCAAGTCGCCGCGCAAGTCGGTCGCGATCTCGGCCACGGACGGCGGCACGGTCATGGAGCGCCTCGTGACCCAGGGCCAGTACGTCGAGGCCGGCGAGGTCCTGCTCCGCGTCGCCGACCTGTCCCAGCTGTGGGTCCAGCTCGACGCCTACGAGAGCGATCTGTCGGCCCTGATGGAGGGCCAGACCGTCGAGATCGAGGTCGAGGCGCTGCCGGGCGAGCGCTTCAGCGGCGAGGTCGCGTTCATCGATCCGCTCGTCGATCCGCGCAGGCGGGTCACGCGGGTCCGGGTCGAGGTCGACAACGCGAGCGGCAAGCTCCGCCCGGGCATGTTCGTCGAGGCCGTGGTCCGGGGCGGGCCGAGCGGCGAGGGACCGGCCTCGGCCAGCAAGCAAAAGCCGCTCGTGGTCCCGGTCACCGCGCCGCTGTTCACGGGCAAGCGCTCGCTGGTCTACGTCGAGGTCCCGGCCGCGGACGCCAGCGCCAAGCCCAGCTACGCGCCCCGGGCCGTCGAGCTCGGGCCGCGGATGGGCGAGCTCTATCCCGTCGTCGCCGGCCTCGCCGAGGGCGAGCGGGTGGTCGTGCACGGGGCCTTTGCGATCGACGCCGACCTCCAGATCCGCGGCGGCGCCAGCATGATGGCCCAGCCCGACGAGCTCGAAGACACGGCGCTCGCGGTCCGGGTCGAGCCCGACGAGGTCCTGCGGGCCGAGCTCGCCGCGGTCCTCGGCGCCTACCTCGACATGCAGGTCGCGCTCGCCGACGACAACTGGCGCTCGGCCCAGGCCGCGGCCGCGCGCCTGGTCAAGCAGGCGCAGGCGGTCACGGTCGCGCCCGAGTCGCCGGCCGCGGAGCTGTGGCGCGCGCTCGGCCCGGCGCTCGAGCGCCGCGCGAGCGAGGCCGCCCAGTCTGAGGCGATCGAGGGCGCGCGCGGGGCCTTCTTGCACCTGAGCCGGGACATCAAGGGCCTGCTCGCGACCTTTGGGAACCCGCTCGACTCGCCCCTGCGCCTGGCCTTTTGCCCGATGGCCGACGCCAACGAGGGCGCCGAGTGGATCCAGGCCGGCGAGGTCGTCGACAACAGCTACTTCGGCGAGAGCATGCTCAGCTGCGGTGAGTTTCGCTCGACGCTCGAGCCCGGCCAGTACTTGCTGAGCTCGGAGGCGGCGTCGGCCCGGGCGGGCGCGACCAAGCACGAGGGGCACACACATTGAGCGAGCCGGGCCAACCGGGCCAAGCGGGCCAGCCGGGCGCGTCGATCTCGGGTGAGATCGAGAGCCTCGACCTCGCGCTCGAGCTCGACGACCCCGCGCCCGGCGACGCGCGAACCCACGACAGCGCGTGGGCCAAGGTCCTCGGCTACTTCGTCGCCAACCGCCTCGCGGTGTTCGTGTTCGTGCTGCTCGTCGCGGCCGCGGGCGTGTGGGCCTCGCCCTTCGCCTGGGACACGGGCGCGCTGCCCCGCAGCCCGGTGCCCGTCGACGCGATCCCCGACATCGGCGAGAACCAACAGATCGTGTTCACCGAGTGGCCCGGGCGCTCGCCGCGGGACATCGAAGATCAGATCACCTACCCGCTGACGACCGCGCTGCTCGGGATCTCCGGGGTCGAGACCGTGCGCAGCGCCTCGGCCTTCGGGTTCTCGACGATCTACGTGATCTTCGACGACGAGGTCGAGTTCTACTGGTCGCGCAGCCGCGTGCTCGAGAAGCTGGCCTCGCTCCCGGCCGGGACCGTACCGGAAGGCGTGAGCCCGCGCCTCGGCCCCGACGCGACCGCCCTCGGCCAGGTGTTTTGGTACACCCTCGAGGGCCACGACCCCGAGACCGGCGAGCTCGTCGGCGGCTGGGATCTGCACGAGCTGCGCTCGGTTCAGGACTGGACCGTGCGCTTCGCGCTGCAGTCGGTCTCGGGCGTGTCCGAGGTCGCCTCGGTCGGCGGCTACGTGCGCGAGTACCAGGTCGACGTCGACCCCGAGGCGCTCCGGGCCCAGCGCGTGACCCTCGACCAGGTCGCGCGCGCGGTCGGGGGCTCGAACCTCGACGTCGGCGCGCGGACCCTCGAGATCAACCGGGTCGAGTACCTGATCCGGAGCATCGGCTTCATCGAGGAGCTGCGCGACATCGAGGAGGCGGTGGTCGTGACCCGCGAGCACACGCCGATCCGGGTGCGCGACGTGGCTCGCGTGAGCGTCGGCCCGGCCCAGCGCCGCGGGGCCCTCGACGACGCCGGGGCCGAGGTCGTCGGCGGGGTCGTGGTCGCTCGCTTCGGCGCCAACCCGCTCGAGACGATCGACGCGGTCAAGCAGCGCGTCGCCGAGATCCAGCCCGGCCTGCCGCGCAAGACCCTGGCCGACGGGCGCACGAGCCAGGTCACGCTGGTGCCCTTTTACGACCGCACCGAGCTGATCCACGAGACCCTCGACACCCTGTCGACGGCGCTGTGGCAGGAGATCCTGGTCACGATCATCGTCGTGTTGATCTTGCTCCGGGACATCCGCAGCTCGCTGCTGATCTCGGCGATGCTGCCGCTCGGGGTCCTCGCGACCTTCGTGGTCATGAAGCTGACCGGGGTCGACGCCAACGTCATGGCGCTCGGCGGCGTCGCGATTGCGATCGGCACGATGGTCGACATCGGGATCGTGCTGACCGAGAACATCGCCGCGCGCCTCGAGGGCCACGACAACTCCGGGGGCGGCCCGGGCCTGCCCCGGGAGGGCTCGGGGGAAGGGCGGGAGCGGAGCGAGCGACCTGGCGGGGGAGGCTCGCCAACGAGCCTCCGCGCGAGGGTCGTGCGCCGGGCCGCGGCCGAGGTCGCGCCCGCGGTCGTGACCTCGGTCCTGACCACGGTCGTGAGCTTCTTGCCCGTGTTCGGGCTGACCGCGGCCGAGTCGCGGCTGTTCACGCCGCTGGCCCTGACCAAGACCTACGCGATGCTCGGCGCGCTCGGCCTCTCGCTGCTGGTCTTGCCCGGGCTCGCGCTGGTGATCATGCGCCGCCGCCCGAGCGCGCCGCCCGGGCGCCGCGTGCTCGGCTCGATCCTGCGCCTCGTCCATCTGCGCGACTGGGTCCTGGCCGGGCTGGGCCTCGCGCTCGTGGTCTTCGTCCACGTCGGCGCGGGCGCGCTGGTGCTCGCGATGGCCGGCTTTCGCCTCGCGCGGCCGCTGCTCCCGGCCCGGGCGGTGGCGGTCGGCGCGGTCGTCGAGAACGTCCTGGCCGTCGTCGTCGTCGGCCTCGCCCTGACCCGGAGCTGGCTGCCGCTCGGGCCCGAGCCCGGGGTCGCGGCCAACGTGGTCTTCGTCGGGACGATCGTCGGCGTCGTGGTCCTGAGCCTGCGCGCCTTCATGTGGTTTTACCCGGCGCTGCTGCGGGTCTTCTTGGCCCACAAGCTGGCGTTCCTGGCCGCGCCCGCCCTCGTGGTCTTGCTCGGGCTCACGGTCTGGCTCGGCGCCGGCCGGGTGTTCGCGGTCGTGATCGCCGACGACGAGGCCGAGCGCGGGGCCCTGGCGACCGCGCTCGTCGACGCGGCCCCGGGCTTCGGGCGTGAGTACATGCCGCCCTTCGACGAGGGCGCGTTCTTGTACATGCCGACGACGATGCCCCACGCCTCGCTCGGCCAGGCGCTCGAGATGCTCCAGGGCATCGACGCCGCGATCGCGGCGATCCCCGAGGTCGACCGGGTCGTCGGCAAGCTCGGCCGGGTCGACAGCGCCCTCGACCCCGCGCCGGTCTCGATGATCGAGACCGTGATCACCTACGTGCCCGAGTACAGGCTCGAGCCCGACGGCACCCGCGTTCGCCAGTGGCGCGAGCACATCCGCACGACCCGCGACATCTGGGACGAGATCGTCGCCGCCGCGCAGATGCCCGGGGTCACCAGCGCGCCGGTGCTGATGCCGATCAACGCGCGGATCGTGATGCTCCAAAGCGGCATGCGGGCGCCGATGGGCGTCAAGATCGCGGGCCCGGATCTGGCCAGCATCGAGCGCTTCGGCTTCGATCTCGAGCAGGTCCTGCGCGAGGTCCCCCAGCTGCGGTCCGAGACGGTGTTCGCCGATCGCGTGGTCGGCAAGCCCTACATCGAGATCGTGCTCGATCGCCGCGAGATCGCCCACCAGGGCCTGACCGTCGCCGAGGTCCAGCACCAGCTCCAGGTCGCGCTCGGGGGCATGGTCCTGACCCGGACCGTCGAGGGCCGCGAGCGCTACGGCGTCCGGGTCCGCTACATGCGAGAAGATCGCGACTCGCTGCCCGCGATCGAGCGCCTGCCGGTCGCCGTCGCCGGGCAAGACCCGATCTTGCTCGAGCAGCTGGCCGAGATCCGCTACGTCCGCGGGCCGCAGGTGATCAAGGCCGAGGACACCTTCGCAACCTCTTACGTGCTCTTCGATCGGGTCCCCGAGGTCGCCGAGGTCGAGGCCGTCGAGGCCGCCCGGGCCCACATCGAGGCCGCGCTCGCGGCCGGCGAGCTCGAGCTGCCCGACGGGGTCAGCTATCGCTTCGCGGGCAGCTACGAGAACCAGCTGCGCAGCGAGGCCCGGCTGGTCGTGCTGATCCCGATCGCGCTCGCGCTGGTGTTCATGCTCTTGCACCTGCGCTTTCGTCGGGTCGCGGTCAGCTTGATGATCTACACGGCGGTCGCGGTCGCGGTCGCGGGCGGCTTCTTGCTGCTGTGGGCCTGGGGCCGGCCCGGCTTCCTCGACTTCGAGGTCCTCGGGACCAACATGCGCGCGCTGCTCGGCGTCGGGCCGATCAACCTCTCGGTCGCGGTCTGGATCGGCGTGATCGCGCTGATCGGCATTGCGACCGACGACGGCGTGGTCATGGCGACCTACCTGACCCAGCGCTTCGAGCACGCGCGGCCGCGGACCGTCCGGGAGATCCGCGAGCGGACCGTCGAGGCCGGCAAGCGCCGGGTCCGGCCCTGCCTGATGACCACGGCCACGACCCTGCTCGCGCTGATGCCGGTCGTGGCCTCGCAGGGGCGCGGCGGCGACGTGATGGCGCCGATGGCCGTGCCGATCCTCGGCGGGATGTCGATCGAGCTGCTGACCCTCTTCGTGGTCCCGGTCCTGTGGTGCGCGAGCGAGGAGTGGAAGCTCGCGCGCGCGCAGCGGGCCTCCGCCGGGGCGAGGCGCCCTCAGCCGAGCGTGCGCGTGGGCGAGGCGCGAGAGCCCGAGCCGCGAGAGGGCTCGAAATTGGACCCCAAAGCGAGGGAAGATGAGCAGGAAGAGACATGAACAAGATCATCGAGACCGCATCCGCCCTGGGCCTCACGGCCGCGCTCCTTGTCTTGCCCGCGTGTGACAAGGGCGGCGCCGACGAGGCGGCCAAGACCGACGACAAGGCGGCCAAGGCCGACAAGGCCGAGAAGCCCGAAGCGGGCGAGAAGCCCGGAGCGGGCGAGAAGCCCGAGGGCGAGGTCGCCGAGCTCGGCGGTGATGGCCGCGTCGACGTCATCGTCGACGCCGGCGGCTACCACCCCGACGAGATCCGGGCCCCGGCCAAGAGCAAGGTGACCCTCGCGTTCACGCGCACGACCGAGCAGGGCTGCGGCCAGGATCTCGTCATCGCCTCGATGGAGATCGACAAGAAGCTGCCGCTCAACGAGACCGTCGAGATCGAGGTTGAGGTGCCCGAGACCGGCGAGGTCAAATTCGCGTGCGGGATGGACATGTACCGGGGCAAGGTCGTGCCCAAGTCCTGAGCGCTTGATGAGGCTGTGCCGGGGCCCTTGGCGCCCGCTCCGAAGCGCTGGGCGCCACGTCGGCGCGGTCAGCAGCCCTCAGTCAGAGGTTAATTCTGAATGCGCTCGATCTGCGCGCGGAGCTCGGTCAGGCTCGCGCTGTTGTAGCCGCCGTGGACCTCGACGATGTCCCCGGCCGGATCGATCACGAAGGTCGTCGGCATCTTTGGCGGGACCCAGCGCGCGGCGATCGAGTGGTCGGCGTCGTGGACGATCGGAAAGCCAACGCCGACGCGCTCGACGAAGGCGCGGGCCTGCTCGGGGTCTTCGTCGACGGACACGCCGATGACCACGACCTGATCAGCGTAGTCCGCGGCGAGCTGGTCGAGGCCCGGCATCGCCTCCTGACAGGGCTCGCACCACGACGCCCAGAAGTCGACGAGCACGATCTTGCCGGCGAAGGTGGCCAGGTCGATCGGGCGGCCCTGCGCGTCGACGGCAGACAGGGCAGGCGCCGGCTGGCCCGCGCGCATGGGGGCGTTCGAGGACGCGGCGCTCGGGCGCTCGCAGCCCGTGAGCGCGAGCCCGAGTGAGGCGAGCGCGAACAGCAAGGAGCGGGTGGTGCACAGGGGGTGGTGGGATCGCTGATCTTTCATCGGATGCTCCAGGGGTCAGAAGGTGCCGAGCTGAAGGTTGAGGGTCGCCTCGCCGGCGAAGACTCGGCTGAGTCCGGGGAAGTCGTTGTAGTCGTAGACGGCGCCCGCGAGGCGCAGACCGACGCCGAGCTCGACCCGGCGCCGGGTGAACACGTGGGTCCAGCGGGCCAAGGCCGCGATCTCGTGATCGGACATCGGCGAGAGCTCGCGGTCACGGGTCACGAAGCCGCCGCGTGGATTGACAGAATAAGACGATTGATAGAACCACGCCGCGCCTTGAAAGTAAGCGCGATAGCCGAGCTCGAGCAGCAGCGACGCGCGGGGGACGAAGCGCAGGTCCGCGCCGAGGGTGTGCGACTGCAGCCGCCAGCTGTCGATGTAGTAGCGATAGTCGAGGCCGAGGGAGCCCCAGCGCGCGAAGGACTGGCGCGCGCGCGCGGCCACGGCGTAGCGAAATCGTCGAGTGGGGACGACCTCGGGCACGCACAGCGGCGTCTGACCGGAACAGGTCACCGGGCCCCCGAGCCCGACCCAGCGATAGGGGCTGGCCTGATAGCCCGCGCTCGTGCGCTGCTCTCCGGCGAGCTGGAGCAGCGTCCCGCGACCGAGGACCTGGGTGTAGCCGAACCACAGCGCGACGCTGCGCAGCGGCCGGAGGAATTCGGGGTCGCCGGCGCGGCCGACCTGGTCGCTGCTCAACGAGGCCCGGCCCTCGAGCCGCACGTTGCGCGCGAGGCCCTCCCACGCGGCGCTCAGGCTCGGACCGTGGGCGGTGTAGTCATGCTCGGTCGAGAAGCGATAGGCGGCCGCGAAGGTCCACGCGTCGTGCTCGTGATCGACGGCCAGACCGAGCTCGTGGCGGTCTTCGCTAACCGACGCCGACGCCGCGGTGCGGATGTCGACCGACGCGCTCGTCCACACGTCGGCGGTATAGGTGAAGTCGAGGCCGGTCCGGCCGAAGTCCTGGCGAAAGCGCACCCGCGGCGCGATGATCGTGGTTCCGTCGGTGTCGGAGCGTACATATAGTGAAGACGCGACATTGGATGTCATTCGTTGCTTGTCATCACCATTGCCATCGTCATCGTCATCAACACGATTCACATCATCATGTGATTGAGTGTCATCCCCGGGGGCGGCCAATGTGCTCGATTGGACCAGGAAGATGACACTCGTGAACACCGCGAGTGCCACGCGATTTGAGCGATAGACGCCGTTTTGACGGGTTGGGGCCATCGATACGACTGACCTTACAATACAAAAAACTATTGTTCGCAACTATTTTCCGGTGGTAGATAGGAGATATGCGGAGCGTCGTTGCAGGGGTCTTGTTGGTCACGGGGTGCACGTCGGGCGCGGCCGAATTGCCCGCGCCCGACTATGGTGATTTCCGCGCGGTCGTGTATCCGCTGTTGTTACGCGATTGCGGGTTCAGCCAGTGTCACGGGGATCCCGAGCGCTTCTTTGTTGTCTGGGGCCCAGGCCGCCTGAGGCTCGAGCCCGACATCGACGGTCCCTTTGATCCGCCGACCGAGGACGAGGTCTGGCTCAGCTACCAGCGGACCCGCTCGGCGCTGACCTACGAGGGCGAGCTGGACGACGCGCCGCTGCTGCAAAAGCCGCTCGAGGGCCACGCGCACCGCGGTGAAGATGTCTGGGGCCGCAACCTGTGGCAGCGCAGCGAGCCGAGCTGGCAGGAGGTCGCTCGCTGGGCCGCGGGGGTTCCGCTCGCGGAGACCGAGGAGCTCGGGCTATGAGCGGTCGCGCGTCGCTGCTCGCCGCTTCGCTCGCGGCGGTGATCGCCGCGCTGGTCGTCGGGGTCACGCCCGCGGCCAGTCACGCCTACTCGAGCCCCCGGCTCTACTCCACGCCCGCCCACGAAGGCGGCGGCGCAGGCCGCTACTTCACGGGCTCGCGCCTCGACGGGCTGAGCTGCGACGCCTGCCACGGCGGCGGCGAGCCGCTCGTGCACGTGGTCCGGGGGCTGCCGGAATTCGGCTGGGCCCCGGGCACGGCCTACACCCTCGACATCGAGTGGTCTCCGGCGGTCGAGCACGCGGCGGTCGTCGCGGAGGTCAGCGACGCGTCGGGGCTCGCCGTCGGGGAGCTCAGCCTCCCGCCCGACGAGCTCCTGACCGACGCGGAGCGCTGCGCGAGCGGGACGCGGGCGGCGGTCGCCTTCGATCTCGACAGCGGCCGGCGCGTGCTCGGGCTCGGCGACTGCGGCGCGCACCGCCTGCGGATGCAGTGGCGCGCGCCGACCAGCCCCGCGGCGGGGCCCGTGTGGCTGCACCTCGCGAGCGTGCAGGGCGACGGCTCGGGCGACGCCGAGGGCGACGGGCCGATGCTCGAGCTCCATCGCCTCGATCCGATCGACCCGATCGACGGCGCGAGTACCGAGGGCTGCCAGATCGGCGCGTCCGAGATCCGCCCGGTCGGGCTCGGCCTGGTGTTGATGTTCGGCGTCGGCCTCCTCGCTTACCGGCGGCGGCGGGGGTCCGCGACGACCGTGGCGCTCGCCCTCGGGCTGATCTGCGCGAGCGGGTGCGCGCGGGTTCAACCATGGGAGCGCGACCGCCTCGCGCAGCCGGACATGGTGATCGACATCGGCGGAGAGCTGCTCGTCGCCAGCGAGCACGCGGTCGAGTACCGCGAGGGCTCGGCTGGCGCCGTCGGCGGAGCTGGAGGTGGTTGTGGCTGTAATTGAGCGAGGGTTAAAGTTGCTGGTGGTCGCGCTCGCGGCCGCGGGCTGTGGCGAACAGGGCGGCCTGCACATCGTCGACGCGGAGCCTCCAAGCGAGACCGCCGCCGACGACTGGGGCGCGGACGAGGACGAGGGCCCGGCCGACGAGGGCCTGCCCCCGGGCCTCGACGAGGGCGGCCTCGACGACGAGGGCGGCCTCGACGACGGCGGTGGCGACGACGGCGGCAACGGTGAGGCCGGCGGCGACGAGGGCGGCGGCTCCGAGGACGCGCTCGCGGTCTTCGTCGCTCCGGGCGACGCCTGGCGCTACAACAGCGGCGCCTCGGACTCGATCGACTGGACCGCGGTGGACTTCGACGACTCGGCCTGGGATGAGGGCCCCGCCCCCCTCGGCCTCGACTTCGAGGTCGCGACCGAGCTGCCGTCAGGGCCGAGCCAGCTGCGGGCCACCTTCAACGTCAGCGATCCGAGCTCGGTCACGGGCTTGATGCTGCGCCTGCGTCGCGACGACGGGGCGATCGTGTGGCTCAACGGCGGCGAGGTGTTTCGGTCCAACATGGCCGCGAACGGCGTCGACTCCGAGCTGACAGCGCTGAGCCGGGCGATCGGCTTCGACCCTCATCACTACTATCGGGCGTTCCCCGACCCTGCCTTGCTGCAGGCCGGCACCAACGTGCTCGCCGTGTCCTTGCACCCCCACGCGAAGGACGACGATCTCGTCCTCGACGCGATGTTGCGGGGGATCGACCCGGCCGCGCCACCCGAGGTCATGAGCTTGCGCGTGCGGACCCTCGGGTACGACGGCAAGTATGGCCCCAAGCACGTCGGGGCGATCTGGCTCGAGGACGCCGATGGCTTCGTGCGCACCCTCGAGGTCTGGGGCGACAACCGCCGCGAGCACCTCGTCGCGTGGCGATCCGCGAGCGACGAGAACGACGTCGACGCGATCACCGGCTCGACGCGCAAGGTCCACGGCACCCACGAGGTCGAGTGGGAGCTCGATGATCTCAACGGCACGCCCGCGAGCCCTGGGGTCTACACGATCCACGTCGAATACACCGAGGCCAACTCCAACGGCAGCGCCGACCCGGGGCCGGAGATCTCCGTCGAGTTCGAGCTCGGCGCGGGGCCGACGGTGGTGATGTCTGCCACGAGCGGCGACGCCGAGGAATTCGCGGAGCTGCTGCTCTACGCCCCCTAAATTTGCTGAGGACCGTGGCTCGGCGTGTACACTCGCCGCATGCAGCGCGCTGCGATCCTGACCTGTGCAACCGTAGCTCTTGGCCTGAGCGTGGCGAGCCCCGCGCTCGCGTCGCCCTGTGACGACCCCCAGCCCGGGTGGCTGATGTGCGAGGACTTCGAGCAGGGCGGGCTCGGCTGGCCGGAGTGGTTCGAGCAGTCGGCCTTCGTCCAGTGCGACGGCTGCCCCGAGGGCGTCAACGATCCCGATCGCATCCGACTGCTCGACGATCCCGCCGCCGCCCACGACGGCGACTGGTCGCTGCACCTCCCGGCCGCGGCCGCGGCCAACTACAGGGGCGCGTCGCTGGCCTACCGGAGCTGCAACGGCAGCGGCGAGCAGGGCTGCCTGCTGACCGGCTACGAGGACCTCTACTTTCGGACCTGGGTCCGCCTCGCCGACGACCACCAGTACGTCCATCACTTCTTGTCGATCGCCGGAACCCAGCCCGACGAGTACTGGGGCGCCGACGGCAACGCGGGCTGCCGGCCCAACGGCTACCGGGCGGCGGGCACGACCCTCGACTTCAACACCGACCACGAGCTGTTCTTCTACACCTACTTCCCCGAGATGAACTGCGACATGGGCGGCTACTGCGACGGCGCCTACGCCCAGGGGATCTGTGACGGCTGCGCCCAAAAAGACATGCCGTGCGAGAACGGGCCCGAGTGCTGCTGGGGCAACCTGTTCGCGCCCGAGCCGGCCGAGGTCCTGCCGACCGGCGAGTGGGTCTGCCTCGAGCTCCACATGCACATCAACACCCCCGGGGAGGCCGACGGCACGATGTCGTTTTGGGTCAACGACGCGCTCGCGCTCGAGCAGACACAGATGCACTGGCGCGACGTCGAGGAGCTCCAGCTCAACAAGGCCTGGCTGCAGCACTACATCGCCAACGGCGACGCGGATCAGCCGAACCAGGTGTGGTTCGACGACGTCGTCGTGAGCACCGAGCGGATCGGGTGCACCGCGAACGGCGACGGCGACGGCGACGGCGACTCCGGTGACGGCGACTCCGGCGACGGCGACGGCGAGTCGGGCGACGGCGACGGCGATCCCGGCGACGGAGACAGCGACTCGGGCGAGGGCGAAGACGGGGGCCCAGGTGGTGAGGGTGAGGGCGGCGACGCGACGGGCGGCCCGGGCGAGAGCGGCGAGAGCGGCGAGGGCCCCGGCGCCGACGAGGCCGCGGGCTGCACCTGTCGGAGCTCGGAGCCGTCACCCGAGCGGCTGTGGTGGTCGGTCGTCGTGGTCCTCGCGCTCGGCGGAGTTCGGCGGTCGCGTCGTCGGGCAGCGTGAGCGTGAGCGGGTCTCCACGAGGGCGTCGAGGCCCGACGCTCAGCGGCAGGTCCAGCAAAACTCCTCGCCCGCGGCCTCCCGCGCCCGCGCCCGCCAGTCGACCGGCTCATCGCCGAGCGCGAGGGTGTCGAGGCGGGGAAGATCGTCGATGAACTCGACCGTCTTCAGGCGGCGCGAGCTCAGGGTGACGTGGGCGGGGGCGTGGAGGATCGAGACCACCCGGAGCTCGGCGAGGCGCGCGGCGACCCGCCGCTTGGCGCGGTCGCGGTCGCCCCGAGTGGCGGCCGCCCGGTAGCCGTCGAGGGCCGCGTCGAGCTGCTCGTCGGCGACGCCAGCGAGGTTGAGGGCCCCGCGAGAGTGGAACATGTGGAACAGGTCCTCGTCGCTGTGGCCGCCGAAGTGGAGCATGGCCACGCGGAAGTCTCCGCGCATCAAGACCGCGAGCATGAAGCGCCACGAGGTCGCCGTGTCGGGCGAGCGGACCCCGATCGACTCCCAGGTCGCCCGGATCGAGGCGCGGACCGAGCTCGCCCGGCCCGGGTGGCCATCCCAGGCCAGGGGCACCCGCAGGGGACCGCTGGCGCGCCGACGCATGCCCCTGGCCTTGGCCGGCCAGCCGAGGGCGTCGAGGGCCGCGGCCGCGCGCTCGGCCCCCTCTTGGTCCCGGTCGAGGGGCGGAAAGGTCGGCAGCCCGGCGGGCGTCGGCTGGCCGGCCCGGATACCGGCGAGGGCGTAGAGATCGATCGGCGTCGGATCGTGCAGATCGACGGGCGCCGCCGCGGGCAGACCCGGCGCGCCGTAGATCGTCCGAGTGATCGTTGCGAAGGGCACGGCGTCGTGGAGCGCCGCGCGGAGGCCCGGGTTGGCGGGCAGGCCCCGACCGAGGTTCCAGAGCAGGACGTCGTAGCTGGCCGGGCTGACGACCCACGCGCGGAGCCGGGCCGACATCCCGGGCTTGCCGAGCTCGACCGGGACGTGGTTCGGGGCGAGCTCGGGCAGGAGGTGGACCTCGCCGCGGCGCAGGGCCGTCAACGCCGCGGCGCCGTCGTTGATCGCCCGAAACGCGAGGCTGGGCGCGCCCGCGCGCCGGGCTTCATCGCGGTAGTCGTCGAAGCGCTCGAGCACGACGCGATCGGCCTCGAGGGTGGTCAGGCGCATGGGCCCGGTCCCGATCGGCGCCTGGGCGAAGCGGGACGCGCGGCCGCGGTGGGCCGCCATCGGCACGATCTTGATCGCGCTGAGGGCCTCGAGGGCGAGGGGCTCGCGCTGGCCGAAGCGAAGCTTGACCCAGCGGCCGGGGTCGCGCTGCCCGGGCGGGCCATCGACGATCTCGACCCGGCGAAAGGTCGAGAGCCCGTGGCGCTGGCGCGCCCAGCTGCGCCGGTCCATCAGCCAGTAGCGCAGCGAGTAGACCACGTCGTCCATGCTCAGCTCGCTGCCGTCGTGAAAGCGGATGCCCTCGGGGATGTGACAGCTGACGATCATCACCGCGTGGTCCTGGTCGACCTCGCAGCGGTCGGCGATCGCCGGCTCGACCCAGGGGTAGCGGTCGCGGGTTCGTCGGACCAGGCCCTCGAAGATCAGATCCTCGCTGATCCGCTCGGCCCACGGCTCCATGTCGTCGAGGGGGTCGAACTTGCGCGGGAGCTGGGGCAGGGCGATGACGACGGGCTCGAGGGCGGCGAGCTCGGTGGCGCTCGCGGGCGCGGGCTCGGGCTCGGTCGCCGCGCTCGTGCTCGACGCGCTCGCGCTGTCTCGCTCGGCCCCGAGCCACGCGAGCCCGGCCAAGGTGCCAAGGAGCACCAGCCCGCTGAGCACCGCTTGGGCGACCGCGCGGGCCTCGGCGCGGCGGCGTCTCACCCGCTCGCGTCGCCGGGTCGACATCCCGACTTGTTCGGCCATGGCGGCGTTGGAGTCAATGCGGCGCGGTCGCCCCGGCGCGGATCGGCAGCCCGAGCTTGTTGAAGCTCGGTGGCAGCGGGCAGTTGAAGTGCTCGCTGTAGGCACACAGGGGATTGGTCGCGCGGTTGAAGTCGAGCTCGAGGCCCGCGCGAGCGCCCGCCTGGGGGGCCGTGGTCGCGCCGAGCAAGGCCAGCGCCGCGGCGGCACGGATCATCATGGCGCCGCCACAAAGGCCGAGGCCCGCCCGGAGCCCGTCACGACCAGGACATCCCGCGCCCGGGTGGCGGCGACGTAGAGCAGCTTGCGCTCGCCCTCATCGTAGAGCGCCTTGGCCTTGGGGTCCCGCGTTCGATAGGCGGCGTCCTCGTAGGGCATGTTCCCCGCGTGGATGCCGACGAGGACCACGCGCGCGAACTCGAGGCCCTTGACCCGGTGCATGTTGGCGATCCGGACCACGTTTGGCAGCTTGTCCGTCGAGTCCGTTTGAATCTGCGTGGTGGTCACGCCCCGGGCCGCGAGCGCGGGGATGTACGAGTCGTTGACCAGGTACTTGGTCCGGGCGACGACACAGATCTCGGACGGCTGCACGCCCTCGGCCGTCCACGCCTCGATCAGCCCGGCGAGGTGCTGGACCTCGTCCTCGATCCCGTCGAACAGGTGAACGTCGGGGGCGTGGCCTGTCCGCAGTGAGCGCTCGCCCGCGAGGTTGTCGCTGCCCTCGTCGAGATCATCAATGTCGAGCTTGGCGAGGGCCGCGACCGCCCAGTTGCGGATCTGCTGGGTCGTTCGGTAGTTGATCCGCAGCTTGCGCGAGCGTCGCCCGCGGATGCTGATCCCGCAGCGGCCGAGCGAGGCCTTGTGGCCGTAGATGCGCTGGTGGGGATCGCCGACGACGAAGATGTCGTTTGGCCCCGGTGGCACGAGCGCGCGCAGGAACGAGAGATCGGCGGTCCGAAAGTCCTGGACCTCGTCGGCGATCACGGTCGCGTAGCCCGACGAGACCGACTCGTCGGCGAGGGCGAAGCGGGCCTCCCGGATCACGTCGGCGTGCTCGCTCAGCCCGGCGAGGTCGAGCTGCTGCCGGTACTCGGCCAGGATCTTCCAGACCTCGCCGCGCTGTCGTCGGCTCAGTCGCTTTCCGCGACCGGCCCGGCGGGCGCGGAGGTACTCGGCCTCGCAGGTCACGTCCTGGGCCTGAACCACGTGCGACCACTCTTGCTTGTAAAAGACCTCGGAGAACTCGAGCGCGTGGGCGGCGAGGGCTCGCTTCCAGGCCGTGGCGCTCTGCTTGGTGGTCGCGGTGTGCTCGAGCTTGACGCCGCGCGCGGCCAACACCTCTCGCGCGACCTCCTGGAGGTGCTTGACGTCGATGCGCTCGAACTCGGTCCCACACATGCGGCGCAAATTTTCACGAATGTCCTTGGCCAGGTTGGACGTGAAGGTCGTCAGCAAGACGCGCTCGCCCGGCGCGTTGAACACGTCCCTGGCCAGGTGCCTCGCCCGGTGCATGGCGACCACGGTCTTGCCCGTGCCCGCGCCCCCGAGCACCCGGGCGGAGCCCTTGCTGCGCATGGTGACGAGCTTGGCCTGGCTCGGATGCAAGAACACGCGCCACTGCTCGAGCGGCGCGGCGAGCATGGCCGCGAGCTCGGCGTCGTCCTCGAGCAGCTTGAACGCGCGCCTCGACTCGTCGCGGGTCAGCGACTCGGCGAAGTCCTCGACGTCGACCTTGGCCGGGAGGTCCGGCTGGCCCTGATCCGTCCGTCGGTCGAGCTCATCGAGGGTCTGCTCGGCGCTGTACCCGGCGGCGAGCAGGTAGACCGCGTCGGCGGCCTCGTCGGGCAAGAAGGGCGCGAGGCGGTCGAGGTCGCCCTCGGTCCGGAGCGCCCGGACGGCGGGCAGCAGCGGCTCGGGCACGCCGAAGAGGAGCAGGTCCTCGTCTTGGTGGCCCGCGAGCAAGAAGCCGTCTGCGATCTTGGGCCCGGTCAGATCGACCCGGCCGACCACGCTCTCGGACGGCGGCGGGGCGCTGGCCTCGGGGCCGGAGCTGGGACCGGGACCGGAGCTGGGGCCGGGGCCCTCGACGGGCTCGTAGACCTGAAAGGTGCCGGTGAAGCGGTTGACCTCGAACACCTTGTTGCGGGCCCAGTCGAGGGCCTCGTCGTGGTTGTCGACCCAGACCAGCAGGTAGACGTCCTCTTTGGGCGGGTGGATGACGATCGCTCGGTACTTCTGGGTGATCCGCACGCTGCGGACCTTGGGGTCGCGCATGCCCTTGGGCTTCTTGTAGCTGATCGAGGCCGCGCGTGGGTCCGCGCGGAATTTGTCGATCCAGGCCCGCACGCCCCGTTGTTGTTGCTTGGCCAGGCGCGAGAACCCGCGCAGAAAATCGGCCGACATTGCGACTTGAACCTCGTGCATGCTCACGCCTGCTCGCTCCGGCTGGTGATGGCGGCAACGATCGCGCTGGGATCATCGCCGATCGGGTCGAAGAGCTCCCAGCCATGGGTCCGGAAGCGCCGCCGGTCTTCGTCGCTGGCGTCGCTCAACAGCGCCACGCGAAGCTCCGGCCAGATCAGATCCACGTCGTCTTCGCGCCCGCCGAGGAGGAACTCGTCGACGGGCTCTTCGGGCGCGGGCAGCTCGCGCTCCGAGAGCTGACGAAACAAGCCCAGGCACTCGCTGAACTCGGACGCGAGGGTCGCGAGCTCGGCGCGGAGGCCGGCGATCTCGTCGGTGACCGAGGCGCTCACCGCTTCCGGCGCCGCCGCCACCGCGTGCTCCTCGGGCGCTCCCTCGGCGGCGATCAGGCGCTCGGTGCTGGTCACGTGGAGGTCGCGGAACTGAAGCAGGTTCCAGGCGTGGAGGAAGGCCCGCCAGTCGGCCCCGAAGCCCTCGGCGCGGCGCTGGGCGGGGGTGTCGAACAGGCGCAGGCTCAGCTCGAGCTGGCCGTAGTCGGTCGCCGCGAGGGCCTCGAGGGTCACGGCGCACAGCAGGTGCGCGTGGCCCTTGTTGCGCCACGACGCGAAGCGCCCGCCGCCGGCTTCGCTCGCCAGCGCGGTGGTCGTGGGCAGCTCGTGCGCGTCCCGGAGCGCCGCGCGGGCCGCCGCGACCGCGGCCGCGCTGCGCTGCTCGGTCAGCTTCAGCGTCGACAGCCCCAGACACAGCCCGGTCAACCCAAACAGCTGCTCGTCGGGGGCCGCGAGCCAGCGCAGCAAGAGCGCGAAGCTCTCGAGCGCGCCGAGCTCTCGCTCCGGGCTCGGGCCGCCCGGCGTGGTCAGGACCTCCGCCAGCTTGGCGAAGCTGCGCGTGTCGACCTCGGCGAGCAGCGACTCGACCCCTTCGCCGCCCTCGAGGGCCGTCTTGATGTCGGCCCAGGTCAGCGACCAGACCCAGTAGCGCTCGCTCGGGGCGAGGCCGTCGGAGGTGTTCAGCAGCGCCCGGCGCTTGCAAATGTCGTCCTCGACGCGCGAGACCGCGGCGTCGGGCTGGACGTGATAGGCGAAGCCGTCGGTGAACACCGCGACCCGCCGGGTCTCGCGCCCGACCGGCACGAGCACGAAGTCGGGCTTGCTCGCCACGCTCACGCCCTCGCGCGGGCCGACGTTGACCTGGGGCCGGACGTCCCACGCGAGCTCCTCGCTCACGGTGATCCGCCAGCTCTGCTTGCCCTGGTGGACGGTGTCGGCCCAGCGCCAGCCCCGGGCCTGCGCGGCCGCCCGCAGCGCGGTGACGAAGCGGCGCTCGAGCTCGCTCTCGAGCACCGAGTCGAGGTTGACGTCCGACAGCGAGATCACGGTCTTGCTCTCTTGCTGGTTGGCGACGACGGTCTCGAACAGCTCGACGGCCCGCGCGCGCGAGATGCTCGCCAGGTCCCGCTGGTGCTGGTGGGCGTAGACGCAGCGGTAGCAGCCGTCGCGCCCATCCATGCTCACGCAGCGGCAGCGCCTCATGGCCTCGATCGCGAGGCGCATGACCTCGAACAGCTGGCCGTGGCGCCACAGCTCCGACAGGTAGCCCGTGCCCCCGGGGACGGTGTCGTAGATGACCAGGAAGCGGCGGCGGGTGTCGCCCGAGGGCTCCGACATCGTCGTGACCTGGAGGTGCATGGGCTGGCCGCCGAACTTCTTGCGAAAGCCCAGCTCGAGCGCGGCCCGGAACGAATTGACGATCTCGCTGACCTCGTGGTCGGCGACGGGCAGCAGGATCTTGATCGCCTCGGAGGTGTTGTGGCGGTAGAGGCCGACCTGCTCGAAGCGCTCGGGCTCGCCGCTCGTGCGGACCTTGCACCACGGCAGGTGGGCCGGGCGCGCGCCCTCGCCCGGCTCCTGGGCCCGCCCGCACAGCGAGCAGACCACGAAGCCGTGTTGGTCGATGTCCTGACCGCCGATCGCCGTCGCAACGCCGACCTCCCAGGCGCGGCCAAAGTTGATCTCGCGCAGGGTCGCCCGCGGCATCAGCTCGTAGCCGAACACGAAGTCATCGACCTCGATCAGCCGGGCCTGGCCGAGCGCGGTGCCGGGCTCGGCCTCGATCAGCTCGACGAGGCGGTAGGACTCCTGCGCCCGCTCGTCGCTCTCGTCGGCGGTGCTGGCCTCGAGCACCGAGGTCGTCGACCAGGCCTTGCGAAACTCGATCAGGCGGCGCAGCTGGCCCTGGTCCTTCCAGCTGAGGTCGTGGCAGACGGGGCAGCTGGCGTCGACCTGCGCTGGCGACTCGGTCTCGAGCGCGCTGTGGCTGCACTTGGCACAAAAGCGCCAGGTCTCGACGGTCGGGGCCTGCTTGCTGCCGAGGTCGAGCTGGGTGATCTCGATCTTGCGGCCCTCGGCGTAGAAGCTGTTGAAGGGCGCGAACTCGCGGATCGCCGCTCGGGCCGGGCGGAGGTACTCGGCCTTTTGCCGGGCGCGCTTGGCCTTGGTGGCGGTCTTGGTCTCGGTCTCGGCCTGGTCCGGGTCGCGGACGCCAAACAGGGTCGCGCGCAGGGTCACGCCCGGCTCCGGGAACGCGTAGTTCGGCAGCACGCCCTTGTCGGTCAGCACGTTGAGCGGGTACTTGTCGCTGAGCGCGTCGAGCTGGCGGGCGTAGGCCCGGAGGGCCTCGTCGATGTCGGCGATCTCGTGGGTGGCCGAGTTTGTCGGGTCGTCGGGGTGGGCGATCGCGAGGCCTGGGTCGGCCTCGAGCGCGGCCTTGCGCTGCCTCAGGGCCTCGCGACGCTTGCGCAGCCCGGCCCGCTCGCGCTCGACCTCCTCGAAGGCCGCCTTGATCCGCGCGGGCACCTGGCGCTCGAGGATCTGGGTGTGGAGATCCTCGCGGATCTTCTTCCACGCCGGGTGCAGCTGGGTGTCGCGGGCGTAGGCCTTGAAGAAATTTGCACCGATCTCGAGCAGGTGTTCGTCGTAGAACTCGTAGAAGGTGTGGGGGAAGCCCTTGTTGGCCGGCCCGAGCAGCAGCCCCATCCGGCGCGGGATGAACTGACCCTGGGCGTCGCGGGCCCAGCAGTCGAGGGCGTGGGCGACGAGCTGGCGCGAGAGCATCTCGGGGGCGTCGAGGAAGCACGCGGGCGGGTCGACCCGGCCGCGCATCATCTGCTCGGGCTCCTCGTAGAAGTAGCGATCGTGGGGCCGGGCGTTGGCGATCGTGAGGATCAGGGCGTTGCCGGTCTTTCGCCCGGCGCGGCCGACTCGCTGGAGGTAGTTGGCCGGGAGCGGCGGGACCGAGCAGAGCATGACCGCCGACAGATCCCCGATGTCGATGCCCATCTCCAGCGTCGGCGTGCAGGTGAGCAGGTTGGGCGCGTCGGGACGCAGGCCCCGCTTGAACTCGGTCTCGAGCGCCTCGCGGTCGTCACGTTTGAGCAGGCCCGTGTGCTCGGCCGCGAACACCCGCCGGATCCGGCCGTCGCGGAAGATCTTGCGGTAGTAGCTCTCGCGGGCCTCGCTCGCGTCGACGCGCTGGTACTGGCCCTCGCAGCGGTAGGTCATGCAGCGGCTGCCCGTCCACCGAGGCAGCGCCGCGCTCGCGACCGTGCGCGCGCGCCCGCAGGTCGGACACCCGACCAGCTCGACCGCGCGGGTCAGCATCAGCTTTGCGGGCGCGAGCCCGCTGGCCTTGGGGTCGGTCTTGGCCGGGCCCCGGGTCGCGCGGGTCTCGACCAGGCCGACCTCGGCGAGGCGGCGGACGCCCTCGAGCAGGACATCGTTGATGCCCCCGTCGCGGGTCTCGAGCCGCAGCGATCGCGCGCACCAGTCGCGGTACCAGCTCAGCCGCTTGGGCGGGGACAGCAGCGGCTCGAACAGCTTGTGCTGGCTGCCGTGGTAGGCGAACAGCGGGTAGCGCGAGCGCGGGCCAAAGCGCGAGAGGTAGGGGTTCTTGCGGCGCGAGAGGAAGAAGCGGTTGCCGTGCTCGACGTACTTTTCGAGCAGCTTGTCGTGCACGGCCCCGCGCGCGCGCAGGCGCTCGATCAGCCCGTCGAGGAAGTGGCGAGTGTCGGCCTGCGACGGCCCGGCGCCCTTCATGGCCACCGGGCGGGTCTCGAGCAGCCAGGTGTGCAGGCTCGCGCTGGCCCGGTCGAGGGCCTCGACGTCGGGCGTCGCCGTCGCGCAGACCGTGCGGTCGAGGCTCCGCCCGATGACCACGCCGAGCCCGAACTCGCGCGCGACCTCCCACGACAGGCGCTGGCGCAGGATGCTGTCGACGTGGCGCCGCTGCTTGGCGCTCGGCTTGCGCTTGGGGTCGGCGACCGCCTTGACCAGGCCCTGGTACTCGGGGTCGTCGCGCAGATCCGGCGGCAGCAAGGTCGCCGCCAGCTTGCCCGCGCGCGCCGGGTCGTCGGCCTCGAGCCGGGCCCCCCAGTAGTCGAGCATCCGGTCGACGAAGCCGTCCATGCTCAGATCTTCGTCGCTCGCCTCGAGCACCGCCTGCATCGCCGTGCGCATGACGAAGCGAAAGGTCCGCCCGGCGAAGAAGCTCGCCCGATGCGAGGCGTCTTGAACCGAGTCGGTGAACGCGAGCAGCTTGGGATCGTTGTTGTAGGGCGAGAGGTAGAGGTTGGAGATTGCGACGCTCGACAGGCTCGCCGCCCGCGAGCCGATGATCGACAGGGCGTCGTCGCTCCCGCAGACCGGGCAGCGCCGCAAGAAGCGGTGGCCCTCGTCGCTCAGATCGCCATGAACGCTGACGGGCAGCGGCGGGATCGGGGTCTCGTTGCCGTCGTCGTCCTCGTCGAGGGCGCGGGCTTCGTCTTTGAGGCCCAGGTGCGCGGTCGCGGGGCACAGGTACTGCTGAAACAGCCGGCCCTGGCCGTCGCGGTCGTCGGGGGAGCCGCCGGGGCGAAGGTAGCGGGCGGTGTCGGACCCGCGCAGGTAGGCCTCGCCGACCCGCTCGGGCGCCAGGATCAGCTCGTCCTTGCCCTCGACCTGCACGGCCCCGAGGCCCACGTCGCCGCACTCGCGACAGTGGACCTGGACCGCGTGGCGCACGTTCTTGCGCGCCTCGAGGTTGTCGTGCCAGGCGAAGCGGGGCGGCTCGCCCGGGGTCCGCGGGACCCGGCGGAGCAGCCGACGCAGCTCTCGCATCCACAGCTGCAGCTGCAGGGTCAAGAAGGGGACCACGCGCTCGCCCTCGCGCCTGCGGGCGTGGGACACCAGGGCCAAGAAGGAGCTCAGGACCAGCCACTGCTCGTCGGGCTCGCGGGCCTCGAAGGCCTCGTCTTCGGGCAGCGCCTCGACGACCTCTCGCCAGCTGCGTGGGCCCGAGATGCCGCGCGCGCCGAGGGCCGCGAGGAGCTCGCGCAGGTATTGATGGCGGGCCAGGAGCTCGCCAAGGGCGACCTGCGCGGCTTCGCGCTCGTCGGTGGACGCGCTCGTGTCGGGGATCCAGCGCGGGCTCCGGTCGGGGCTCGGCGCCCCGAGCCACAGCTGGGCCTGGGCGTCGAGGTAGTCCTCGGGGCAGGCGTAGGTCTCGGGGTCGAGCTGCTCGCGGGTCGCGGTCGAGGCGTCGCCGAGCGAGGGGTCAGGCGACTCGTCGAAGGTCTCGCGGATCGTCAGGCGGTCCTCGACGACGATCGACTCGTCGTCGAAGGGCTCGTCGAACACGTCCTGGGCGAAGCGCAGCAGCGCCGCCTTGCCCTCCTGACCCTCGCCGCCCCCACCTGCTCCACCCGCTCCAATGGTCGCCGAGGTCCCGATGCAGCACAGGTGGCCCTTGGGCACGTGAAGGCGCTGCTTGAGCCGACGGATCAAGAACGCCACGTCCGTGCCCTGGGCCCCGTCGTAGGTGTGGAGCTCGTCGAGGACCAGGTACTGCAGGGTCTTGGGCTCGTCGTTGTGCTTCCACAGCTCCCCGTCCTCGGGCCGGAGCAGCAAAAAGTCGAGCATCCGGTAATTGGTCAGCAGGATGTGTGGCGGGTCTTCGCGCAGGTGCGCGCGCATGTCGACGAGGTGGTGCTCGTCGGCGACGGGGTGCGAGCCGTCGCCGCCGACGTAGAGCCCCGCGCGGATCTGCCCGCGCAGCTCGGGCGCGCCGCCGGCCGGCCAGTTGTGGATCTCTCGCGCGAAGCGCTCGGCCTGGTCCGAGGCCAGCGCGTTCATCGGATAGAGAATGATCGCCTTGATGCCCTTTTGATCGCGGTGCCGATAGCAGTGATCGAGGAGCGGAAACAAGAAGCACTCGGTCTTGCCCGAGCCCGTGCCGGTTGCGACGAGCGTGGACCGAGGGGATTTGTCTGCGCTGCTGAGCCGCTGCCAGGCGACCAGCTGGTGGGCGTGGGGCTTGAAGGCCGGCTTGATCCGCAGGGGCACCTCGGCCGGATCGCCGGATCGAAAGGGCAGGCGCAGATCGAGGTAGGGCCCGCGGAACATGCCCTCGCTCGGGTCCTCGAGGTGGGCCAGGAGCGCGCGCTCGTAGGCCTTGTCGCGGAGGGAGAAGGTTGTCCGCAGGTAATCGCGGATCGTGGACTTTAGCGAGGTGGCGACGACAGACGGGAGCATGGGCGAGCGCCAGCATGCTACCCCAAGCGCTCGAGCTTCAAAAGGCCAGGCTCGCGGGCGCGTCGTAGTCGAGGGTCGCCTCGAGCGAGAACTCGCGGTCGTCCACCTGCACGTCGAAGATCTCGACCGCGCCGTCGAGCCCGATCTGGCCGAAGATCGCCGCGCTGTTGGTCACGAAGTAGGTCTCGTTCAGGGGCGAGCCCTCGCCGATCTGCAGGGTCCCCGTGACGATGAGGTCGAGGCGCTCCTCGCCGAGGTAGAGCTCACCCGTCGCGGTGTTCCATACGCCGAGGGTCGGCCGCCGGAGCGCGACGGTGACATCGCTAATGTAGACGTCGTCGAGGAGGTCGTGGGAGTAGAGCTGCCAGACATTCGAATGGTTGGAGATCGTCAGGTTGGCGAGATAAAAGGGGCACTCGAGCTCGCCACAGTTTGGAGCCGAGTACTCGACCTCGCCGTAGTCGAGGGCGCCCGCGTCAAAGCTCGGGGTCGACCTTGGGTTGGCGAGGGTGATCGCGAGCGAGGAGTGGCCGGCGAGGGAGGTTGTGAACTGGTGGTCGGCGCCGCCCATGCCCGGGCCCCAGGGGGTCTCGGCGTCGTTGTAGTAGAGGCTTGGGCCGATCGGGGTGGGGAACTCGTTGGCGCAGGTCTCGAAGTCGCCGCATGAAAGCGCGAGGGGTTGGTCGGTGCTTGGCCATTTTGGGGTGCTGGTTGGGGGGATGACCTTGGTCTTGGCGGGGTTCCTGGCGCGTTTGTCTTTGGGGACTTTGCACGTGATCTCGGCGGGGTTGTCGATGAGCATGAGCGGGTCGGGGACGGCCATTTTTTCGTGGTTCTTGATCTGCCATTTTTTGTCGGGCGATTGCAGGCAATTGCCGGCTCCATTTGACTCGTTTACGCACTGTTCTTGGCACATGCTGCGGATGGCGTCAATGTCCTCGTCGTCGTTGGTCCAGTTGTTGATGTCGATGCCTCCGGTCTCGCCCTCCCCACCCCAATGTTTGGAGCCGAGGCAAAGGCTGAACATTGGGTTCTGTATGCCTTTCAAGGTGTTGTACGAATACAGACCGACTTCGGAGCCGTCGCACCAAATGTAGAGTCCGTCGGGGTCTGGGGGTTGACACCCCGCCGCTGAGGCTGTGAGCGCCGCGAGCAAGAGTGTGGTGGAAGTGATGGATGAGATCTTCATGGTGTTCTCCTGTCGCGTGAGCGTGACGCCATTCGGCGTTGGGTGTGTCGAAGGCCAGGGCAGGGAATTCAGCGTGGCCCCGGCGGAATCGACGGCTGACGAGCCGGAGTCCGCGCCGACGCATGCCTCGCTGGCCGGGACGTGTTGACGTGAATGTAAGGCTCGAAGTCCGATGAGCAGGCTAGCGCGATTTTGTCCATGCCAAGCCGCAAGATCGGCGAATGTACTGATCCCAAATTGCAGATCTAGCAGCGGCGCCCCGACCGAGCGGCGGCTCAAAACCGACCGACGACCGAGACCCCGAAGCCCTGCGTGGGCCCGCCGCCGAGCCCGAGCTCGGCCCGCCTCGCGGCGCCCTGGACGAGCATGCCGCCGCCCGCGAAGGTCAGGCCGCGCCCCATCCACAGGCTGCTCTGGTCAAAGCCGTGGACGCAGGTCGGCTCCTGACACGTGCCCGTGGCCACAAACACGGCCCGCATCACCCTCGAGACCACGAGCACACCGAGCCCCGCGCCGAACAAGGACCAGGCCAGCCGTCGCTTGGTCGCGTGCGACCAGGTCGAGGCGCGGGTCCCCGCCGAGGCGACGCCGACCATCGTCAGGGTGAACCCGCCGATCAACAGCGGCGCCGCGGCCAGCCGGCCCATGACGTAGGCGCTCGAGGTGCCCGTCGAGACCAGGGTGTAGCGATTGGGCCCGTTCGGCTCACCCACCGACACGGAGAAGCCTGCCGCGCACCCGCGCACCCCGGTTGGGGCCACGTCCCAGCTCCCGAGGGTGCAGCGGGTCGAGATGATCGCGCCGCTGAGCTCGAGCGCGAAGCCAAGCCCGAGCATGACGCCGCCTCCCGCGAGCTGTCGCTTGGCTCGCTTGGGGAGGGGCGGCGCGCCGGACTCCACCGTGGGAGGTGGCGGCGCGCCGGACTCCACCGTGGGAGCTGGCGCTGCGGTCGGGCTCGGCGGCGCCGCGAGCAGGCGTGCGGGCATGAGCGCGAGCGCGGCGAAGCAGGTCGACGCGAGGATGGTCGTGCGTGCGTGTGTCGGCATGGCTCGGCTCTTCATGGCTGCATCGGCCGATCGGCGTCGTCGAGCACGCGCTCGAACACCACGCGCGGGAGCACGACGGCGCCGTCGGGGTTCATATTGGTGGACAGACGCCCGACCTGGCGCCCCCGCAGGCGCCAGGGCCACCTCAGCGTGCCCGAGGCTCCGCCGTTTTTCACGCTTGCGGCGTAGTAGGGGATCATGGTGTCGAACTGGAGCTCGCCGTCGCACTCGACCAGGTAGATGCCCTTGGTGATCGGGTCGACGCCGGGTGGGAGCGACAGGCTGACGTAGAAGTCGGTCAGCGTGTCCGGGAGCTCGAGGGCGAACAGCCAGCCTGCGCTGCGGCGGTCTATGTTCACGATGTCAGAATCGTCGCAGTGAGCGTCGCTGCGCTCGACCACGAGGGGCCGGCCGGTCCAGGTGAAGGTCGGGAGCCCGTCGAGCTCGCAGGCGGGGTCATCGACCGACGCCAGGGGCAAGCTCTCGGCCAGCGCGGCTGACTCGGCCAGCGAGATGCCGAACACCCGCCGCAGCGCCCGCTCGACGCCCTTTGCCGAGGTCGCGCCGTCGACCTCGACGATGAACTCGGCCATCTTGCTTGGCCCGTAGGTGGACTCGAGCGCGACCCACCAGGTGAGGGCGAGGCCGTAGTCCAGCTTCATGGCGTCGTTCACCTCGAGCGCCGCTCGTAGCTCCGCCGCGCTGAGGAACTCAGGCGAGGTCAGGAGGACCTGGTCACGCTCGATCACCGCGGAGCTCCAGCGTGAGGCGAAGGCCTCGTTGATGAAGGGCGGAAAACCCAACATTGGACGGCCGCGCCCGCCCCGTGACGCATGGGCGAGCTCATGGGTCTCGATCGGGGCGTTCGAGAACACGATCGGCCGGATCGTATGGCTCTCACAGTTGAACGTCCCAGGCCACGAGCACGCGTTAACGGAAAGCTTCTCGTCCCAGAAGTACTCGACCCCCGGCCCGAGTTCGTCGGGCGCCCAGCCGTAGTGGCCGCCGACCGTCTCGAGGAAGCGGTCGACGGTCGGCACCGTCCCGCCGCACAGCCGGACTTCGCTGTCGTCCCAGTGGTAGCTCACGTGCTCGCCAGCCTCGGTCGGCAGCTCGGTGCAGTGACAGCACGCGAGCGCGACCCCGAGCGCGGCGATGGACACGAGACGCGGCATGACCCTCGTCAGGAAAGCTAGGAGCACACTTCACCGCCGACAAGCCGCCCAGGCGTTCTTCGTTTTCTACGCAAAATCAGCGTGGCGCCGGGCCCGGCGGCGCCGCGAAGCAAGTAGGCGCGAGCTTCGGCTGCTCATGGCGGCATCGGTCGATCGGTGTCGGTGAGCACGCGCTCGAAGACCACGCGCGGGAGCACGACGGCGCCGTCGGGGTTCATATTGGTGGACAGACGCCCGACCTGGCGCCCCCGCAGGCGCCAGGGCCACCTCAGCGTGCCCGAGGCTCCGCCGTTTTTCACGCTTGCGGCGTAGTAGGGGATCATGGTGTCGAACTGGAGCTCGCCGTCGCACTCGACCAGGTAGATGCCCTTGGTAACTGGGTCGACGCCGGGCGGGAGCGACAGGCTGACGTAGAAGTCGGTCAGCGTATCCGGGAGCTCGAGGGCGAACAGCCAGCCTGCGCTGCGGCGGTCTATGTTCACGATGTCAGAATCGTCGCAGTGAGCGTCGCTGCGTTCGACCACGAGGGGCCGGCCGGTCCAGGTGAAGGTCGGGAGCCCGTCGAGCTCGCAGGCGGGGTCATCGACCGACGCCAGGGGCAAGCTCTCGGCCAGCGCGGCTGACTCGGCCAGCGAGATGCCGAACACCCGCCGCAGCGCCCGCTCGACGCCCTTTGCCGAGGTCGCGCCGTCGACCTCGACGATGAACTCGGCCATCTTGGTTGGCCCGTAGGTGGACTCGAGCGCGACCCACCAGGTGAGGGCGAGGCCGTAGTCCAGCTTCGTGGCGTCGTTCACCTCGAGCGCCGCTCGTAGCTCCGCCGCGCTGAGGAACTCAGGCGAGGTCAGGAGGACCTGGTCACGCTCGATCACCGCGGAGCTCCAGCGTGAGGCGAAGGCCTCGTTGATGAAGGGCGGAAAACCCAACATTGGACGGCCGCGCCCGCCCCGTGACGCATGGGCGAGCTCATGCGTCTCGATCGGGGCGTTCGAGAACACGATCGGCCGGATCGTATGGCTCTCACAGTTGAACGTCCCAGGCCACGAGCACGCGTTGACGGAAAGCTCCTCGTCCCAGAAGTACTCGACCCCCGGCCCGAGCTCGTCGGGCGCCCAGCCGTAGTAGCCGCCGACTGTCTCGAGGAAGCGGTCGACGGTCGGCACCGTCCCGCCGCACAGCCGGACTTCGCTGTCGTCCCAGTGGTAGCTCACGTGCTCGCCAACCTCGGTCGGCAGCTCGGTGCAGTCACAGCACCCGAGCGCGACCCCAACCACGGCGATGGACATGAGACGCGGCATGACCCTCGCCGGGAAAGCTAGGAGCACACTTCACCGCCGACAAGCCGCCCGAGCGTTCTTCGTGTTCTACGCAAAATCAGCGTGGCGCCGGGGCCGGCGGCGCCGCGAAGCAAGTAGGCGCGAGGCTCGGCTGCTCATGGCGGCATCGGCCGATCGGCGTCGGTGAGCACACGCTCGAAGACCACGCGCGGGAGCACGACGGCGCCGTCGGGGTTCATATCGGTGGACAGATGCCCGACCTGCCGCCCCCGCAGGCGCCAGGGTCCGCTCTGCACCTTGGTGTCCGCGAACGCGACGTTGTATGGGAACGGGTTACCGAACTCGAGCTCGCCGTGGCACTCGACCAGGTACATGGCCTTGGTGGCCGGGTCCACGCCGGGCGGGAGCGTCAGGTTGACATAGTAGTCGCTCCGCGTGTCCGGGAGCTCGAGGGCGAACAGCCAGCCTGTGTGGTCGTGTCCCATGTTCATGATGTCACCATCGTCGCAGTGAGCGTCGCTGCGCTCGACCACGAGGGGCCTGCCGGTCCAGGTGAAGGTCGGGAGCCCGTCGAGCTCGCAGGCGGGGTCATCGACCGACGCCAGGGGCAAGCTCTCGGCCAGCGCGGCCGACTCGGCCAGCGAGATGCCGAACACCCGCCGCAGCGCCCGCTCGACGCCCGTCGCCGAGGTTACGCCGTCGAGCTCGACGATGAACTCGGCCATCTTGTTTGGCCCGTAGGTGGACTCGAGCGCGACCCACCAGGTGAAGGCGAGGCCGTAGTCCAACTTGTTGGGGTTGGTCACCTCGAGCGCCGCTCGCAGCTCCGCCGCGCTGAGGAACTCTGGCGAGGTCAGGAAGGGCTGGCCATATTCGATCACCGCGGAGCTCCAGCGCGAGGCAAAGGCTTCGTTGATGAAGGCCGGGTAACCGAGGAGTTTAGGGCCGTGCCCGCCGCGAGACGCGTGGGCGAGTTCGTGGGTATTGATCGGGTCATCCGAGAGCACGGTCGGCCGGTTCATGTTGCTGATCTGACAGCTAAATGACCCAAACCACGAGCACGTGTTAACGGCGAGCTCCTCGTACCAAAGGTACTCGACCCCCGGCCCGAGCTCGTCGGGCGCCCAGCCGTAGTAGCCGCCGACCGCCTCGAGGAAGCGGTCGACGGTCGGCACCGTCCCGCCGCACAGCCGGGCTTCGCTGTCGTCCCAGTGGTAGCCCACGTGCTCGCCAACCTCGGTCGGTAGCTCGGTGCAGTGACAGCACGCGACCCCAACCACGGCGATGGACATGAGACGCGGCATGACCCTCGCCAGGAAAGCTAGGAGCACAGTTCACCGCCGACAAGCCGCCCGAGTGTTCTTCGTGTTCTACGCAAAATCAGCGTGGCGCCGGGCCCGGTGGCGCCGCTTCCACGCGACCTTTGTCGAGCCAGCTCTTCACACCGAGCCAGGCGTGTCGGCGGCCGTGTCGGGGGGTCCCGCGCCGCGCAATCGCGGCCCTATGCTGCCCCGATGCGAGCGAGCTCTCTCCGACGACCTTGTGTGAAGCATGCAGCCCTGACAGGCCTCTCGTCCCTGCTCTTGTCTGCTTCCGCGTGTATGTCCACCGGCGAGGTCGCGGGCGACGCGAGCACGCAAGCGCAGAGCGGCATGGGCAGCGACAGCGACAGCGAGGAGGGCACGTACGAGACCTCGACGGAAGCCGGCGAGGAGGTCCCGGTGTGCGGCAACGGCAAGGTCGAGGAGGGCGAGGAGTGCGATCTCGGCCTGCTGAACTCGGACAACGGCGGATGCACGACCGCCAGCATGCTCCCCCAAGCGCTCGAGCTTCAAAAGGCCAGGCTCGCGGGCGCGTCGTAGTCGAGGGTCGCCTCGAGCGAGAACTCGCGGTCGTCCACCTGCACGTCGAAGATCTCGACCGCGCCGTCGAGCCCGATCTGGCCGAAGATCGCCGCGCTGTTGGTCACGAAGTAGGTCTCGTTCAGGGGCGAGCCCTCGCCGATCTGCAGGGTCCCCGTGACGATGAGGTCGAGGCGCTCCTCGCCGAGGTAGAGCTCACCCGTCGCAGTGTTCCATACGCCGAGGGTCGGCCGCCGGAGCGCGACGGTGACATCGCTAATGTAGACGTCGTCGAGGAGGTCGTGGGAGTAGAGCTGCCAGACATTCGAATGATTGGAGATCGTCAGGTTGGCGAGATAAAAGGGGCACTCGAGCTCGCCACAGTTTGGAGCCGAGTACTCGACCTCGCCGTAGTCGAGGGCGCCCGCGTCAAAGCTCGGGGTCGACCTTGGGTTGGCGAGGGTGATCGCGAGCGAGGAGTGGCCGGCGAGGGAGGTCGTGAACTGGTGGTCGGCGCCGCCCATGCCCGGGCCCCAGGGGGTCTCGGCGTCGTTGTAGTAGAGGCTGGGGCCGATCGGGGTGGGGAACTCGTTGGCGCAGGTCTCGAAGTCGCCGCATGAAAGCGCGAGGGGTTGGTCGGTGCTTGGCCATTTTGGGGTGCTGGTTGGGGGGATGACCTTGGTCTTGGCGGGGT
>NZ_PVNK01000274.1 GCF_002994615.1 Enhygromyxa salina | reverse complement strand
TCCCCACGCCGCCCCCGACGGGTCCGCGAGAGCCTCGAATCGATCTCGCATCCGCCCTGCCCCCAATTTCGACCGCTACGCATCGATCTCCGCCCCGGGTCGAGACCACCTCGAGCGCACCTGCGCCGCTCCCAAACCGGTCCCGACCCTCTTCGAGGTGCGCGCACACTGCGCCGATCGGCCCACCGGCCGGCCGGCCCCGCTCACCCACCGCCGCCAAACCCCCGCCGGGCCGAGCGCAGCGAGAGCGCCGCGATCGTCAGCGAGGGGTTGGCCGCCCCGCCCATGCTGAAGCTGCTCCCACCGAGCACATACAGGTTGCGCAGGCCGTGGTGCAGCTGGTCCCGATCGACGACGCTGGTCGCGGGGTCGTCGCCCATCCGCGCGGTGCCCAGGATGTGCCCCTCGCTGTCGCGCGGCTCCTCGATGATCATGTCCTCGACCGGCAGGCCCTCGAACATGACCTCGAGGTCCTGCGCGAAGCGATCGATCGACCGCTGCGCGTAGTCGGAATAATGACGGTACCTCGTGACCGGCTTGCTCGGGTCCCGCGGGTCGACCTCGACGCGGTTCTCGGCCTGGGGCAGATCCTCGAACACCCCGGTGACGCGCAGACCGTGGCGCCACTTGCCAGCTTCGATCCGCAAGTGCGTGCGGGTGAAGGTCTCGAGCAGCGACGCCGCCCGCTCGCGGCGGTGGTCCCCGCGGGCGAAGCGATAGTGGTGACCCGTGCAGCTGGTGCTGCCATTGAAGCCCTCGACCCCGCCGAGGTGGATGAAGGCGTCGACGCCGACCTGCTCGTGCAAGTAGCGGCCGACCACGCCGTCGTCGAGCCCGGAGCGGAGCAGAATGTGGGGATTGAACAGCGCGTTGGCCCCGAGCGCGACGATCTCGGCGCTCGCCGACGCGTCGCGGCGCGAGGCGATGGCCTCGGGCGAGGCGAGCAGGTTGGGGTCTTCTTGTAGCCACTCGACGCCGGTTGCGACCTGAGCCGCCGAGCTCACCGACTGGACCACCGCCCCGAGCCGGAGCTCGACCCGGGGATCGTCGTAGATCTGCGCGAGCCCGTTGAGCACGGTGAACTTCGCGTCGACCGGGCAAAAGTTGCACACGAAGCTGGTGCAGCACGGCGCGCGATCGGTCGCGACGCCGGGCCGCGCGGGATCGTGGGCCCGGGCCGTCGGGCAGGCGTAGAAATCATCGCCGTGGCGCGACAGCAGCAATTTCTCGGGATCGCTGAGCTCGTGGGCCGAGTGCGGATAGGGCCGACTGCGGCGAAAGGGCGTGTGCTCGCTCGGCCCGGCGATCGTCATCAGATCTTCGGCGTCGCAATAATAGGGCTCGAGGTCGTCGTAGCCGATCGGCCAGTCCACCCCAACGCCAAAGCGCGAGCGGGTCTCGAAGTCCTCGGGCAACAGGCGCGGCGTGTTGCCGTACCACATGTTCGAGGTCCCGCCGAAGGCCGGCGCGTAGAGCCACGGCTTGCGACCCGTGCGCCTGAAGGTCCGGTCGCCGATCGTGCGCAGGGCGTAGCGGATCTCGTTGACGAGCTTGGCCTGCGGCCACCGACCGCCGCGCTCGAGCACGAGGATCTTGGCGTCGGGCCGGGCGTGGCGCAGGTACTCGTGGAGGAAGAAGGACGAGGCGAAGCTGGTCCCGACGAGGATGAGGTCGTAGGACGCCATGGCTCAGCTCCGCCGGTAGATCGCAATCTCGTCGGCGTAGCCCGCGACGCGCTCGAGCTCGCCGCGGCGAACCCGAGCGCGGAGGGTCCGACGCTCGCCGCGCGAGGTCTCGGCCAGGTTGATCACCAGCCAGTCGGCGTCGGGCTGATCGCGGAAGTGATAGAGCCGGGCCCGGGTCGAGACGTGAGGGCCGAGCGAGTCGGTCGCGCTGACCGAGGCGTCTTCGGGGATCTGCTCGACCGCGCTCGCCAGCCACGCGTAGCGCTCGCGCGCGAGCTCGTCGAGCTCACGAATCAGCGGCGCGTTGCCAGACATGAAGGCCGCGGACTCGCCGAGGGCCCCGAGGCGCTCGCCCCCGAGCAAGCCCGCGCAGCTCAGGGCCACCGCGAAGCCGGCCAGGGCGGGCGCGCGGCGAGGCTCATCGAGGCGGCCGACGAGGTTGCGCAGCCCGAACACCGCGGCCGCGGCCATCGCCGGGAACGAGAACACGGTGTAGTGGAGGTAGAGATTGTGGAGGTTCGACCCGGTCCCGAGCGCGGTGAAGATCAGGCCAAAGCTCAGAGCCCACAGCGCGCGGCCGCCAAACACGAACAGCGCGAGGGTCGGCAGGGCGAGCATCGCCGTATAGATCAGCTTGGCCGGCGTGAGCGCGTGCTGGACCACGAAGCCGGGGTTGCTCAGGACCGTGGCGATGATGTCCCCGGCGCCGCCGGTCTCGGCGTTGGGGATGACCTTGTTGAAGCGGCTCGCGTACTGGTAGCTCGACGCGGCGTCGGGCATGAAGATGTCGGGGTGCTGCATGAGCGCGAGCTTGACGAAGGCCAAGGTCGCGAGCGCGGCGACGATCGTCACAGCCGCCTGCCTGCGCCGACCCGCGGCGAGGGCGTAGAGCCCGAGGGCGACGACGACGAAGGGCAGATCCTCGCGGGTCAGCAACAGCGCGGTGATCGTCGCGATCCAGAGCCCGAGGCGCTCGGTCTCGAGCGCGTAGATCGCCCACAGGATCATCGGCGCCGCGAGGGTCAGGGCGTGGAAGTCGAACAGCGTCACGCCGTGGAGCGAGGGGTGGCACAGCCACGACAGGCCAAAGACCACGCCGAGCCAGCGCCGCGCGGGCCACTCGTCGAGCACGTGAACAGCGAGCAGGTAGATCGGGATCGCCCCGCTCGCCAGCCACACGGCCTGGATGGCGATCAGGGTCTCGGGCCCGGGCGCGATCGCGTAGATCGGCGCGAGCAGCTGGAGGATCGGCGCGACGTGGGCCGAGGTGAAGGTCTCGCCCCGGAGCACGGTCGTCGTCTGCCAGTGGCCGTGGGCGGCGTGATAGAGCAGGTTGTCGAAGATCCCGAGGTCCCAGATCCGCGACTCGAGGGCCCGGTGACGGATCACGCCCAGGCGGATCATCATCGCGCAATGGCCGAGCGTGAGCGCGGCCAGGGCGATCGGGGGCGCGCGGGTCGAGGCGCCGACGCGCGCCAGCAGCTCGCGCTCGCGCAGCCACGGCCACGCCGTCGCAACCGAGACCCCGAGCGCGCCCGCGCACACGGCCGTCAGCGTGACCACCAGCAGCCGACGGGCGCGCTCGAGCTCGGGCACGTAGAGCAGCGGGATCGTGATCGTGACCGCGAGCGGGGCGAGCACCAGGGTCAGGCGTCGGAGCGCCGCGCCGCGCTCTCGGTCTTGGGCGCGGGCGCCCACCCACAGGTACAGCCCGGCGACGAGCGCGGCCGAGCCCGCGGCCCAGACCAACGCGTCCCACGGCGACGCGCCCGGGTCGAGCACGTTGTCGAGCAGCACCGCCTTGCGATCGCTGCGCGTCCACGCCCACAGCGCGAGGCCCGGACCGAGGGCGTTGGCGAGGGCGAGGAGCAGCCAGCGCAGCTCGATCGGTCGCGGCGCGTCGGGCTCGGGGTTGGGGGCTCGCGTCATGCGGGGTCGCCGACGAGAGTACGATAGCGGCGGTGCTGGCTCAGCAAAAGCACACGCAGGACCCCCGGCCGAGGCGCGCGGTGGTCCTCGGGCTGAGCGCGCTGGGCCTGGCCGTGATCGCGATCAACGCGTGGCTGTGCGACGACGCCTTCATCACCCTGCGCAGCGCCAAGAACCTCGTCGAGGGGCGCGGGGCGGTGTTCAACGTCGGGTGGCGGGTCCAGAGCTACACCCACCCGGCGTGGATGCTGGCCCTCGCGCTGGCCTGGGCGCTGACCCGCGAGGCCTTCTGGACCACGATCGCGCTCGGGCTCGCGCTCAGCGGCGCCGCGCTCGGGCTCGGGATTGGGCGCTGTCGCGGGTCGACGGGCGCGCTCGCCTTCGTGGTCGCGCTGAGCTGCTCGCGGGCCTTCGTCGAGTACTCGACCGCCGGGCTCGAGAACCCGCTGACGCACCTGGTGGTGGTCGGTGGGGCGGCGCTCTTGCTCGGCTCGGGCCCCGACCAAGCCCGGCGGCAGCTGCTCGTGGCGGGGCTGCTCGTGAGCGCGGCCTTCTTGTCGCGACCCGACGCCGTCTTGCTGCTCGCGCCCGTGGGGGTCGAGCTCGATCGTCGGGCGCGCGAGGCCGGGCTGACCCGACGTCAGCGAGCGCGGGCGTGGTTGCTCGGCGCCGCGCCTGCGCTCGCGTGGGAGCTGTGCTCGCTGATCTACTACGGCGCGCTGGTGCCCAACACGGCCCTGGCCAAGCTCGGGCTGGGGATCGACCGGGGCGAGCTCGTGGTCCGGGGCCTCGCGTACCTCGGTCGCGCGGCGACGAGCGATCCGATCACCTTCTTGCTGATGCTCGGCGCGATCGTGATCCCGTGGCTGCCCGGCCGCGCGGGCGCGCCGAGCTTGCGCCCGCTCGGGCGCGGGGCCGCGGCCTACCTGGTCTACGTGGTTGCGATCGGCGGCGACTTCATGGAGGGCCGGTTCCTGACCGCGCCCGCGCTGTGCGGGGCCCTGGCCCTCGGGCAGCTGCGTTGGTCCGGCCGGGCTGCGCTCGCGCTCGTCCCCGCCTGTGCCCTCGTCGCGGGCCTCGGCGCGCGCCACCCCTGGTCGCCCGACGCAGGCGAAGCCGAGCCGCGCAGCGAAGCCGGGATCGCCGACGAGCGCAGCCACTACGCCGCGGCCTCGAGCGCGCTGGCCTGGCGACCGGGGCGCTCGCTGCCCGAGCACCGCTGGCGCGAGCTCGGCGAGCGCGGGCCTGAAGACGGCGGGCGCGTCGTGAAATTCTCGACCCTGGGGTTTTATGGCTTCTTCGCCGACCCCGACGTCCACGTCGTCGACCCCTTCGCCCTCGCCGACCCCCTGCTCGCCCGGCTCCCGCCCGTGCGCCGCGTCGACTGGAAGGCCGGCCACCTGCCCCGGGTGATGCCCGACGGCTACCTCGACACCCTCGCCGGTGATCCGCTGCGCGTCGAGATCCGCGATCCCGGCGTCGCCCGGCTCTACGAAGCGGTGGTTCGGGTTCACCATGGGCCGATCTTCTCGCGGGGGCGCGGGGTTGCGATCTTCGAGCTGATGACCGGGCGGTCGAGCGCAAGCGTCGACTCACGCCGTTACGAGCTCGCCGAGCTCGTGCGGGTCGACGCTCGTGCCCTCGCCCGCAGCCGAAAAGCCCTGCGCTTTCGTGACGCTGGGGTCGAGCTCGAGCTCGACGAGCGAGGGGGCGCTGGACCCCTGCGTTTGATGCTCTCGCCCGGCCAGCGCTACGCGTTCATCTTCCTGACCGGAGACAGCCCGATCGCGCGGCGAGAGCTCCAGCTCGCGGGCGAGCTCGACGAAGCGCCGCGCCTCGTCGAGATCGACCCGCCGCGGGAGCGCTTCGATCGCGTCCATGTGCTGCCGTTGACGATGCACGGCAAGCGCAGCCTCCAGCTCGGCCCGGCGCCAGACTGATCGCCCTTCCAAGCCCCCTCGTCGTCGGCATACCATGGGCGCATGAATCGTTGTGCCCTGCCCTTGTCCCTCGCTTGCCTGGTCCTGAGCACGGGCTGCCCCGCCGACCCCGGCACCGAGCGCCTCACGTTCACGACTGGCCTCACATTCGACGGCGACGGCGACGGCGACTCGGCCGAGACCGGGGCCGAGGGCGGGACCGAGAGCGGATCGAGCGAGACCGGTGACGGCGACGGCTACGGCGACAGTGGCGACGGCGACGGCGACGGCGACGGCGACAGTGGCGACGGTGACGATGACAGCGGCGACGGTGACGGCGACACCGGCCCGCTGTGTGGCAACGCCGTCGTCGACCCGGGCGAAGAGTGCGACGTCGGCAACGAGACCATGTTCTGCGACGCCGACTGCACCTTCGCCGTGTGCGGCGACGGCTATCACAACACCCTGTCCGAGGAGTGCGACGACGGAAACTCCGAGAACACCGACGGCTGCGTGGGCCCGTGCGAGCTCGCAACCTGCGGCGACACCTTCGTCCAGGAGGGCGTCGAGGAGTGCGACGACGGCAACCAGGACAACGACGACGACTGCACCAGCCAGTGCATGGCGGCCGTTTGCGGCGACGGCTTCGTCCACGCCCAGGACGAGGAGTGCGACGACGCCAACATGATCGACACCGACGCGTGCACGGCTCAGTGCACGGCCTCGTATTGCGGCGACGGCGTGCTGTGGGAGGGCATGGAGACCTGCGACGACGGCAACATGGACGACACCGACGCGTGCCCGACCAGCTGCGAGCCCGCGGTCTGCGGTGACGGCTTCGTCCACGCAGGCTTTGAGGACTGCGACGACGGCAACATGATCGACGACGACTTCTGCGCCAACGACTGCACCGGGATCGGCTACACGGCCTGCTTCGAGTCGGACTTTGGCGTGCTCAACAACGGCGATCCTTGGGTCATCTGCTCGATCGATCAGAACTCGGCCTGGGTCGCCGCCAACACCGGGGGCACCTACCAGGCCGACGAGATCTGCAACTTCCTCGGGTTCAACACCCTCTCGAACTGGGGCGGGACCTGCGGCGACGTGTGTGGGTACTGCGAGGGCGGGGCCAGCAGCTGCCAGAACCCGGGCAGCATGAACTTCGACGGCGGCGGCGACGGCAACTTCCCGCAGCTCTCGTTCACCGTCCACTGGCTGTGCACGAACAACTGAGCGCCGCGTGAGTGGGGGTTGTGGGTGGGGCGCTCGAGCACGGCACCGACGGAGTCGTCGGTGCTGTGACACAAGAGCTCTTCGCCGAGCGCGCTGGTCTCTCGAAAGAGACGATCGGACGAATGGAGCAGGCGATGGGCTCGCCGACGCTCGACACGCTCTACAAGATTGCAAAGGGGCTGGGCACGACGGGCTCGGCGTTGATCGCCGAGCACGCGTGTGACGAAGTCAGCGAGCTCGTTCGCGGGTTGCCCGAGCATGAGCAGGAGATCGCTTGCGTCATGCTCCGCGCCTTGTCCGCGCACGTGTCGCCGCCGTAGTCAGTTGTAGTTGGGTTCGGCGATCAGCTCGGACCCGGTGACGCCGACGGCTTGCGCGATCCGGTAGACGACATCGAGGTCAGGGTCGATCTCGCCCGTGCAGATCGCGTCGAGTTGCTCGCGCGTGATGCCAGCCGCTCGTGCGACCTCGTCGAGCGTGGTGCCACGCTCGAAGACGAGGCGGTGTAGGTTCGAGGCGAGAACCTCGTAGCCGCGACGCTCGGTCACCCGGGTACGGTACACCCGTGACCGAGCAGCCGTCAGCGGCCGCGGGAATATCGACCGCCCGTGCTGCGTGCCCTGGGCTGATGACCGAATCAGACCCTGTCGGCATGCTGACCCACGACGAGCTGGGTGAGCGGATCCGACGGCAGCGGTGCAGCCTCGGGCTCACCCAGGGGCAGCTCGCAGAACGCGCAGGGGTCTCCAAGGAAACGGTCGGGCGGCTGGAGCAAGCGGTGGGTGCGCCGACGCTCGACACGGTCTTCAAGGTCGCGCGGGCGCTGGGCAGGACTGGTTCTGCCCTGCTGGCCACGTGTGCGAGCGACGAGGTCTTCGCTCTCGTCGGGGGACTCCCCGAGCGCGAGCAGGAGATCGCATGCGTCATGCTCCGGGCTCTGTCGGCGCACGTCAGCACGCGCTGAGCGTTGTGGCTGACTTCATCGAGGCCGGGAGTCCGCTGACCAGGCCCTTGGTCGCCGTGCGGGCCTGCTCGAGGCCAAAGGGGAGGTTGCTGTAGACGGAGTCGAGCTCAACGCTGTGCTGTCGATCCCCGGGGCCGCGGCGACGATCGCCCCGATCTTCTGGGCGGCCTTGCTCACGCGGTCACGCGGGGCAGGTCGTTGGCCCGCGCCGCGTGGCCGCCAAACTCGGCGGCGGAGCGCGTGAGGCCATCGACGCTGGCGCCGGCGCGGTGGAGTTCGACGAGCTTGGGGTCGACCTTGCCGCGCTTTTCTTGAAAGTCACGCTCTCGATGTCATCGAGGCCGGTGAGCCCGACCTTGCCGCCGTAGGTGTAGGCCGCCGAGGCCTGCGCAGCGTCGATGGGCTCCTAATTATGTTGGGCCGCGGACTTAGCCACGCCGAGCGGGCGTGATAGTGTCCGCCACAGCCCATGGACAGCTACGACCTCATCGTCATCGGCGCGGGCTCCATGAAGGCGGCCTGCATCGAGAAGGATTCGACCCTCGGGCGCCTCGATCATCGGCGCGCGGGCCGACGACCTGATCGCGGAGATCGCCATCGCCGTCGAGTTCTCGGCCTCGGCCATGGTCGGGCGCTCGGTCTACGCGCACCCGACCATGGCCGAGGCCGTCAACGAGGCGGCCCTCGACGCCCTCGGACGAGTCATCAACTTCTGAGCCGTCGCGCGTCTCGATCTCCATGACGGACGTCGTCAGCAAGCTCTGGGGTTTGTGCCACACGCTGCGCCATGACGGCGTGCACGAGGGGGACTACCTTGAGCAGCTCACCTACCTGCTCTTCCTCAAGATGGTCGAGGAGAAGGGCGAAGTTCGCATGCCGTCCGGCTGCTCCTGGGCGGCGCTGAGTGAGCACCAGGACGCATCCGATCTCGTCGACCGCTACGAGGCGATCTTGACTCGGCTCGGAGAGACCCCCGGCATCCTCCAGGACATCTACGCGGGCGCGCGCTCACGCGTCGCGCAGCCGAGCTCGCTCGCGCGGATCATTCGCGAGATCGACGAGATCGCCTGGACCTCGCTCGGCACCGATGTCCAGGGCACCGCCTACGAGAGCCTGCTCGAGCGCGCGACCGCGGACGGAAAGAAGGGCGCCGGCCAGTACTTCACCCCGCGCGCGTTGGTCCAGTCGATCGTCCGCTGCGTCCGGCCCGATCCACGCGACGACCCCCAGTTTTGTGTGTGCGACCCGGCGTGCGGGACCGCCGGCTTCCTTGTCGCGGCCTACGAATGGCTCGCCGAGTTCGCCTCCGGCGCGCGCTCGAGCAAGCTCTGGCGACGCATCCGAACGCAGACCTATTACGGTCAGGAGCTCGTCACCGCCCCACGTCGGCTTGGGCTCATGAACCTCCACGTCCACGGGATCGAGCCGACGATCTGGCTCGGCGACGCGATCGGCTCGGATCCGCCGAAGCGCGACTTCTCGGTCGTGCTCACCAACCCGCCCTTCGGCTCCCGCGGCAGCGAGAGCTTCCCCGATCGCCCCGACTTCCTGGTCGAGACCAACAACAAGCAGATCAACTTCCTCCAGCACACGATCTCGATCCTGGCCGAGGGGGGCCGCGCCGCGATCGTCCTCCCCGACAGTTGCTTGTTCGAGGACAAGGCCGCCGAGCTCTTCGAGCAGGTGACGCAGACCTGCGACATCCACACGCTCCTGCGCCTGCCCAACGGGACCTTCAGCCCCTACGCGGGAGGGGTCCGCGCCAACGTCGTGTTCTTCACCAAGGGGCCCGCGACGCGCAGGACGTGGATCTACGACGCTCGCACCAGCGTCCCCTCCGTCACCAAGGCCCGCCCGCTCGCCGCCGAGAGTTTCGCCGAGTTCGAGGCCTGCTACGGCGACGATCCCGACGGCGGCTCGCGCCGCGACCGTCGTCAGTCCCAGGCTGGCCGCTGGCGCTCGTTCAACCTGCGCGCCATTCGCCAGGCCGAGTTCAAGTTCGACCACCTGCGTTGGCTCGATGACACGGCGGAGATCGACGAGGGGGGCACGCCCGAGGCCGTCGCGCTCCAGCTGCTCACGAAGCTCGAGTTCGCCGTCGCGCGCGTGAAGGAGCTCGTCGCCGCGCTGGGCGCGAACGAGGTCGATCGGTGAGTTTCGGCATCGCGGTCGGCGTGCCCGAGACGAAGCTGCCCGCGGGTTGGCGGTGGACCCCGCTGCGCGAGGTCGCACGGCTTGAGAGCGGGCACACCCCGAGCCGAAAGCAGCCCGGCTACTGGGGCGGCGACATCCCCTGGCTCGGCATCCGCGACGCGAACGCGCACCACGGCGGGGCCATATTCGAGACGCGCGAGACCATCACCGAGGCCGGACTCGCCAACTCCTCGGCGCGCCTGCTGCCCACTGGGACGGTCTGTCTGTCCCGCACGGCCTCGGTCGGCTACGTGGTGATCCTGGGCGAGCCGATGGCGACCAGCCAGGACTTCGTCAATTGGACCTGCGGCGACGCGCTCGAGCCTCGCTTCCTCAAGTACGCCCTGCTCCACGAAGGTCGCGAGCGGCTGGCGCAGCTCGGCACAGGGACGGTGCACAAGACGATCTACTACTCGACGGTCGAAGCGCTGCACATCGCGCTCCCGCCACGGCGAGAGCAGGCTCGGATCGCCGCGGAGCTCGACCGTCTGCTCGCCCTCGTGGAGCCCGTCGGCGCGCAGACCGACGAGCTCCTGCGAACGCTCGACGGGCTGTGGCGCCAGGCGCTGAGCGCCGCCTTTCGTGGACAGCTGACGGGCGCCGACGCGTCCCGCTGGCGGCGCGCGAGCGTGAAGGAGATCGCGCGTATCGACACCGAGTCCGTCGATCCGGCCGAGCACCCCGATCTGCCGCACGTCGCCCCCAACCACATCGAGAGCGGCACCGGCGTGCTCTTGCCTCACCGGACCGTCGGCGAGGACGGTGTCGTCAGTAAGAAGTACCGCTTCCAACCGGGGCACATCATCTACTCGAAGATCCGGCCCTATCTCGCCAAGGCCGTCCTCGTCGACTTCGAGGGCTTGTGCAGCGCCGACTCCTACCCGATCTCGGTCCGCAGCGAGGACGTGAGCGCGGCCTATCTGCACAAGGTGATGATCTCGCCGATGTTCACCGAGCAGGCGATCCCGCTCCAGGGGCGCACGGTGCTGCCCAAGATCAACAAGCGCCAGCTCTACGGACTTGAGGTGCCGATCCCCTCGCCGGCGGAGCAGGCCGAGATCGTCGCGCGGCTCGAGTGGGTGCAGCGCGCGATCCGAGACGTGCGTGGAGCCGTCGAGGGCTCGCAAGGGGACGTCGAGCACTTCACGCGCTCGATCCTGAGGCGGGCCTTTCACGGCGAGTTGGTCGAGCCCGATCGAAGCGACGAGCCGATCGCCGCGACGCTCGCCGCGAGCGAGGTGCCTGGACCCTATCGGCGGCAGAGTGAGGAGAGCATGGGCAAGACGAGCAAGAAGGCGGTGAAGGCGGTGGACCGCGGGCGGATCATGAAAGCGGTCGAGACGCTCGGGGCGAGCTTCGACTTCGCCGAGCTCCGCGCGGCGCTGAGCACGCCGCCCTACGACGAGCTGCAAGCGGCGCTGTTCGAACTGCTCGGCGGCGAGGATCCCCCCTTCGCCCAGGTGTTCGACTCGGAGCGCGCATGCATCCGCTTCGAGAGGGCCGAGTCGTGAAACTGATCTCCTTGCGGGTGTTCGAGGCCGCGACCTGCGGCGGCCTGCTCGACGGCCTCGAGCTCGACTTCCACGCCGACGACGCCGAGCGGGCCTTCTCGGCCATGTGCCTGGTGGGTCCCAATGGCTCGGGCAAGTCGCAGCTGCTGCAGGTCCTCGCCGAGGTCTTCCAGTCGATCGCGGCCACCGTGGTTTCGGAAGAGGAGCGCAAGGACGGCAACCCCGACCTTCGGTTCGAGATCATCTACCAGCTCCAATCCGATGGCGCGCAGACGATCGTGCGAGCGAGCCGGAGGGACGCGCGAGGAGTCGTGCTCGAGCGCGAGATCGGCGAGGACGAGTGGGAGCCCTCCGGGCTCGATGACCCGAGCACGCGGTCCCTGGTCCCGAGTCGGATCGTCGGATACACCTCGGGCGGTAACGAGACCCTGAGCCTGCCCTTTCTGCTCAGCCGCTTTCACTACGCCGAGGCCGTCTACAAGGAGGCGCTCGGCAAGCAGGACGACGAGAGCAAGGTCGAGGACACGCGCCTGCTGCTGATCGACTACGGCACGCACCTCGAGGTGCTGGTCTCGAACCTACTGCTCGGCGACGCGCCCCTGCGCGAGGCGCTCCTGACCGATTCGCCCGCGGAGGACCTTCACTCGTTTCGCTGCGTCGTGCAGCTCTCCCTGCCCGGCTCGAGCCGCCCCGTCGCGCTGACCGACGAGCTCCAAAACTACCTCGATCGCCTGCGGCAGTGCGCGACCTGCTATGAGCACGACGCCAAGCGACAGCGCTGGGTGTTCGACTTTTTCGTCGACGACGCGATGCGCCAGGCCTTCGCTACGCTGTGGCCCGAGGGCGCGTTCAGCCTCTACACCTCCGTGCACAAGCTCGCTATGCTCAACGACCTCGGCATCTCCAAGTCGATCCGCGAGGCGTTCAAACGCGAGACCAAGGAACGCCGCTTTCACTCGACGCTCCCGGAGCCACCCGACGAGAACAAGGTGTTTCGCTTCGAGCGCGTGCTCTTTCGCTCACGCGATCAGGGCAAGACCGTCGACTACGTCTCGCTCTCAGACGGCGAGCACCAGTTCGTCCAGGTCATGGGCATCTTCGCCATGCTCGCCGATCCCAACGTCTTGTTCCTGCTCGACGAACCCGAGTCCCACTTCAACCCCAAGTGGCGCGTGGACTTCGTCAAGAACCTGCTCGAGCTGCCCACGACCCGTGGGAGGCGGAGCGAGGGTGCGATCCACCAGGACTGCCTGCTCACGACCCACGCGCCCTTCGTGATCTCAGACACGAGCCGGGACAGCGTGTTGATCTTCGACAAACACGAGGGGCGCATCCGCGTCACCCGGCCCCGGATCGAGACCTTCGGCTCGACCTTCGACGCGATCCTGGCCGACTGCTTCGCCGTCCAGCCCCCAATCTCCCAGCTCTCGCGGGATCTGATCGAGGAGCTGCTCGCGTCGCGGGATGTCGCGGACATCGAGGAGAGGATGGGTCAGCTGGGCAGCTCCGTCGATCGGGCGCTGGTCGCCGATCACCTGCGTCAACTCGAGCGCGAGCGGGGAGGGGGCTAATGCTCTACGCCTACCCGCTCTCGGCGACGACGAACAACTGGCTGCACGTGGCCCTGGTCGCCGTGCTCGGCGAAGTCCAGCGCGCGGTGGACGAGGATCGTGATCTGCCGAACTGGCCCGAGATCGTGCCCCCCGGATATCGTTCGAGGCTGGAGGGCCGCACCTCGCTGCGCGACGCGGTCCTGCGCTACCACCGGGCCCTCGCCACCGCGTCCGAGCCCGAGCGAGAGCTCGTCCACCGGATCGTCCACGGCCACGACGCCCTGCGCTCCTTGCTGGGCGGGGAGTCCGACTGCCCCACGCTCGCGGGCTGCGACGACGCGCTTGCCGAGCCCCTCAAACAGCTCGGCTTCGCGTTCTACAAGCTGCTCCAGCCGCTCGAGATTCGAAGGTGCTTCTACACCGAGATCTACAACGCGCTTCCCCGAGCCAAGCTGTGCCCCTTTTGCGGGACCATGGAGCTCAAGTCTCCGAAGGCCAGGGTCTCGCAGGTACTCGATCACTTCCTTCCGCGCGCGCTCTATCCGGTGTTCTCGGCCAGCCTCGAGAACCTCGTGCCGATGTGCGGCGACTGCAACCGCGAGAAGCTCGACAAGGATATCCTGCGCGTGGGCCCGGGCGGCGCGCGCTCGAGCGTTCATTTTCCCTACGACCCGATCGCGGTGAGGCTCGACCTGGGGGGAGTGGGGTTCTTCGCCGCGCACCCGACCTGGACTGTCGGTCTGCGCCAACCGGGGCTCGACCTGGAGACCTGGAACGCGATCTTCGACGTTTGCCGGCGCTGGAACGAGCTGCTGAGCCAGCGCTACAAGGAGTGGCTCGGCAACATGGCCGTCACGATCGTCCACACGCGCGGGAGTGTCGAAGGGGTCCCTCTCGCGGACATCCTCTACGACTACCTCGAGCTCGTCCGCAAGGAGCACGAGAGCAACGGCCGGGACCACCTTCGGCTGGCCTTCTTCGAGTGGCTCGACGTTCTGGTCGCGCGGGGAGATGAGCGGATGGGCGAGTTTCTCTGGGGCATCATCCGCGAGGAGAGCGAGCGGGGCCCTCGGACGGCGCAGCTCCACTGTTCCTCGCGGGGCCGATAGCGACGATCGCCGAGGTGCAACGCACCCCGGAGATTCCGCGATCGCTCGGCTCGGCTCAGCTGAAGCTCCACTGACCTCGCAGCGCTCGGCCCTCAGGGGTGCTCGGCGGGCATCTTGAGAAGTCGCGGTGCCCTCCGCCCATGGAGAGCACGCGCCCGTCCGGGAGCAGGAGCGCCGTCGAGTGATACATGCGAGGTGACTCCTGCTCCCCGAGTTCCGCCCAGCCGGCGTCTGGGCAAGACGGGTCCCACATCTCCGCCATCTTGGTCGCATAACACTCATTGTTGTAGGGATTGCACAAAGTGCAGTCCTCCCTCTGCGAGGCCGAAGTCAGCGAGCTGCACCCGACCGCGCCAGTCATGCAAGGCGCTGCAGCGGCAAAATCGGGGCCAACTGCCGCCCCGGCGCGACCGCCGAGCCCATGGCACCGACATCAAAACGGTGCAATGATTCTGCACCACTAGCAGCCCGGGGTGCAATGCATCGCGCCGCCTCGTTTGGCCTTTTCGCCGAGGGCTTTGTCGCCAAAACTTGCAGTACGCCCGGTACAGCGGCGTTTTGGCTTCGCGCCCTCGGCGAAAATTCCGGCGCGAGGCGACACGATGCATTGCACCCCGGGCTGCTAGACGGAACGAGGCGGTACCAGACGGCACCACCTCGCTCCCAAGACCTCGTGTTCTTTCAAAGAAACCCAGCGTCACCATTGGTGTTCCATAAATACCAAGAGAACGGTTTCGAGTCCCTTTGTCTCCAACGCGGAAACGGCAGCTAGAGACTCCAAGTGAGAGCGAGGCAATCGCCTGGTTGGCGGCGCCGGTGAGCATGTTCAGGCTGCCGATGCACGGAGAGCCCGCCCCGAACTTCGCTCGACCCACGACATCAGGACGAAGAAGAGACCCTGCAGCTCAATCAATCGGAGTTCGGCATTCAACAATAAGGCAACGAGCCCAAACCAACGAACCCGAGGCCACAAAGAAACGACACCGATCGATTCGAGCAGCAATCACTAACACACCCGGAGTCGGGTCCCCATCCCGCGAACAGCTTGCGGTATCGGACAGTGATGGTTCAAACTAGGCATGCGACAATCCAATGCCCAGTCGGCCCACCACCGACCCATCGGCGCTCCCCTACCTCCTGTGCGCCGATGAGGTCGCCAACCTCCTGCGGATCACCCGCAAGGCCGTGTACTGCATGGTCGATCGCGGCCAGCTCCCCGGCGTGACCAAGATCGGCCGCCGAGTCCGCTTCCACCGCGACTCGATCCTGACCTGGCTCGAGCGCCAGCAGCAGCCGCTCCACTGACCCCAAACCCGCCCGCAGACGGGTCCGACCACGGCCTCAGGCTCCTTCGAGTCCCCGCTCGCCCTCCCCCACCCTATCTGCTAGGTTGGATCCATGGACGAGCGGTGTCGCAGTTCGGAGAACGCGATGACCGTGAATTTGAGGCCATACCGCCGAGGCGGTTGGGAGGTAGACATCCGAGTCCGGCTGGGCGACGGACGCAAGTACCGTGAGCGACGCAAGTCGCCGGTGGCGTCCAAGTCCGGGTCCCGCAGTTGGGGCGAGGAACGGGAGCGACACCTCCTCAAGCATGGCCCCGACCCCAAGCCGAGTTCTGCTGCCCTCGAGGCGAGCCCGGCACCCACAACAACCGAGGACCAGACCAAGCAGGAGGTACCCACCCTCGCCGAGTTCGCCCCGCGCTACATCGAGGGCTACTCGCGCGCCAACCGAGAGAAACACAGCACCACCAAATCCAAGCAGTGCCACCTTCGGGTCCACCTGCTGCCGATGTTCGGCGACAGGCGCCTCGACCAGCTCCGCCAGGAGGACATCCAGCGCCTCAAGGGCAAGCTCGCCGAGCTCTCCGCGAAGACCGTCAACAACGTGCTCACCACCCTGAGCACGATGCTCAAGGCCGCCGTCGACTGGGACGTCATCCCGGAGATGCCGGTCCGCATCAAGCAACTCAAGGTCACCACGCCGGAGATGGACTTCTACGACTTCGACGAGTACGAGCGTATCGTCGAGGCCGCGAAGACCTTCGACCCTCGGATCCACATCATGGTCCTGCTCGGCGGCGACGCGGGCCTGCGCCCTGGCGAGGTCCGCGCACTCCAGTGGGTAGCGATCGACTTCCGTCGCCGCCTGCTCACCGTTGACCGCGCCGAGTACGACGGGCACGTCGGGCTCCCGAAGCACGACAAGATCCGCCGCCTGCCGATGACCAAGCGGCTCGCCGCTGCGCTGCACGCACACCGACACCTGCGAGGACCCAACGTCCTGTACCGCGACGAGGGCACCACCCTCACCGTGATGGTCGCTCGCCGGTGGCTCAAGAAGACCCTCAAGCTCGCCAACCTGCGCGACCGAGGGCCACACACGCTACGTCACAGCTTCTGTTCCCACCTCGCCATGCGAGGTGCGCCCGCGCGAGCGATCCAAGAACTCGCCGGCCACTCAGATCTGGCGACGACCCAGCGCTACATGCACCTGTCACCGGCGGCACTCGAGCGCTCGATCCGGCTGCTCGAAGACCGCGGGTCACTGTGTGACCAGGACACGAACTCGTCTGGATTTGGAGACATTGTGGAGACGTTGGGTCTCTGAGATCAGATCCCCAACGATTCCAACAACTTAGGTAAGGCGGATTATGGGATTTGAACCCACGACCTCCTGGACCACAACCAGGCGCTCTAACCAGCTGAGCTAAACCCGCAGTGCGGCGCTTTCTAACACGCCCCTCCCCTCTACGCTACCCCCTTCGACCATCGAGCAAGCTCACAGCTTGACCCCCCGCCCGACCCAGGGCACACCCCGCCCGTGCCGACCCAGCCGCCCACGCGGGAGCTCCAGACCTTCCCGAACCCCAAGCCCGAGCGCGACTACGAGATCCGCTTCGAGTGCCCGGAATTCACCTGCTTGTGCCCCAAGACCGGGCAGCCCGACTTTGCCACGATCCGCATCCGCTACACGCCCGATCAGCGCTGCGTGGAGCTCAAGAGCCTCAAGCTCTACCTGTGGTCCTTCCGCGACGAGGGCGCGTTCCACGAGGCGGTGACCAACGAGATCCTCGACGATCTCGTCGCGGCCACGCAGCCGCGCGCGATGGTCGTCGAGGGCGACTTCTACGTCCGCGGCGGCATCCACACGGTCGTCGAAGCGCGCCACTCCCGGCAGTGAGGAACTTTTCTCCGGCGCGCGCGACCGTGGCGGCGGCGTGCCGTGCGAGCGCTCGGAACTCTCGCCAGACTTCGTTACAATCCGACAAGCGCAGCTAGCGCGAACCGCGTCCGATCTCCGGCCCCGCCCCCCGATCGACCCCAAGGACACGCTCATGGCCCTCTCATCCCTCACCGCACCGCTCTTCGCCCTGTTCATGTCGCTCGGCGGCTTCAACTGGAGCTACGGCTCGCAGACCGACACCAAGGGCAAGGCGATGGTCGAGCTGACCGCCGACGAGAACCTCAGCGGGGTCAAGGTCACGATCAAGGGCTCCGACGGGACCGAGGTGTCCAAGTCGATCAACATCAAGGCCGGCAAGAGCACCAAGGTCACGTGGACCCAAAAGGGCCGCCAGGTCAGCTACGAGATCAAGATCGAGGCCAACGACGCGTTCACGAACGGCGAGTTCGAGGTCGTGCGCCCGGTCGCGGGCGGGACCCGGGGCTCGCTGGCCCTGCAGTCCGACCGCGAGGAGATCGTCGACGACCAGAAGATCCGCTACAAAACGCCGTTCACGCTGAGCAGCCACGAGCTGCAGGTGTTCAACACCGACGGCGAGATGATCGTCGACGACACCGTGACCGACGAGATCGTCGAGGCCGGCGAGACCTTCGAGATGAGCTGGCAGACCGCCGACGAGGTCTTCATGATCAAGGTGACGGGCTCGGATGACACGGGCTACTCGGCGACCGACACCCGGGTGCCGTGGTCGGTCCACATCCCCCACACCGAGGTCAACTTCGACTCGGGCAAGTACAACATCAAGGGCGACGAGGAGTGGAAGGTCGCCGAGGCCTTCGCGGTGCTCGTCCACGAGCTCGACAACCTCGAGCGCGCGAACAAGGCCCTCGACGACCTCGATCCAGACAACGCGACCTCGGCCGACGACATCAAGGTCCAGCTCTACATCGTCGGCTACACCGACACGGTCGGCAACGCGGCCGACAACAAGAAGCTGTCCGAGAACCGCGCGCGCTCGATCGCCCAGTACTTCGTCGACAACGGGGCCTGGTGCGAGATCCACTACGCGGGCATGGGCGAGAAGGGCCTCGCGGTCGACACCGGTGACAGCGTCGACGAGGTCCGCAACCGCCGCGCGCTCTACATCCTGAGCCCGCAAAAGCCCGCGGGCGGCGGCCAGGTGCCCGGCGGCGGCTCGTGGAAGAAGCTCGCCGACGCGCGCCCGCGGATGATGAACAACCTGCCGCCGCTGCCCGAGAGCTACACCAAGTACAAAGAAGAGCAGCGTCAGGCACGGGAGGCGAAGTTCGGCGGCGGTGGCTACAGCGGCGACGGCGACGACGACGGCGATCTCGGCGACGGCGGCGACGACGACGGCGCTCTCGGTGGCAGCGGGAGCTCGGGCGGCGACGGAGGCTCGGGTTCGTCGGGCGCTTCCGGAAGCAGCAGCGACGGCGGGCCGCCCTCGGTCGGTGGTGAGCCCGGCGGGACCAAGCAAGGCTGCGCCGTCGAAGATCCGGCGACAGGCACGGGCCTGGGGCTGCTCGCGAGCTTGTTCGGCCTGCTCGGGCTGCGTCGGCGCCGACGCGCGAGCTGAGCCGTCACTGGGGCGCGATCGGGGGCCCGCGCGATCCCGCCGGGCTTTCCGCGCCCGGCCATCGCGCGTATGATCCGCAGTAGATGGCCCGCACGCTCGTATACAACGCCACTCTCGAGGCCAAAGTCGACATGTCCGACGTCCTGGCCGTGTTCAAGGTCGTGCCCGACACGCCGATCCCCGAGGGCAGGTGGTTCATCCCCGGGCAGTACTTGACCTTGGGCCTCAACAATGAGGCCCAGCCCGAGCTCGGCAGCGTCCGCAGGGCCATGTCGATCGCGTCAGCGCCGCAGCAGCGCGGGACGATCGACTTCTACATCCGCTGGGTCAGCAAGCCCGAGAGCGACAACCCGCTCACCCACCTGCTGTGGAAGATGAAGCCCGGCGATCGCCTGAGCATGACCACCCGCGCGATCGGCAAGTTCACGATCGACGAGACGATCGGGCTCGACGACAAGCGCCTCAAGATCCTGGTCGCCGCGGGCACGGGCCTCGCGCCCTTCACCTCGATGGTCGAGGCCGACATCGAGGCCAACCCCAAGGCCGACCTGAGCTCCTACGTGCTGCTCCACGGGGCCAGCTACCCGAACGAGATCGGCTACAAAGAGCGCCTCGAGCAGCTCGCCCGCGACAACGGCCTTCACTATCTGCCGACGATCAGCCGGCCCAAAGAGGCGCCCGAGTGGACCGGCGAGACCGGCCGCGTCGAGGACTTCTTCAAGCCCGGGCGGCTCGAGGCGCTCGAGCAGGCGATCGGCATGAAGCCCGGCGAGCTCGGCCCGAGCAACGCGGTCATCTACATCTGCGGGCTGACCGGGACGATCGCGATGACGATCGAGCGCCTGCTCTGCCGGGGCTTCGTGCCCTTTCACCGCAGGATCCGCCGGGCGCTCGGCTTCGACGACGCGGTCGAGTCGACGATCTACTACGAGCAATACGACAACGAGCCGGTGCTCAAGGTCAAAGACCCCGACGAGCTCGCGCGCCTCGAGGCGCTGCTGCCTCCGGGCTGCTAGCCCGCCGCGACCCAGCCATGGGGCCTCAGCGCCGCACCGGAGTCGGATCGGACTTCGGGCCCGCGGTACTCGCCAAGCTGGTTTTGGTCTTGGTCTGGGTCTGGGTCTGGGCCCGGGGCGAGTCCTCGATCACCAGCGAGATGAAGTCGTGGATCCAGGTCGGCGGCAGGCACAGCATCAAGATCAGCAGCATCATGAAGCTGAAGTAGGTGACCGAGAACATCGCGAGGATCCCGAGGTGCAACATCACGCCGCCCCACATCAGGTAGGGCCGCCAGCGACGCACCAGCAGCCCGAACGCGAGCACGAACTCGAGCGCGGTCGTCGACCAGGCCAGGAACACGGCGACATGGTGAACCCACGGGGTGTACACGAGCGAGTCGGAGCCGCCGTACCAGTCGAGGTAGTAGCGCTCCATCCGCTCGCCGCGTAGCCACTTGTCGTCGCTCTTGTTCTGGGCGGCCCACAGGTAGATGCTGGCGATCTGGACGATGAACAGCTCGACCTGCCACCACGGCATGCGCTCGGGCTCGGGCTCGCGGCCCTGCCTGCCCGCGCACCGGACCTCGATCGCGCGGTCGACCGAGAGCGAGCGGCCGCACGGCGTCAGGGCCAGGAGCACTGCGATCTGAAACTGCTGGACCGGTTTCTCGAGCACGTGGATGTGAAACTGGACGCCAAAGTAGATGTGCAGCAGGCCAAACACGAGCGCGAACGCGGCCGCGACGACGCGGGTCTTGTAACCAACGAGCAGGAGGCCGGCGAGGATGAAGTAGACCCAGGTCAGGGCGACCGCGCCGGGGTAGCCGTCGAGGAAGTGGCTCGCCCACGGCCCGGCGAACTGATAGATGCAGATGAAGGCCGTGAAGATCCGGACCATGGCCAGCGGGCGCGAGGAGATCTCCGCCGACGCGAAGTTCTCGAGCTTGGTCCGCAGACGGGGTCCGATCGCGCTCACTTGTTTCCCTGCTTCGACTTGGGCTTCGACTTGGGCTTCGACTTCGACTTGGGCTTCGACTTGCCGTGGGCGCAGACGTTCTTCTTGCGGCTGGTGATCTGCTTCCAGCCGGCCTCCATGCCGCAGCGCGCGGCGAGCTCGACGTAGGGGTCGCGGTCACCGGCCTTGCGCAGCGCCTGGCAGACCCGCCTGGCGTCCGTCGGCAGCTGCTTGTGATGGACCCGGGCGAGCTTGTCGGGCATCAGACCGGGGCGCTCGTAGCCGAGCAGCTTCCAGCGCTCGATCGGCGCGCCGTCTTGGTTCATATCGAAGTAGCGGACGTCGCAGATCAGCGCGCCGCCTTGCTGGTAGAGCATCCAGCTCCACACGAAGTAGTCGCGGGTCTCGCCCTTGATGTGCGCGCGGTAGGGTGGAATGTTGGACCAGGCGATCATTGCGACGAACGCGAGCACCGGCCACAAGAGCCGCCGCGGGAGACCGGGTTTGACGTCCTTCGCGGTCATCGTGGCCCCTGCAGCGAGATCAAGTCGTGGATTCGCTGCGGTGACAGACACGCGATCAACATGGTCATCATCATCAAGAACACGTAGCTCCCCAGATAGCTGGTCGAGAACACCAGCATGTGCACAAACAAGAACGCGAGCGCGACCCACATCGCGTAGGGCCGGAGGCGACGGACGAGGAGGCCAACGACCAGCCCGAATTCGACGATCGTGGCGGTCCACGCCGCGACCACGGCGAAGCGATGAAAGCCCGGGTGGACCACGAACATGTCGCTCCCGTACCACTGCAGGATCTGACGCTCGAGCAGCTCGCCACTGAGCCACCTCGGGTCACAGCCCTCGTAGCCGAGCCACAGGTAGATCGTCGCGGTCTGGACGATGAACAGCTCGAGCTGCCACCAGCAGATGCGCTCGGGCGGCGGCCCGCAGCCGTCTCGTTTGGCCCGGCGCACGGCGAGGGCACGATCGACCGAGAGCGAGCGGCCGCAAGGGGTCAGGGCCAAGAGCACGGTGATCTGAAACTCCTGGACCGGAGCCGCGAGCTTCGCGTTGCCGAGCGCGACCCCGTAGTAGAGGTGCAGGCCCGCGAACGCGAGCGCCATGATCGCGGTGGCCCAGCGTGTCTTGAACCCAAAGACCACGAACCACGCGGCGACCAGCACGACCCACGCGAGGAGCATGGTGCCGGCCGAGTCATCCATGCGGTGGGCGACCCAGGGAGAGGCGAACTCGACCCAGATCGTCAGCGCGGCGAAGATCCGCAGGAGCCCGAGCGAGCGCGAGGAGACCTCGGTCGCCGCGAAGGACTCGAGCATGCTGACGAGCCGAGCTCTCACATGTTGAGAGTACCCTGCCCCCGCGGGTCGATCATCAACTCGAGACCTTGCCGCCGCCCACCCTCACGGGCGCAGATCCTGCTCGTAGGCGCGGTAGGTCATGTAGATCCGCCCGCCAAGCCGCTCGAGGGCCCCCCGCATGCGTCGGTTGGACTCCAGCACCAACGACGCGTCGGCCCCCCGGTAGCCCCGACGCAGGCCCTCCTCCCAGGTACGCAGATAGAGCGGCGCGCCCAGGCCCAGGTGTTGGTAGCGCTGCTTGACCCCGAGCACGAGCACCCGCATCGCGTCGATCCGCTCGCCGCCGCGCCACGCGTGCCACCAGCCAAAGGGAAAGATCCGCCCGTTCATCGCCTTGGTCACCAGGTTCGTGTTGGGCAGCGCGATCGAGCCCGCGACGCACTCGTCGTCGATGAACGCGAACAGGCACAGCTTGGGGTCGAGCAGCGGCTCGAGCCGTCGACCGAGGAACTCGAACTCGTCGCGCGACATCGGGATGTGGCCCCAATTGTGGTCCCACGCGTCATTGAAGATCTCGCGGAACAGCTGCACGCCCTTGTCGTAGTCGCTGGCGTCCATGGTCTCGACGCGCAGCTTGGGGTTGCGCGACTCGACCCGCCGAGCGAGGCGCTCGATCAGCGGCGGCACCGGCCCCTGCTCGAGCCAGTAGGCGTACCAGTCCATGACCCCGCGGAGGCCGAGGGCCTCGTAGATCTTCGGATAGTAGGCGCGGTTGTGGGGGTTGGCGACGCTCGGGTCGATGTCGAAGCCGTCGACGAGCAGGCCAAAGTCGTGGTTTTGGTTGAAGTTGAACGGCCCGCGCGCGAGCTTCATGCCCTGTTCGCGCAGCCACGCGCTCGCGGCGTCGAGCAGCGCGCGGGCGACCTCGAGGTCGTCGATGAACTCGAAGAAGCCGAACAGCCCGACCCCGGGCTCGCGCGCTTGTAGCTCGGCGTCGACGGTCGCGGCGATCGTGCCGACCGGCTTGCGCCCGCGGTAGGCCATGAAGCAGCGGACCTCGGCCCGGCGAAAGTAGGGGTTCTTGCCTGGGTCGAGGAAGGCCTTGCGCTCGGAGATCAGCGGCGGCACCCAGTGGGGATCGCCGCGGTAGATCGGCCACCACGATCGCACGAAGCGGCTCGCGCCGCGGGGAAGCTCGACCGTGCGGATCGAGACCTCGGGGGTGCTCATTTCGAGGGTGCCTCGATCTTGGGGCTCGGGCGGGTCGACTCGTGGAGGGTGGGCGAGACCGACTCGCGCGCCCGGCAGCCGTGGGGGGCGGAGCTCGTCAGCCGCCGACGCGAGGGCGAAGCGCTCATGGCGGGACCATATCGCACAGCGCGGGCGCTCAACCGAACAGCCGACCGAGCAGGCCCTTGCCGCGCCGCTGCCTCTTCTTGAGCAGCCACTCGGCCCGGCTCCCGAGGCGCTTGGCGTCCATCCGACCGACGACGGCGTCGAGCACCTCGCCGTCGAGCACGAACAAGATCGTCGGCACGGACATGATCTTGAAGGGCGCCGCGAGGTAGCCGTGGCTCGCCGTGTTGACCTTGCAAAAGCGGACCTCTTCGGGGTCAAACTGACCCGCGACGTGGGCGAAGTCGCTGGCCATGGCCATGCACGGCCCACAGCTCGGCGACCAAAAATCGATCACCGCTGCGCCGCCTTCGGGGCTCATGATCGCCTCGACTTGATCTTGGTCCACGAGATCTTCGTAGGTCTTGTCGGATCCGGCGTCCGCCATGGGCCCAGTCTATTCCGAGCTCTGGCCCCGGCCAAGTCAGCTGCGCTCGAGCTGGACGTGGAGCCGGCCGAACTCGTCACGCGACACGAACACCCGCCAGGGTCGACAGCAGACCTCGCAGTCCTGGACCATCTCGCCGACGGTCTGGGGGTCCACCCACAGCTCCTGCTGCTCGAAGCACCACGGGCAGCAGACCTCGATAGCGTCGTCCACGCTCGCAGCATAGCCCGTAGAAGCTCGGATCGGCGAGGGTCTTGGTCGTCGCCGGATCTGCGCGTGGTGGGTCCGCGCGTTCGCGCGGGCGGGCTCCAGCCCATCGAGCGCCAACGACGGCAGCGCAGGTGACGACAGGGCGCGCGCCGTCCGGGTGCCCCGCGACGAGGCCTCGCACGCCCTGCCCCTCGACGAGCCCGGCGAGCTCGGCGACGACGCTCAGAGCTGGCTCGGGCGCGGACTCAGGCAGCCGGGGCCGGGGGCAGCTCGTCGACGACGGGCGCCTCGTCGACGGGCGCCTCGTCGGCGGGCGCCTCGACGACGGGCTCGTCGACGACGTCAACCGAGGGCGCGACCGGAGCCGGCTCCTGCTCGCGCAGGGCGTCGTCGTCCATCTCGGTCCAGCCCTCGACGTCGGGCAGATCTTCGAGGGGGTTGCTCGGGGCCGAAGCGGGATCGGGCGCGGGCGTCGGCGTGGGCGCGGCGGCGGCCTTGCTGGCGGCGGGCTTGCTGGCGGGCTGGACGGGCGCCTTGGGGCTGGGGCTCGGCGAGGACCTGTCCGCGAACTTCGGCGGCGGCGGTGCCGAGTGGATCGGTGGGGCCGCGGCGCGGGAATTCACGGCCAAGGTCCGCTCGGATGCGGCGCCTCGCCTGGCCTGGACCGGCGGGTTGACGACGGCTTCGTCCACCGAGGGCGCCTCGACCTCGGGCTGCGCAGCAGGCTCGACCGTGACCTCGGGTTGGGGCTCGGGCTCGGGCGCGATGTCTGCGGCCACGGACGGCGACGAGCTGCTGGTCAGGACCACGACCACGGCCGCGGTGAGCAGCGCGCAGGCCCCCGCGCCCACCAGCAGCCACTTGCGCTGGGTCGGATCCTGCTCGAGCCCCGAGCTCGGGCGCTCCTCGTCGAGCTCGATCGCAGCGCCCGCCCAGCTGACATCCAACTCGGGGCTGCCCTCGGTCTCGTGGAAGCTCAGATCGTCGGTGCTCGTCGGATCGGTCACGGGGCGCAGGTCTCCGCCGGCCAAGCTAGCGTGACCGGCCGTCCTGTCAAGCTTGCGGCTTTTTCACGCCCTCTGCGACCGGCGCCAGCCAGTCGACGAAGCGAGCGCGGTTGGGGATGCCCTGCTCGCGCAGATAGTCTTCGGCGAGCGCCTCGAGCTCGGCCGACTCGCGGCCCCGGGTGACCGCCGCGAGGCGGAGGCGGACGGCGGCCAGGTGCGCGCCCATGCTGTGCTCGTCGAGGTGGAGCGCCGCGTCTCGCCAGGCCCGCCGCGTGGCCTCGCGCTCGCCGCTGAGCGAGTGCAGCGCGGCCTCGTGGATCTGGGCCTCGCCGCGGTAGAGCGGATCGTCGAACTTGCGGTGGCGCCTGCACGCGCGCTCGACCTCGCGGCGCAGGCCCCCGTCGCTCGGGCTGCGCACGGCCGCCCGCACGGTCACCCGCGCGCGGGCCTGGTCCATCAAGTCGGCGACTCGCCCGATCCGTCCCATGCCAGACGCCCGGACCTTGGCGAGGGTCGCCTCGACCTCCGCGAGCGCGCCGTCGACCTCGCCGGCGTAGAGCATGACGTTGATCGCCGACAGATCCAGGGTCAGATCCGGGACCGTGTAGCGCGACGCATCCCAGCTCTCGCGCCCGGCCGCGAGGCTGCGGCGGGCGCCCTCGAGGTCGTCGAAGCACAGCGCCGTGGTCGCGGCGACGCCGAGCAGCGAGGCGAGCTCGTGGAGGTTGCCGTGATCGCGCGCGCTCGTGACCCAGCCGGGCAGCTCACGGCGCAGCTCGCCGAGCTGTCCGCTGAGCTGACAGGTCTCGGCGTAGCGGATCGCCGCGTAGGCGCGGATCCAGTCGGAGCCCGGCGAGGCCTCTATGCCGCGCAGGAGCTTGGCCAGGCGCAGGCGTGCCCGGGGCATGCGGGCCGCGAACCAGTCGATCATCGCCTCGGACAGATCGATCGCCCGATCGAGCTCGATGTCGTCGACCCTCGTCGCGATCTCGCGACAGCTGACCAGCATCTGACGCGCACGCTCGCCCCGCCCCATCGCGGCCTGGGCCATGAACTCGACCGACAGCACCAGACCGAGGCGACGGGGCTCGGCGGCCTCGTGGGCCAGGACCAGGGCCCGAGCGTGCAGCGCCTGGCTCAAGATGACCTCCTGCAGCGACAGCCCCGTGGCGACGCTCGAGATCACGTCGAGGCGGGTCAGCAGCTGCTCGGGGATGTCCGACTCGGGCCGCGGCGAGGGCTGCCCGAGCAGGCCCCGAAACCACAGCCGCGCCCGCTCGCGGACGATCATCCACACCGCGCCCCAAAGGCCCCGCGGCATCGGCTCGCCGAGCTCGGCGAACAGCGTGCGGCTGAGATCCAGGCCCTCGTCGAGGCGACCGGCGCGAAGCAGCTGCTCGGCCGCGCGCCGCCGGAGGCTGCGGGCCTCGTCGGGCCTGGCCACGACCGCGAGCTCGAGCAGGATGTCGGCGGCCTTGGCCCCGCGACCGAAGTTGATGAGCTGGTGGGCCAGGGCCAGGCGCAGCTCCCGACGCTTGGCCCCGCTCGCCGTCGGCGGGAGCAGCTCGAGGGCGCGTTCGTAGAGCTCGACGGCCCGGGCGAAGGCGAGGGCCTCGGCGGCCGCGATCGCGGCGCGCTCGGTGTACTCGGCCGCCCGCGCGGCCTCGCCTCCCTGAAAGAAGTGCTCGGCGAGGGTCTCGAGCTCGGGGCCGTGGTGCTCGAGCACCTCGGCGAGCTCGAGGTGAAGCACGCGGAGCTCGGCGGGCTCGAGCTCGCCGAGCACGAGCTCGCCAATGCGCCCGTGGGCGGTCTCGACCACCCAGTCCCCGCGCGCGACCGGGCCCTCGCCGTCGGTCTCGGCGCGGGGACGGATCAGCAAGCCGAGCGAGCACAGCTCGTCGACGATCGCCTCGACCGAGGCCGGCGGCTCGAGCTCGACGAGCTCGAGCATGACCTTCATCGGCGTCGGACCCCCGGCGACCGCGACCAGCGCGAGCAGCCGACGGGCGTCGGCGTCGAGGTCGACGATCCGCCGCGCGACGATCTCGTCGAGGCTGAGCTCGCTCGCGCCCTCGCCGTCGACGGCGGCGCCGAGGATCATCTGGCTGAGGTAGAAGGGATTGGCCCCGGCCCGCTCGACGTAGACCCGGGCGAGCGCGGGGTCGGCCGCGTCGCCCATCAGCTTCATGGTCAGAGCGAGGGCGTCTTGGTGCTCGAGCGGGCCGAGCAGCAGCTCGCGCACGTCCCGGCCCGCGAGCGCGGCGGGCGAGCGGAGCTCGGTCATGGCCGCGCGCGCGCCAGGCCGCAGCTCGAGGTCGTCACGAAAGCCGAGGATGACCAGGAGTGCGGGCGGGTCCGGCGGGCGCATCAGGGTGTTGAGCAGGTGGACGCTGTCGACGTCGGCCCACTGAAAGTCGTCGACACACACGACCAGCGGCGCCCGGGTGCTGAGGCGCTGGACGAGCTCGCGCAGGGCCGCGAGCCCCTGCCGACGCAGCTCGACGCCCGCGGCCGGCCCGGGGTCCTGGGGCTTGGGCCACACGTCGCCGAGGACCGGAAAGATCCGGGTGAGCGCGGCGAGCTGGCGCGGCTGGAGGGCCGCGACCTCGAGCTCGGGCATCCGCCGCAGCTGGACCGAGGTCGCGTCGATGATCGCGTCGACCCCCTTGTAGGGCACCGACTCGCGCTCGAAGCAGCGACCCCGGAACACGAAGGCCTCGTGCTTGTGCCGGACCCGATCCAAAAATCGAGTCAGCAGCGCCGACTTGCCGAAGCCGCTCGCGCCATGGACGTGCACGGTCACCGCCGCGCCGGTCTCCTCGACGTCGCGCAGCGCCGCGCGGAGCTGGCCGAGCTCTCGCCTCCGGCCAATGAAGGGCGCGCGCTCGCCGAGCTCGGCCTCGCTCGCCGAGACCGAGCTCGAGCTCAGCGACATGCCCGCGAAGGCCTCGGAGCTCACGGCCAGGCCATGGCCGGACGAGCTCGATCCGCCCGCGCTGCGCGGACCAAAGTCGAGCTCCTCGACCTCCGCGATGAGCTCGCGCCCGACCGGGCGGCTGTCGGGATCACGCGCGAGCAGGCGCATGCACAGCGAACGCAGCGCGGGCGGGACATCGGCGACCCGCGAGCGCGGATCGGGGATGTCGCCCTCCTGCTTGTGGATCATGACCTCGATGCCCGAGCCCCGAAACGGCAGCTCGCCCGTGAGGCACTCGTAGAGCATCACGCCGACCGCGTAGTAGTCGGCGGCGGGCGTGGTCTTGCCCGCGATCGCCTGCTCCGGGGACATGTAGGCCGGCGTGCCGAGGGGCGCGCCGTCGTGGGTCAGGCCCTCGTCGAGGACCGCGAGCTCCGAGACCAGGCCAAAGTCGAGGATCACGACCCGCCCGGCCCGGCTGACGAGCACGTTCGAGGGCTTGACGTCGCGGTGCAGGCACTGCTGGCGGTGAAGGTGCTGGAGGCCGACCACGAGCTGAGCGAGGGCCCGACCGAGGCGCACGAGGTTGGGCAGGTGCCCGGGCGGCGTGCGCCCGCGGACGTAGTCGGTGAACGGCACCCCGTCGACCAGCTCCATCGTGAAAAAGGGCAGCCCCTCGCGCGGGACCACGAGCTCGTGGAGCGTGATCAGGTTGGGGTGGGCGACGTCGGCCAGGGCCCTGAACTCGCGCTTGAACCGATACAGCGCCGTCGACCCGGCCTGGGCGAGGACCTTGAGCGCGACGAGCTCGCCAGTCTCGAGCGAGCGCGCCGCGAACACCTCGCCCATGCCCCCCGCGCCGAGCCGCCGCTCGACCTCGTGGGCGCCGAGGCGGTCGCCGATCTCGACGTCGCGCCCTCGGATCGGCACGGCGCCCGCCTCGCTGGCCCGGCCCGTGGACAACAGCACGCCAGGCTCGGTCACCTCACTGCTGGGTTGCTCGTCAAAGGCCATCGGGCGACGCGAGTATATCCCGGGCCCGCTCGCGTCAGCGCCACGTGGGCACGCGCTCGAGGGCCCGCGTGTCTCCGAGCTCCTCGCAGACCTGCTCGAGCGCCTCTCGCTTGGCCCCCCGCCACCGCAGCTCGTCGACGTCGCGCTGGTCGAGGGGCACGTCGGTGCGCAGGGTCGCCAGGGTTCGATAGAGCTGGGCCTCCTCACGCCGGTCACGAAGGTTCTGAGCCAGGCCCTTGGCGCCGCGGACCTTCACCGTCCAGGCCTCGTGGTCGTCGGGGATGGCGTCGACGTGGCCGTAGGCCTGCAGGACCTTGGCCGTCGACTTCATGCCCCAGCGTGGGATCCCCGGGATGCCGTCGGCGCTGTCGCCGACGAGCGCGAGCAGATCGGGGATCGAGGCCGGCGGGACGCCGTATTTTTCCTCGATCCCGGCCGCGTCGTAGACCTCCTGGCGCCGACGATCGAAGAGCACGACCCGATCCCTGCGCACACACTGACCGAGGTCCTTGTCGGGTGAACACAAGAGCACCTGCTCGACCCCCTGCGCATCAGCCCAGCGGGCCGCTCCGGTCGCGAGGGCGTCGTCAGCCTCGAACTCGACCATCGGCCACACGACCAACCCGAGCGCGTCGGACAGGCGCTCGGCGAGGGGGAATTGGGCCGACAAGCTCGGATCGATGCCCTCACCGGTCTTGTAGCCGTCGAACAGCTCGTTGCGGAACGACTCGATCACGTGGTCGAAGGCGATCGCCACGTGGGTCGTGTCGGGCTCACGCAGCAGCGCGAGCATCGAGCGAAGCAGCCCCCGGCTCGCCCCGACCTCGCCGCCCTCGCGGCCGGTAGCGGGTGGTGCGCCGTAGAAGCTGCGAAACAGCTCATAGGTTCCATCGATCAGGTGCACACGCACCCCCCGACTCTGCCCAACTCCAGCCCCGCGGTCGACCCCACACGAGCCCCGGCAACCGGTACAATCGTGGCGACCTCGTGGCGAAGCGCGACCAAGACAGCACGGCCTCCGGGCCCGAGCGCGACGACGAGCGCCCCGCGTCGGACGAGGGGGAGAGCGTCCCCCCGACGCTCCCGCCGTTTGCGAACGACGGTCCCCAGCCCTTGACCCTGCACGGCGTGCCGACGAGCGATCCGTTGACGAGCGACGACGGTGGCCTCGACGGTGGCCTCGACGATCTCTTCGACGTGCCCAAGCTCGGGCCGGCGACCACCTCCGGACCCAAGCCCGGCGCACCTGGACCCCCGCCGCCGGTGCCTCCGCTGGCGGGACGCAAGGGGCGGCCCAAGCCCCCGACGACCGGCCCACTCCCGATTATCCCGCCGATCGGCGAGAACGACTCGCAGGCCCCAGCGCCAAAGCCGACACCGAGCAAGACCGCACGCGCGGTCCTGAGCGAGGACCTCGATGAGAAGCCGGTCACAGCGAAGACAGGCGCCGCGCCCTTGCCGTCGGCGGACTCGTTGATCGCAAAGATCCGAGCTGCCAAGCGCAGGGCCGAAGCCGGGCAAGAGCCCGAGCCCGAGCCCGAACCAGCGCCAACGCCCGAGCCCGAGCCCGAACCCGAGCCCGACGCCAAGACAGTCGCAGTCGCAGTCGCAAGCGCCGCGGCAGACCCCAGCCCGCCCGACGCGGCACTCGATGAAGCGGACGAGGTCGCGCGCGAAAGTGGGTCCAACGCCCACACAGTGGGCGACGCCCACAACGACAACGAACCATCCACCGTCGCCGCGGACACTTTGAACACGGCGATGGACGGATCAACACGATCGGCCAACGGGCTCACGCTGGCCAAACGAAGCTCGGATGTCGCGGCGAAGAAGGTTGCCCCACCTCCGCCGACCACCAGCCCCGCGAGCGACGGCGCGCCGCAACCCGCGGTCGGCGTCCCCTACCAGCCGCCCGCGCTGATCATCAAAGACAGCGAGGCGCCCTCGACCGGAGAGGACGCGAGCGAGCCCAACGCTGCCGAGGCTGCCAGCCCCGAAGACGAGGCTCCCCGCGCCCTCCCGCGACCGGGCCGGATGCAGAGCCCCGGCGCTCGACGACCGCCAGCCGACGCAAGGGTCGCCGCGCTCGCGCAGGCTGCCGCCGCGGCCCCCGTCTCGGTCCGGCCGAGCGGGGCACCCCGGCCGATCTCACGCCAGGACACCGCGGCGCTGATCAACGGCCTCGCCAACGAGATCATCGCGGACGCGGCGGCCGAGTCGGCGGTCACCGTCAATTTCAAGGTCCCTTCCCCGAGCGCGACCAAAAAAATCCCGGACAAGCGACGCAAGTACGCGCTCTACTTCCTCGCCGGAGCGGCGGTCTTGTCACTCATCGTGATGGCGCTGCCGTCCAAGACCCCCGACAACCCCGACGAGCAGGCGCTCGAGCCCGGGACCGAGCTCCCGGGCGAGCCGCCCGAGCCCGAGCCCGAGCCCGAGCCGCTGCTCGCCCAGGCGGATCC
>NZ_PVNK01000273.1 GCF_002994615.1 Enhygromyxa salina | reverse complement strand
CGGCGGAGATCCTGATGTTCTCGCGTCGGCTTCAGGCCGCCGTGGGTCTCGGCGAGGATCCGACCGAGCCGTCGGCCGTGCTCGGGCTGAGCTCGCCGCTGGGCTCGTCGTGCACGGGGAAGTTGCGTCCGAACGCGGGGCGTACCGGCGGCGCGGTGGGTGCAGACATGGTCGGCCCAGGGAAGGGGCCGGAGCTCGCGGCTTGCCAGTTGGACGCGCTCTGGTCGGGCACGGGCGTCGGCACCGAACCCGGCGCGGTGGGCTGGGCCCAGGCCCCGGAGCCGGGGGTCGGTCGCCCGACGTTCCAGGCGCCCGAGCCGGGAGTGGGGGCGCCGACGTTCCATGCGCCCGAGCCGGGAGTGGGGGCGCCGACGTTCCATGCGCCCGAGCCCGGGGTCGGGGCGCCGACGTTCCATGCGCCCGAGCCCTGCGTGGGCCCGGTGTCTCGCTCGACCCACGGGGGAGGAGCCGGCGGGGGCGGGCGCCAGGCCCGAGCGCGCACGGCCGGGTAGCGCGGGTCCGCGTGATCGCCGTGCTGGACGGGCTCGAGCACGGCCGACGGCTCGGTCGGATCCTCGCCGAGACCCACGGCGGCCTGAAGCCGACGCGAGAACATCAGGATCTCCGCCGGTCGCTCGTTGGGATCCGGGCGGCTGGCGACCTCGAGGATCTGCTGGAGTCGCGGCGGCAACCCGAGGTGATCGAGGGGCGCGCCAGGCTCGAGCGGTTGGCCCGTGAGGATCTCGACCACGAGCGCGGCTGCGCCGAGCACGTCGGTCTCGGCGCGGGGCTCGTAGGGCGACTCGAACAGCTCGCGCCCGGCCTGGGGCAGATAGCCGGCCTGGACGAAGCGCTCGAAGTCGGGGGCGAAGGGCAGCAGCGCCCCCTCGGCGGTGCCCGAGAGCAGCGCCTGCGGCATCCCGCCCGTCGGGTACATGAACACGTTGTCGACGGTGACGTAGCCGTGGGGATAGCGCTCGTGGAGGACGCCGAGCGCCTCGCACAGCTGGACGGCGATCGCGACCGCGTTGAGGGGGTCGAGGGCGTGACCGGCCTGCCAGACCTCGTGCAGCCACTGGCGCAGGGTCGGGCAGCCGGGGTCGGGCCGCACGACGAACAGGGTGTCGAAGCCGTCCTCGCCGAGCGGGAGCCGAACGCAGCCGTAGGTCGGCAGCAAGTTGGGGTGGCTGATCTCGCCGGCCAGGACGATGCGGTGGCTCAGGAGGTCCCGCAGCTCCCGCTGCATCGTGACGTCGGGAGACAGGACCGTCAGGAGCAGGAGGCTCTTGCCCTGGCGGGCGCGGAAGCGCTGGCCGTGGGGCGTCGCGCCGAGATCATCGAGCACGACCATCGGGGTCCCCGGTTGTTCACCAGGAATCCTCAGGTCTTCGGGATCGACGATGGCGCCCGGGGCGAGCACGCGGCGCGAGCATAAGCCAACTCAGGGGCTCGCGCGACGGTCGTCTCGCTGTGAGCGGATTCCGCTCAGCAGCGACTGCGCTGACTCCCGGGTCAGCCCGGCCGTGCTCTTGTCTGCGATCACCGATTCGACCCACGGCTCGACCTCGGCCCGGATCTGCGGCGTCGTCGCGCGCATCGCCCCGAGCGCCTGGATGGTCTTGAGCCCGTAGCGCTCCTGCGGCATGAGGAGATCCTCCCGGTCATGCTCGCCGTCGGGGCTGGCGTAGAGCGTGATGCGCTCGCAGATGAACTGGCGCTGCTCAGGCGTCAAGCTGTCGTAGGCGTGGATCAGCGCGAGGTTGGAGCGCTCGTCGGCGAGCACGCCCAGCGAGTGCACGATCGCGCATTTGGTGGCCAGCGGCGCGGCGGGCAGGCGCTGCTCGAGCAGATCCGCGGCCTCGCGGCCCTTGCCGCTGTCGCGGTGCTGGGCCAGGGCCCAGGCCGCGAGGCGCTGGATGGCCTCATCGGGGTGGTACAGGGCCTTGTCGAGGACCGGCAGCGACTCGGCGTTTTGCAGGTAGCCGAGGCCCCAGATCAGGCGCAGATCCACGGGGCCCCCGGCGTCGAGCTCGGCCGCGAGCGCGGCTTGCACCTCGTCGGCGATCGCCTGGTGCTGGAGGCGGGCGAGGCTGAGCAGGGCCTCGCGCTGGACCGGGGGGGCGCCGTTGCGGACCCGCTCGATGAGGGCCGGGACCCGGTTGATGTTCATGGCGTCGTTCTCCTTGTGACGGCCGATCGCCCAGGCCGCCCAGGCCTCGACCTCGGGGTCGCCATCGAGGAGCTCCGACTCGAGAATTGTCAGTACTTCCGGTCGGATACGTGCAGATAGTTCAATCACTGCCTGCTGCTGTTGTGCGCTCGTGGAGCTCGCGCTGCGGAGGGTGTAGGCGTGCTCGCCGATGTCGCGCCACCAGTTGTCGAAGCCCCGATTGACCAGGTTGAACAGGCCGTAGGTCAGGCCCACGCACACGACCACCACGATCGGAAAGCTGACGCTGCTGCGCTGCATCGAGGCCGCGACCTCCTCGATGTCGTCGCCCTTGCCGACGAAGCGGCCGGTCTTGCCCTGGAGGCTGCGGCGGAAGGCGCCCTTGAACAGGACCTCGTCGAGCCACAGCCCGTCGACGAGGCCGGCGAGGACCATCGCGCCGTAATAGAAGATGAACAGGACGTCGGGGTTGCCGGCCCCGACGCGGAGGTAGGACGACACGTAGACCGCCGCGAACAGCCCGATCAGGTTGGCCGAGACGACCGCCAGCCACAGCTTGACGCCGGTTCGTCGGGGCTGGTTCCGGCCATATTCTCGGGGGGCTTTCGCGGCCATGGCGTGGTTCATACCGCGTGCTGACCACGTCTGGCGCGGTCGGTTCCGGTATTTGTGCCGGGTCGGGTCGAGATCGGGGCCGAGATCTGCGTTTTTTTGGTGTCTGGGCCGGCCTTGCCTAGCTTGCGAAGCGGTGACCGCACAAGCTGCCCTTCGCACCGACCGCGGCCAGGCGGAGCCTGGGGTTCGCGCCGTCCGCCGCCGTGAGCGGGCGGGACCTCGGCGCAAGCGCGCGCCGACACCTGCCGCCCAGCGCAAGGCCGAGCGCGCCGTCGATCTGGATCCGAGCGCGCCCGAGCTGCGGGCCACACCACAGACGCGCCACGAGCCCGAGCGGCGCGGCCTTCGGGGCTGGATCGCGGTCCTCGCGGGCGCCGAGTCCATCGCGATGTTGGCCGCCACCGCCACGGCCGCCGCGGTCCTCGCCGGAGCGTGGGAGACCAGCCAGTCGGCCGAGCGCACGGTGCCCGGCTTGACCCTCGCCGGCGAGGAGGTCGGCAAGCTCGACCGCTCTGGCGTCGAGGCCGAGGCCTTGGCCGCGAGCGAGCGGACCCTCGATCGGGGGATGACCCTGACCGCAGGTCCGGTCTCGGCCAGGACCAGCGCGCGCGCGCTCGGGGCTGTCCCCGATCCCGAGGCTGTCGTCGAGCAGGCGCTCCGCTACGGCCGCAGCGGGGATCTCGTCAGCGATCTCCAGGCCCGGGCCCGGGCTCGGCGCGGGCTGGTCGATCTGCGCGTCGGCATGCGCTTCGATGAGCGCAAGGCGCTCGCGCAGCTGGTCGAGCTCGCCCCGGCCGTCGACACGATGTCGCTCCCGACCCGCCTCGATCTCGAGGCCCGCAAGGTCTTGCCCGCGACCCACGGGACCTCGTTGCTGCCCTACGACTCCCTGTCGAGCGTCGCGATCGGGCTGGCCTCGGGCGTCGATCACATCGAGCTCGCGGTCGCGCCCAAGCCCGCCGTCGCCGATCCGCTCGCCGAGCAGCTCGCGGCCGAGGGCATCGACGCGCTCGACGTCGGCGTCGTGGTCGGATCGTTCTCGACGCCCTACTCGATGGAGGCCAGGGCCGCCGATCGGACCTCCAATCTAAAGGTCGGCGCCGCGGCCCTCGACGGCTACGTCTTGATGCCCGGTGAGACCTTCTCGTTCAACGAGGTCGTCGGAGCGCGCAGCGCGGAGAACGGCTACCGCTGGGCGCCGGGGATCTCGGGCGGGCAGATCATCGACGTGCTCGGCGGCGGCATCTGCCAGATCTCGAGCACGATCTTCGGCGCCGCCTTCTTCGCGGGCCTCGAGGTCGTGCGCGCGCGCCCGCACAGTCGCCCGAGCGGCTACGTCGACATGGGCCTCGACGTGACCGTGGTCTGGGACACCGTCGATCTGGTCCTGCGCAACCCCTTCGAGTTCCCGGTCGTGCTTCACATGACCGTCAGCCAGGGCCAGGTCCAGGCCGAGATCCTCGGACCTCAGCGGCCCTACCAGGTCGCGTTCGAGCGCTCGCTGGTCGAGTCGATGCCCTTCGAGACGGTCTACCGGACCGACCCGAGCCTCTTGACCGGGACCGAGGTCGTGGCCCAACGCGGGATGCGGGGCTTCAAGCTCGAGCGCGTCCGCAAGCTCTACCGCGGCGGCGAGGTCGAGTCCGAGCAGAGCTGGGAGCTCCGCTACCCCGCGACGCGGGAGATCATCCGGGTCGGAACCAACCCGAGCGGCGAGGTCCCCGAGGTCAAGAAGCTGCCGCCGCTGCGCGACCCGGCGGCCTCGATGCGGCTGATGCAGTAGGCCCGCTTTCGCCGGTTTTTCGTGCTCGGCCCCGAAATGTTTTAGGCGAGAAGTCCAGCCTCTCAGGAGTCAGAACATGCGTGAAATGCACAAGTGGAAGGACAAAGTCGAGCTGTCTTTGGATAACCGTCAGATCTTCTTTCTGTTCTTCGGTCTGTCCGTGATCGGCTGCTTCGTGTTCGCGCTCGGGATCATGACTGGGCGTCGGATCCACTGGGAGCCGGGCCAGGAGGTCGCGGCGATCGGCGGCGGAGACTCGCTCGCGTTGCTCGAGGCCGACGCGGAGCAGGACGAGCGCTTCGCGTTTCAGCAAGGTCTCGCCGAGTCCGACGCCGAGGCGATCCCGCCGACCCGCGATCCCGAGGTGCCGCCCCGCGACGAGGGCGAGGTCCGGGCCGAGCGGGCCGCGCAGGCCGAGGCTGCGGCGCAGGCTGAGGCCGCGGAGCCGGCCAAGCCGAGCGAGGCGGCGCGCGCGGTCGAGCAGCACGAGGCCGAGGCTGCCGAGCTCGACGCCAAGATCGCCGAGCAACAGCAAGCCCTCGCCCACACTGCGCCCGAGGCGGCTCAGGCCAAGCCCAAGACCGAGGCCAAGGCCAAGGCCAAGACCAAGGCCAAGGCCGGGGCAGGGGACGCAGGCTCGGCGAGCAAGGGTAAGCGCATGTTCACGCTCCAGATGAAGGCCTTCTCCCGCCAGGAGGACGCCGACAAGCTGGCCGAGAAGCTGCGTCACGACGGCCACGACGTCCGGATCGAGAGCCATGAGGTCCGCGGCCGGACCTGGCATCGCGTGCGCCTGGGCACCTTCGACAGCTGGGACGACGCGGTCGCGGCCAAGCAGAGCTTCGAGCAGGCCCAGCACATCATCGCCTACGTCGTCAGCCTCTGAGGTCCACCCTCGAACACGCAGACGGGCCCGAAAGGGCCCGTTTTCGCGATCGGGCCGCCGCGCGCGGCCGCTTTCGATCTTCGGGTCTGCCTCCGGGGCGCAAAATTCGTTACAACCCACGCTCCGTGCCGGCTCCGCACAACAGCGCCGACAGCCCGGTGATGCGGCAGTTCCTTGCGATCAAGGGCCGCTATCCCGACGCGATCGTGATGTTCCGAATGGGGGACTTCTACGAGATGTTCTTCGAGGACGCGGTCACCGTCGGGCCGGTGCTCGACATCGCGGTGACCAGCCGCGACAAGAACGCCGAGGATCCGGTGCCCATGGCCGGGGTCCCCTATCACGCGATCGGCGGGTACCTGCGCACGCTCGTCGAGCGCGGCTTCAAGGTAGCGATCGCCGAGCAGATGGAGACGCCCGAGGAGGCGCGCAAGCGCAAGGGCCCGAAGATCGTCCGCCGCGAGGTCGTGCGCGTCGTGACCCCGGGCGCGCTGCTCGACGAGGAGCACCTCAGCGGCGGCGAGCCGAACTACCTGGTCGCGCTGGTCCCCGGGCCGCGGGCGGCGGCGTTGATCGATGACGATGGACGCGAGCCGCAGGCGCCGACAGACGGGAACGCCAAGTCCAAGTCCAAAGCCAAGGGCAAGGCCAAGGCGGCCGCACCGCTCGCGGCCGCGCTCGCGGCCCTCGACATCTCGTCGAGCGAGTTCGTGGTCATGGGCTGCCGCCGCCTCGAAGATCTCCGCGCCGAGCTCGCGCGCCTGAGCCCGCGAGAGATCCTCGCCCCGGCCTCGACCCACGCCTGGCTCCGCGCTTCGCTCGGGCCCGAGTGCCCGGCGCTGACGACCGGCGACTCCCTCGACGGGGCCGCCGATCCCGCGAGCCTGATCGGGCGCGTCCGCCACCTCTATGAAGAGGGCGGGACCGGCCTGGCCCTCGGCGCGGACGAAGCCGAGGCCGCGGCCACGGCCCTCGCCTACGCCGAGGCCACGCAGCCGGGCCAGACCCTGCTCCTGCATCGTCTCCGCCGCCACGAGCCCAGCCGCCACCTGATCCTCGACGAGACCTCGCTGCGCAACCTCGAGATCTTTCGGACCCTGCGCGACGGTCAGGCTCGGGGCTCGCTGTCGTGGGCCGTCGACCGAACCCAGACCTCCATGGGCGCGCGGCTGCTGCGGGCGTGGATGGGCGCGCCGCTCCTCGACATCGCGGCGATCGGCGCGCGCCAGGACGGGATCGCGGCGCTGCTCGGCGAGTCCCGGCTCCGCGCCGAGCTCCAGTCGCGGCTCAAGGACGTGCGCGACGTCGTGCGCCTCGCGGCCCGAGCCCGGCTCGGCACGATCAGCCCGCGTCAGCTCGGGGCCCTGCGCGCGAGCCTTCAAGCCGTGCCGAGCCTCGCGCAGCTCCTGGCCGAGCTCGGCACGCGGCGGACAGACAAGTGCTTGCCGGCGATCCTGGACCTCGGCACCGACCTGCTCGCCGACCTGTGCAAGCGGCTCGAGGCGACCCTCGTCGACGATCCCCCCGCGGTCGCCCGCGACGGCGGCATGATCCGCTCGAGCGTCGACGCGGTCCTGGCCGAGCAGCGCGAGCTCGCGGCCGGCGGTCGGACCAAGCTCGCCGCGATCGAGAGCCGCGAGCGCGAGGCGACCGGGATCACCAGCCTCAAGGTCAAGCACAACAACGTGTTCGGCTACTTCCTCGAGGTCCCCAAGGCCCACATCAAGAAGGTCCCGACCAACTGGGTCCGCAAGCAGACGCTGGTCAACGCCGAGCGCTACGTGACCGAGGAGCTCGCGGGGCTCGAGGCCAAGGTCCTCGACGCCCAGACCCTGGCCCTGGCCCGCGAGCACGAGCTGTTCGAGGCCCTGCGCCGCGAGGTCAGCGACGCGGGCGAGCGCCTGGTGACCCTCGGCGACGCGCTCGCGACCTTGGACGTGCTCGCCGGCCTCGCCGAGGTCGCGGAGGTCCACGACTTCGTTCGCCCGCAGCTGCTCGACGCCCCGGAGCTCGAGATCCGAGAGGGGCGCCACCCGGTCGTCGAGCGCATGCTCGGCGCGGGTCGCTTCGTCCCCAACGACACGGAGCTCGCGGCCGGGACCCACGGCAGCGCCGACGCGGCGCGGCTGTGGGTGATCACCGGGCCCAACATGGGCGGCAAGAGCACCGTCATGCGCCAGGTCGCGCTGATTGCGATCCTCGCTCACGTGGGCAGCTTCGTGCCCGCCGCGAGCGCCCGGATCGGTCTGATCGATCGGGTGTTCACGAGGGTCGGCGCGGCAGACGACCTCGGCCGTGGCGACAGCACCTTCATGGTCGAGATGCGTGAGACAGCGCAGATCGTGGCCCAGGCGAGCCCGCGCTCGCTGGTGCTGCTCGACGAGATCGGCCGGGGCACCGCGACCTTCGACGGCCTCGCGCTGGCCTGGGCGATCACCGAGCACCTCCACGATCAGGTCGGCTGTCGGACGATGTTCGCAACCCATTACCACGAGCTGTGCGGGCTCGAGGCGCGGCTGGCGGGGGTTCGCAACGTCCACGTCGCGGTCCACGAGCATCGCGGCAAGATCGTGTTTCTCCATCGCGTGGAGCCCGGTCCGGCCGGGCGCAGCTACGGTATCCAGGTCGGGCGCCTCGCCGGGCTCCCCGCTCGCCTGTTGCGCCGAGCCCAGCGGATCCTCGATCGCCTCGAGGCCCAAGAGCGCGCAGCCCCGAGCTCGCAGCTCGATCTCTTTGCTCCGCGAGCGCCCGATGACCAGGGCCAGGCCACGCTCGACCCGCTGGCCAATTCGGCCGCAGCGCTGTCCCCAGCGGCCGCTGACGTGCTCGCGGAGATCGAAGACTGCGATCCGGATCAGCTCACCCCACGCGATGCCCAGGCGCTGATCTACCGCCTGTGCGATCGACTGCGCGCAGGCGAGTGAGCGGTGCTACTTCGTTGTCTTCGGAGATCGACGGACCCGTGGTCTGGAGCACGCCATGGAGCCTCGCCGCGCCGTGATCCCCGCTCATAAAAATCGCTGCGGGCCCCGGAATCGCTATGATAGATTGCCCGCGCGACCCGGAGACTCAAATGCGAAAGTTCCCCTTGTTTACAGCCTCTTTCCTTGGCCTTGTCCTGAGCCTGAGCGTGTCCGCATGCGACGGCGATGACGGTGACGCAGACACCATGGCCGGTGAGACCGGCAGCGGCGATGGTGATGGTGACTCCGGTGACGGCGACACTGGCAGCAGTGAGTGCTTCGAGCAGCCCGAGATCTGCGAGCAGTTTGTCCGCTGCATCGGGGCGCTGGTGCCCGACTCGGCCGAGACCGTCGAGGCCCAGTATGGGGCCGAGGGCTCGTGCTGGTGTAACGCGACCGAGGAGGAGGCGCAGGGCTGCTACAGCACCTGCAAGAGCGAGGTCGAGAAGGCGCTCCTGAGCCACCCGACCGAGAGCCAGTGCCACGAGAGCGTGTGTGCCCTCGATGAGCTCGATCCCGACCAGCCCTACGGGCCGATCGTCGACGGCGCGTGCTCGGACTACATCTCGCAATCCGGCGATCCGATCCCGCAAGAGCCGTTCATGAGCCCCCTCGGAGTCTCGGGCGGCTTCTGTGCGCCGGAGTGCTCGGGCCTCGCCAACGCGTGCCCCGAGCACACCCAGACCTCGGCGCAGGGCACCTGCTACCTCAACGGTGCCGACGCCAGCTACTGCGTCTCGCGTTGCTACGTCGACTCAACGGTCATCGGTGGGACCCAGTGCCAGTGCGGCGCGACCTGCCAGCCCTCGGGCTCCCCCGACGGCGATGGCAACATGCGCGGGTTGTGCACCTTCGAGTAGCTCTTCACCGACGAGCTGACGAACGTCGATCCCCTCGGGTCGACGTTCGTTCGCGTTTCAGCCTGCTAAACTGGGCCAGCCTTGTTCCGCAGCCTCCAACACGTAGCGATGGCGCTGCTGCTCTCGGGCGCGACGCTCGGCTGCGCTCCGGCGTCCGAGCAAGACCCCGAGCCGATCCCCGTCAGCTCGCTGAAGCCTGGGCTCGCGCTGCGCGGTGGCGACTTCGCAACCCGCGAAGACCACCTCGTCGAGCTGCTCGTCCACGAGGGCCACGTCTACGTTGCCAACAGCACCCTCGGCGTCAGCAGCCTGCGGCTCGACGACGACGGCGGCGTGACCCGGACCGACCCGGGCAGCGAGGGCGAGGAGCTCCTGCGCTGCACCAGCCTCGCCGTCCACGTCGCGTCCGATACGCTCTACTGCGGATCGGATGCCCCGTCGGGCTTGACGCCCCTCGTACGTCTCGAGATCTACGACCTCTCGACCCCAGGGGTCGCGAGGTGGCGCGAGGGCTTCGAGCTCGAGCAGTGGGGGACACGGGATCTCGAGGTCGTCGGGGAGCAGCTGCTGATCCACCATTTTGACGGCGGGCTGTGGACCGCCGAGATCGGCCCCGATGGCTCGCTGTCGGGGTTGAGCGACACCGGCGTCAGCGGCAACGCACGGGTCAGCGCGGGCGTCGGCGGGCAGGTCGTGACCTTGTTCGCGGACGCCGAGGGCACGGGCGCCGAGCTTCGCTTGCTCGAGCCGGGCACCTGGGCCGAGCTCGATCGACTGCCGCTGCGCGGCCCCGCGCTCGGCCTCAGCGCCGACGCCGAAGGCGGAGCTCGGGTCGGCGTCGGGCTCGGCTCGGGCGGCATGGCCGTGGTCGAGGTCGAGGGCGGGCAGCTGCGCCTCGAGCAGACCCTCGAGCCGCCAGCGGTGGTGACCACAGGCTTGCTCTCCGGTGATGTCGCGATCGCCGTGACGCTCAGCGGCGCGTTCGCCTGGAAGCTCGACGAGCCGACGCCGCGGATGTTCGGGTTTGGGCCGGCGGGCAAGCTCGGCTTCGCGCGGGCGGGCAACATGCTCCACGGCGTGATCCATGACGGCGAGCTCCTGACCTCGGACTGGCTGTGGGTCGAGCGCTGGGCGATCGACCCCGAGGGCGAGGTGCTCGATCTCGATGTCCCCCGGGGTATCTATGTTCAGCCCGAAGGCCCCGTGCGCTGGCGCATGCGCAACCCTGGGCGAATTCCGCTGCGGGCCGAGCTGTGGTTCGATCGCGAGCCGATCTGGGCCCGCGAGCTTGGCCCCGGGGCGGTCGTCGAGGTCGACCTCCCTGCCTCGCTGCGCGCCGAGCTGCTCGCGTCCGACGAGCCCAGCGCTGCGCTGAGCGTGCGGTCCTACGATCCGAGCGTACCGAGCGAGGGCGAGCCGGTGTCGAGCACGGTCGTGGTCCTCGCCCAGCGCGAGCCTGACGAGCTCTTCCCGCCCGCGACGGGCGACGTGTTCCCGACCCTGACCCTCGCCGACGCCGACCAGCAGATCTACACGCTCCCGACCGCCGCGGGCAGCCAGACCATCTGGTTTTGGCCCGACTGCGCGCTGATGTGGCCGCAGCTCGAGGATCTTGCCTGGCTCCGGCGCGAGGGCTGGGACCTCGGACGCGGCGAAGCGATCATGCTCACGAACACCGACGTCGCGCCCGACGGCTTCATCGATCGCTGGGATCTCTCCGGCGCGACCTTCGGTCTGTGGGGCGTCGCCGCGCCCGAGATCGGCGGCGCCAACGACCACATCCACGAGGAGGACATCTACCTGCCCTTCTTCATCGAGGAGATGCCCGGGGACGCGATGCCGACCGACTACGTCATGGACGGCGACGGCCGCATCCGCTCGATCGAGCGCATGTACCGGGGTCCGTGGACGCTGGCCGTGCCCTGGCCATGGGAGTAGGTTCAGGCCCATGGCGCGCCGCAAACGACGCTACTGGCTGATGAAGAGCGAGCCCGACGTCTACTCGATCGACGATCTCGCCCGGGACAAGCGTGGCGAGTGGGAGGGCGTCCGCAACTACCAGGCTCGCAACTTCATGCGCGACGAGATGGCGATCGGCGATCTCGTCCTGTTTTACCACTCGAACGCCAAGCCGCCCGGGGTCGCGGGCGTCGCCCGGGTCGTGACCGAGGCCTACCCCGATCACCACGCCTTCGACGAGGCCTCCAACTACTACGACCCCAAGTCCGATCCCGAAGCTCCCCGCTGGTGGATGGTCGACGTCGAATTCGTCGAGAAGCTCCCGGAGCTCGTCACGCTCGACGCGCTCAAGGCCGAGGCTCAGCCCGAGGGGCCGCTCGAGGGCATGCTCGTGGCGCGGCGAGGGCAGCGACTCTCGATCCAGCCCGTCGACAAGGCGCACTTCGCCCGGGTCTTGCGACTCGGCGGGGCCAAGACCCGCGTTCGCTGACCACGAGCGAGTGCAAAGTTCGGAGCGGATGTGGTACCTTCCGCGCCCGGAGGCAGCATGAAGCGCTCGATCTGTGCAACTCTCGTTCTGTTGGTTGGTGTCTGTGCTCAGGCTGGCTGCGATCGCGGCGGTCAGACGGAGGCGCCCGATGTCAGCAACGAGGAGAACCTCGTCGGCTCGCGCGACGCCTATGACACCGAGGACGAGGAGTCGGCCCTCGACGAGAGCTACGGCGAGCGCTCCGAGCTCCCGCCGCTCAAGAAGCCCGTCGAGCAGTGCACGGGCAAGGGCAGCAAGCGCGAGTGCAAGATGGTCGATCCGCAGCCGGAAGTGACCGCGGCCCACGGCGCTCGCAAGCTCATGGGTCGGTTCCGCTGGGGCATGGACCTGAAGACGGTCATGGCCCAGCTCGAGCGGGACATCGAAGACGAGTACGCCGAGCGCCAGGCCAAGACCAAAGATCCGATCGAGCAAGACAAGAACCGCGAGTGGAAGCGCGAGCAGGTCGGCGAGATCGCCAAGAACCACGTCCGGTTCGAGGAGGCCGCCCACCACCGCTGGGGGGTCTCGCTCATCGGCCACGAGTTCAAGGACAACGAGAACGAGGAGATGGTCTGGATCAAGTCCCCGACCTTGAAGAAGTTCTACTTCTTCAAGGAGGGTGAGCTCTACAAGATCGTCTACGCCTACGGGACCCAGGCCTGGCCGGGCCTGACCTACCAGCAGATCCTCGACCAGAAGTTCAAGAGCTGGTTCGGCATGAGCCCCGAGAAAAAGTTCGAGGTCGACGAGGAGACCCAGATCAAGCTGATCGACTACGTCCAGTGGGACTCCGCCGACAACGACCGCGTCCGCGCGTTCGACATGACCGCGGTCCACGGCGCCTTCGTGGTCTCGGTCGTCAGCGGTGAGGCCGAGGACGAGTACGGTCCGCGGCTCCCAACCGGGCTCGAGAGCGGCGAGTTCACCGACGACGTGTCCGACGTGCTCGGCGGTAGCGACATCTGCTACGACGACGAGGGCAACATGATCGAAGACACGGAGAAGTGCAAAGAGCTCCGCGGCGACCTCGACGAGTAACGCGGGGGCGAGTAGACGCGGGACGAGTACCTCGCCGCTGCGGCGAGGTACGAACTAACGGTAGCCGTCGAGGTGGGCGGCGCGCTCGAGGAACGCCGCCCCGAGCGTGATCGCCACGACCGACAAGCTCGCGAGCGCGAGCGCAGACCAGGCGCTGACATCGGGCACAAACAGCTTGAGGGTCAGCAGCGCGGCGAAGCTGCACAGGCCGACGCCGAGCGAGACCAGGCCGCGAAAGCGGAGGTCGGCGGGGCGCAGCAGCTCGAAGCGCTGGTACCAGGCGAACCCGGCGAGGTGGGCCTGAGCCTGCTCGCTCTCGAGCGCGAGCGTGGCTCCGACGAGCACGACGAAGACCACCGCCAAGGCGATGAGGGCGCCGGCCGTGTTGGCCTGGGTGAGGTTGGCGAGGTATCCGAACATCGCGGCGAGTCAGGGGCAGGGGTCAGTGCTCCGCGGGCGTGCGGCGGAGGTCAAAGCGATAATAGATGGTCGCCTGGGGCATGCCAGGGACGGGGGGCCCGCCGTGGGTCGCGTCGACGATCTTGGTGCCGATGCCCTGCGGCGTCGACGGCGGGACTCGCTCGTGGCTTCGGTCTGCGACCACGGCCTTCATGAAGTCGGTCCACAGCGGGATCGCCGTCGTGTAGCTCGCGTCCTCATCGCCGAGCGAGCGCTCGTTGCGGTCGTCGAAGCCCATCCAGGCCGCGGTCGCGTGCCGGGAGGTGTAGCCGACGAACCAGGTGTCGGTGGTCAGGTCATCCCAGCGTCCATCACGCATGAAGTGGCCCGAGGAGGTGCCGCTCTTGCCCGCCGCGGGCGCACCGATCGAGTTCGCCCGGGTCGAGGTTCCGGAGGTCACGACCTCACGCAAGAGTCGGCTGATGAGAAAATTGGTCCGCGGATCCACGAGCTGCGCGGGGGGATCGCTGGCCAGCGCGGCCATGCGATCGATGCGGCCGGCGATGTCGACCGCGCCGTCGAAGGGGTGGCGCTGATCGATCCGCAGCTGGCCGTGCTTGTCGGTCACGCGGCGGAGGTAGACCGGGTCGCGGCGGCTGCCGCCCCGGGCGAACACCGCGAACGCCCCGGTCAGCTCGTCGATGTGCACGCACGAGGCTCCGAGCGACAGACCCTTGTCGGCGATCAGCTCGGTCGTGAACCCGAGCTTGCGGGCGAAGTTGATCACGTCCTGGATGCCGACGGCCAGGAACAGGCGGATCGAAGGGGTGTTGAGCGACTTGATCAGGGCCGTGCGCAGCAAGACCTTGCCGTCGATCGTCTTGTCGATGTTGCGCGGGTTCCACTCCTCGCCGGGCTCGGGCTCCCACGGCTTGGCCTCGAGCACGTCGTCCATCTGCCAGCCCTCGTCGAGGGCCAGCGCGTAGTAGAAGGCCTTGAACACCGAGCCCGGCGAGCGGCAGGCCTGGGTCGCGCGGTTGTACTGCGAGCGGTCGTAGTCGACCCCGGGGGCCATGGCCTCGACGTAGCCGAGGCCGTGATCGTAGGTGAACAGCGTGCCTTCGACCCGCGGGGTCTGGCCGAGCGAGAGGGTGAAGGTCCCGCGCTCGTCGTCGCGCTGAAGCTCGCCCTCGGCGTTGAGGTGGGGGCGAACCCAGACGACGTCGCCGATCTCGAGGGCGCGACGGAGATCGCCGATCGTCTTGTCGTTCTCGCCGCTTCGGGGGTCGTAGGGGGCGGCCCAGTTGGCCCCGCGCAGGAGCAGCGAGCCCTCGACCGCGCCGAGGTCGACCACGGCCTCGTAGCGCTCGAGCTCGGTCACGAGCCCGAGCAGCCAGCGCTCGGGCGCGACGAAGGGCTGCTCGCCGTACTCGCTGAGCATGCGCGCGTGGAGGCGCTCGCGGGCGGCCGGCTTGCTGAGGTGGGCGACCGGTCCACGCCAGCCCTGGCGGCGGTCGAGCTTGCGCGCGGCGTGGTCGACGGCGTGATCGGCCGCGGCCTGAAGGACCAAGTTGGTGCCGCTCTCGATCACGAGGCCGTCGCTGAGCACGGCCTCGGGCCCGAGCCGCTCGCCCACGACCTGGCGGACGTGCTCGGCGTAAAAGGGCGCGCGCCAGCGGAAGGGATCGCGGAGCTTGGCGAGCACGATCGGCTCGGCGCTCGCGGCCTCGGCCTCGCTGGTCTCGAGGTAGCCGGCCTCGACCATGTCGAACAGGACCTCGTCGCGTCGGCGCTGCGCGAGCTCGGGGTTGGTCACGGGTGACCAGCGGCTGGGCGCCTGGGCGAGCCCGGCGATCAGCGCCGACTCGGCCAGCGTCAGCTCGTCGAGCTGCTTGTCGAAGTAGCGGCTCGCGGCCGCTCCAACCCCGTAGGCGCCGTGGCCCAGAAAGATCTTGTTGAGGTAGATCTCGAGGATCGCCGCCTTGCCGACGCGGGACTCCATGCGCAGCGACAAGATCGCCTCTCGGACCTTGCGCTCGAGGGTGCGCTCTTGATCGGACAGGAAGCTCTTTGCGACCTGCTGGGTGATCGTCGAGCCGCCCTGGACGATCGTGCCCGACTTGACGTTGGCCTTGGCCGCGCGCGCGAGGCCGCGAAAGTCGAGGCCGTTGTGCGCGTAGAAGCGGCGGTCCTCGGCCGACAAGAACGCGGCGATCAGCGGCTCGGGGACGTCCTCGAGCCGGGCGTAGGCCCGATGTTCGCGGGCGAGCTCGGCCAGCAAGGTGCCGTCGGCGGCGTGGATCCTCGTGACGCCGGGGGCCTGGTCTCGGTAGGCCGAGACCGAGTCGAGATCCGGCAGGTCGCTCGCAAAGTAGCGGTAGGCCGCGCGCCCGACCATCGTCAGGCCGAGCAGCGAGAGCAGCGCCACGAGCACGACATAGCGAAAGAGCCAGCCCAACAGGCCAGCTCTCGCGGGGTTTGTGACCCAAACCCTAGCCAGCGGCCGGGCTTGGCCGCTGGCGTCACTCGTTGGGCTACTCGCCATTCACGGGGGGATCGCTGGTGTAGTTCTCGATGCCCGCCATCGCGTCGTCCTTGAGCTTGACCATGGCGTCCATCGTATCCTTGAGCTTGCTCATGCGGATGTCGAAGTACGCCTTGGCGTTGGCCTCGGGGTTCGCTCCGATCGCGTAGGTGTACATCTGGCCCGAGGGGTTGAGGAAGAGCGCCCCAGTCGCGGGGACCATCGAGACGTCGCCGCCGATCTCGGTCCGAACCATGTAGGCGTTGGCCGACATGATCTTGTCGCCCTCGCACTTCTTCAGTGACTTGGGATCGAAGCCCTCGGGCAGCTCCGCGGGGATCTCGTCACAGATCGCGGACACGTACTCCGCGAGGATCGAGCCGCCTTGAGGGTTGACGAGCACGACGAAGCTCGACGGGCCCTGGGCGCGCTTGGCCAGGATCGCCTCGTTGGCGCCGATCCAGCCCTTGAGGATGCCGACGTCGAGCTGGAGGCTGTTGTTGGCCTCGGCGAGGCTGAAGATCGCCTTGATGACGTCGGGGTGCATCGAGCCCATCTGCCAGCCAAACACGTCGCCGAGCTCGGCGTAGGTCGGCTCGAGCTCCGAGAGGGCAGCGACGGCCTTCTCGCCCTCCTTCGCCTCGAGGGCGTCTTGGGCCTCACCGATCTTGAGCGCGATCCGCGAGCGGGTCTCCTCGATCTCGGTGACCTTGGCCTGGATGGTCTCGGCCTTCTTCTTGGCCGCGGCCACGCGATCCCGCGAGTCGATCGCGCGATGACCCATCCAGCCGAGTCCGGCACCCACGCAGATGCCGATCAGGCCGGCGAAGATCGCTAGCCCGGCTCCGCCGCGACCCTTGATCTCGCCGCCGACGTCGTCGATCAGCCCGGCGTCGGGATCGAAGGCGACCCCGCCGGACATCGGATCGCTGGCGATGTCACCTTTGGGGGCGGCGGTCGCTGGGGCAGCGGCCGCCGCCCCCAAAGG
>NZ_PVNK01000272.1 GCF_002994615.1 Enhygromyxa salina | reverse complement strand
AGAACACAGACAAGATCCCTTGGTGGAGCACGCCGGGCACATCTGCGCTTCGGCCCGCGCGAGTTGGCGTTGCACAGTTTTTGTTATCCTCGTGCAAATGACTCGACCTGGCTTGGACTCTCGCTGGATTTCGCCCCTCCTGGGCTCGCTGCTCGCTATCTCGCTCGGGGCCTGCAACGATGACCCCGCCCCGGCCGACTCCGCGGAGACCAGCGGCGACGGCGACGGCGATGGCGACCCCGGAGACGGCGACGGCGACCCCGGAGATGGCGACGGCGACCCCGGCGATGGCGACGGTGACCCCGACCCCGACCCGATCGTCGACTGGCCGACGCTCGCCTGCGATCCCCTGGTCCCCGAGTTTTGCGGCTACCCCTTCCCCAACAACGTGTTCTCCGAGGCCGACGCCGCGACCAACACCGGCCGGCGCCTGGCCCTGAGCCCCGAGATGATGCCCAAGGCCGGCTACGAGCCGGATCCGGCCACCTTCAACATGAGCGACGGGTTCTCCCCGTCGAGCACGCTGCTGACCTTCATCCCCGGCGGCACGGTCACGGGCCTGCCGACCCCGCTGACGATCGCCGACTCGCTCGAGCCCGACTCACCGACCGTGCTGATCAACGCCGAGACCGGCGAGCGCGTCCCCCACTGGGCCGAGTACGACATGTCCCACGGCGACGACGAGCGGCGCGCGTTCATGATCCGCCCGGCCCTTCGCCTCGACCCCGACACCCGCTACATCGCGGCGATCCGTGGGGTCGTGGACGCCAACGATGCCCCGCTCCCGGCCAGCGAGGGCTTCGCCGCCCTGCGCGACGACACGCCCAGTGACGAGCCCTCGATCGACGAGCGACGCCCGCTCTACGTCGACATCTTCGCCCGCCTCGCCGACGCCGGGGTCGAGCGCGAGACCCTGCAGCTGGCCTGGGACTTCTCGACCGCGAGCGACGAAAACATCACCGGGCGCGCGGTCCACATGATCGCCGAGGGCCTCGAGCTCATCGGCCCGGAGGGGCCGGACTACGTGATCGACAGCGTCATGATGGATCCGGCGCCGGGCATCGCGATGCGCATCGAGCTGACCATGACCGTACCGCTGTACCTCGACAGCCCCGACAGCGGCGGCGCGATGCTCTACGGCGACGACGGCCTGCCCGAGCCCAGCGGCACCGCGCAGTACCCGGTCCTCGTCCACGTCCCGACGAGCGCGGCCGACGACCCGGCGCGGCTGATGGCCTACGGCCACGGGTTGCTCGGCTCACGCTTCGAGATCCAGGCCGATCACCTCGAGGCGCTGGCCGCCGATCACAACGTGATCGTGTTCGCGACCGACTGGGTCGGCATGGCCGAGGACGACACGGGCAACATCGCCGAGGTCCTCTCGACCGGCCACATCGACGACTTCCACACCGTCGCCGACCGCCTCCAGCAAGGCTTCCTCAACGCGTTCGCGGCCATGCGCCTGCTCCAGGGCCAGTTCGCCGACGACCCGATCATGCAGGGTGTCAACGGGAGCATGGTCGACCCAGTCGACCCCTGGTACTTCGGCGGCAGCCAAGGTGGGATCTTCGGCTCGTCGTACATGGCCCTGAGCCCCGACGTGATGCGCGGCGCGCTCGCGGTCCCGGGCCAGCCCTACAACCTGCTGCTCAACCGCTCGATCGACTTCGCCAACTTCTTCACCCTGATCGACGCCACCTACCCCGACAAGCTCGATCTGCGCTTCTTGCTCGAGCTGATCCAGATCGAGTGGGACCGCGCCGAGCCCTCGGGCTACTCGCGCCACGTCACCAAGGATCCGCTGCCCGGTTCAGTTGAAAAAGAGGTCCTGGTGCTGGTCTCGATCGGCGATCACCAGGTCACGACCCTCGGCGCCCACGTCATGGCCCGCGAGATCGGGATCCCGCAGATCGCCCCCGCCAATCGTCCGGACCTGTTCGGGGTCGACACGGTCGAGCAGCCCTACGCGGGCTCGGCGATGATCGAGTACGACTTCGGGCTCGGGCCCGAGCCGATCGAGAACGTGCCGATGACCGAGGGCGAAGATCCCCACGGCAAGCTCGCCGACGTCCCGATCGCGAGCATGACCGTCGAGCAGTTTCTTCGCACAGGGGTGGTCGAGACCTTCTGCGAGGGCGTCTGCGACCCCGACTGAGCGGGCTGGCGTCGGCGTTGCTCGGCGGGCTCGTCCTCACCGGCGGCGACAACGCTACGAGCGCGCCCAGCTCGACGCGCGGAGCGTGAGACGGACGGCGCCCTCGGCGAAAAGGCCAAGCGAGGCGGCGCGAGGCATTGCACCACGGGCTGCTAGCACTAGAAGGCCTGAGTCGAGCGCGCAGCGCTTGATTCAGGGCTAGCCGGTCGACTCACTCAGCAGAATTCCGACCTGCGAGGCTTCTCGGATCCGCCGACGGGGCGAGTCTGCCCGATCCCCATACATGAGCTCCATGTCCGGAACTTCGGTACAAAAGTAGTGGACCCAAATGTACACATGCTGAAACAGCGCGAGAGCCAGCGCCGCGCGCGAGCCCGCAAATACAGCGATCGCCCACAGCAGCAAAAATCCGAGCGCATACATGGCGTTCGGGATCCGAGCATACACTCCTGTCTGGACCATTGGCATCCGCCGGTACCGCAACTGGAAGTGGTCGCCACCGACGATGCGGTCCGAGCTGAGTTGAGCGTGGGCAGAGTACACGGCGTAGAGACCAGGGATGAGCAGCGCCAGACCAATCGCCACCGAGGCCGACAGCGAGAGTCCGAGCGAACCTGCATCCGAGAGGCCGAGCAAGACCGCCGAGATCGGACGCGCGAGGATCAAGGGCGCGAACACGGCCTTCCAGACGGTGAGATCACGATCCCCGAACAAGCGGGTCAAAATCCCCCACCCCAGCTGACCACGCCAAGCCAACCACACCACCACTTGATGCGCGACCGGCACAGCCAACGCGATGATGAACCAGGTCCTGGTCGAGAACAGCACTCCCTCGCCATCACCGAAAGACGGCTCGGCGAGAATCCAACACACGACGACGAGCAAGACCAGACTGACAAGCGCATGAGCTTGGCGCCGAAAAAAGAACTGCGGTGTCCTCGCAGCCGACAACGTGGAAGATTGGCCCATCACTGCATTGGGTGTCGGAACACATCGTTCATAGCTCATCAATCTCTCGGGCCGAATAGCGATACAGTGAGGGCGGTCCTAGCAGCCCGGGCTGCTAGAGCGTCTCCGGCCGCGCGAACCGGGCCGGCCGGCCGCCCAGTGACATCTCGACGACCCACGCCCAGTACGCCGCTCCAAACGCGCGCAGCTGCGTCTCCACGGCCGGCACCCGCTCACGCAGGCGCTCGCCCGAGCTCACGACCCGCGGGACGATCGGCAGCACGAAGGACCACAGCGGCGCGCGATCGATGCCGAGCTGATCCGCGACCTCGTGCCCCATCAACATTCGACACAGCCCCCGGAGCATGCCCAGGCGGACCCGCGCGAGGCCCCGCTCTGGTCCGCTCCCCAACAGCGCAGCCGCGAGCGCGCGGCTGTGCTGATCCGGGACCCCCTGGGTGCGCTGAATCAGCTCGCGCAGCGCCGAGGCCTCGGCGTAGTCGACCGGGAGCAGCTCGGGCTCGGTGCCCATGACCCACGCGACCAGGCGCCACAAGAGGAGCCAGTCTTCGGCCTCCTCGTCGCTGATCCTGAACCCGAAGATGCGCAGGCCCTCGACGTAGACCTCCGAGAACAGCAGCATGGTCGCGAGCATGTCGTGCTGGTTGATCGGCGCGGCCCAGCGCGCAGACTGCCAGCGGCCCGAGGCCAGCAGCAGGCGTCGAACCTGGGCGTGCATCAGGCGGACGTGGAGCGTGATCAGCCAGCCCTCGGCGCCGGGCCGCATGCCGTCGAGGGCGCAGACCGCCGTCACGAAGCGCGCGGTCTCGGCCACCCGCCGCGGAGCCTGCTCGCGGAGCCGCCCCGAGAACGCCAGCGGCTTGTTGCCAGCCGGCGCGAGGTACCCCGCCATCAGCGCGCGAAGGCTGAGCACGAGGCCACCAAACAGCCCGGCGCGCTCGAACAGGCGCCGGGCCCGATCGACGCGACCCCAGTCGACCCACCTCGGGATCGCCTCGACGCTGTCGAACAGCGCGGTGACCGGCGCGGGCTGAGCTTCGCCGGCCGCGTGGGCGCGCCAGCTCGCGGCCAGGTCAAAGCCTCGGCCATGCTCGGCGAGCCACTCGACGAGGGCGTCGGCGACCGGATCACAGCGCTCGAGCGCCGCGAAGGTCCGCGTAGCGAGCTCGCCGAAGCGCGCGCGCGCCCAGCGGGCCTCGTGGACTCGCGCGTGGACCCCAGCGATCGACGAAGGCATGTCTAATCATGGCCGAGCCCGCTCGAGGTTGCCACTGCGTGCCAGCGGCGCTCACGGCTCGATCACGTGCAAACGCTGGCCCGGCGCGACCTCGCCGAGCACCACCTGTTCGCCGCTCGCGGGCCACCTGACCCGGACCTCGTGGACGCTGGTCGTCCCCTCCCCCAGGCCAAAGTGTGCGCCGAGCTCGGTCTCGCCCAAAAAGTGCGCACCGACACCGATCTGCCGGATCTGCGCGGGGCCGTCGGCGACCGCCTGGACCTCGACCACGGCGCCGCGCCCGTCGCGGTTGGAGCCGCTGCCCTCGACCTCGACGACCAGCCACGGGACCTGCTCGGCGCCGTCGTTGCGATAGAGGACCGGCCGGCCGCGATGGTTGGCCACGAACACGTCGAGGTCGCCGTCGCGGTCGTAGTCGAAGGTCACGAGCCCGCGGCCCTGGCCCGTGTCCTGGATGCCCCGCTCCGCGCCGAGCTCGTCGAACACGCCGCCCTCGTTGAGCCACAGGCGCATGGGCGTGTCGAGGTGGGCGAAGGTCCCGTAGCCGCCGCGGCCCGGCCAGCCGTTGGTCTGAACGATGTCGAGATCCCCGTCGTGGTCGGCGTCGAACAGCGCGCTGCCCCAGGCCCAGCCACCGTCGCGCACGCCGGCCGCCTCGGTCACGTCCTCGAAGCTCCGGTCGCCGCGATTGCGGTACAGGCGGTTCCCCGTGCCCCGCCACACGCACTCGTCGATCGGGCAGCCCTCGGGGCTTTGCTCCGCGATCGCGCCCACGAACCAGTCGAGCCGGCCGTCGCCGTCGTAGTCGCCGAAGGTCGTGCCCATGGCGTTGCCCTCGTCGGCGACGCCCGCGGCGAGGGTACCGTCGCTGAAGCTGCCGTCGCCCTCGTTCCAAAACAGCCGCGCCTCGCCAAAGTCAGCGGCGATCGCGAGATCCGGGAGCCCGTCGTCGTCGAGATCCACGAAGGTGGAGGCGAAGCCCCACGCGCCGTCACGCAGGAACACGATGTCGGCGATCGAGACCCCAGCGGCCTCGGTCACGTCCTCGAACACGCCGTCGCCGAGGCCATGGAGCAGGCGCGAGCCCCACACGCCGACATCGTCTCGGTCCGCGTCGTCGATCCACTCGTTGACGTGGGCGTCGAGGATCCCGTCGAGATCGTAGTCGCCAAAGGTCACGCTCTGGCCCGAGCGCTTGGTGTCGACGGTCAGCGCGAAGCCCCGCGCCTCGGCCTCGTCGACGAAGCAGCCGCCCTCGTTGATGAACAGGTGGTGGGCCCGACCCCCGAGCGCGGTCACGGCCAGATCGAGATCGCCGTCGTCGTCGACGTCGGCCCAGGCCGCGCCGTTGGTGAAGGTGCAGTCACCCAGCCCGACCTCGGCGGCGACGTCCTCGAAGGTCCCGTCACCGCGGTTGTGAAACAGCAGATCGGGCGCGGCGAGGCGGGTGACATAGAGATCCGGCCAGCCGTCGCCGTCGTAGTCGCCGACCGCGACGCCGCCGCTGATCCACTGCGGCTCGCAGTTGGAGTTGAAGACCACGCCCTGACCCGAGGGCAGATCGAAGATGCACTCCGCGTCGGCGCTGGAGGTCGGGATGTACTGGGCATAGACCAAGCCGGCGGCCTCGCTCACGTCGCTGAAGGTCGGGCACGGGCCGCCGGAGCCGCAGGCCGCAGGCGGCGGCGGATTGGGCGGCGCCGGGGCTTCGGGGACCCACGCGCCGCACACGAGGGGGTCGAAGGGTGGACCCGGGAGGGGCTCGGGTTGGGCGAAGCCGCAGCCTTGAGGATCGCCGTCCCCGACCTCGTCACCATCTGCCGTGTCATCGCCGTCGCCGTCGCCGTCACCGGCGGTCTCGCCAGCGCCCTGCTCGTGACTGGAACCAACCGACACCACGCAGCCAGCGCTCGCGCTCAGGGTCACCGCGACCAGGGCCAAGTACCTCACGGCGCGGATCATACGCCAGCGCGCGCCCCGATGGCTGCATCCGCGCGCCCTTCGGTGCACACTGCATCGAGCATGGCCCCGCGCGCTCCCAGCCACGCCGCCGTCGACGAGCTCGCGCGGATCGTCGAGATCGGCGTCGAGATCGCCGACACCGAGGCCGAGGGCCCCGGACGCCGCTACGCGATCTGGGTCCAGGGCTGCCCCATGCGCTGCCCCGGCTGCTGCAACCCCGAGCTGCTGCGCTTCGACGGCGGCCGCCCGAGCACGGTCCGGAGCTTGCTCGAGCGGATCCTCGCCGCCCACGCTCGCACGCCGCTCGACGGCATCAGCCTGCTCGGAGGCGAGCCCTTCGCCCAGCCCGCGGCCCTGGCGGTGCTCGCCGAGCAGGTCCAGGCGGCGGGCCTCGGGGTCATGGTCTACAGCGGCTTCACCCTCGACGAGCTCCGGGCCAAGATCGAGACCGGAGCCGAGCCTGGCGTCGCCCGGCTGCTCGCGGCCACCGACCTGCTCGTCGACGGCCGCTACCTTCGCGACCAGCCCGACGCCGCCCGACGCTGGATCGGCTCGACCAACCAGCGCCTCCACTTTCTCAGCGATCGCCACCACCTCGCCGAGCCCGCGTTCGGCGGCGGCGAGACCATCGAGCTGCGCCTCGTCGACGGCGAGCTGATCATCAACGGCTGGCCGTGGGGCAAGGGCCTGCCCCCCTCGCGCGAGGACGGCCCGCCGCGATGACCAACACCAACGAGGCCCAGTTGTCGGAGCCTGGCTCGCCAGCTCGCGTGTCCCGCAGCGAGGCCGAGCTCCTGACCCTCACCCGCGCGCTCATGGCCCCGGGCCCGCGCTACCTCCCGGCCCTGCGCCACCGACCCAGGCGAACACCTCGGCTCGAGAAGATCGGTCCGACGGCCATGGGCCTGCTCCAGCAGACCCTGGCCCGCGGCGTGGCCTTCGAGCTCCTGCGCCGCGGCGGCTGGCAGACCCGGCGAACCCTCGTCAACGGTCACGCAAAGCGCGGGACCGTGTGGCAACGCCACCGCGAGCTCCCGCCGCTGACCTTCGGCCCGGCCAGCTTCGAGCTGCTCTCGTGGCTGCGGGCCGAGGACGTGTCCAGCCCCAAGCGCGAGCTCCCCCAGGCCGCCCGCACGACCCTGGCCGACGAGCTGCTCTACTACCTTGCGGCCGAGCAGATCGTCCGCGCGGGCGGGGTCCTGCGCCAGCCCGCGTTCTTGCGCTCGCCGCTGTGCCAGCTCGGCTACGCCGACGCCCTCGCCGGAGACGAGCCGCTGCCCAAGCTCGACCTCCGCGAGCTCGCGCGGGGCGAGGGCGCGATCGTGCTCGAGGCCCTCCAGCCCGACCTGTGCAGGCGCTGGGTCGCGATGGAGCGCGCCAAGGGCGAGCGCGCCGAGCTCAGCGTGATGACCCAGATCGGCCAGGCCCAAGATCAGGTGCTCGCGAGCCTGTTCTCCGCGCTCGATCTCGTCGACCCGCGCCGCCGCGAGCTCGCCAGCTTCCTCGCCGAGGCCGCCCGCGAGCTGCTCGCGCGCGGGCCCGAGCGGCGCTGCCCCGACCACCGCTGGTGGATCGGCGGCCTCGATCTTCGCGCGCCGCTCTCGGCCCGGCAGTCCGCGTTCGCGGCCTCGGCGGCGTTCCTGCGCGGCGTCGCCCAGCTCGGCCGCTGGCTCGACGAGGCCGGGGTCGTGGCCCACTTCGACGAGGACTACGAGGCCGCGCAGCTGCTGCTGAGCTCGTGGCAGTATCTACGCAGCGCACCCGAGCCAACCGAAGAGGCGCAGATCCCCGCAACGATCCTCGATCGCGCCATTCGACTCGCGAACCAACTCGAGTCGCTACACTCACTTGGCCAACCTTCGGAGCTCCCATGAGCCGCACCTACCGAATCCGCATCTCCGAGTCTCTGCGTCGTCACGTCCAGGTCGACGACGGCATTCAATCCAAGCTCGAGATCCTCGACATCCTCCCGCCCGAGCAGACCGCGGCCTTGCTCGAGCGCGAGCTCGAGGGCGCGGGCTTCGAGCAGCGCGAGGACGGCCAGTGGGTCCGGGCCGACGAGGACGGCGTCGAGGTCCGCGTCGATCCCCAGGCGTCCACGGTCACGGTCTCGGCCTCGGCCGACACCGACCTCGACATCACCAAGGAGCGGCTCATTCGAGCCTACGCCGAGAACGACGCGACGACCCGCGAGCGCGGGCGCCAGGCGCTCGAAGACGAGCTCGAGGCCGAGGCCGGCGAGCGCGAGAAGAACCTCCAGGCGAAGGTCACGTCCACGCTCGAGGGCAAGCTCGGTGACCTGCGCCGCGAGCTCGATCAGATCAGCAACCGCGTGACCGCCGAGGCCCTCAAGCAAAAGGCCGCCTCGATCGGCGAGGTCCAGGAGGTCAGCGAGGACCCCGAGACCGGCTCGCTGACGATCCGCGTGAAGATCTGATGACCATCCCCGAACAACAGCTGCCCGACGAGCTCTCGCTCCTGGCCGCGGTCGAGGCCGCCTACCCCAACGAGCTGACCCGCGCGTGCGAGGCCCTCGTCCGCGGCCTCCCGGTCCTCGTCGAGTGTGACAAGGGCCTGGTCGGCTTCTTCTACGCGGGCCTGCGCGGGCGCCTGCGTCGCCAGCAGATCCGCTGCAACTACATCGACGGCCGCGTCGCCCAGCAGCCCGGCCAGATGCCGATGGGCCTGGTCCCGACGATGCTCGGCCAGCTCCGTGACGCGGTCCGCGGCGGCACCCACGGCGAGGACGAGGCCCGTCACGTCATGGTCCTCCCGCACCTCGATCTGCTCACGACCTCGAGCGGCGCGCTGACCTCCGAGGCGCGCGAGGTCGTCGCGCTGCTCTACGAGAACCCCAACATCTTGTGGCTGGGCTTCCGCGATCCCTCGTTCAACCTGCCCAAGGTCATCGCCAACCTGTTTCAGCACCGCATCAGCATCATCGGGGTCTCGCGCGAGCGGCTCGGCCACCTGGTCACGCAGCGAGAGTCCCGCAAGCTCGGCCGCGGCGGGCTCGACGTCTACAAGCTCTACAAGCAGGTCTCGGGCGTCCACGCGATCCGCCTGCGCCAGCTGCTCGCCTCACTCGAGGGCGAGGACTACCCCGACGACTCGAGCCCGGTCTGGGCCCAGATCCGCCAGGCGACCCTCGACGGCGAGCTCTCGGTCCCCGAGCTGTCCCTGACCGAGGACATCGGCGGCTACGCCGAGGTCAAGAAGAAGATCACCGAGGACATCCTCGACATCATCAAGCGCAAGGAGGCCCTGGAGGATCCCAAAGAGATCGCCAGGATCGAGGGCCTGATCCCGCGCGGAATGATCTTCTGGGGCCCGCCCGGCACGGGCAAGACTCTGTTCGCCAAGGCCATCGCCTCGGCGCTCGGGGCCGCGGTCCAGGTCGTCAACGGGCCCGAGCTCAAGAGCCGCTGGGTCGGCGAGAGCGAGGAGAACCTCCGCCGGATCTTCATCCAGGCCCGCCAGAGCGCGCCCTCGCTGATCGTGTTCGACGAGCTCGACTCGTTCGCGTCGCAGCGCGGGACCTACGCGGGCTCGGGCGTCGAGCACTCGATGGTCAACCAGCTGCTGACCGAGATGGACGGGTTCCGCAGCAACGAGATGGTCTTCGTGATCGGCACGACCAACTTCGTCGAGTCCCTCGACGCGGCCCTGCTGCGACCGGGCCGCTTCGAGTTTCACCTCCACATCCCCTACCCCAAAGCCGAGGACCGCGAGGCGATCCTCGAGATCTACAACCAGCGCCTCGGCCTGGCCATGAGCGAGGACGCCCTGACCCACGCGACCCGCCAGACCGGCCACCCGATCGAGGGCAGCGACGCCGTGACCGGGCGCTGGAGCGGCGACCACATCCAGGCCCTGTGCCGCTCGATCGCCCGCCAGCGCCTCCGCGACGCCCGAACCGACGAAACCACGATCGCCGACGTCGAGCTGGCCCTGACCGCGAACCTCGATCTGCCCAAGCTGACCCCGGAGGAGGAGCTCGTCGTCGCGACCCACGAGTGCGGCCACGCGATCGTGGCCCTCCACACCAAGCACTCGCCGGCGATCGATCGCATCTCGATCCGCGGCGATCTGACCGGCGCGCTGGGCTTCGTGCGCTACGCCGATCCGGCGCACAAGTACGTCGTGACCCACGACCAGCTCGTCGACTCGATCGCGACATTGTTCGGCGGGCGCGAGGCCGAGGAGGAGCTGCTCGGGCGCCTGACGATCGGCTCGGGCCACGACATCGAGCGGGCCACGAGCATCGCCCACGCGCTGATCCAAAGCTACGGCCTTCAGCCCAGCGGCGCGCTCGAGGTCCGCACCTTCGAGCGCGACGAGCCGCTGTCCGAGCGCACCCGCGAGATCATCGACAGCGAGATTCGTGCGCTGCTCGACCGCGAGCGCGAGCGCGCCCGCCAGATCATCCGCGAGCACCGCGACGAGCTCAGCGCCTTGCGTGACCTGCTGCTCGAGAAGAAGGTCATCGACGCCAAGACCCTGACCAAGAAGGTCCCCGACGCCGTGCACCCGCCCGAGGCACCCACGGTCGACTGAACACGTCGCGCAACTCACGCACACAACGTTCCAAAACCCCTGATACCCAGATAAGCAGCGAACGCACCTAAATTGCGCGTTCTTCGGTTTCGCACCGAAAACACGGCCCATTTCAGGTCATGATGGCGGCATGAAGCTGCGCCACCTCTCGATCGCGTTCATGTCCACCGCACTGGCGCTGTCCGCGTGTACCGAGGAGGGCGCCGACGACCTGACGGATCTGGGCGTCGACGCTGACGCTGAGACCGACGGCGACGGCGACTCAGGCGACGGCGACTCAGGTGACGGCGACGGCGACTCAGGTGACGGCGACGCCGACTCAGGCGACGGCGACTCAGGCGACGGCGACTCAGGTGACGGCGACTCGGGCGACGGCGACGGCGACTCCGGCGACGGCGACTCAGGCGACGGCGACACTGGCGGTGGTGCGGCGTGCATGGGCGCGGAGGCGCCGGCCGGCTCGCCTCAGATCGGCCAGCCCATCTCGCACTGGGCCGGGTTCAACGACCTCGGCGAGCAGTGGGACTACTGCGAGCTCGAGGGCACGCCCTTTTTGCTGATCATCAGCGGCGCCTGGTGTGGCCCCTGCAACGATCTCGCGGCCGGGATGGCCGGCCAGGCCAGCTCCTTCGACGTCGAGTCGATCCGCGCCGGGCTCGAGGCCGGCACCCTCGAGTTCGTCGAGGTCCTGCTCGACAACTTCATCGACTTCGGCGAGACCAGCGTCCAGGATCTCCAGGCCTGGGAGATGATGTACCCGAACGAGCACGTCTACCTGATCGGCGACGCGACGCCCGGTCAAAATGGCGACGAGCCGCTGTGGATCTACCTCAGCCCGATCCACATGGGCGGCGTGCCCTCCGGCGTGCTCGTCGACGCGGACTTCAACATCGAGGCCACGGGCATCTCCGAGTCCCTCGCCGCGGCTACCGCCAACTACGGCGGCTGAGGCCGAGCTCAGCTCGAGATCGGGCCGAGCAGGATGGGCGCGCACCGCTGCGGCGACGCGCGCCTCGCCAGCGGGCTCAGTGGACGGCGAGCAGCCAGGTCAGCTCGTGGAGCCCGACGCCGGTCGGGACGATGTCGATCGCAGAGGCGTCGCCGTTGACCGTGCCGGTCGCGACCTCGTGGAGCTCACCGTTGTCCTTGACGATCTCGTAGAAGGTCACGGTCTCGTCGGCCGCGAGGCCGAGGCTGCTGTCGATCGTGAATCCGAACCCACCCTCGGTCGACTTGACCCCGAAGGGCGAGAAGGACCAGGCGGCGATGACCGAGCCGCCGTCGACCTCCGAGACGCGCCAGAATTCCTCGGGGACCGCGAGCCCGCCGAGCTCGGCCGGCTGCTGGAAGTCGGGCGACTGCGCGAGCGAGGGGTCGATCGAGACTGAGAGCGCGTCGTCGATCGTGACCGCGACCTCGCCCATGGCAGCGCTCAGATCCGTGACCTCGGCCGTCTCGGGCACGACGATCGGCGGCATCGAGAAGTCGAGGGCGTCGCCCTCGTTGACGGTGACCTGGAAGGCCTGGCCCGTGAAGTAGCGGCCGTCGACGGACCCGTGGACAACCTTGAGGTTCCAGAGCCCAGCGAGCATCGCCTGGATCTCGAACCCGCCGTCGGCTTCGACCGGGACCGGGATGCACAGGAGGACGTCGCCGGTCTCCTCGTCGACCGGGCCACAAAATTGCAGCCCCGGCGTCGGCAAGGGCGCCCCGGCCATGTCCGTGATCACGCCGTCGAGGGTCGCTATGACCTCGGCCCCCGTGTCGCCGTCGCCGTCGCCGGTCATCTCGGTGTCGGCGCCGTCGGTCTCGTCGGTCCCGTCCATCGCGTCCGTCGTCGACTCGTCGGCTCCATCGGCCCCGTCGCCCAGCTCCTCGGTAGTGCAGGCGAAGGCAAAGATCAGAGACAGCGGGGCAAGCCATGAACGCGTCATGCCCCGCACTCTAACCTTTTTTGACCGGCGCCAGGCGCGGTACCCCGGGCTGCTAGAAGCTCAGGATGAGGTCCATGCGGACGCCCTCGAAGTCGGGCAGCTGTCGGCACGAGCCGTTGACACACAGCAAGCCGCCGACCTGACGGCCAACGAACACGCGCAGGAACGAGGACTCGAGGAAGTTGAGCCGAAGCTCGCCGCCCGGCCACAGGTGGGGCTTGCGCAGACACTGGCCAACGCAAGGCTGCTCGTGGAGCTCGCCGCCGAGCGAGGGGAACTCGCTCGAGTACCCGCCGATGAACGCGAAGGTCAGCCACGGAGACATCCCGTAGCCGAGGATCAGGTTGCCGCGGTGGAACTGCTTGGGCGGCGCGCCACCTTTTTGGACCCGCTCGTAGCGCCACTCCCAGCGCAGCGACAGCGAGTGGGCCACGCCGCGAGTCTTGCCGACCTGCTGGTTGATGTAGAACTCGCCGTGGGGCAGCTTGCGGGTGTAGGGCTTGGTGTCCTCGTCGGGGGCGCGCTGGAACCCCTCCCACCGGTAGCCCGCGTAGGCCTGGACCTCGCTGCCCCGCTCGATGTCGCGCCAGCGCAGGCCGAGGTAGGCGTGGTGGGCCATCTCGCCGACCTTGGGGTCGAACATGTCCTCGTCGTTGATCAGCGCGTAGGCGTAGCCGAGGTAGTTGCCGAGCAGCGTGACGCGAGACTTGTCGAGGGTGTGCTCGACCAGGATCCGACCGCCGGCCGTGTTGCTCGCGGCCGGGATGATCTGGTCGGCGCGCTCGAGGGTCGGGGCCTGGATGTACTGGACGGTGGTCGCCGCGGTGTCTTTGGCGACGGTGTAGTTGTCGTAGTACTTGCCCTCGATCAACACGAAGGTGTTGCCGAAGGTCAGCGAGTTCGAGAGGTACGCGGCGATGCCGTTCTCGACGTACTCGGGGTAGTAGGTCTTGTGCTGGGGGTTGCGCAGCAAGCCGGTGACCCCAGCGAACAGATCCCAGTGCTTGCCGATGCGCTTGCGGCTGATGTCGCCGCCGACGAGGTGGAGGCCGTCGTGCTGGATCGAGTCGACCTTGTCGCCGAACCACACGAACACGTAGTGACCGCCGAGGGTGACCTTGCCCGGGAGCTTGGCGTCGAAGCGCCCGCCCGAGATGATGTCCGAGCACATCGTCCAGTACGGGTTGCCGTACTTGTTGCTGCGCAGCCCCGGGGTGTTCTCGCACAGCGCGTGGGGGTAGCCGGGGTCGCGAAACAGCTGACGGGTCGCGAAGTCGCTCTGCTGGCGGTTGGCGACGCCACCGATCGCGGTGATGTCGAGGTACTTGGTGTCGATGTCGACGCGCCCGCCCTTGATCGTGGCGTCGACCCCGATGTCGGCGATCTTGCGGATCGCAAGCCCAATGCCCTGGCCAAAGTTGACGTTGAAGTCGCCGCCGGTGACCTTGAAGTACTTGTTTCCAAACCGGAGCTGAAAGCGCTCAATCCGATAGTCTGAGCCGAAGTTACACTGGGCCCGCTCGGTCTCGGTGATCGCGAGGTCAGGGTTGTCGGCGACGTCGGGATCGTACTCGGGGTTGTCGATTCGCCCGCCCGGATTGCCCGGGTCGGGGATCGTCTCCCTGATCTGGTCGGGGTAGCTGTTGTCGGTGTCGCACAGCGGCTGATCCTTGGCGTTGAACACGTTGTGCGTGTCCACCCGGACCATCGTCGAGATCTCCCAGTTCTTCTTCAGCCGCGTGTCGCTGCCGAAGTTGATGTAATTGACGAGCGCGTAGAATTGGTCGTTATTGGTCGGGTTGTCGTAGTTGTTGCCGAAGTAGTCGAGAAAGGTCGTCGACCGAAACCATATCTGGGTGTTGCCGGCCGGCGGGATCTTCGGGTTCGGCGGGTGCGGGACGTCATCGCCGTGCTCATCGGCTTCGACGTCGGCTTCGACATCGTGCTGCTCGTCGAGCACGGGCGCGGGAGGCTCCGGCTCGGCCGGGGCGGTCTCGGCCTCGCCCGACGCGGCGTCTGCAGGGTCTGGGTCTACGGGCGGGGCCGGGTCCACGGCTGGGGCCGGGTCCACGGCTGGGTCCGCGTCGACAGGCGACTCGGAGTCCGCCGGAGCGTCCGCAGCATCCACATCGACCGGGGCGTCGACATCGACCGGGGCGTCAACATCGACCGGCGCGTCGACATCGACCGGGGCGTCGACATCGACCGGCGCGTCGACATCGACCGGCGCGTCGACATCGGGCTCGGGAGCCTCCGAGTCGCTCGGATCGACGCGATCGGCCTCGGGCGGCGCGGCTCGGGCAAGCCCCGGTGCGAGGGTCAGACCGAGGACCCAAGCAATCGTCCACTTGCCCCGCGGGCGAGTCGACGCGGCCATCACTCGGCCGGCAGCTGCTCCGTGAGGAACTGCTCGAGCTTGACTTCATCACCCTTCACGTAGCCCTGGTGGGACTTGATGATGTTGCCGTCGGCGTCGAGCACGACATAAAAGGGAATGTCGCCCTTGGGGTTGTAGCGCGCGAGCAGCTGGGTCTCGGGATCGTAGAGAACCGGGAAGGTCCAGTTCTCCTGGGAGGCGAAGCCGGGGACGCGCGAGATCGTGTCCGGTCCGTCGATGCTGATCGCGTAGATGTTGAGGCCCCGAGCTTCGAGCCGATTGTGGATGCCCTCGAGCTTGGCGAGCTCACCGGTGCACGGCACGCACCACGTGGCCCAAAACGCCAGCACGTGGACGTCGCCCTTGGTCTCGCTGACCAGCTCGGTCTCGTCGCCGTCGAGGTTGGCCAGGCTGATGCCGAGGTTGGCGTAGACGTCCGTTGGCGTCGCGGTCGCGCCCTGACCATCGCAGCCGGCGAGGGTCATCGACCCGCAGACAGCGAGCGTCGCTAGAGAACGCGCCAATACGCGGGCCGGGGATTGTGGGAGCTCAGATGTCGCCATAGGGATCGTTGATCAGGGATTGAATCTGGGCGGTCAGGATGTCGGCGTCGACGACCCCGCCGGTTCGACGAAAGATGATGTTGGCGTTGGCGTCGAAGATCAGCGTGAAGGGGATCGGCTCGTTGGGCATGAGCTCGATCTTCGAGCGCAGCCCCGCGACCTCCTCGACGTAGACGATCGGGAATTTGTCGTCGACGACCGTGCTGCTCCAGCCCTCGCAGCTCGCGGGCAGGACCGGGCTCCCGGCCGCGCCCTCGTCGAGGGCCTGAATGAACTGGATGCCCTCGGACGCGTACTCGTCGACGAAGTCGGCGGCCCACTCCTCGCCCTCCATCCGACAGGGATCGCACCAGATCGCTCCGAGCCCGAACACGACGCCGCGGGTCTCGACCTCCGGCAGCCCCTCCTGGGGGAGGTACTGGGCGATCTGGACCTGATTGGCCATGCAGTCGAACATGACCAGGTTCTCGAAGGTCTCGCCGAGGTTGAACCCGTAGGGGCCGGCTGGGTAGCCGCAGGCGAGCTCCTCGCCGCCGCCGCCGTCCTCTGTACCGGTGTCCGTCCCGCCGTCGCCCCCGCCGCCGCTCGCCAGCGGGATCGCGCAGTCGACCGAGCGATCCAAAAACTCGAAGTCCGGGTAATCGGCCGGACCGCCGCCTGTATCGCCGGCCTTGCTACAGTCGCAGGGCGGGAAGGACGGGATACATCCGAGACTGGCGCAAACCAGCGCGACGAGCCCGGGTACCTGCCAGCGCGGTAGGCTCGTACGTGAGGTGTGGAGGTCGCGCATGGGCTCTTCGTCCGCTTCGCAGCGTATCGGATCCATCTTAGGAATGGAAGATTCGCAAGGCCTCGACCTCCTCGACTCGGCTGACACGAGGGGCCACCGCCGGGGTTGACCGGCCGGTCGCGAGCCCGGGCTTCCACGGCTTCGCGTCGTTCAAGACCGATCCGTCCGAAACCTCACACCTGCGCTCCGCGCTCCCGCCCACAGCGACCCCAGACTCCGGTTTTTGTGGTAGATCTGCGTGTAAGGCGCGTCCCCCCATCGGCCACCAAAATGCACACAAGTCGTCTCCTGCTCATCGGAATTCTTCTTCTCCCGCTCTCGCTCGCGGGCTGTGACGGCGCTGACGACGGAGGCCTGAACGACGACGGAAGCACGGGCGAGACCGGCGATTCGGCGGACACGGGCGAGACCGGCGAGGCAGCCCCCCTCGACACCGACGCAGACGGCCTGACCGACGACGAGGAAGCCGAGCTCGGCACGGATCCAGCCAAGAAGGACACCGACGGCGACAACTATTGGGACCTGTGGGAGATCAACGAGGGCACGGATCCGCTCGACTACGACAGCCGGATTTACACCGGCTTTTGGCCCTACAACCCCGACAAGAACGAGCTCGAGCAAGGCAGCTGGGAGACGACCAACACCCAGGTCGGCACGGCCTTCCCCCGCGATTCGTTCCTCGATCACCACGGTGACATGGTCGACCTCTACGACTTCACCAACTTCACGATCAACGAGACCAACCAGGCCGCGTACTTCATCTTCGATCTCTCGGCCCAGTGGTGCGGCCCGTGCCACAACGTCGCCAACTGGATCTCCGGGGTCGACAGCCCCGACACCGAGTGGATCCAGGAGCTGTACCCGAGCGTCCGCGGAAAGGTTCACGGCCTCCAGATCTGGTGGATGACCTTCCTCGTCGAGGCCAACGACGGCTCCCCGCCGACGATCGCCGACGTGACGACCTGGTACGAGATCCACCAAGACGCCTACATCCCGCTCCTCGTCGACGCGGATCTCGAGCTCCGCAACCGCTTCATGGGCCCGGCCTTCCCGCACTTCTTCTTGCTCGATCCCACCATGCACATCGAGTTCTTCCCGGGGCCGGCCGACAGCACCGACGCCAACCCCTACCCCGCGGTTGGGCTCGTTGAAAAGTACCTCTAGCGTCGCCGTGGTCACCCTCCCCCGCACAGCCACGCGCCTGTGCGTCGTCAGCCTCCTCGCCGTCTTCGCCTGTCGCTCGGGCGGGGGCAGCGAGAGCGCGGCGACGCAAGACGCCACCCCCGAGGCCACCCCCGAGGCCAACGCCGAAGCCACGCCCGAAGCCAGCCCCGAGGCCTCGGGCGTGGTCACCAAGACCAAGCCCACGCTCGCGCCCCTGCCCGAGGTCGTGGCCACCGTCGACGGCCACGAGATCCCCCGCAGCGAGTTCGACGCCCGCTACGAGCCCGGCGCGGCGCAGATCCTCGCCCGCCGGACCGACGGAGAGATCCCCGCGCCCTACCAGGCGATGCAGCGCGAGAAGATCATCGAGGAGCTGGTCTGGGCCAAGCTGCTCGAGCTCGAGGCCGAGCGCAGCGGCGTCGATGCCACCCCCGAGGCCCTCGCCGCCCAAGAAGAGAGCGGCCGCCGACACATCCGCGACTGGCCCGCGTGGCTGGCCCGCGTCGGTCAGACCGTCGAGATCCGCCACCAGGCCAACGTCGTCTACGTCCGCGAGCGGGCCCTGTTCGAGGCCCGCGGCCTCACCCTCGAGCCGACCGAGGCCGAGCTCCGGGCCGCCTACGAGGCCGCGCGCGACAAGCTCGTCGCGCCCGCGGAGCTGGTCCGGGCCTCGCACATCCTCATCACCTACGGCCCCCGGGTCGGCGACGAGAAGATCCAGCCGCTGATGCCCGACCAGCGCGAGTCCGCGACGCCAGAGCAGCTCGCAAAGTGGGACGCAGCCGCCAAGGCTCGGGCCGCGGCCCTGCGCGAGGCGGCGCTGGCCCCGGGCGTCGACTTCAACGAGCTCGCGCGCGAGTGGTCCGAGGGTCCCGGGGCGTTCCGAGGCGGCGACATGGGCCTGTTTCCTCGGCGACAGATGGTCGGGGAGTACGCCGAGGCGGCCTTCGCCCTCGAGCCGGGGCAGCTCAGCGAGCCGATCAAGTCGGACAAGGGCTACTACGTGATCAAGTCTTTCGGCCACTACCCCGCCGGGCCTCTGCCCTTCGAGGCCGTGCGCGCCGACCTGGTCCGCGAGCTTCAGGGCCAAAAGTACAAGGCCGCTCTCGCGGCGCTCCAAGCCGAGCTGCATGGCCGGTTCACGGTCGTGAGCCCTGCGCTCGACGAGGCCCGCGCCTTTCGTGCGAAGCCGTGATCTCGACCCCCGAGCGTGTCACTCGTCGCCGCGGGCCAGCGCTCGCGCCCGCCGTTGAAAGCGGCGAAGGTCGCGATCGAGGACCAGCCTGGTGATCACAGGAAAGCGCCCGGCCGCGAAGTAGATCAGCTTCGAGGCCAGCCCCGGGATCACGTGGAAGCGTCGCCGGCTCAGTCCGGCGAGGATCGTCTTGGCCACGAATTCGGCGCTGAGGGGCTTGACCGTGCCCGCGAGCGCGGCCGTCTCGGGCGGCTTGGTCCGGCTCTCCCGCTCGAGCTGCGGCGTGTCGGTGTCGGGCGGAAACACCACGCTCACGCCGATACCGTGCTGCATGAGCTCTTGGCGCAGACACTCGGCGAAGCCCCGGACCGCGTACTTGCTGGCGGCGTAGGCGGTGTAGCCGTAGATCCCGACGACACCGGCCAGCGAAGAGACGATCGCTACTTGACCGCCGCCGCCCTCGATCATCGCGGGTACGAGCGCGCGCGTGACGTGGACGGTGCCGAAGTAGTTGACCCGCATCATCGCGTCAAAGACCTCGTCGGGGGTGTCGAGGAACGCGGCGGGGTGGGCGATGCCCGCGTTGTTGATCAACAGATCGAGGCCGCCGAGGCGTTCGAGCACGCGGCCGACAGCCGCGCCCACGGCCTCACGATCGCCGATGTCGACCGCGACGCCGAACAGGATCTGCGTCGGCGAAGCGGCCCGAGCCTCGAGCTCGGCGATGGTCTCGTCGATCCCCGCCTGACCGCGGGCGGCGATGCACACGTGCGCGCCCTCGGCCGCGAGCTGCCACGCGAGCGCCCGACCGATGCCGCTCGAGCCGCCCGTGATGAACACGCGCTTGTTGGCGAAGGTGCTGGCCACGGTCCAAACGCGCCCGCGGCTCAGGGACCCGCCTGGCGCACGCCAGAGGACAGCTCACCGACGAAGGCCGCGGCCGCCGGCTTGGCCGGAGACCTCACCTCCGGCCTCACCTCCGGCTTGGCCTCCGGCGCTTGGGCCGTCAGGACCCGCCACGCCAGCCGCGGCCGAAACAGCGCGGTCGGGGGCGCGAGGAAGTGCATGGTCTCCACCAGCGCGCGGTAGATCACCGGGTCGTGACTCGCGCCGTCATACACCTTGCCGATGTAGGCGCGCTGGACCCCACCCAATGCAGGCGTCCACCCCGTTGTCTCGGGCCAGCGGTGGGCCTCGTTCGCGGTCATCGTGAACGGCAGCACCGTCGTCCGAGACAAGCGTCGCTGCAGACGCCGCGTTGAGGTGTTGGGGCGGCCACGAAATCCCTTGAACGCGGCGAGCTCCGACGCCTGGATCGCCGAGACGACCATGCCCTGGCCAAAGGTTGGATCGAAGCAACACATCGCGTCCCCGAGCACGAGGTAGCGGTTGGGGAGCCTGAGCATCCGGTCGTAGCAGCGCCGGATCTGCTCGGGGAAGGTTGACTTGCGCAGCTTGCCAATCAAGGTCGCCCCCGCCAACACATCGCTGATGTCCGGGCGAAGCAACGTTCCGGCCCACGCCCGAAAGCCTTCAATGTCCGAGGGCGCATGATCTCCGTGATATCCACAGAGCGTCACCATCACCCGGCCCCCCTCCAGGGGAAACGCGAGACCGAGCCGCTTGGACACTGGCGCGTGCTGGTAGACCCCCACCGCCCCCCTGACGGGCTCGGAGTCCGCCGCAGGCTCGAACACGCCGGAGACATAGCCCATCCCGATCTTGACGCGCTGCTCAGGAACGGCCCCGTACCCCCAGTCACGCAACCAGGTCGTCGACCGGGAGCCGCGCCCGGTCGCATCGACGACCAAGTCGCCGGCGAGCTCCGAACCATCACGCATCCGGACGCCGTAGACTTTGCCGCGCGCATGTAGAGGTTGCTCAATCCCCGCCTCGAAGCGCAGCTCGACCTTGGGGTTTCGCATCAAGCTCTGACGCAGGTGGTGCTCGAGGAAGGGCCGACTCTGGTACCAGGCATCGACCCCCAGCTCCGAGCGCATCTTCCACTCGCCAAACTGGAACCAGCGGAAGGCCGTCCCGAGGTCCTTGCGAAACGACCCGCCGCGAGCGAGCGCATCAAACGCGCCAGGAAACAGCCCATCCATGATCTCCTGCCCCCGTCGGAGCAAGACGTGGGCGTGCCCGCCCTGCGGGACACCGCGGCGCTTGCCCGGCTCGAACCCTGGCTCGGGGTCTCGCTCGAGCACTGTGACTCGGTCGAAATTCTTGGCAAGGGCCGCCGCGGCACACAACCCGGCGATCGATCCTCCCATGACGATGGCGTGGCTCATGATGACTCCAGTGACAGATTGGTAGTGGCCGTCATCGTACCGCAGAGTTCAAAAAAGTCACAGTGTGTACTCCTGCATGCCCCATTTTAACCACACTGTACTACGGGTGCGACAGCTGTATCCAGAGATCGTATTGGGAGTTTTGATCAGAAAGAATATCTCACACCCCGAGCTGCAGGCGACGCTCACGCTCGCTGCGCCTGGGCGGTTGGCTGGGTCCCAAACCGAGGGTTGGAGGCGTGATCAAGTATCCCACGATCTCCTACAGCGTCTCCGCCGCCAGAACGCGAATGATCTTTGTGCCAGTCTAGCTGCTAGAGACGCCACGAGTTCACGGCGCCATTCTCAATGGTGACGATTCGAACATGCAGAGTGACTCACGATACTAAATGTGTACACATGCACACCTCGATTCTCGTCACCTCGCAATTCGAATGTTGGGTTCAAACACCCAGGGTGAAGCCTCGGCTCCAACTGCGCCGTCGCCAGACTGACAAGCAACCACGAGCGCCGCAGCCGCGCAAGCACCGCTGACGATCCCTGCGTCCCGGCCCCTCGCCTGCCCCGCTCCCGAGCGGACGAAGGCGCCGCCCCTCCCCAGCGCCGCTCAGCAGCGCCGAGATACCGCCCCCGGCGCTGCTTGCACTCCCCTCACCCAGCGCTCATCATCCCTGCCGTGGATCCCACCGAGTCCGAGCAAGACCCCGCGCCCGCGCCCGCGCCCGAACCCCCGGCTGACCCGGAAGACGTGTATCCGGACACCGACGAGTTCGCTCGCGAGAAGCGCGAGACGCTGGTCCTCCTTCGCGGCATCGTGCAGGGTCTCGCAGATCCGGCCGAGTCGGATCGCAAGCTCGAGGCCGCGGATCCGACCCTGGTCTACTTCCTGTTTCGGTGGATCAAGAAATACTACCACCGCGATCAGGAAGGCGCCGACATCGTCCGCGCGCGCCTCCGCGAGGTCACAAACGCCAATCGTGGGCTCACACGAAAGGCGAAGGACGGCGAGGTCGATCCAATCGTCGAGTGGTTCGAGGGTAACTACCGCTACCGGGAGCTCTCGGCCGAGCAACTCGTCGATATCGTCGTCGAGAAGCTCGAAGGCTGAAATTCGCCAATTACGAGCCGAGCAGGCGCCGGGCGAGCTCGGCGAGCCAGCGGCCCTCGGCTGAGTCGTCGGCGTCGAGCTCGGCGGCCTGAGCCGCGGCGAGCAGTCGCGAGACCCCGGCGCCGGGGGCGTCGAGCTCGGCGAGCACCCGATAGAGGGTCGCGTGGGGCCGATCGATGCCACGCTCGGCCTGCCAGCGCTCGACCTCGGCCTCGAAGCGGGGATCCCCAGGCAGCGGGCGCTCGTCGGCGGCCGCCGGGCCCAGCCCGTTGATCGCAGAGATCACGAGGTTGCGGCGCTCGCCGTAGGGTATCGGCGCGAGCTCCTCCGGCAACAACGGGCGCCCAAACCAGATGTCCTGGCGACCCATGGCGACCGGAAACTCGATGCGTTGGTCGAGCGGCTCGACCGGGAGGCCGCCGACGAAGCGCACGGGCACGACCGGGGCGCCAGCCGCGATCGCCATGTCGAGGAACTTGCCGCTCATCTTCAGCACGGGGGTCGTGCAGCTCAGCGAGCGTGTGCCCTCGACGTGGACCATGACCGAGCGCCCCGCGCCGCGCATCTCGGCGCCCAGCTCGACGATGATCTTGCCGAGGCTGGCCTTGTCGGCGCGATCGAAGAAGGTGATCAGCTTGGGATCGCGGACCTCGGGGTAGGAAAAGCAGTGGGCGATCAGGCGGCCCAGCCAGGTGTGGCGGTGCTCGATCTTGGCCAGGGTCACCGTCGGCACCTTGATCAGCGCCGAGGCGATGACCGAGAACAGCAGCGACTCGGCGCCGACCTGATGGTTGGCCAAAAACACCGTGCTGCGGCCCTCGATCGCCGCGAAAGCCGGCGGATCCTCGATGACGACCCGACGCACGAAGCGCTCGATCATGCCGTAGTAGAGATCCTCGACGGGCCACGGTCCGCGCGCGAACCACCGCGTCCAAAACTCGCGCACCGGAGAGATGTCGAGCTCGCCGAAGGCCGGGCCGCGGACGACGAGCTCGGCGTCCTCGCGCTGGGTGCTGAGCTCGAAGCGGGTCAGCGGCAGCGCGTCGGGGAGGTGGCGCGGGTGGAGCTCGTGGGCCGCCGCGATGTGCTCCTTGCGCGCGACCGCGTCGGGATCTCGGCTGCCGTAGATGCCGGCGACGGTGCCCGGGAGCCAGTCGCTGGCGTCGAGCTCGGCGAGGCTCAGCGAGGTCTGGGTCGGCCCCGTGCGCGCGAGCGACAGCCCCGAGACGGCCCGGTGATCGCGGAGAAAGGCCCGGCGCTCGCGGGGCGCGGCGCTGCCGAGCCGGCCCTTGGGGAAGCAGGCCTCGACCAGGCGCATGCGACACCAGACCCCCTCGTCACCGATCAGGTGGATCTCGAAGGCCGGGAAGTCGGGGCTGCCGACGACGCCGAAGGGCCGGACCTCGCAGCGCAGGGTGCCGGAGCTCGGCGTCGGGCCGAACAGCTCGAGCTCGGGGATCCAGGCCGGATACGCGACCTTGCCCGACGAGGGCTGCTGGCCGGCGGGCCAGGTCCACGCGTCGAGGCGATCGTGGGGGATGCCGTGGGTCGCGACGTCGAGCAGCGCGGGCGCGAGGCGACCGATCGGGACCTCGCTGTCGACGCGGACGATCGACGACGCGCCCGCGTCCGTGCGCACGAGCTGCTCGAGCAGCTGAAACGCCGGCCCATGAAACAGCTCGCCGTGCTCGTAGGGCAGCGCGATCGGCTCGCCCCTGAGCGGCGCGAGCGGCCGCGGCCGCTCACCGTAGCGCCGCGCGAGGACCAGGCGCCCGCTCGCAACCTCGCGCTCGGACCCGTCAGGCTCGATCACCCGCAGCTCGACGCGCTCGCGATCTCGCTCGATCCGCAGCCGCCGGGCCTCGTCGAGGACCAGCCAGCCCTTGACCCGGACGTCGCGCAGGCCGACGAGGCGCTCATCGGCCCGGGTCGCCTGGGCGAGCAGATCGACCATCGACATCATCGGCAGCGCGGGCACGGTCCAGGTCGGGCAGTGGTCGCGCAGCCAGCTGTCGCGCTCGGGATCCAGCGTGATCGTGCGCCCGTCGCCGACCTCTGCGTCATCGACGATGCGCATGCCGATATTTGATGCCTCGTAGATCCGCTTGCCGTCGACCCACAGCGAGGCCGTCGCGATCGCGAGGGCGCCGCGCTCGTCGCGACCGCGCGAGGTGATCTCGAGGGTCGTCGAGATCACCCGGTTACTCGGGACCACCTGCCCCCGGTACTTCCAGGTCAGCGCCTCACCGCTTGCGATCGGCTCGAAGCGCGGCGCCGCCATGTCGGCGTCCATCCCGAGCTCGAGCATGGTCCACTGCAGCAGCTGGATCATGGCCTCGATGCCGAGCGAGCCGGGCTGGACGGGATCCTGGAAGAAGTGGGCCTTGAAGAACCACTCGTCGGGGTCGACGTCCTTCTCGGCCCGCGCCGCGCCGAGCCCGGCCGCGCCGCCCTCGGGATCGAAGCGGGTCACCCGATCGAGCATCAGCAGCATCGGCCGGGCCATCCGCGCCCGGCCCGGCGTCGCGCGGGTCCCGTCGAGCGCCCAGCTGCGCTCGCTCGGGGCCTCGAGCGCGCGACGCTGCGCGGCGCTCGTCGGCAGCCCGGCCTGATCCTCGAAGGCCGCGGCCGGGAAGAAGCCGAACACCGTGGTCATCGAGTAGACCAGGACCTCGCCGTCGCGGCACTCGACCTCGAAGCCGACGATGATCATCGACGCGGTCTTCGACAAGCTCGTGTTCTTGACCCGGGTCCGGAGCGTGCCCGCGCCGTCGAGCAGCTCGGCGTGGAGCGTGCCCGTGCCGTCGAGGTTGCGGAACATCAGCGACTCGCTCGACGACAGCGCGCAGCCCATGTAGCTGGCCAGCCACCCGCAAGGCTGCAGCGCGGCCTCGAGCAGGACCGCGAAGGGCACCGTGCGGCAGCCGTTCTCGGCCAGGTACCACGGGCCAAAGGCTCCGCCGCCGCCGACGTCCCACTCGACCTCCACGCTCATGCCCGGGCGCAGCTCGCCGATCTGACCGTCGATCGCGACGGCGCGGCTGATGAAGTGGTAGGGCGGGTTGGGCAGACGCGCGACGGTCTCGGGGCTGTCGAAGCGGGCGTAGATCGGCCCGAACGCGGCGGTCGGCCGGCCCTGGGCGCAGGCCAGCATCGAGGGATAGTCGAACGCGAACTCGCCAGCCGTCGCGACCTGCGTGGGGTCCGCGGGCCCGTCGGTGACCAGCGGGTGGCCCTCGTCGAGGGGCCAGGCCGGCACCAGGCTCAGGCCGACGCGCCGGGCATGGAAGGCCTTGAGCCCGTCGACGGTGCACAGCAGATCGGCGTAGATCGTCGGCACGGGGCCCGCGATGACCTCCTCGACGAAGACCTCGTAGCGCAGGTGCCTGGCCTCGGGCGTCACCTGCCCGCGGCAGCTGAGCGCGAAGGGCTCGTCCTGGACCGGCTCGAAGCGCCAGCCGTCGCGGCGGATCGTGTAGCCCAAGCTGGCCAGGAACACCGCCATGGTCTGGAGGCAGCCCTCGAACATCAAGGTCCCCGGCATGCAGGGGTCGTTGAAGAAGTGGCCGTCGAAGAACCAGTGGTCGGGGGTGATCGTCGTGCTCGCGCTCAGGTAGCCCCGAGCCCACGGGCCGCCCCGCGGCTCGAGACGATCGACGCGATCGAAGAACAGCATCCGCTGGCCCTGGATCCGCGGCGTCCGGGTGTGGGTCTTGGCGAAGTCCCAGCCGTCGCGCGCGTCGCCGCCCGCGCCGAAGCAATCCCACGGTCGCCCCTCGCTGAAGGCCTGGAGCTGGGCGGGGCTCAGCGAGCTGTGGGTGCAGGTCAAAGCCGGCGGATCGAGGCGCGGCTCGGGCACGATGTCCTGATCCTCGGGCCGCCACAGGCAGCCCTCGGACGCGGCGAGCTCGGCCGTGGTGAAGAAGCCGGCCTGGCCCTTGCGGACCGACAGGCGCGGCTGGCCGTCGATGTGGCAGTCGTAGTGAAAGAACATCAGCCGGGTGCCGCCCTGCTTGGCGTGCCCGTCGAGGTGGATGTCGAAGGCCAGGGTCTCGCCCACCCGCGGGAGGCCGCCGTGGTAGGTCAGCGTGCACCCGAGCAGGCGATAGACGCGCTCGCCCTGGTTCTCGGCGTCGACCCCGAGGTAGCTGATCAGCAGCAGATCGGCCTGGCCCGACTCGATCATGATGCCGCCGGGCATGTAACCGTCGTGGAGGTACCAGGCGTCGGCGCGGACGTCGGTCTCGGTCCAGATCGTGCCGAGCTTCATCGACATCGGCTCGGCGTCGAGGCCGGTCACGCGATCGGCGAGCAGCAGCGGCGGCTCGGGCATGCGGACCTGCTGCCCGTAGCGATCTTGACCGGCGAAGGCCGGGCCGAAGATGTCCGAGATCCGTCCGCTCGCGTGGATCTCGAGCGCGGCCCGATCGAAGGTCGGCCCGATCGGCGGGCGCGGGCCCGTTTGGGTCGGCGGCGCGAGCTCGGGAGACTTGGGTTTGGGGCGGGGCTGAGTTGGTTTGGGGCGCGCGACTTGGGCGGGTCGCGGCGCGGCGGCGGGAGTCGGCGCGGCGACGGGAGTCGGCGCGGCGGCGGGAGTCGGCGCGGCGACGGGAGTCGGCGCGGCGACCGGGATCGGCGCGGCGACCGAGCTCGGGGCGGCGACCGGGCTCGGCGCGGCGACCGGGCTCGGCGCGGCGACCGGGCTCGGCGCGGCGACCGGTCCGCGGCCCCGGGCGGCCGCGGCCAGCAGACCCATGCTGCGCTCGTGAACGGCCAGGAACTGCTGATGCAGCGCCGCCTGCTGCTCGACGAAGATCCGCTGCTGGTGCCCGAGCTCGGCGAGCTGGGCCTGGACGACCGCCGCGGCTGAGTTCGAGCGCGGCGGCGCGACGGGGCTCGCGGCCGCCGGGGTCGGGCTCGGCGTCGGGCTCGGCGTCGACGTCGGTGCTGGCGTCGGCGGGTGAGCGGGCGGCGTCGAGACCGGCGCGCCCGTCAAGGCTGGCGCGGCGGCGTGGGTGGCCGGCAGCGTCGGAGCGGGAGGCATGATCTGAAGCGACTGCGCGGCGGTCGTCATGGTGGGGTTGGATCCGTGCTTGGGGTCAGACTGTTCGGGGCTGGCGGGGCTCGCCGGGAGCTCCAGGCGCACCGAGGGCGGGTGAGCGTCGAAGCGCAGCACGTGACCCGAGGCCGCGCGCGACGGGGCACGGCTCGTCACGAGCGCATCCGCTGAGCACGGCACGCCCGCGGCGATCAGCGCGGCGGCGGCCTCGACCACGACCTCGATCCCGCCGCCCTTGCGATCGAGGGCCACGACCACGGCGTCGCGGGGACCGAGGATCTCGCGGATCCATCGGCTGCAAGCCCCCTGCGGGCCCTGCTCGACGAACACGCGCACGCCGTCGGCGTAGGCCTGCTCGATCACCGCGCGGAAGTCGAGGCGCCGATCGGCCTGGCCGAGGATCGCCGCGGCGCAGGCCTCGCTGCTCGGCTCGTAGGCGCCCGCGTGCGCGCCCGAGTAGACCCGCAGATCCGCGCGGGGGCGGACGGGTCGCCGATGCAGCTCGAGCCACGCGTCGCGGATCTCGGCGAGCTCGGGCACGTGGACGGCGAGGTCGTAGCCCAGCCGCAGACAGCGAGCCTCGCCGAGCGCCGCCCGGACCCGCGCGCAGCCCTCGGGATCGCCGGCGACGATGCCCTCGTTGTCGTGGTGAATGACCGAGAGGTGGACCCGGGGCTCGACCGCCACGGCGGCCTCGATCTCGGGGATCGGCGCGAGCACCGTCCAGGTCTCCCAGCGAGGATCGTCGCAGGCCCAGGCGCGCCCGACCGCCCGGAGCTCGCCGCCGATCTCCCCCGTGAACACGCCGGACTCGCGGCACGCGGCGACCATCGCGTCGTGGTCGGTCCAGATCCCGCTCGCGAACAGCGAGTTGCTCTCGCCAGACGAGTAGCCGATCAGCGCGTCAGGCCGGAGGCCGAGCAGGTCCAGGCTGACCCGCGCGTGGAGCTGCGACACGAAGGAGCTGGCCCACAGCTGCTGCAGCGGCGAGATGTCGGCGGCGTCTGGCCACGGCGCGTCGAAGGCCGCGGCCAGCTCGGGGCTGCGCGCCGCGAGCTCGCGGCCGAGCTTGGGGATCGCGTCGAGCAGCGGCCGGGCCATGCCCGAGTAGGCCGCGCCCGCGCCGTTGAAGACCAGCGCGAGCTGGCCATCGATCGGCTCGCGGCGCACGAACACGCCGGGCCCGCTCGGGCGCCCGTCCTCGAGCTGACGGCGGGCCCGCTCGATCCTCGCCGCGCGCTCGTGGGGGCCGTGGGCGACGATCACCGCGCGGCACGGGCCTTCGCCCCCGGGTCGTGCGTCGGCGAGCGCGCGAGCGAGCTCGGCCTCGCTCGCGGCCGCGAACACCAGCAGCTCGGGGGCGGCCAGGCGCGGATGCAAGATGAGGTCGGCGCCACCGGACGGACCGGGGACTCGCATGCGCCGTGGTCCGGACCACGGACGAGCGTCGGGCAGCGAGGCGCGACGGCCAGCGAGGACCGCAGCGCACAGATCGCGCAGATCTCCGCCCGCCCAGCTCCGACCGAAGCGCTCGCGCAAGCGGTAGGCCTCGGGCTCGAGGCGCTCGCCCGCGGAGCCGCTGTCTGACAGGTCGGCGTCGAGCACGGCGAGCACGCGCTCGCCCGCGCGCCGGGCCTCGCTCAGACGGCGCAGGACCAAGACCACGGCCGCGTCGCCGGGCTCGGCTTGCTCCTTGCCCGCCTCGACGGCCGCGAGCGCGCTCGCGTGGACCTCCTCGCAGCTGAGGTCGACGGCGCAGACCAACGCGCTGTCGAGCTCACCGTGGCGCAGCGCCCGACTCGCGAGCTCGAGCGCCCGCCGACCCGAGGACTCGCCATCGAAGACCGTGCAGCTGTGGCCGCCGAGATCGAGCTGGGCGTTGATCCGGTTGGCGGGGATGTTGGGCATGGTCCCGACGACCCCCGCGGCGCTCAGCGGGCCGACGAGCGCCTCACGGGCCCGCTCGAGCCACGCCGTGTGCGAGCGCGGCTCGACCCCAGCTTGGCGCAGCTGCTCGGCCAGGCGCCAGCGCGCGCCGTGGCGGCAGATCTCGGCGTCGGGCTCGAGACCCATGAACACGCCGCTGCGCTCGCGCGCGAGCCCGTCGGCGACCGCGCCGCTGGCCTCGCGCGCGGCCGCGAGCACCAGCAGCTGCTGCGCGAGGGTCCGGCGCAGATCGTTGGGTGGGAAGCGGAGGCCGGCGAGGTCGAGCTCGAACTCTCCGGTCCGCGGGTCGGGCTCGCGCTCGCCGAGCAGCGCGTCGGTGAAGGCCTCGACCCCGTGGGCCGACCCCACGATCGCGCCGAGCCCGACGACCGCGAGCGGCTCGGGCGGCGCGACCGGATCCGACGGCGTGGCGGCCAGGCTCGGGTCGTCCTCGCTGACGATCAGGTGGGCGTTGTTGCCACCGAAGCCGAACGCAGACACGCCCGCGATCCGCGGCCGCTCGGGGTCCGCTCGGGTCCACGGCTCGGCCCGGGTCAGGACGCGAAAGGGCGTCTGCGAGAGCTCGGGGTTGGGCGCGTCGGTGTGCAGCGTCGGCGGACGCTGGCCGTGGCGCATGGCCTCGAGCACCTTGATCAACCCGGCGACGCCGGCCGCCGTGATCGCGTGACCGAGGTTCGACTTGAGCGATCCGATCGGGACCTGCGTGTCTTTGAACACCTCGGCGCTGCTGCGCAGCTCGGTCGCGTCGCCGACGACCGTCCCGGTCGCGTGGCACTCGAGCAGCGAGACCTCGCTCGGGCGGACCCCGGCGAGCGCGTAGGCCTGACGCAGCGCCCGGACCTGCCCCTCTTGCGCGGGCGCCAAGAACCCCCGGCCGCGACCGTCGTTCGACAGCCCCACGCCCCGGATCACGCCGTAGATGTGGCGACCGTTTCGGCGCGCGTCGGCGAGGCGCTCGAGGGCGACGAAGCCCGCGCCCTCGGCCGGCAGGAGGCCGTCGGCGTCGGCGTGGAAGGGTCGGCTGCGACCGCTGCGGCTGAGGGCCGAGAGCGCACAAAAGCCGACGTGCAAGAACAGATCGTCGGCCCGGTTGACGGCCCCGGCCAGGGCCAGATCGACGCGGCCGTCGTGGAGCTGATCGCAGGCCAGCTTGATCGCGACCAGCGAGCTCGCGCAGGCGGTGTCGAGGCAAAACACCCCGGGCGCGAGACCGAGCGCGCGCTCGAGCAGCGCCGCCGGGCCGCTGCCCATGAAGCGATTGCGAGGATCGACCGCCGCGCCCGGCTGACCGTCGACGCCGAACCACCGCGACTCGGCGAGGCGGCTCATCTGCGCGATCGGAAACCCGAGGTTGCCGAACACCGCCCCGACCCGCTCGCGCGCCACGGCCCCGCGGCGGCGGTCGCCGGCGTCGTCCAGCGCCGCGCGGGCGCAGTGCAGGACCCAGTGAAACAAGGGGTCGAGCCCGGCGAGCGAGGCCGCGGGCACGGCGAAGCCCTCGGGATCCCACACGCCCTCGAACCCGCGCACGTAGCCGCCGCGATCGCTCCAGGTCTGATCGGCCCCGTCGCCGCGCACGTCGGCGCTCGGCAAGCGCCAGCGGCCCTCGTCGGCCGCGCTGACCATGTCTCGGCCCTCGATGACGAGGGTCCACAGCTGCTCGGGGCTCAGCGCGCCGGGCAGCACACACGCGCGCCCGACGATGGCGATCGGCTCGAAGGACATCATGCCCCTTTCGCGCTCAGGCCCGGGCCCGCGGCGTGACCCGAGGCTGATCCGGCCGCAGGACCAGCTCGGCCCCGCGCAGCTCGGACAGCCGCGCCCCGGCTTGATCGAGGAGCATCACGTCGACCGTCGCGCCCGCGCTGGTCTCACGGCAGCTCGCGACCACCTTCACGGGCCCCTCGGTGACCGGCGCCGAGCCAATGTGGAGCTCGCCGATGCCCATCGGCAAGGTCGCGCCGCCGAGGCGCTCGCGGGCCCACAGCACGGCGAGCTGCAGCCCCCCGTCGAGGGCCGCGACGTCGACCTGCCACGGCTCCGAGGTCCAGCCGGCCCGGCGCACGCCCTTGAGGGTCCCGCTGATCCCGTCGGCGCCGACGCCGTCGAGGGTCTCGATGACCTGGAAGTCGCGGCCATGAAAGAGCACGTCGCCGTAGATCGACGCGTCGCCCCAGGCCCCGAGCGCGAGCTTTGGGGTCTCGCCGCTCTCGATGCTCGGCGCCGAGCCGCGCGCGTCCATCTTGGCCTTGGCCCGGTAGTGCAGCGCCCCGCCCTCTCCGAGCAGCTCGAGCTCGAGGACCACGCCCCGACCGTTGCTGAGCTGGCGGCAGCGCAGGGTCAGGCGGTCCCCCGCGCCCTCGAAGCCGTGGAGCTTGATGCCCCGGAGCACGCGGACGTCGGTGATCGCCTGGAGCTGAAGGTCGGGGCGGAAGGCCCGGGCCATGCGCGAGAACCACTCCATCGCGAGCACGACCGGGACCACGACGACCCCGGCGATGCTGTGATCGGCGAGGTAGGCGTGGGTCCGCCGATCGAGGTGGACCTCGAGCTCGAGCTCCCGGGCCTCGCTGCCCTTGACGAGCAGCGCCTCGGGCCGCGGCTCACCGCCGAGCACGAGCTCGACGCGCTCAGGCTCGAAGCCCGACAGCTCCGTCGCCAACATGTCGGCGCCGACCTCGAGCGGGATCATCGGCACGCCGAGCGCGGCGAAGTGCTGCTCGAGCTGCGGGCTGACCATGCCGCCTTGCCACGGGCCCCAGCCGAGCGACTTGACCAGCGCGTCGGGGCGGCGGCGGGCCTCGGCCTGGGCGACCTTGTTGAGCACCTCGTTGGCCATCGCGTAGGCGGACTGGCCGTTGTTGCCGCAGCGGGCCGAGACCGACGAGAACATGCACAGCACGCGGAGGGGATCGTCGGCGGTCGCCGACAGCAGCGCGCGCAGGCCCTCGACCTTGGTGTTGAAGGCCCAGTCGAACTGCTCGTCGCTGAGCTCGGCGATCAGCTTGTCGGCGAGGACCCCCGCGCCGTGGACGAGGCCGCGGATCGGCCCCCAGTCGCTGCGGACCTCGGCGAGCGCGGCGGCGACCGCCGCGGGCTCGTTGACGTCGACGCTGAGGTAGCGGGCCTCGCCGCCGGCGGCCTCGATCGCGGCGAGCGTGGCTCGGATCTCGCGACCGGCGACCACGGCCTTGACCCGGCGGGCGAGCGACGCGGGCGTCAGCGCCTCGCCCTCGCGCTGGGCCTGGTCGAGCAGCGCGCGCTTGAGCTTGGCGTCCTCGTCGAGGCCCGCGCAGCACGGCGGCTCGGGCTCGAGCCGGCTGCGGCCGAGGAGCGCGAAGCGTGCGCGGGTCCGGCGGGCCCACTCGATGGTGCAGGCCGCGGTGACCCCCCGCGCGCCGCCCGAGACCACGACCACATCGCCCTCGGCGAGCGGCGCCTCGACCTCACTGGCCTCGTCGAGCGGCGCCGCCAGCGAGCGCAGGGTTCGGCGCTCCCCCGTGGCCGCGAGCGCGACCTCGAGCTCGCCGCCACCGAGCAGCAATTCGTCGACGATCACCGCAGCGATCTCGGCGGGGTCGCGCCCGGCGCGATCGATGTCGATCGCGCTCAGGCTCGCGCTCGGCCACTCCTGCTTGGCGGTCTTGATCAGCGCGGGCAGGCCCGCGAGGTAGGCCCGCGCGGGCTCGCAGGGCTCGAGGCCGAAGCCGCCGCCCGTGTCCTGAACCGTGACGAACAGGCCGCCTTGACTGGTCAAGCGCGGCGCCAGGGTCCGCGCGAGCGCGAAGGCCTCGCGGTTGATCGCGATGGCCTCGGCCTCGTCGGCGACCTCGCGCAGGCCGCCGAGGAACACGACCGCGGGGGCGTCGGCCGGGACCGTGTCGCCGCTGCGCGCCCGCAGCCCGCGGGCCTCGAGCTCGCTGACCAGGGCGTCGGTCAGCGCTTTGCCGGCGCCGGTCACGAACACGCCGCCGGGCCCGTGCAGACCCGGCTGGGCCAGACCGACGGGCGGCGCGGACACGAGCTCGAGGGCGTAGCGACCGAGCGCGGGCGTGGCCCCGACGCTCGCCGGCCTTGGCCCTGCGCTCGCCTCCGACGCCGCGGGCCCAGCCGCGTCGCCGCCCATCAAGCCGCGCATGTACTCGACGATCTCGCCCAGCGTCCGCAGCGTGCCCATGTGGCCCGCGTCGATCTGCGGCAGCCCCGGGACCTGCTCTTGGACCGCGGCCAGGATCTCGACCCGCTTGATCGAGTCGATCCCGAGCTCCGCCTCCATGTCCATCGACAGCTCCAGCATCTGCTCCGGGTAGCCGGTCTTGTCCGCGACCACCGTCAGCATCAGCGCCTCGAGATCCACCCCCGGCGCGCTCGCGGCCGCCGCCGACGACGCCCCTGCGTCGCCGCCCATCAAGCCGCGCATGTACTCGACGATCTCGCCCAGCGTCCGCAGCGTGCCCATGTGGCCCGCGTCGATCTGCGGCAGCCCCGGGACCTGCTCTTGAACCGCGGCCAGGATCTCGACCCGCTTGATCGAGTCGATCCCGAGCTCCGCCTCCATGTCCATCGACAGCTCCAGCATCTGCTCCGGGTAGCCGGTCTTGTCCGCGACCACCGTCAGCATCAGCGCCTCGAGATCTACCCCCGGCGCGCTCGCGGCCGCCGACGACGACGCCCCTGCGTCGCCGCCCATCAAGCCGCGCATGTACTCGACGATCTCGCCCAGCGTCCGCAGCGTGCCCATGTGGCCCGCGTCGATCTGCGGCAGCCCCGGGACCTGCTCTTGAACCGCG
>NZ_PVNK01000271.1 GCF_002994615.1 Enhygromyxa salina | reverse complement strand
GAATTCTTCGACTACGTCGGGCTGTCGCCGCAGGAGCTGGTCTTGATCTACACGATCCTCGAGATCGGGGTCTGCCAGGATCCGCTGCCGCCGCCCCAGGGCTGAGGGGCGCATCCGGCTAGCAGCCACCCACGAGCGCCTCGACGTCGGCGGCCTGCTTGGCCAGGGCCGCGGTCAGGACCTCGTTGCCGCCGGGCGTCACGAGCACGTCGTCCTCGATCCGGATCCCGCGGACGTCGGCGAACTTGGCCAGCGCGTCGCGGTTCAAGGTCCCGTCGCTGTCGAAGGGCGCGCTCAGCTTGGACCCGGGCTCCAGCAGCGCGGGGATCTGATAAAAGCCCGGCTCGATCGTCACGGCCATGCCCGGCTCGAGGTCGCGATCGAGGCGCAAGAAGGCGAGCCCAAACTGGGTCGAGCGCGTGCGCCCTGGCCCGTAGCCGGCCCGATCGCCGAGGTCTTCCATGTCGTGGACGTCGAGGCCGAGCAGGTGGCCGAGGCCGTGGACGAAGAACAGCGCGTGGGCGCCACGCTCGACCAGGTTGTCGGGGTCGCCCTTCAAGATGCCCTCGTCGACGAGCCCGCGGGCGATGACCCGGCCGGCGGCGAGGTGGATGTCGCGGTAACGGGCGCCGGGCTTGACCCGATCGATCGCGGCGACCTGCGCGGCGAGGACGAGGTCGTAGAGGGCCCGCTGCGTCGGCGAAAATTTTCCGGACACCGGCCAGGTCCGGGTCACGTCGCCGGCCCAGCCGCCGTTCGAGGCGCCGACGTCGGCGAGCAGCAGGTCGCCGGCCGCGATCGGGTTGCCGTAGCCGCGCGAGTGCAAGATCTCGCCGTGAACGGTGACGATGCTGCCGTAGGAGGTGCCCATGTCGCGGGCCGCGAGCGAGGCCTCCATCGCCGCGCGCACATGGGCCTCGCGCAGGCCCGGTCGGGTCGCGGCCATCCCAGCTCGGTGGGCCGCGACGGTCGCCTCGGCGGCCCCGCGCAGCATCTCGATCGCGGCGTCGTCGTGGACGCTGCGCAGAGCGACGAGCGCGTCGGCCAGGGCCGCGTCGCGCTCGCCGAGCTCGACGGCTGCGCCCGGCTCGGCCCAGCTGCGATCGAGCAGCCGCCCCTGCGAAAAGCGCGTGCGCGCGTCGACGGCGGGGATCGTGGCGATTCGCTCACCCGCGCCCCCGAAGGCCTGACCGAGCTCGGCGATGTCGCGGACCTCGGCCACCCCGGTCGCCGCCTGGAGCTCGTCCCAGCCCGGGCTCGGCCCATGCCAGACCACGTCCTCGGGATCTTCGGCGGGCACGAAGAGCACGTCGCGCTCGCCGTCGACGAGCACCGCGGCGTTCTCCAGCCACGCCCCGGTCAAGTACAAGAAGTGACTGCCGGGCCGGAAGGGGTAGACGTTCGCCGGGTAGTTGCGAGGCCGCGCGACGCCCGAAAACAGCAGCGCCGGACCGTTCAGGCGCGCCCCCAAGGCACGGCGGCGGCGGACGAAGGACGCGGCGGGTTGGGTCGGCAGACCGTGGCTCATGCCATCACTACTAGCTCAATCGAGTTTCTTTGTCGTCCCGAGCGGCGCGGGCACGAGCTAGAACTCAGCGCCGACGGGCGCGCTTGCTCAGGCCGACGCGAGCCCAGGCCTGGAGGTGATCGATCGCCGCGAGCAGCTGGGCGTCCTCGCCCGCCTCGGCCCGGGCCGGGCTCGGGGCGGCGTCGTCTTCGGGCACGGGCGGGCGACCAAAGTCCTGGGGCTCGAGGTGATGAGGGTTGTCCCGCTCGGGTCGCAGGGTCGGGCGGCTGTCGCGGTACTCGGCCAGGAGCGGCCCGACCATGACGTCGGGCTCGACGCCGCTGGCCTGGATCAGGCGGTCGTCGGGGGTGTAGTAGAGCGCGGTCGTCAGCTTGATCAGCGCGCCGCCGCCGAGCTCGAAGGGCGCCTGGACCGAGCCCTTGCCGTAGCTGCGCTCGCCGACGATCAGCGCGCGGCCGTGATCCTGGAGGGCGCCCGCGACGATCTCCGAGGCCGAGGCCGAGCCCTTGTTCATCAGGACCACGAGGGGCAGGTCGCGGACCGTGCCGACCGCGTGGGCGCGGGCCTCGTCGAGCAGCTGAGCCTGGCGGCCGCGGGTCCGGAGGATCACCCCGTCGTGGATGAAGATGTCGGCGATCTCGACGGCCTGGTCGAGGAGCCCGCCGCCGTTGTCGCGCAGATCCAGGACCACGCCCTCGAGCTGCCCGCCCGCGTCCTTGGCCCTGGCCTCGAGCTCGGCGAGGCCGTCGCGGAGCTCGCGGGCGCTGGCCTCTTGAAAGTCGCGCAGGCGCAGGACGCCGAGGCCCTCGCCGAGCCAGCGGACCTCGACCGCGGGCGGATCGACGAGCGCCCGGGTCACCGTCACCTCGCGCGGCTCCTGATCCTCGTGGATGCAGGTGAACGAGACCTTCGTGCCCGGCTCGCCGCGCATGACCGTGACCGCGTCGCCGAGGTCGCTGAAGTTGGCGATCGGCTTGCCCTCGATCGCCAGGATCCGATCTCCGACCACGAGCCCTGCCTGCTCGGCGGGGCCGCCGGGGATCACGTCGTCGATGTGCATGACCAGGCGCACGGGCTCGCCCGCCGCAGACACCTCGGCGTCGGCGTCGATCTCGGTCGGCGCGGGCGCGGCCTCGGCCTCGGCCTCGGCTCCGCCCTCGTCTGGGCCCTCACCCTCGCCCGACAGCGGCTCCACGCGCAGGGTCACGACCAGGCCCACGCCACCGAAGCGCCCCTGCGTGTCCTCGAGCAGCAGCTTGGCCTCGTCCGGGGCCAGGTAGATCGTGTGCGGGTCGAGCTCGGCGACGAGCCCGTCGAGCGCGGCGTCGATCAAGGCCTCGCCGTCGACCGGGCGCACGTAGTACTGCTCGATGATCGCCAGCGCCCGGGCGAAGCGGTCGAGCTTGCGGTAGCGCGAGTAGTCGGCCGGGACCGCGGCGACTGGCTCGACCGCCGGCCGGATCCTCGGGGCCGGCTCTTCAGCAGGCTCGCCCGCCGCGAGCGCCGACGAGAGGCTCGCACCAGCGACACCGCCGACGAGCAAACACAGGCCAGCCACGAGCGCGGTCTTGGTCATCCCTGGAGTGTAGGCGCTTCTCGTCAAAAACACGCGACGGTCCCGGGCCTGTGGTATCGCGCAGACGTGAGCGCCGAGTCCGAGGTCAACCCCGCGCCGCCGAGCCCCGGTCGCCGACGAAGGCCGCCGCTCGCCGCGATCTTGCTCCTGGCCTGGGTCATGATCGCGTGCGCAGCGTTTTTGCTGGTCTCGCCGCCCCCCGAGCCGCCCGCCGTCGATCCCGACGATCAGGCGATCCGCGAGCGCATGGCCAATTGGGCCGTGCGCGACGCCGAGCAGTGGACCGCGCGAGAGGCCGATCTGACCCTCCCGTGGTCCGAGGCCGACGGCCACCTCGCGATCGTGATCGACGACGTCGGCCGCGAGCTCGAGCTGTTCGACAAGCTGCTCGCGCTGCGCTTCGAGCTGAGCTTCAGCGTGCTGCCCAACTCGGTGTTCGCGACCGGCGTCCAGCAGCGCCTACGCAGCGACCACCGGCGACCGCGCGAGATCCTGCTCCACCTCCCGATGGAGCCCCTCAACCCCGAGGCCATGACCGGCGTCGAGGCCGAAGAACAATTCCTGCTCGCAACCGACAGCCCCGAGCAGCTGCGCGCCAAGGTCCTCGCCGCGCTCGAGCGCGTACCCGTGGCACGCGGCGTCAACAACCACATGGGCTCGCGCCTGACCGCCGACCCGACGGCGATGGCCGCGATCATGCCGGTCTTGCGCCAGCGCGGCCTCTATTTCCTCGACTCGCGCACCCACCCCGGGACCGTGGCCGCGACCGAGGCCGAGGCCGCCGCCGTGCCCACGATCTCGCGCAAAGTCTTCCTCGACCACGTGTCGGATCGCGCAGCAATTCGCAGCGCGCTCGCCGAGGCCGCGGACTACGCCCGCGAGCAGCCGACGGTCGCTATCGCCCACCCCTCGATCGAGCTGGTCGAGATCCTGCGCGAGGAGCTGCCCCGGCTCCACGCGGAGGGTGTGGCGATCTACCCGCTGTCCCGCCTGCTCGCCGACCAACACCAGCCCACGGACCCCTGAAACAATGATCCGTGGGCTGAGGGCGTCCGGGACGGGCCGAGCATGGGGGTGCCGATGTCCAGTGTTTGGGGCCCGCGGAGCTTTTTCGCGGCGCTCGCCCCGGCCGAGGCCCAAGCTCGACTTTGAGCCGATGGCGGTGGCTGCACGCACGCGGGCGCCCAGGGCGATCGCCCACCTCTTCCCACACATACACCTTGACAGTTTTGGGCTGTGCTCAATAGCCTAGGGGGACGGTGGCCGTGAGGCTCATCATCGAAGACCTCGAAGGCTCGACGACGGTCGTCAACCTCGGAAACGAGGAGGTGACGATCGGGCGCAAGCCTCACAATACGATTCAGCTGACCGAGCAGAACGTCTCGCGCAGCCATGCCAAGCTGATCTTTCAGGACGACGGCTGGCTGATCCACGACCTCGGCTCGTACAACGGGATCAAGGTCAACGGCGTCGAGATCAGCGAGCCGACGCTCCTGCGTGAGAGCGACCTGATCCAGATCGGGGACTACCACCTCACGCTGACCGACAACGTCGACCGCCAGACGCTCGACATCCAGCGCCCGCGCGCCGCCAACGACGGCCTGGTCGCCATGGCCTCGTCGAGCGACCTGCCCTCGATGTCCGTCGAGGATCTCGAGCCCATGCGCGCGCCGGCTGGCGCTGCTGCCGCTGCTCCGGGTGCGCAGGGCTACGAGCCCGCCCCGGACGAGGAAGAGAAGCCGAGCAAGGTCGGGCTGATCATCGGGATCGTCGGAGCGCTCGCGGCCGTCGTCGGGATCGCTATCTTCCTCGCCAGCAACGCCGGCGGGGACGACGACGACACCAAAGAAGTCGCGGCCGACGACGGCAAGCAAGAGCCCGTCGCCAAGGAAGCGCCAAAGAAGGACGCTGGCGGCACCGAGGTCGTGCCCGAGGTCCTGCCCGAGCCCGGGGACACCGGTGAGGCTCCCGCCGCCGACGAGGGCGTGGCCCCGAGCGACGACGACGACGGCGGCGAAATTGTGGCCGAGATCGACGAGCCCAAGCCCAAGCCCAAGCCCAAGCCGAGCAACCAGCCCAAGCCCAAGCCCAAGCCCAAGCTTCCGCCCGAGCAAGCGCTGGCTGCGGCCCGCAAGGCCTCGCTTCAAGGCGACAACCGCAAGGCCTACAACCTCGCCAAGGACGCCTACGATCAGAACAAGAGCGGCGACGCGCTCAACCTCATGGGTGTCGCCGCCTGCAAGATGGGCAGCGCGTCCAAGGCCAAGTCGGCCTATCGCAAGATGACCTCGAAGGACAAAGGCACCCTCGAGAAGATCTGCGGCCCCCTCGGAATCGAGCTTTAGTAGACCCCCCCGGCCTCCCATGACCTTGCCACGCACGGCCGCAAGCGGCCGGTCGCTCGTTCCTCGCTCGGTGGGCTCGTATGTGTCTCGCACCGGCCTGCGTGGCCCCCTAGAAGGGGGCTCATTTCATCGCCCCCCCCGGCCTCCCATGACCTTGCCACGCACGGCCGCAAGCGGCCGGTCGCTCGTTCCTCGCTCGGTGGGCTCGTATGTGTCTCGCACCGGCCTGCGTGGCCCCCTAGAAGGGGGCTCATTTCATC
>NZ_PVNK01000270.1 GCF_002994615.1 Enhygromyxa salina | reverse complement strand
TCACGGGGCCGTAGACGAGCCTCCGCGCTGCCCCCCTCCGCAAGAAGGGAGAGGCGCAGGGGGGCAGCGCGGAGGCTCGTCTACGGCCCCGTGATCGCCGTCGTGACGATGCTCGGCTCGAGGTCGGCGCTCAGCCACGCGTCGACCTCGAGGTTCGCGTCGGGATCGAGCCCCGTCTGGGCAAAGTCGAACACGTACGCGTCCTCGACCGGATCGTAGCTCGCCTCCCAGACCTCGCCCGTCGCCATCCCGTCGACGATGAACTCGAGGCTGATCGGCGCGCGCACGTGAATGCCCTGGTCGGGCGTGTGCCAGGCGTCGTGCAGCCGCCAGCCGCGGATCGGCCAGGTCCCATCCTTGACCTCGTCGACGGTCGGCAGGACCAGGGTCAGGTACAGCGTCGCCGGATCCGCGAGGTTGGCCACGAGCGCCGCCGCGTCGGACTGCTCGACCATGAACACGGTGCTGATCGCCTCGTAGGTCTGAATGTTGGCCCCGTCCCAGTAGGGCCCGCTCGCGATCATCCGGTACTCGCCCGCCGGCCAGTCCGCGGGGATCTCCCAGTCCACGTACCACTCGTGGGCGCGCGAGGCCGCGACCTCGCCGTTGGGCGCGGGGGTCGGCTCGTAGTGGGTGATCATCTCGTTGCGGCTGTTGTCGTAGGCCCGGCCGGCCCAGCCCGCGGGGTGAGGCACGTCGACGAAGTTGCCCTGCCCGTCGTCGACCTGCACGCGCACGTTCGGCGCCCCGACGCTCGGATCCCCGCCGCCAAACCCGAACCGGACCAGGTCCAGGCGCTGCTGCATGGTCTCGACGTTGGTCACGACCGCGCCGTGGTTTTGGCTGAGCTCGTAGGCCCGGGCCGAGAACCCGCCCGGCTCCGCCAGCGACGGGGTCTCCTCGACCAGCGCGGGCCCGACCTGCCCGGCGAGGATGTCTTCGATCATCGCGAGGTTGGTGTCGACCATGAAGGTCCCGCCGAACGGCCCCCACAGGCTCATCTCGGCCTCGTAACCGCCCTGGTACCAGTCATCGGGCGCGGTGAAGTAGAGCAGGTGATCTTGCGAGTAGCCCCAGACCATCAGGTCGATCGGGTCGGACGAGCGCAGGGTCGCAAACTGATCCCGGGCGTACTTGATGATCGAGTAGGCCGGCTCGCCCGGTATCGTCATCATGAACAGCGGCCCGATCTTGGCCACGCTCAGGTAGGTCTGGTGGATCTCACCGTGGGGCACGTCGCCAAACAGCAGGGTGTCGACCGGGATGCACTGCTTGTCCTTGCCCTCCATCGAGGTCTCGAGGTCGTCGTCCTCGGCGACCCCCGTGCACTGCCACCCGCCCCAGGTGTAGTCGATCGGGATCACGTTGAGCACGGTCCCCGAGAACTCGCCGTTCTCGTCGTAGCCAAATTTGTCGTAGGTCAGATCCACGCGCTGCGACTGCACGACGATCTCGGGGTCGTCGTCCCACTCGAGGTTCTGATAGGCGTCGAAGATCACGGGCGCCGCGACCATGCCGATCAGCTCGGTCCGCTGGGTCGCCGGGCCATGGTTCAAGAACCCGCCCCGCGGCGACGAGTCGCCGCCCCCGGCCTGGGCGATCATCCCGAAGATCGGCTCCCCGGTCTGCTCGAAGAAGTACTGCTCGAACTCGAGCTCGACGGCCCCGGGCGCGTCCTCGGTCAAGAGCTCGTTCTCGTACGCGACGCTGATCCCGTGCATGCCGAAGTTGAACATCGCGGCCATCGGCGTGCCGTCGGGGCGGCGCAGACCAAACACCGTGAGGGTCGGATCCTTGCCGTAGATCGGGTTGTTGCCCCCGCGGCGATCGCCGTAGACCTTGTCCATCGGGTCCCAGTCCTCGATCGCGGTGTAGCCCCACTCCGCGTCGCCGAGGTCGTCCATCGCGGCCTTGATCGTCATCGCAAACTCGGTCGCGAGCAGATCGATGACCTCCTCGTCGGCGGTGTCGGTCCCGACCGCGCCGAAGATGTCGGGCAGCCGCCAGTAGCGACCGTGGGCGTGGTGCGAGTGGGTCGCGCCCCACAAGATCCGCCCGCGCAGATCCTCGCCGTAGAGCTCCTCGTACTTGGCCGCGGTCGCGTCGGTGACCCCGGACTCGGCGCTCATCATCGGGGTCTTCATGAGCACGACCTGCTCGCCCTCCTCGGACTCCATGACCATCGCCTTGATCGTCGGGTAGCCGTAAAACCCGCGGGTCCCGTAGAACAGCCCGCTCCACGCGGTGTTGGTTCCGCCCACGCGGCCGCCGAAGCCGGCCAGCGAGATCCCGACCGGGTACTCGAGGTAGCGCATTGCGACGCCGGCCTGGAGCGGGGTCGCGGGTTGGTCGCCGTCGCCGTCGCCGGGGTCGCCGTCACCGTCGCCGGGGTCGCCGTCGCCGTCGCCGGGGTCGCCGTCGCCGTCGCCGGGGTCGCCGTCGCCGTCGCCGGGGTCGCCGTCGCCGTCGCCGTCGCCCGCTCCGGTCTCGGTCGTCGTGCTCTCCTCACTCGCGGAGACCGCGTCATCTCCGCAACCCACGAGGGCGAGGCAGGGCAAGACGACGAAGCAAAGCGAAGACAAATCCATCCAAGGCCGGCTCATGACTCGGGACTGTACGACGCTTGGGCTCGCAGCGGGAGCCCTCCGGTCGAGATCGGCGTTCGCGCGTGTCGATCCCAGCGCCGAGATTCACCTCGACAGCTGCGGCGACGCGCTGGCCTGCTCGGGGCCGCGGCCAAGTCGACATCGACGGCCCAGGAGACAACCCCCGCCCCTGGCCCCCTGAGGGTCGGGCCGCGAGCTCAGAACTTGTAGGCGAAGCCGACCCCGCCGCGGACCGACAGCCCGACGCCGGAGTAGTAAAAATTGTCGTTGTCGGCCCGGTTGCGGTCGATGTCGGTCCACACGTTCCAGCCGACGAAGCCCGGCTCGAAGTAGAAGACCCAGTGCTGGTTGATGTAGAGCCGGACCGCAGGCCCAAAGGTCTGCTCGAACTGGAAGAAGTAGGGCGAGAAGTGGAAGTCGTTGTGCATGACCGGTGCGAAGGTCAGCGCGAGGTTCGACCACGGGTCGATCTCGTAGCCCAACTCGAACCCGGCCCGGCCCCAGACCTCGCGGTAGAAGTCGCGGTCGCCGCGACCGTAGACGCCGCCGCCGTAGCTCCCACGCCCGACGCCGTAGAAGTTGACGGCAGGGCCGGCATTGAAGCCCATGAACAGCCCGCTGAGCTGCCCGACGCGACCGGTCTTGGGCAAGTGAAAGCGCCAGTTGAAGGCCGGGATGAACGCGTCGGGGTTGAAGTTGCCGTTGAGGCTCACGCCGATCTCGTGAACCGAGCTGGTCTGGCCCGGACGCATCGACGCGGGCGGGTTGGCGAGCGTCGCCTGCTTGCCGGCCTCGGCCGGGGACGCGAGGAGCAGCACGGCAGCCGCGATGAGGGTCGACACCAGGTAGGAGAAGCGGCGCGAAATCACCCGTCATGGTTAGCAGGAATTCTCCCGCTTGCGCAGCCTCGAGCGGTTGTTTTGCGCACTTTGGGGCTGTTCAGCACTCGTCGTGGGCGAGCTGACGAGGCGATCACTTTGGGCCGCAAACTTTCTCCTTGCGAGGCTTGGAGTCTCCGCGCTTCGCTCGCGACCCACCGATCCTTGCTCCAGCAGTGAGCGGAGTGACAAAAAGTCCGGGCCTTTGCACTGAATTTACGAAGCTGAGCCGGCCAGCTGACGCACTTCACGCGGTCTCGGAGCTAGGGTTTTACTTGCCATGACCAAAGCCACATCACTCCTGTTCGCCACCTCGTTGCTCTTCACCGTCGCCTGTGACGCGGGCGAAGATCCTGTCGTCGAAGACCGCGCCTCCGAGGCCAACGTGGACGCGAACGCGCGTGAGGGTGTCCGGGCCGAGCGGGGCCATCGCGGCAAGCAAGGCGATCACGCGAAGTTCGCGGCCGAGAAGCTGTGCAGCGAGCTCGAGTGCAGCGACGAGCAAGCCGCCCAGGTCACCGCGCTGTTCGCCAGCCGCCAGGCCGAGCGCGCTCCCGCCGACCGCGACGCCCGCAAGGCCGCCCGCGCCGACGCCAACCAGGCGATCGCCGCCGCGTTCCGGGCCGACAACTTCGACCCGGCGGTGCTCGAGAGCGCCAAGCCCAAGCGCTCCGGCGCCGACCGTGGCGACAAGATGGTCGCCTTCGCGACCGAGCTCCACGGGATCTTGACCCCCGCGCAGCGGACCGCGCTCGCCGACAAGATCGAGGCCGGTGGCCCGATGTTCTTCGCCGGCCGCGACGGCAAGAAGGGCAAAAAGGGCAAGAAGGGCAAGAAGGGCCGCCACGGCGAGAAGGGCGAGAAGGGCGAGAAGGGCGAGCGCAGCAAGAAGGGCCCCGAGGGTGAGCGCGACCCGAGCGAGCGCCTCGCCCGGCAGGTCGACGCCTTCTGCGAGTCGGTGACCTGCACCGACGACCAGCGCACGCAGCTGAGCGCGACCTTCGAGGGCGTCCACGAGGGCCGCCGCAACGCTCGCGACGCTCGCAAGGCCCGCGGCGACCGCCAAAAGCCCGACTTCAAGCCGGTCGCCGACGCGATGCGGGCCGAGACCCTCGACGCCACCGCCCTGCGCGAGGCGATCGCCGCGACCAAGGCCGACCACAAGTCCCGCAAGGCCGACCACGGCAAGGAGTTCGGCGCCGTCGTGGCCGAGATCCACGACATCCTGACCCCGGCTCAGCGGGCGATCGTCGCCGACAAGATCGCCGAAGACGGGGTCCAGGCGCTGATGGGCCGCGGCGGCAAGCATGCCAAGGCTGGCAAGCGTGGCAAGCGTGGCGAGCGTGGCAAGCGTGGCGAGCGTGGCGAGCGTGGCGAGCGTGGGGAGGTCCAGGCCGACTGAGCCGACGACTGAAGCGATTTCGCAACCTGCTTGGGAAACGACCCGTGCGGTTCGGCTGCGGCCGGACCGCACGGGTCTACGTAATTGTACAGCCGCCGCGCGACGCCGCGGCTCGTATATGTTCAAGGCGCTCCCGCGCGGGCGGACCCAGCCACGAGGGAGCCAAGCCTGGCATGCCCCGAGCGAAGGCACCCATCGTGATCATTGGGGGCGGCATCGCCGGCCTTGCGACGGCCGCGGGTCTGATCCGCCGCGGCATCGAGGTTCGGATCCTCGACCGCGGCTGGCTCCCGTGGCAGATGGGCATGGGCTTCATCGTCCTGCGCACGGGCCTCGACGCCCTGTGTGAGCTGTTCCCCAAGGTCTTGTGGGGCAGCGTCGGCGCCCCGGTCTTGCGCGCGAAGATCATGACCTGCGACTCCGAGCTGCTCAGCGACACGCGGCTCGACGCCTACGCGATCTCGCGCGGGACCCTGATGGAGACGATGCTCCGCCAGCTGCCGCCCGGGACCCTCGTCGACCACGCGACCGTCGCCGACTTCGCGCGCACGAGCGACGGCCGCGTGCGCGCGGTCGTGTGCGAGGACGGGCGGATCTTTCCGTGCTCGATGGTGATCGGCGCCGACGGCATCCGCTCGACGACGCGTCGGCTCCTCCACCCGCAGGTCTCGCTCGACGACGTCCGCGTCCGCGAGGTCGTGAGCATCTTCGACGCCCCGCACGTCGCCGAGCTGATCGGCACGACCTTCTACAAGTACTACGACCCCGACGGTGGCTTCGGCGTCGGCATCGTCCACGTCGGCGGCGGCCAGGTCGTGTGGTTCGTGCAGCACGACGCGGCGCGCTACGACTGGGCCGACCTCAGCCCCGGGATGATCCGCTGGAAGATCTGGGAGAAGGTCGCCGGCTGGCCCGCGCCGATCCCCGCGCTGTGGGCGATGACCAAGTTCTCGAAGTCACACCTGTGGTTCACCCGCGACCTGTACCCGGACTACGACTACGCCCGCGACAACGTCGTGCTCGTCGGCGACGCGGCCCACCCGGTGCTCAGCTTCACCAGCCACGGCGCGACCGGAGCGCTCGAGGACGCGGTCTTGCTGCCGCCGATGCTCAGCAACGCGTTCACCGACCCCGAGCGAGAGGCCGCCGCCGCTGCGTTCGCGCTGATCCGCCGCGACATGTTCGAGCGCATCGTGATTGAAGGTCGCGAGATCCTCGAGCGCTTCTTGCTGCCGCTCGCCAAGCAGCCCCAAGGTGTGATGGTGCCGCTCGTGAAATAGAGTCGTCGGCGATGCGCTCGCCTGACCCTCGCTTTTGTGATGACGCCGTCAACGTCGAGCTGCTGCGTCAGCGCGCGTTCAACCTGCGCTGGGCCACGCTCCCGCCCGACGTGATCCCGCTGACCGCGGCCGACCCGGACTTTCCGGTCGCCGTGGAGATCCGCGAGGCGATCAAGCGCTGGATCGACGGGGGCTACTTCTCCTACGGTCCGGCCGAAGGTCTGCCCGAATTCCGCGCGGCCGCGGCGACGATGCTGCGCACGCGCAAGGCCATCGCGCACGCGAGCGCGGACCAAATCCTGGCGACCAACTCGGCGGCCGCGGGCCTGGAGATCGCGGCGCGCTTCATGCTCGAGCCCGGCGACCAGGCGATCATCTCCGACCCCGTCGACTTCCTGTTCAAGCGCTCCGTCGAGGCGGCCGGCGGCGAGGCTGTGCGGTGGTCCTGCGACCCGGCCACGGGCGCGGTCGACTTCGACGAGCTCGCGGCGCGGATCACCCCGCGGACCCGCATGATCGGGCTGTGCAACCCGCTCAACCCCATCGGCAAGGTCTGGTCCGCGGCCGAGCTCGAGGCCCTCGCACGCCTCGCGGACGAGCACGATCTGTGGATCCTGTCCGACGAGATCTGGAGTGACATCGTGTTCGGCGACGCTCGCCACGTCTCGATCGCTAGCCTCGACGCGCGCACCGCCGCGCGCACGGTGACGGTCACCGGATTGTCCAAAACCTTTGGTCTGGCCGGCTGTCGCATCGGGTTGCTCCACGCCGGAACCGAGGCCGCGGTCGAGGGCCTGCTCGAGGCCTCGGGCGCGCGCTCGACCGCCAACGGTGCGGCGACCCTCTCGCAGGTGGCGGCGATCGCCGCTTGGGAACACGGGTGGGACTGGGCCGCGGCCTTCTCAGACCATTTGCAGGCCCAGCGCGATTTCGCCGTGGAGCGACTCCGCGCGGTCCCGGGCGTGGAGGTGCGGCCGCCCGACGCCTGTTATGTGCTCTTCCCCTCGATCGGCGGCACCGAGCGACGGACCGGTCGCAGCTCCGAGTCGATCGCCGCAGAGCTGCTCGAAGGTCACCGAGTCGCCATCGTACCGGGCGCGGCGCGGTGGTTCGGGCCTAGCAGCCCGGGGTGCAATGCCTCGCGCCGCCTCGCTTGGCCTTTTCGCCGAGGGCTTTGTCGCCAAAACTTGCAGTACGCCCGGTACAGCGGCGTTTTGGCTTCGCGCCCTCGGCAAAAATTCC
>NZ_PVNK01000269.1 GCF_002994615.1 Enhygromyxa salina | reverse complement strand
GCCGACGTCGAGGCCCTGGCCACCGACGTCGAGGTCCTCGACCAGATCGACCTGCTCAACGAGAGCCTCGAGAACCTCCGCCGTCGCGTCTCCCGCCTCGCGAGGCTGCTCTAGCAGCCCGGGCTGCTAGTCGACCCGCGCGACCCCCTCGAAGGGGGCTCTTCCTCACAGGAGTCGCGTGCGGGCTGGCCGGGCTTTCGCCTGGCGCCGAGTTCACGTAGATCGCGTGTTGGTGTCCGAGCCCGACAAGCCTGAGCCTCCGGCGCTGTCGCCGGAAGAGGCGCGTTCGCTGGCTCGGACGGCGCTGCTCGCATGCGTCGGCCTCTACGGCGGCTACGCGCTGCTGCGGATGATCCCGGCGCCCCCGGTCGTCGCCGAGTCCCTCGGGGTCGTGCTGATCGCCGGGTTCTACTTTCTGCCCGGCTACTTGCTCCGCAACCGGCCCGAGCTGGCCCAGCGCTGGGAGGTCGGGCCCGACGTCCCGATCCCGAGGTGGAAACGCAGCGGCTGGCGCTGGGCCCTGTTCGCCGCGCTGGCGATCTTCCCCGCCTTCGCGCTGCTGACCTGGGGTTTTTACTGGAAGGTCTGCCCCGGGGATTTCTCGCTGCTGTCCCCCGTGTTGGCGGTCGAGAGCTGGACCCCGGCCGACGGCAGCCTCGTGCGCTTCCTCGGTCGCCAGTGCCGCACCCACCCTGGCGGGTTCTGGCCGCGGGGGCTCTTCGTGCCGGCCGAGTGGGTCGAGAACTACGGCCTGGGCTTCGTCAAGGCCGTAGCGATCGGGCTGTTCGCTATCGCGCTGCCCGAGGAGGTGTTCCACCGCGGCTACTTGATGAGCGCGCTGGAGCAACGCTGGCCGCCGACCCGGAAGCTGTTCGGCGTGCCCTTCGGCTGGGCCGCGGTCTTGTCGAGCGTCGTGTTCGCCCTCGGGCACCTCGTGACCATGCCCAACACCGCCCGGCTCGCGACCTTCTTTCCGGCCCTGGTGTTTGCGTGGCTGTGGCGCCGCAGCGGCAGCCTGTGGGCGCCGGCCCTGTTTCACGTCGCGTCCAACCTGTTGATGGACGTGCTGCTCGCGAGTACCTTCCCGCCAAGGTGAGTGATACGGCACAGACGCGCTCGGCGGGTGCGGTCGCGGCTTTCTTCGACGTCGACCACACGCTGATCGCCTGCAACTCGGCGCGCAAGTGGATCGAGTATCTGTGGCGCAACGACAAGATCTCGGTCGCCGCCGCGCTGCGCTCGGTCTGGTGGCTGGTCAAGTACCGGATGAGCGTGCTCGACTACGAAGCGGTCACCGCCGAGGTCGTGTCGGGCTACGCTGGCCAGTCCGTCGACGAGCTGTGCAAGGAGGTCGGAGCGTGGTTTCACGCCGAGATCGAGCCGATGATCTGCGTCGAGGGCCGCGAGCGCGTCGAGTGGCACCGCGCCCAAGGTCACCTGCTCGTGCTCCTGACCTCCGGAACCTTCTTCTCGGTCGAACCACTCCAGCGGATCCTCGACGTCCCCCACCTCGTGTGCACGCAGCTCGAGCTCGTCGAGGGCAAGCTGACCGGCAGGTACCACCCGCCGAGCTGCTTCGGTCCGGGCAAGCTCCTCGCCGGGCTCGCGTTCGCCGAAAACCACGGGATCGAGCTCGAGCAGTCTTACTTCTACACCGACAGCTACTCGGACCTGCCGATGCTCGAGCGCGTCGGCCACCCGCGGGTCATCAACCCCGATCCTCGTCTCAAGCACTGGGCCCAGAGTCGGGATATCGGGTGGGAGCAGTGGCACGCGCAGGGCCTGCTCGAGGCCGCGGCCGGCGACCCCGAGCGGGCTCCGTCGTCATCATCGACTTCATCAGGGGGTACGCGTGAACGGGCGAACTGACCTCACGGAGCTCGGCGAGATCGAGCGCATCATCGCGGTCGCGCTCGCCGAGGATCTCGCCGTCGGCGACATGACCTCGCGCTTGACGGTACCGGCGCCAACCCGGGCGCGCGGGCGCATCATCGCCAAGCAGGCGCTGACCTTCTGCGGCGGGCCCGTCGTCGCCCAAACCTTCGCGCAGATCGATCCCGAGCTCGACGTCGAGCTCTTGCGCGACGAGGGCAGCGCGGTCGAGGCGGGGACCGAGCTCGTGCGCGTCGCCGGGCGCGCGCGCGCGCTGCTGGCCGGTGAGCGGACCGCCTTGAACTTGCTCGGGCGCGCCTGCGCCGTCGCGACCTTGACCCGCCGCTACGTCGACGCCGCGGGCCCGGGTCTGCGCGTGGTCGACACCCGCAAGACCATGCCCGGGCTCCGGGCCCTCGACCGCTACGCCGTGCGGATGGGCGGGGGCCACAACCACCGCAACGACCTCGGCGCGGGGGTCCTGATCAAAGAGAACCACATCCGCTGCGCGGGCTCGGTCCGCGCCGCCGTCACGGCCGCCCGCGAGCACGCCTCGCACGCCGTGCGCGTCGAGTGTGAGGTCGAGACACTGGACGAGCTCCGCGAGGCGCTCGCCGCCGGGGCCGAGGTCTTGCTGCTCGACAACATGGATGACGAGACCCTGCGCGAGGCCGTGAGCATCGCCGGGCCCAAGGGTGAGCGGCGGGTCTTGCTCGAGGTCAGCGGTGGGATCACCCACGACCGGCTGCCGCGGCTGGCGGGGATCGGGCTCGATCTGGTGAGCGTCGGGGCCCTGACCCACTCGGCGCCGAGCGTCGATCTCTCGCTGCTGTTCGACGTGGGGTAGTTCAGAGGCGGGGTTTCGGCGTCGTTGTAATTGGTGTCGGAGCTGGCCCAGGATGCCGTCCGTGCGAACCTCGGTGATGTTGCCGCGGGCGTCGAGGATCTGCGAGGGCAGACCGCGATAATCCCATGTGGACAGTGTGCCGGTGCGCGCAGGATCGTGGGGAATCACCTCGCCAATCTCAGTTCATTGGGCGGACCATTCTACGGTCACCTCGTCTGGTGCCCAAAACGTCACGACGACACCCGGACCGCTTGGGTTCTCGTAGTTCGGACACCATGCCTGAAATTCGTCGCTCTCGTCGAAGACGAGAGGTCATGCCCAAGAGCCCGCAGGTCTTCAACACATGCTCGCGCTTCACTGCCAAACTCACTAGCCTGCCTCATTCGGCTCGCCAGAGCGGCACCGAGTTCCACGCAGAGAGCCTTTCGTGCTTGGTCATCCAGCCCCATAAAACTAGATTTTGAAAATTTCGTTTCCATCAATTTCCCGCTGGGATGTGAAGCTACAAGACCTTCGGGCAGGGATCATCCGGCACACACCCGATTCGCGCCGCTCATGGGTGGTCGTCAGTTCGGCAAGATTCACGGCTGCGCCGCGAGTGTCGAAGGGGCTCGCCGAGGCTCGTCGTCAGCGCCTGTCGAGCACCCGCATCGACGATGGTGGTCTTGAGCACCTGACTCAAGATGCAATATGTGCGCTCGGCAGGCGTGGTCGCATCGCTGCCGCCGTACCTCTCGATGCCTGCGGTTCGGTTCACCCTTGGCGGGTTCAGCTCACACTACGCCAGTTAGGCCACCACTTGCCTAGAACCTCTTTACTGCTCACTTGTATAAGGTGGACGGATATGAAGGTACAGGACCTTCGGGCAGCCGTCATCGGCAGGCGTCATCCACCTATGCTCACGACCTTGCTGCGCCGATTAGTCCAGTGCAGATTTCCACTCTTCATAACCAAAACGAGAAAGGTGATCCCTAACCGCGAATTTTGCAAGTTCGGTCACATCCTCATCGAGTGAGCAAGTGCTCGCCTGATACAAAAAGTCCTTATAGGAACGATCGTGATAGTGGCCTAGAACAGCCGCGACATTCCGATTAGACAGTCCTGCATCACTCAGCACAGCCATGATCGGCAAGATGTCCACATCAGGAATGCCGTTGGGGTACGCTCGGCGCAGCATTTTGAGGGCGGGCGCAATGTACGGAGGTCCGTTCTCAGTCATTGTCCTAGCCTTGCTGGGGGCAAAACGAGGGCATTCACCAGGTAGCCGTACTTGTTGTAGAATGCCCGAACAAACCTCATGTCAGTTGTCAAGATTAGCTGATCTAGCAGCCCGTGGTGCAATGCCTCGTGTCGCCTCGCGCCGGAATGTTCGCCGAGGGCGCGAAGCCAAAACGCCGCTGTACCGGGCGTACTGCAAGTTTTGGCGACAAAGCCCTCGGCGAAAAGGCCAAGCGAGGCGGCGCGAGGCATTGCACCACGGGCTGCTAGGCGATCTGCCGTGCCAAATATTTTCAGGTCCACCTCACCAAGCGTCTGCGAGGAGGGGACCATGGATCGGGCAGAGAGTTTCCCTCCATATCGGGCTGTGGCAGCGTAGCCTGCCACACCGAACCCGACGCCGCCAGTTATTTCCGTGCCGGTCGGAAACAGAAGCCCTTCCGCGAGTTCCGCGACTATCGCAGGGTTGGACTGTGCCCAGCCCGAGGCCCCCGCGCCAGCCGCAATATAGGCCCCCCCGACGATGAGCAACTCGACAGTAGCCGCAGGCACAAGGACACGATTGGCGGCGAGGATTCGCTGCGCGGCCTGGGCCGTCTCTTGCTCGTTTTGGATACGCTCGAGTTGTTGCGAGTACTTGCCGCGCCACACGTCACCCATTGCCGTGGGCGACCACCCCCAGGCGAAGTGGTCTGGCTCGGTTTGCCCGCCCGGGATCGCGTAGAACGCATCCACGGGGACGACCAGATACCCATCTCCTGCAACGTGAAGCGGTTTGTAGTTAGGATGGATGAGCGAAGAGTCTTTCCGCCACGCATCAACTTCCTCAGTGGAGATGACGTCCCCTGCTTGATGCGGCGCCATCCCTGCTGGGTCATTCATGACGACCGGGCTAGACGCCGAGTACTCGAACACGTTGAGGCCGCCCGCGACGCCGATGGGATCGGCCGCCGTCCACCGACCCAGCCACGGTGCATAATACCGCGCCGTGTGATACCCGAGCCCCGTCTCCTCGTCCCGCTCCATCCCCGTGTACCGGTAACGCTTCGCCGGCACCTCGAGTTGGCTGTCCACCAGCCGGTACGCGCTCGTCCCATACGGGTGGTACTCCTCGTACGAGATCACCGCACCGGTCTCGGTGACCTCCGTCGCCGCAGAGCCAAGGTGATTGCTCAGCTGAAAGCGCCAGATCCCCGTGGGGCTCGGCACGAGCTCGCCTTTGTCGACCGTGCGGGTCTCGACCAGTACGATCCGCCCGGTGTCGTCGCTAACGTGCAGCGACTCCCATTCCTCCTTCAGGGTCCCGTTGACTCGCTTGCGGTAGAGCTCGAATGAGCCGAGGTAGATGCGTTCTTCGGTCGTCGATCCTGCGTGCTCGACGTACCTGCGGATGCGCTGGCCGCCCGCGTACTGGAAGTAGACCTCCTGCGAGCCCACCTTGCAGTGCTGCAGCTGGTCGAGCTCGTCCCAGTCCATCGCCGCCATGTGCGGCATGCTGACGAAATTGCTGTGGACGTCGTGCGGGTAAGTGTGGCTGTAGGTCGTGCTGTTCGAGTACAGCGGGCCCGCTGCGTCGCCGGGCGCGCTCGTGGCGACGAGGCGGTTGCCGTCGGTCCGGCACTGGTAGCGCCGCGTCCAACCGGTCCCGCCCGCGGGCGCGTGGATGACCGTCTCGAGGTTCCCGACCGCGTCGTAGCTGTAGCGCTGCGTGTACCGCCGCAGCGCGTTCGGGTCGTTCGCCATCGGCGTCGCGCTGCTGTCTGGCGGCAGCTGGGTCGAGCTGCGCTGGACCGTGCCCTGGCTGGCGTGCTCGCGGCCTGTGGCTTCGACCAGGCGGTACAGCGCGTCGTACTCGTAGCCGTTCGCGGCCTCGACGACGGCGTTTTGAAAGTACACCGTCTGCTGCGCGTCGTCGCGGATGTCGGTGACGTTGCCGACCGGGTCGTAGTGATAATGCAGGCCTTGGAGCTTCGCGTTGTCGCTCGTGCGCGTGGTCTCGATCCCGCGCAGGCGGTAGTTCTTTGGGTCGTATGCGTAGGTCGTGGTCGTCGCGTTGGCGGCGTGGGTGATCGACTCTCGCCGGCCGCGGACGTCGTAGCGGATCTCGGCGACGATCGGCGTCGAGGTCAGCGAGCCGCGGTGCTTGCAGTCGACGGCCTTCAGCGCGCCGCGCTCGTTGTAGCCGTACGCGACCTCGGAGCCGTCCGGCGAGATCGCGGTCAGGACCCGGCCGAGCGCGTCGTGGGTGCTCGACGACGCGTACACGGTCGTCTCGAGCAAGGGCGCAGCGGCGGTCGCCATGGCGGCGATCGTGCTCTGGTTGGCGAGCACTGTCCAGTCGTTCTTCGCCGTGGGCTCGCGCAGGAGTTTCAGTTCGGAGGAGACCGGGAGGCCCTTGAAGTCGAAGCTGGGCGTGGTCGCTTCGCCGTCGCCGCCGTAGCTTCGGTACACGCGGCCGCGGTGATTGGTCGCCTGCGGACTGGCGAGGAGCTCGCCGTAGACCACGCGTGAGAGCAGCACCTCGCTCCCAACCGCTGGCTGGACGTAGCTATCGACGGGCCGCCGCAGGGCATCGTAGGTCACCCGAGCACACTGCTCCTTGGCGTCCCAGGCGCGCAGGGCCAGGCGGAGCAGCGATGCCTGCCAGCGCGCGCTGACCTTGTCGGGCTCGTGCACGTCGATCTCGATCGCGCCGACCCGGATCACCGCCGCAGGCGCGCGACCGAGGCCGGTCACGACCACGGGCGCGAACGAAAGCGACTCCGAGTCCGCGGGTGGGTCGTCATTCTCCAGCTGACTGCGCCACCAAAAGATCTTCTTTGCGCTGAGGCCGTGGAGCCGGGCGAAGGCCCAGACCGAGTCTCCGCTGCGCTCGACCGCGTCGAGGACCAAGCGGGCGTCGGCCTTGGTCCATCGGCCATCGCGGAGTTGGACGAGCCTCGCCTCCAGCAAGTTCTTGGGTGCCATGACCTCCGATGGTCTCCCGCTCTCGCGGTCGATGGGCGCCATCTCGGGGCGCAGTCACCCGGATGGACACGCGCGCGCACGCCACTCTGCCCCTCGGGCAACATGCCGCCGAAGTCGTCGGCGTAGTACCGAGCGCGGCTGTGGCCGAGCAGCCACTTTTCGACGGTGTCGAGCGGCGGCGCGTCGTCGTCGTCGTAGACGACCTCGGTCGCGCCGTCGTAGGCGGCCTTCAGTTCGTCGAACGCGAGCAAGCCCGACTCCGGGAGCGAGAGGCCTTTGAGTTCGAAGGACTTCGAGGTCAGCGGGACGCCGAGACGAAGCCGGTCGGGGTCGCTGGTGTCGTGGGCGACCGTGACCTCCGACGCGGTGATGTGGTGGGTCGTCTGCTCGGTGTGCGACGTGGCGACGCGGCGCGGGCGCGTCTACTTTGGATACTTCTCGGTCATCTGGTGCGCCTCGAGAACCGCGAACCGGACAACGAGTCCCGCAGTTTCGTCCTTCAACAAATACTTCGAGTCGCTATCCGCCGAGTGAATCCTCGTCGCTTCCAGGGCGGCGTTCTTCCACCTCAGTGGACCTGTGTACCAGGACACATCCCCCAAGTATAGCAACAGGCATCCCTCTTGCTCCTCTTTTGAAAGCCTGAGAACAATCCCCTGATGGCTGCGCTGGTGTTTCCACACCATCGCGTCGGCGCATTCCCATTTGGCGATGAGCGTCTCAGCCCGCTGCAGATGCTTTTCTTCTTGAGTAAAATTCATTGAAAGAAGTCCTAGAATGGGTTGGCGACAACCCGTCCTTCGCGGTAAAAAACCGTTTTTGCCAGTAGTTTCGGGTTGCTTTTGATAATCCAAAGCTCCGCAGCCGAGTAGAGCTGTCCATCGACAAATCCGGCTTTTCCCAGCTCAGCCCATGCTGCGGGATCCCTGATGCCGTCGAGGGTATATACCGCGCCGTGTGATACCCGAGCCCCGTCTCCTCGTCCCGCTCCATCCCCGTGTACCGGTAACGCTTCGCCGGCACCTCGAGCTGGCTGTCCACCAGCCGGTACGCGCTCGTCCCATACGGGTGGTACTCCTCGTACGAGATCACCGCACCGGTCTCCGTGACCTCCGTCGCGGCCGAGCCCAAGTGATTGCTCAGCTGAAAGCGCCAGATCCCCGTGGGACTCGGCACGAGCTCGCCTTTGTCGACCGTGCGGGTCTCGACCAGTACGATCCGCCCGGTGTCGTCGCTGACGTGCAGCGACTCCCATTCCTCCTTCAGGGTCCCGTTGACTCGCTTGCGGTAGAGCTCGAATGAGCCGAGGTAGATGCGTTCTTCGGTCGTCGATCCTGCGTGCTCGACGTACTTGCGGATGCGCTGGCCGCCCGCGTACTGGAAGTACACCTCCTGCGAGCCCACCTTGCAGTGCTGCAGCTGGTCGACCTCGTCCCAGTCCATCGCCGCCATGTGCGGCATGCTGACGAAATTGCCGTGGACGTCGTGCGGGTAGGTGTGGCTGTAGGTCGTGCTGTTCGAGTACAGCGGGCCCGCTGCGTCCCCGGGCGCGCTCGTGGCGACGAGTCGGTTGCCGTCGGTCCGATACTGGTAGCGCCGCGTCCACCCGGTCCCGCCCGCGGGCGCGTGCACGACCGTCTCGAGGTTGCCGACGGCGTCGTAGCTGTAGCTCTGTGTGTACCGCCGCAGCGCGTTCGGGTCGTTCGCCATCGGCGTCGCGCTGCTGTCGGGCGGCAGCTGGGTCGAGCTGCGCTGGACCGTGCCCTGGCTGGCGTGCTCGCGGCCTGTGGCTTCGACCAGGCGGTACAGCGCGTCGTACTCGTAGCTGTTCGCGGCCTCGACCACGGCATTTTGGAAGTAGACCGTCTGCTGCGCGTCGTCGCGGATGTCGGCGACGTTGCCGACCGGGTCGTAGTGATAGTGGAGACCCTGCAGCTTCGCGTTGTCGCTCGTCCGCGTGGTCTCGATCCAACGCAGGCGGAAGTTTTGCGGGTCGTATGCGTAGGTCGTGGTCGTCGAGTTGGCGGCGTGGGAGATCGACTCTCGTCGGCCACGGACGTCGTAGCGGATCTCGGCGACGATCGGCGTCGAGGTCAGCGCGCCGCGGTGCTTGCAGTCGACGGCCTTCAGCCCGCCGCGCTCGTTGTAGCCGTACGCGACCTCGGATCCGTCCGGCGAGATCGCGGTCAGAACCCGGCCGAGCGCGTCGTGGGTGCTCGACGACGCGTACACGGTCGGCTCGAGCAAGGGCGCGGCGGCGGTCGCCATGGCGGCGATCGTGCTGTGATTGGCGAGCACTGTCCAGTCGTTCTTCGCCGTGGGGTCGCACAGGAGTTTCAGTTCGGAGGAGACCGGGAGGCCATCCAGCGCCTCTCGGGCCTCGAGCTCGGACCAGTAGCGGTTCTCGGCGAGCGCTCGCAAGCGATGGGGGTCCGGCATGCCACGAGCATCGTTGGGCGGTCAGCGCGAGGCCAGGTGCGGTTCACCGGAACGCTACCGCGGGCGTGGAGCCGTGGGCGTACCTGCGGGACGTGATGCAGCGGATCGCCGAAGGCTGGCCGCAGAGCCGGGTGGACGAGCTGCTGCCGCCGAACTGGTCTCCGAGCGCGAGCTGAGTGTGAGGAGGGCCGGCGCGGTGCCAGAGAGCTGGCGCCGGCACAAGGTGGGCTTCACCGGAACGTTACTCGCTGCCGCCGGACCTCTCGATGCCTGCGGTTCGGTTCACCCTTGGCGGGTTCAGCTCACACTACGCCAGTTAGGCCACCACTCGCCTAGAACCTCTTTAGTGGTGTCAAGCACGAGCGCATGGAAAACGACGGCCCCTGCTTTGAGATGGCGTTGGGAGGGAGAATCGTCGCTAGCCAGCACGGACGGATCGGCGATCCGCCAAATACACTCGGCTACCTCTTTGACTGCTCGGGTCTTCTCCGGTGGTGCGGAAGTCACGAGTCCCAGGCCGATCAGGCGTTGAAGTTGAGCCTGGGAGAGATCATTCCGTGCCATCACGGAATCTTCCAGCAGCGCCACCGTGGAAAACGCTAGCTGGCGAACAAGATCGAGGTCATCGACCGAGCAGTGTTCGTCCAAGCCAGAGAGGAATTCTCGTTTGGCGATCTCCTTGAGTTTGAGAAGGTTTGGCATTGCTAGTCTTTCAAACGTAGGCTTGGGCTGCTAGGCCACGGCGGCGCGATGTTTCCAAAGTCAGGTGTGAAGAGCATGAACCCACCGTCATGATTCCAAACTGCAAAGTTCTCCTGACCACGGTACTGTCGGAACCGCCAAGCAACACCGACATCGGAGTTGGCGCCCAAGAAAGATGGCTCGAGACGCCCTCGGGAGACCGGATGGGTATGACCGGACCATCGCCAGCCTTGCTGAGCCCACTTCTTTGCGTGCCCCGCGCTGAATGGGGCAATTGTTCCGCCGCCTCGCACAAGCCGTCGAGCACCTTCGTTCGTAAACATCGCAAACTCGACACCTTCATGTCGCGAGAGGGTGATCATGTCTCCAGTGCGTATCATTTTCTTGGGCAACTCGATCATATCGCCGACCTCTCGAAGCTGTGTGAGTAGCCAGCGTCGATGGCGGTTCAGTCGTGTGGGGGCAGGTCCAACATCATCTGGTTGCCCGCAAGCTTGTGAGGTTTCCCGTGGCCGGAGAGCCACAGGCGTTTTCCCTGCGGCCTTCGAGTTTGAACGGTTCTTCCACGCGCCAGCGCTGCTCGCCAGCCGCCGCGCTCGGACAGGATGCCCTCGAGCTCGCCTAGCAGCCCGTGGTGCAATGCCTCGCGCCGCCTCGCTTGGCCTTTTCACCGAGGGCTTTGTCGCCAAAACTTGCAGTACGCCCGGTACAGCGGCGTTTTGGCTTCGCGCCCTCGGCGAAAATTCCGGCGCGAGGCGACACGAGGCATTGCACCACGGGCTGCTAGACTGCTGGCGCCGCGCAGAGACTCGAGGGTGTCGCGGTTCGCGGGGAACCGAGCGCGGGCCTGCTCGACGGCGGCGAGGCGCTGCCAAGGTTCGAAGCTCACGCCGGTCGGCTCGCTCGAGGCACGCGGCCCCTGGTGCGCCTGACGGCCTCAATTCCCCCCCTCACCGCTCCAGCGCGGGCTCCGCTCGGTCGCAGGCGCCCGTATCATCCCACCGGGGGGGCGCGTTCCTGCGTCCATGGTATCCTCCCGCACCTTGCGAGCCCCAGCCCAGCACCCCCCGAGGCGGCGCATCTCGCCGGTCTCGGCGTTTTGCCTCGGCGCGCTCGTGCTCGCGTCGAGCGCCTGCGAGCCACCCGAACGCGCGGTGAAGGGCCACGGCCCCGAGGCGGCGGGCGAGACTCCGAGCGCGCCCAAGCGCGTGGCCACGGTCCCCGCCGAGGGCTGGAACGAGGACATCGCCTGGCGCGGCCTCGAAGAGGGCCTCGCCGAGGCCAAGCAGACCAAGATGCCCGTGATGATGGTCGTCCACACGACCTGGTGCGGCAACTGCCAGAAGCTCAAGCGCACCTTCAACAGCGACGCCGATCTCGCCCGTCTGTCCGAGCAGTTCGTCATGGTCCACGTCGACCAAGACGCCCACCCCGAGGTCACGCTCTACGCCCCCGACGGCGACTACATCCCCCGGGTCATGTTCCTCGACTCCGACGGCAACATCGACAAGCAGCTGCAAAACCCCAACCGGCCCAACCGCTACCGGTTCTTCTACACCCCAAAAGAAGACCTCACCGCGACCATGCGGCTGGCCCTCGATCAGCATGACAACAAGTCTTGATCGGCTAACCCCACCGGCCTCTCCCCCCGCTTCCAGGCCAGCTCGCCGCCACGTGAGGCCGGGTCTGTCCCGCTTGCTCTCTCGATGTTTGGGCGCCGTCGCGTCGGTGGCCGCGCTCTACGGCGGCTTCTGGCTGGCCGGCGACGCGATCGCGGGCGGCGACGACAAGCCCGGCAAGCACACGGGCGACCCCAACATCATCCCGGTCGACGACATCAAGCCGGGCATGCAGGGCTACGCCCTGACCGTGTTCCACGGCGAGACGCCCGACAAATTCGAGATCGAGGTCGTCGACGTCGTCCGCAACTACCTCCCGGGCCAGGACGCGGTCCTGTTCCGCTCGCCCGATCCGCGCATGCAGCACTCGGGCATCGTCGGCGGCATGTCCGGCAGCCCGATCTACATCGAGGGCAAGCTCGCCGGGGCCCTGGCCTACGGCTACCGCTTCAACAAAGATCCGCTCGGCGGCATGACGCCGATCGAGAACATGATCGAGATCGCCGACCTGCCCTACCGGCCCGGGGTCCTGACCAAGACCGCGCGCGCGAGCGGGCGCGAGGGCTCCGCGGCCTGGGCCGACCAGATGCTGGCCCTCGACACCAGCCCGCTGCCGCCGCGGCAGATGCCCGAGCAGATCCCCGGCCCCAACGGCATGCCCTCGGGCGGGCTCGAGCCGATCGGCGCGCCGATGTCGATCGCCGGGCTCGGCCCCCACGCCGCCCAATTCCTGGCCGACGCGACCGGCCTGCTCCCGGTCCGCGGCGGCGGCTCGAAGCCCTCGGACGCCTCGGACCAGGCCGCGGCCTCCTCGGGCGAGCCGGCCAAAGGCGCGGCCCGCCACGTGTTCAAGCCCGGCGACTCGGTCTCGGTCGTGCTGATCGCCGGAGACAACGGCGCCGCGCCCAACGGCACGGTGACCTGGGTCGGCGGCAAGAACAGCGAGAAGGTCCTGGCCTTCGGCCACCCGATGTACGGCGAGGGCCCGTCGAAATACCCGATCGCCAACGCCCACGTGCACACGATCCTCGCCAGCGTCGAGCGCTCGGTCAAACTGTCGAGCGCGCTCGACATTCAAGGCACGCTGATCCAGGACCGCCAGCCGGCGATCTACCTGCGGACCGACATCCAGACGCCGATGATCCCGGTCGTCACCTCGGTCACGGGCCCCGACCCCAAGCTCGGCGCCCGGACCTACCGCAGCAGCGTCGCCGACTCCGAGGTCCTGACCCCGCCGCTGGTCGTGACCTTGATGCTCGACGCGATCGAGGAGGCCGGCAGCGACGGGGTCGAGGTCGTGCTCGAGACCCGCCACGAGATCCTGCTCGAGACCTCCAAGGGCCCGCGCACGATCGAGCTCCACGAAGAGAGCTACTACCCGCGCGGGATCGTCCGCGGGCTCGCGGCCCGCAGCCGCGCGCTGCTCCTGCTGATGGTCGCGCTCGACAACAAATTCGAGATCGCGAGCATCAAGTCCATCAACCAAGAGGCGATGGTTCACTACGGCGCGCCGGTCGAGGAGATCGAGCGGATCCGCGTCGCCAACGAAGAGATCCGGGCCGGCGACCTGCTCGAGGTCCTCGTCGATCTCAAGCCCCCGCGCGGCCCGTCCCGGACCGAAAAAATCACCGTGCGCATCCCCAAGGACGCGGGCGGCGAGCGGGTCGTGTTCGAGCTCGGCGGCGGCGAGTGGGTCACGCCCTACGCCCCGCTGCCCGGCAACCTCGACGATCTGCTCGACAACCTCGCGGCCAGCTACCCGGCCCGGAGCATGGTCGGGACGATCTACCGCCCCGGCGAGGGCCTCGCGACCGAGCACGGCCTGGTCGAGGCGCTGCCCGAGAGCGTGCTCCAGACGCTCAGCCCCGGGGGCAGCAACCGCCAGGCCGTGCACTTCAAGCAGGCCGCGCGCCGGATGATCCGGACCGACTCGATCATCCAGGGCGACGCGAGCTTGGAGCTCAACGTCCTGCCCGCCAAGTCCATCTGACTGCCGCGTCCGACTGTTTTCGCTGATGACCATGTCCAACTGGCTGCCCAATTCCTTGCTCTGCGTGTCCCTCGTCCTGGCCTCGAGCTGGGCCTGGGCCGGCGGCACCAAGACCCACGAGCTCGACGACTTCGACGCGTTCGACGACGGCGAGGTCGAGGGCGCGGCGATCGAGCGAAGCGGCACGATCACCCGGGGCTACGCGAGCGAGCGCGCCGAGCTCGAGCACAGCTCGGCGTTCTCGTGCCTGACCGACGGCAAGCAGGCCTGGGTCGGGACCGCCGACAAGGCCACGATCCAGGCGGTCGATCTGCGCGGCGGCACCCCGGCGGCCAAGCAGCTCGTCGAGCTCGAGGGCGTGGTCGTCAGCGCGATGACTCGGCTGCCCGGGGGCGATCTGATCGCCGCCGTGCTGCCCGGCGGCAAGCTGGTCCGGGTGAGCAAGAAGGGCGAGGTCAGCGACTTCGCCGAGCTGCCCGACGTCGGCCAGATCTGGGCGATCGTCCCGCACAAGGGCAAGCTCCTGATCGGGACCGGGCCCAAGGGCGCGCTGTGGTCGCTCGGGACCGACGGCAAGAACGCCAAGATCGTGCTCGACGTGCCCGAGAAGGACATCCTCTCGGTCCTCACGATCGGCGACGAGATCCTGGTCGGGACCTCGCCCAAGTCGCGGCTCTACAAGGTCGACAGCGAGCTCGAGGGCGTGCTGCTCCACGAATTCCAGGGCGACGAGGTCCGCGCGCTCGCGCTGTCGGGGACCTGGCTGGTCGCGGCCGTCAACGAGTTCGAAGAGCGCAGCGTGTCGAGCCGGGTCGCCCTGACCAAGCAGCTCAGCCGCTCGAGCCTGACCGGCGAGAAGCCGACAGACAACAACACGACCCGCTCGCGCGCCAACGCCGACGCCGAGCTCTGGGCCGTGGACCTCGGCCAAAAGCGCGACCTGCTCCGGACCCAGGACGCGGCCTGGGACAAGTGGTTCGCCAAGAAGTCGCAGTACTTCATCGATCTGCTCGCGCTCGACGACAGCGGCACGGTCCTCGCGGCCAGCTCCGAGGGCGGCAAGATCTACCGCGCGCGCGGGCGCCGAGATGTCTCGGTCGTCGCCGACCTCGAGGAGCGCCAGGCCACGAGCATGTGCCTGACCGACGCGGGCGACGTGCTCGCAACCGCGAGCGACGGCGCGGCCGTCTACGCCCTGTCTCAAACGCCGGCCAAGACCGCCCGCTGGGTGTCCGAGGTCCTCGACGCCGAACACCCCGCGCGCTACGGCAGCTTCGCCCTCCGCGGTGAGGGCAAGCTCGAGCTGCGCGTGCGCACGGGGCCCACGAGCGAGGTCGACGATCGCTGGAGCGCGTGGAAGCCCGTCAAGCTCGCCCGCGACAACGACGAGCTCCGCGGCGCGGCCGACATCCCCCGCCGACGCTACATGCAGGTCGAGGTCAAGCTCGCCGACGCCGACGCCTCGCTGCGCTCGATCACCGCCTTCTACGCGCCCGAGAACCTCCCGCCGCTGATCGACAAGATCGAAATCAGCAGCCAGAGCTTCGGGTCCGACGACGACTCCGAGCCCGACGCCGACATCGCTATCAAGTGGACCGTCGACGCCCGCGACGGCGACAGCCTGCTCTACGACGCCCACGTCCGGGCCGCGGGCGGGGGCGACGACGAGTGGGTCAAGCTCAACACCGCGGGGCCCCTGGCGAAGAGCGAGACCAAGCTCGACCTCGACACCCTCGCCGACGGGATCTACGAAGTCCGCGTGATCGCGACCGACGAGCCCAGCAACGGAGCCGGGTCCGCGCGCCGCGACGAGCTCGTGTCGGCGCCCTTCGTGATCGACCGCTCGCGGCCGACGCTGTCCAACGTGACCCACGCGGGCGGGCGCGTGACCGGGGTCGCCAAGGATCAGGGCAGCTACGTCCACGACGTCGCGTTCTCGATCGACGGCGCCGACTTTCGGGCCGCGAGCGCGAGCGACGGGCTGTTCGACTCGAGCAGCGAGAAATTCGAGCTCGCGCTGCCCGACGACCTCGGGCCCGGGCCGCACCGCGTGGTCGTGCGGGCTCGCGACGCGCGCGGCAACCTCGAGACGGTAGCGATCAAGGTCGGCGGCTGAGGGCCTGCTGCTCATGGCCAAGCGCCCGAAGATCACGGCCGACACCGCGCCGCTGACCTCCAACCCCTTCGCGGGCCTGAGCGCGCTGATCCCCGACGCGCCCGCGGGGGAGCCCGCGCCGAGTCCGATCGACGAAGCCCCGAGCGAACCGTCGGTAACGCCCGATCTGAGCGGGCGCCTCGTCGTTCGTCGGCAAAAGCGCGGCCAGGGCGGCAAGACCGTCACCTGCGTCGAGGGTCTCGATCCTGACCTGATCCCCGCGCTCCTGACCCGACTCAAGCGCGAGCTCGGCTGCAGCGGACGGGTGGACGGGGCCGTGCTCGTGGCGGGCACGGGGGACCACGGCCGGGTAGCGAGCTGGCTGCGGGCCGCGGGCGCTGCCCGGGTGGTTCTCGGCAACTGAGCCAGGGCCGAGCTCAGGGCATCAGCACGCGGGCGAGCTCGCCGAAGTCGGCGACGTCCCGACCGAACAAGAGCGCGGCGCACCCCGCCGCCTCGGCCCCTGCGACGTCATCATCGGGATCATCCCCGACATGCACGGCTGCCCCCGGCGCGACACCAACGCGCGCGCACGCCCGCGAGAACATGCGCGGATCCGGCTTCTCGAGCCGCTCCTCGGCCGACACGAGGATCGCATCGATGAAGGCGTGGACTTCGAGGCTGGTCAGCAACGGCCGCAGGTGGATGTCCCAATTCGAGACGACCACGACCTTCATCCCGCGGGCCCGGACGCGCTCGCAACACACAGCCGCGCCCGCCGCCACCGTCCACGCCTCGGCCTGGCGGTAGTGATCGATCAACGCGTCGAGCAGAGCAGGGTCGTCGCTGCCCGTGCAGTGCGCGACGACGACTCGCCAAAACGGTCGCCAGTCCGGGGCGTCTCGGCGCAGCGGGGCCGCGCGCTTCATGATCTCGCCGAAGCGCTCGCTAACGACGGTGGGCGTGACCTCGCGACCGTGTTCAGCCGTGAGCCGAGCGTAGGTCTCGGGTACGGGGACAGCGGGATGCAGCAGCGTCCCGGCGGCGTCGAGCAACAGCGCCGTGTCCGGGCCGGCGATCGGGATCATCGCGGAGACCCTAGCAGGCTCTACCGGCCTGCCGAGATCAGCCCTTTTGACCCCTGTAGCTGGCCGATTTCCTAGCAGCTCCGCACCCCGAGGTGGCGACGTGCTCGACGCTTCGGCTGGCGGCGTCGACCGCATCGCAGACGCGCTCCGTCCCCTCGGGCCAGATGTGGACCTCGGATCCGACCGCAAGGCCCCCGCTCGACCTGCAGCAGCGCGCCGAGCTGCTCGGAGCTCAGGCGCGCGAGATGGGCGACGCGACCATGCACAACCTCGCTCCAGCGCTGCCCCTTCACCTGCAGCAGCCGGCCCTCGAGCAGCCGGCGGCGGCCCGTCACTACGCTCGGCAACCCGGCTCGACCGGCTCGAGCTTGGCAGAGGGCGTCTGGCAGCCCGCGAGGTCGCTCTCGATCGCCCAGACCTCCTCGAAGACGGCCAAGAGCCCGTCGCGATCGTCGGCCCGAGCAGGCCGCCGCCGTGTTCGATGATCCCCGCGAGGCGCTGCTGGATCTGATCGGCGAGGATCGGCAGATCGTCAACGGCGCCGACACCGGCGGGCGGACCTACCTACCACTTCGTGATCCGCGACTCCGAGCGGGGCTGGAAACACTTCGTCGGCGCCAAGCAGACGCCACCGCTGTTTGTGGACGACGCGCAGACCGTTGCGATCGCGCTCTACCATCCGCGCGACCCCGAGTATCTGCTGGTGCTCGACGAGGACCTCGCTCAGCTCGAGCGAGCAGATCTCACGCCAGCGCAGCTTCGTGATCGCTACCAGGGCGCGCAGGCCAAGCAGGCCGAGCAGGCCGAGCAGGCCGAGCAGGCCGCCGCCGCTCCCTACCCTGCTGATCCGCACAATCGTTGACCCCACCTTTGGTGGCCAACCGGCGCATGTGCTGCCGCCCCGCCCGCTAGCAGGGTGAACATCGACCGCGCGACAGCTCGTCCTGGTCGCGACAACAGCTGAGGCCCTGCGCGCCAGCGGTGTGCTGCGACCTCGAGAAGAGATCTCCCGACCGACTCCCGAGTTCGTCGAAGTTTCTCGCAGGCCGGGCGTCCTCCAGACCTCGACTAGCGGTTGGAAGCGGCCAGCCATCGGTGCCTTGGTCTCAACAGCTCACTCCCCGCTCGCCATCGGTGAAATCGTATTGGTCGCGACAATAGTTACGAATTCGATTCGACACGTTCGACATGCTCTGCAAACCATCCCAAACAGCGCCCCCACGACGTTCAGACAGACACACCACCCACGCCACCACAATCAATCTGGGAACAGCAACGCCAGCGATTGGCGTGAAGCCAACACCCCGAACGGCCTCCATACTGCAACGGAGCACCCAACACCCAAATAGTGAGACCAGCATCTTACCACCCCCGCCCGACTGCACGAACTGGCAGAGCACGCACGATTACCCATAGCCCGTTTTCAGCAGGCCGCCTTGAACTATAAAAATATTAACGATATAGAAGTACCCCCGCACCGCCGAGCAAGCCCATATATGGAGCCTGCATAGCGAAGACGGCTCGCCAGCGACCCCAAAGCCACATCATGGACATTCGACTCAAATTCATCAACCGGTCTAGCGGTGGGCATCAAGCCGAGGTCGTGCTGTTTCAGCGAAACATCCTAGCCAGCATCGACGAACTCCCCCTGGCATGGAAGGTCATCCGTTATTGCGGTCGCGACTGCTACCACCCGCTGGTGTATCCAACTGACTACGAAGTGTCCACCAGCGACGAATATGGCAACCATTCTCCACGGGTGAGGGTCGCCAACGGTCAGCAGGTCAAGGTGACCCCCACCCCCTCGGGGCGGCGCCTCGGGTCCGCGACGAACTCGGATTCCTCCGCCGAGATTCAGGTCATCAACGCGCTGCCGCGGGGCTCCGTGAACGTCAACATCTACAAAGCAGGCCTGCTCATGGCGCGCAAGACCGCGGTCGCCCCCGGGCAAAAGGTCGTGTTCCAGTTCAAGCCAACGCTGTGGATCTCCGTGGCTTCGCAGATCATGCAGTCCGAGGCCGTGACCTCCGCCGTGATCGCTAGCGACAACACCGAGCTGCCGCTGGCCGGCTTCACGAGCGCCGACATCGTGATGACGGGGGGCGGGTCGGGCTCGGATGCGGCGCCCTACGTCTTTACTCTGGAGAACATGCGGTTGGCTTGACCTAATAGAGATCCGCCAGCGCACGGCAGCGGCCAGGCGTCGGCAGGTGTGTTTCATTCGACAAAAGGAGAACAAACGTGGACATTCAGCTAAACTTCATCAACAACTCAAACGACGCCAACAACTCGGAGATCGTCATTTTCCAGAAGAACGTGGCGACCAACTTCGACGAGCTGGCCGTGGCCTGGAAGGTCATCCGCTACTGCGGGCAGGGCGACAACCATCCCTTCACCTTCCCGATGGAAATGACGGTCGCGGCGAGCGACAGCTACGGCAACTACACCCCGCAGCTGCCCGCGCAAAACGGCCAGCTGTTCAGCATGAGCCTCACGACCTCCGGCGACCGGCTGGTTGCGTCCGGCTCGGGCACCAGCTCGACCGAGGTGCAGGTGCTCAACGCCCTGCCGAAGGGGGCGATCAACGCCAACATCTACAAGGACGGCAATCTGCTCGCGACCAAGACCTCGGTCGCCCCGCAGCAAAAGGCCTTGTTCCAGTTCAAGCCCACGATCTGGATCGGCGTGGCCTCGCAGGTGGTCGAGGGCAAGGTGATGAACTCGGCGATCATCTCCAGTGTGAACACCGAGCTGTCGCTCCTCGGTATCGCCAGCGCCGACATCGTGCTGACCGGCGGCGGCCCCGGCCGCGACTCCTCGCCGTTTCAGTTCAACCTCGAGAACGTGGTCATGGGCTGACGACGTTGGCCGTCTGCTCCCGCTCGCGGGGCAGACGGCCACCGACTTGCACCCAACAGCCCACAGCATCAACAATATGAACGAGATGGCAAATAGGATCTGGAAGGGTCAGGACGGGCAACTGGTCTTCGACATTACCATTAGCCGCAATCCGAGTGACGGCGTCCCTTCAGTGGCCAAGATCTACTATGAGCAAGACCCCCAGGACGAGCATCTCATCACCATCAACGAGGCCCGGCCTACGCAGTTCGAGATCAAGTTTCGCTCGGGCCGACGCGTGCGCGGCTTCCTCGCCCAGCGAGCTCACGTACACATCGACGGAGTCGACAACACGGGCATCTTCGCTGACATCCACTTTGGTGCGGCAGAGATCTATCATTTCGAGGGTTTGATGGTGGCGTGCCCGAGCCGCGGATCGGTCGCGCCCTGGCCCCCCAACCCACCCGATCCATCGGACCAGCCCAATCCACCCGGTCCACCGAATCCGGCAGCCGAGGACCCGACTGAGTCCGGCAGCCCGCTACCGATCATCTCGACCAATTCGGACGATCTGTTCAACTATGTGTATGTGCGACGCTGGCCGCGGGTGAGCGACGAGGACCTGCGCTACGGCTTCATCCAGTACCGGGCGAGCAGCCCGCCATCCTCCAGCTTTTATGACGATCTCGTCATCGCTCGACAGCAGGGCCGCTATATGGCCGAGTCCCTGGCCGTGCGCTTCATCGACGGCGATCCGCCCTACGTGGGGATGTTCGTCAGCAGCCTGCGCAGCCTCAGCGGACCGGTGCGTGACTTCGCCAGCCTCGCGGAGCGAATCCAGCAGCAGGCACAGCTATCGCCGCTTGTGTGCGCGACCGAGCTCGCGTCGCTGCTCGAGCGGTACGGCGCGCCGCCTCGCTACTTCACCAGCGCGCAGTACCAGCTCGACATTGACCGAATCTGGCAGAGCTACTTCGCGCTGGTCGTGACCCTCGGCTACGACTGGGCCCTGCTCAATGACCTGGCTCAGTCGATCTGGCTGGCGCACGTGATTGATCTGGCCGTGACGCTCGACCCCGAGAACGCATGGGTACCCAGCGAGCTGACGCCAGACCAGATCGTGGAGCTCGCCGACGCCAAGGTGCTCCTGCCTGCCAGCATCTTCCCGCTGCCGCCCGCCACGAGCCAACACAGCTCACCCCCGCGCGGGAGCGACACCGGGTGGATCGAGCCATATGCAATTGGTGACCTGCAGATGGTGCGACAGCGCTTGGTCCGCTATGCCCCCGGCGAGATCGCGCGAATCGAGAATGTCATGCGTGGCGAACGCAAGGAGATCTCGAGGCGACACGTCCAGCGGCGCGTCGAGGTGCAAGAGCACCGGGGCAGCGAAGAGCAGCTGCTCCAGAGCGACGACGCCGACGAGCGCAGCAGCCTGTTCGAAGAGACCCGCAAGATGATCGCCGAGAAGGCGGTCGCCAACAATTACGCGGACTTTCAGACCAGCTACGGCCCGCCAACGCTGACCACGCTCAACGGCAGCTGGACCCGCACGACCACCCAAGGGCCCAACCCAGGTCAGGACGACGTCACCCGCTTCGCCCGCGAGATCCTCAAGCAGACGGTCAGTCGGATTCGCCGCAAGATCGGCACGCTGCGGACCACCAGCACCATGAACCAAGTCGAGGACTTGGTCACCAGCGTGATCGACAACACCTCCGGCCAGACCAGCATGCGCGCGGTGTTTCGCTGGCTCAACAAGGTCTACGAGGCCGAGGTCATCAACTATGGCAACCGCCTGATGATGGAATTCCTGGTCCGGCGCCCGGCGGCCCGCTACATCGCGCAGGAGACCGCCCTGACCGGACAGAAGCTGGCGCGACCGCTGCCGCCCGCGGACCTCGGCGTCGCCTCGTTCAAGGACATCACCCCGGACAACTACGCGCAGCTCGGGGCCCGTTATGGCGTAACAGAGCTCGAGCCGCCACCGCTGGTGCGCAAGTACGTAACGGCCACCTTGCGCGGCGGTGAGGAGCAGCAGATCGCGGTGCCCAGCGGCTATTGTGCCGTCAACGCGTTCGTCAGCTGCGTGTCGATCCCCGCGGGACTGCCAGAGCCGATCGTGTTGGTCGGGCGTCAAACCTTCAACTCGAGCAACTCGAGCGCGCCACTGCGGCCCTACGGCGAGGACTCCACGCTACCGGTCTCGGTGATGGGCGTGGAGCTGAGCTCGTCGCCACCCACGGCCGTCCAGGTGCTGGTCAACGTGGAGGTCGAGTGCGAGCCAAGCGTGCGCGCGATGGACGAATGGCGCATCGGGATCTACCGGGCAATGATGACATCCTTCCAACAGCTGGACGCGCAATATTACAGCGATTTTGGGCCCGGTGGGCCACGCCAGCAGGCGACCCGCTCGCCCCTTGCCAATCGGCAGACCGAGCAGCGCGAGCTCGAGAACGCCTGCAAGCGCCTGCTGCTAGAGCACATGGCCAGGGCGACCGGGGGCCAGGACGCTAACGCTTGGGGCTCGCCACCATCCCCGGGGATCGTCGATGAACCCCGCTATGTTCAGTTCCTCGACGAGTCGCTCGAATGGACAGAGATGGCCTACAGCTTCCACGTCAGCCCGCACGCCGGAGCCCGCGAGGACGTGGCGGTGTCGGCGACGCCCGATGGCGAAGAAGATCCGCTGTTTACCAGCTTCTTGCAGGCCGACCAGGCGCGGATCCTGCTACCCGTGCAGCCCGCCCGAGTGATGGCGTTTCTCTACGGGTTTTCGTCTGGCATGCTGTGGGACGGCATTGACCGCCTCGTTCCTGTGCTAGAGGACGATCTGGCCCTGGTCAACGACCTCGAGCACGCCGCGCGCAACCCCAAGCCCGAGCGCGAAGTTGGGCCGACCTGGGAGCTCGTGGTGCCGACGGCGATGCAAGTGCTCGACGAGTCGCTCGTCGTCACACCGGGCGCGGGCTCCCTGGGGGCAACATGATAGATCCGCTTTGCAGCCCTCCTTGCTTTGCGCCGAGTGGATTGGGTGACTCGCCGGTTGGCGCGGTGATGGCGTTTGCCGGCCAACTCGGCCCACCGAACCCCGCCACGGCCAGCCCCCCAGCCGGCGGCGAGACCGGGGAGTATGTCACCAATCCGCTCGAGGCTTGGGGCTGGATGCTGTGTGATGGGCGCTCGCTGAGCACCAACATGTATCCAGAGCTGTTCGTCGCGCTGGGGTATCTCTATGGTGGAAGCGGCGCGAGCTTCCGCATCCCTGACTACCGCGGCTATTTCCTGCGAGGCACCGACGCCGGGGCCGGAGTCGACAAGGACGCCGACATGCGCACGGACCCGGCCGGTGGCACAAGCAACAATGATGGTGTCGGCTCGATTCAGGCGTTCGCGGTGCAGACGCACGAGCACACCTATCTGGCAGCCAACAGCGCTGCCGCGCCCGCCGATCCCGGGACCACAGCCAGCGTGCCGCCGGGCACGAAGACGCTGACCACGGGGGGTCCGACCAGCAGCCTGACGCCGCCCGGGGACGTCAAGGTGAGCAAGAACGAGACCCGGCCCTCCAACATTTATGTGAACTACATCATCAAGTTCACCTCGGGCGTACTCGCCGTGCCTCGGTGAGTCGACTCGCTGCAGATCAGGAAACGGCCCATGCCCTACACCCAAGTTCAATTCATCGCCTACCAGATCGACACCTCTCCCGCCAACGTGAAGTGGAACGTCAACGACGTCATGGTTCAGGGAACCTACCCGGGCCTGGCGTCGAACCAATTGGATGTTCAGGCCCGCTGTGAGCTCATGCTCCGCGCGATGCAGACCGCGCGGGACAACCTCCTCCCGAGCTCTCCCCCCGAGGCGCCGGGGACCACCTTGAAAGTGCTGTTGGCCCCGGAGTTCTTCTTTCGCGGCAGCCAAGGCGCGTATCCCATGGAGGATGTCCAGCTAGCGATCGAGATCCTGCAGCGCACAGTCAGCGACGACCAGTGGTCGGACTGGGTGTTTGGCTTTGGCTCGATTTTGGGGGTGTCTGCGCCCGCGGTTGGCAGTCCGCCGACGATCGATCCCAACGCGGTCAAGGAGGTCTACAACTTCACGTTGATCCAAAAGGGTGGTGTCGCTAGCCAGGGTCACACTGGCGCGCGCGTGGTCATGAAAGAGCTGAAGTCGGGGATCGACTTCATCGCGCAAAATGCCAACCCCGGCGGCCTGCTCATCGGCGATGTCGAGCACACGGTCGCTGGCGCCAAGGGCCCCGGGAACGAGCAGCAGCGCGTCAACTACGACGGCGCAGGCATCTTCGATCTCGACGGGATCACCTGGGGTGTGGAGATCTGCCTGGATCACCTCGGCAGCGTCAAGCGCCTGCAAAAGTCGCCACAGCTGCCGGGTGAGAATCAAGTACAGATCCAGCTGGTGCCCTCGGGTGGCATGAGCATTCAAGACGCGAGCATCATCGCCGCGCCGGGGGGCTATGTGTTCAACTGTGATGGCATGAATGGCGGCCGGTCGAGGCTCGACCAGGTTGGGACCCCGCCTACGATTCCGCCGCTCTCTACCCACCCGGTGGACAACGCCCCGATCACCTTGAACGAAGTCTCGCCGGTCCAGGACGTGGCCGTCACGCAGCTGTTCAAGGGCAACGCGGGCAGGATCGTCACCTATCCGGTCAAGGCGCTGCCCCCCGCGAGCAAGGTTCAGGGCTCGATTGTGACGCTGGATTGGGCTCTGGGCGCAGACTACCGCATCAAGTTCGATCTGGTCTACGACGAAAATGGCGACTACAAGACGCTGCTGTGTCAGCCAAGCAGCACCAAGACCAGCTTCAGCTTGTACAACTACTTCTTGCCGCTCGTGCTGACCACCTACTCCAAGGAGATGCTGGCAGTGAAAGCGCTCAACGACAAGCGCTCCCCGCCGGCCCCCACCGACCCAGACGTCAAAATCAAGATAGATGTGACCGGCGCCGCCAATGGCTTCGACCATGGGGTGCTTTGCCACATTGATCTGCCCGACTTCGACTTTCAGGGCGTCGCCTTCTTGTTCAACGACACCGTCGCAAAGCCAGCTCCCAAGACGAGCTGGTGAGCGCCCTGAACCCACCCCGGAGATCTGTTCGCGGCTCGGAGCCAATGCCATGATGCAAAGTGTGTCCATCGAAGACGTTTCCTTCCGCGTCCGCGCCGACGCGGACCGCGGACTGTTCTGGGACCGGGTGAACCGGGGACACTGGGAGCCGCACACCTTCAAAGTGTTCCGCCGCTTCCTCGACCCGGGTCACAGCTGCGTCGACATTGGCGCGTGGATTGGACCGACGGCGCTCTACGCGGCTCAGCGCGCGGGCCGGGTTCACGCGATCGAGCCCGACCCGGTCGCGCACGCGCAGCTCGAGGCCAACGTCGCCGCCAACCCCGATCTAGGCGATCGCATCCAGCTGCATCGGCAGTGCATCGCGCCCGAGTCTGGGCCCGTCGACCTCTACGCTGGCGGCATGTACCACAGTGACGCGAGCGCCTTTGGTGACAGCATGTCGGGGATGGTCGCGGCCCCCGAGCGCCCGGGTCAGCCCAGCTGCCAGGTAGAAGGCGTCAAGCTAGTTGACTTCCTGGACCAGGAGAACATCACCGACTGCAGCTTCATCAAGATGGACGTGGAGGGCGGCGAGTATTCGTTGATCCCAGGCCACTGGCGGCAGCTCGCGCGGTTCGGTATGCCGACGACATGCGTGTCGTTCCACGCACCCGCGCCAGCGCTGCGGCACGAGCAGATCGGCAGCTGCATCGAGGAGTTGTCGACCTGCTATCGCAGGCTCTACGCCGCGTCGAACCGGGCGATCACCGACCTAGCAGGGCGGCTGGCGGCCGTGCGGGACTGGAGCGATGAGGCGCCTGACAGTCCCTGGCGCGCGCTGGAGCAGCTCTTGGGCGACGGGATCGTGGCGAGCAACAAGGCCTGGTGATGTCGAGCTCGCACGACCGGATTCTCATCGGAGTCCATGTCACTACGGGATCGCAGGGGCTGCCCGCCACGCTCGCGGCGATCCACGAGACCACCGCGCTCGGGTTCGAGCTGATCGTGCTGGTCGACCCAAGCCCGGGTGAAGCCGAGAGCCTGGCGCAGGTGCTGGCCCTGTGTCGTGGCGTCGCTCAGCTGCGCGTGCCTGGCCCCGGCGGCGCCGCGGCCAGCTTCAATCAGCTGATCACCCAGCCGGCCGATCTTTACGTGTTCCTCGAGAACGACGTGAGGCCTGGGCCGGATTGGCTCGAGCACCTGGTCCGAGCGCTCGACGCCGACCCAAGGAATGGACTCGCCGGGCCCTCGACCAACCGCTGTTGGAACGAGCAAGGGGTGGCCCCGACCTGTGGCGATTCGACGCTGGACGTCGAGCGTCAGGCGGAGTCGCTGCTGCAGCGCTTTGGCCCGACCTGGCGCTCACTGGCGCCCCTGTATAGCCTCGCAGACTTCTGCTTTGTGGTCCGTCAGCAGGTCGTCGCCGCGGTCGGGGCCGCAGACACCGGCTACGCTCGCGGCCCATGTTGGGAAATGGATTATAGCATTCGCGCGGCCCGGGCCGGATTCTGCGGGGTCTGGGCGCGAGCGGCGTTCGTGAGGCGCGGGCCGCTGCCAGCCTGGCGCATAGAGGCCGAGCCGGCCTTGCTGCAGGTGAACAAGCGTGTGTATCAGGATCGCTTCTGTGGCCGGCGCAAGGGGCCTATTGCGGCCCAGCTCCCCCAGCTCCCTTATCATGAGCAATGCCGGGGGGACGACTGTCCCGACTTCGCGCCAGCGACGACGACCCGCGTCCAGTTGCCGCTGCCCAGCGCGGAGCCCCTCGACCTGGCGCTCGAGCAGCCGCTGGTCAGCTGTATCATGCCGACCCGCGGGCGGCCGGAGTTCGTGGCCCGGGCCATCCTCTATTTTCGCCGCCAGCTCTACCCAAACCGCGAGCTGATCATTGTTCACGAAGACGCGGCCGACCTGCCCGACGTGATTCACGAGCCAAATATTCGGGTCGTGCAGACCAAGCAACGCAGCATCGGCGGCAAGCGCAATGAGGGGACGCGGATCGCCAGGGGCACGATCATTGCCCATTGGGACGATGACGACTGGCACAGCGAACAACGGCTGACCCGCCAGGTCGCGCCGATCGTGCGGGGTATCGCGGACATCACGGGACTCAGCGGGCTGCTGTTCTTGGTCATCGGGGCCGGGGAGTTCTGGGCGGTGACGCGCGGGCTGTTTCGTCGGCTGTTCCTCGAGAATGTCAGCGGAGGCACGCTGGTGTTTCGGCGAGAGCTCTGGGACCAAAGCGGGCCCTATCCTGCGACCTCGCTGCGAGAGGACGCAGAGTTCATGGCCAAGGCGATCCGCGAGGGCGCGAGGCTGTGCCGACTACCTGGGCGCGACTTGTATGTGTATGTTCGTCATGACCGCAACACCTGGAAATTCAGCGAGGGGCGCTACCTACAACAGAGCGAGTGGTCGCAGGTTCCCGAGCCCGAGTTTCTCGGGCGCGACCGCGAATTCTATGCTGCGGCTGCTAGCGTGGCGCCCTCGTCGAGTTCGGCGCAGCCCCTGGTCAGCTGCATCATGCCAACCGCCAACCGTCGGGCCTTTGTCCCCCGGGCCATCGAGCACTTCTTGGCGCAAGACTACCCTGCGCGGGAGCTCATCATCATCGATGACGGTGAGGACAATATCGCAGACCTGATCCCGCAGTCCCAGGCCGTGCGCTACCTACGGCTCGAGCGTCGCACCTCGCTGGGGGAGAAGCGAAACCTGGCTTGCGAGATGGCGCGGGGCGAGCTCGTCGCGCATTGGGACGACGACGACTGGATGGCGCCGCAGTGGTTGGGCTCGCAGATTCAGACCCTGCTCGAGCACCGCGCCGACATCTGCGGATTGGACAGGGTGTACTTCTACGCGCCGGATACCCGGCAGGCCTGGCGCTACGTCTATGACGGCGCGCAACCTTGGGTCTGTGGCGGCACGCTCTGCTACACCCGCGATTTTTGGCGGCGGGTCCGGTTCCCGCAGACCAACGTGGGGGAGGACAACGCGTTGGTCTGGAGCGCGCAGCCCAAGCGACTGGTCGTCAATGGGCGCAATGATCTGTATGTCGCCACGGTCCATCAGCACAACACCAGCCCCAAGGCCACGAGCAGCGCGCGCTGGCACAGCTTTCCCGCGTCGCACGTGGAGCAGCTGATGCTGCAGGTCTGAGCGCCGCAGCGCTCGCGCTTGGCGTCAGCCCGCGACAACGCGAGCGGCCCGTCTGCCCCGCTTGGGGACGCAGACGGGCCTCTGCCACCGCGGGACGCTCACGCCCTCAGCAACTTGCACGTTGTCGCAAGAGCGCGGCCGCGGCCGCGGAGACCTGCTTGATCGACCACCCACAGACCTCCGTGGCGCCGAGATCGGCCCAGGTCCGCAGCGCGAGGCCAATGGCGACCTCTTCGCTCAGGGTCCCGAGTTCGTAGCGCCCGCCCTGATCGTAAGTGGCGAAGCCACCGATGATCGTGCGGTCCGGCCACCAGCCGCCCCACTTTGTGTGCGCGGTGGTCTGCAGGTCGATCGGATTGTAGGTTGCGCTGGGCTGGCCGTCCGAGTTGGTCTTGCCAGAGACGCTGTATGCTTGCGGCGTAATGTGGGTCACGCAAGCCTGACTCACGAGTGGGTCGAGCGCCGTATTGTTGGTGTAGACGATCCCGTTGACCGCCACGAAGAAGCTCGCGCCGGACAGCTGCTGACCAAACAACGCTGCGGCGCTGTCTTTGGCCGACTGACTGTCGTGCTTGACCCACAGCTCTTCGGCGTCGACGTCGAGGCGGCGCAGGCCCAGCTGCTGATCGATCTGCAGGGCGGCCTCGGTGAGCGCGGTGACATAGTCAGCGCTCGGGAAGATGAACGTGTTGAGGCTGACATCGATGCCCTTGTCCTTGTAGCGCTTCCCGACCTCGACGATATTGGCGACGGATGTCGGCAGGTTGAATTCTGTGTTCGTGTCGTTGTCGAGCGTGAACACGATATCGGTGAGCCCGGCGTCGACGGCCTGTTGCAGCTCGCTCGCGCTCGCGCTGCTCGACGGGTCTACCGCGTCGCTGAAGGTCCACAGTCCGACGCGCGTGATCCCGGGCGAGACCTTGGCCCAGTCTGCAGCGCCTTCGGCCAACAGCTGCGGCCAGGTGTTGCCGCTGGTGCTCCGCCAGACCTTGCCGTCCGCCGTGATCTTGTGGGCGGTCTGCCAGGCCTCGATCGCGCTGACCGTGGCCGGCCCCCACTGCCCGTCAGGATCGCTGCCGACCACGCGCTGGATAAATGACGTTTCGGCCTGGGTAAAATGTTGGTTACGATTGTAGGCGAGCGCGTCAGTCATGGGCGACAAGAGTAGCGACTTTTATCAACACCTTCAAGAACCATTGTGATGCACCCGCCGCCGGCATTTACCCATCCTGTCGATGAGGACAATGCCGTCACTGTTTCCAATGACATTGACCCGGCCCGGCCCAACCCGACGCTGGGGTTGCCGTGATTCGCTGTTCGGGTTGGCGCGCAGTCGACATGAGTGGTAGGTTTGATCCGAGATTCACGATTTGTGAACTCGAGACAGGACAAGCAGATGCCATTGGTAAAAGTAAACACCGGAGTTGCCATTCCCCACGCCGTGGTTCCGAACGCAGGGCAACGCCGCGATTGTCACGACGTCATCGCACAGCTGCAGTTTGCCGACCTCGGTCGCGGCCCGGGCACGCTGCACACGGTCGGCGCCGTGCGGCTCGACATGCAGGGGCACAACGCCGCCGGTGACGCGAACATCCAGGTTCAGATCGGGGGCGGCTCTTGTGCGTCCGCGCTGATCTCTCACACGGTGCTGGCGATCACGGATCCCGCGAACCAACGCGGTGGGGCGCAGGGCGCTCGATCGGTGCTCGAGCAGAGCTTGGATAGCGTCACGAACTGGCAGCTCAACGGGACGCTGCCCTGAGCGAGTCGATCGGGCTGCTCGTGCTCGGCGAAGGGATGCCCAGCCGCGTACTCGCGCGCGGCCATGCGCCGCTTGCCAGGCGCCTGCAATTGCCGAATGCGCACCTCCGCGTCGGCGCAGCAGACATGCACGCCTTCATCGTGGCTCGGGCTGCTCGCGCAGGTCGACGAAGCCGGCCAGGCCCAGGGTTAACAGCAGCGCGAACAGATTGTGAGTGCAACGCGGGTCTGTGTGTGGTCGGAGGTATTTGTGTAGAGAACGTGGGGATGGGGATGGGGACTCTGGTGATGGGGACTCTGGTGATGGGGACTCTGGTGATGGCGATGGGGACTCTGGTGATGGCGATGGCGATGGCGATGGCGGCAACTGCGAGGCCGGCGAAACCTGGTGTGACGGAACCTGCGTGGATACGTCCACTGACCTAGAGCATTGTGGTTCCTGTGGTCATGCCTGCGAGGTTGTAGACGGAAATGGCGCTTGCAGTGAGGGAGTTTGCGCGCCAACCCTCGGGAACTGCGTCGCTACCGGTGACCCGTTGGTGAGTTGCAGCGAAGCCTGCGCCGCCCAAGGCAAAGTGTGTGCGGCGGGTGGATGTGGTGGGAGGACGCTGACTTGGCACGGCAATCTCGACTCGTGCAACTCGTTCATCGGAAGTGCCGGAGGTGGGCCGTGTTCCCTCCCGACGGAGCCTGTCACTAACTACTACCGCTGCTGCTGCGGCGAGCAATAACATCAAACCACCTCCCGCACGCGAACCACCACCGTCCCCCGCTTTGGCCAGCGGGGTCGTTAACCACCCGCAGGATCTGCCCACTCCCCACCCCAAATTCCCCTTCGCTGAACTCCCGTCGCCCCGTCTTCTCCCGCACGCGGAGATCGATCCTCTCCACTGCCCGCACCCCGGCGACGCTCTGGGCGCTCGAGGCCGCCGAAGCACCAATTTGACGGCGCGCGCGTGCCGCATGCCTGTTTCGGCGAGCTTCGTCACGCGTGAGACGCTCCCCGCGAGGCCGCAGACGGCGAGGCCAGCGAGCGTAGACGCCGACGATCGGCGGATGCCAACTCGACGCGTAGACCCTCGAGACCTCGCCTCCCTCGCCGCCAAGCGCCGTTGGACCCGTCCAGACGCCGCGAAGGTCGTCCAGGCCTGGCGCGACAGCGACATGAGCCGGCGGGCCTTTTGCGAGCGCCACGACATCGACGAGCAGCGCCTGGCTCGCTGGGCCAAGAATTACCCGGCGCCGCCGAGGCTCGTCGTGGTCGGCGAGATCCCGAGCGCGAGGTCATCCTCGCTGGTCATCGAGCTCGGCCAGGCCCGCGTGCACGTCGAGCGCGGCGTCGACGACGAACTCTGTCGTCATGGCTGCTCTCCGATCCTGCGAGCGATGAACTCGCGCGCGACGTCACTCGCCCAGTCGAGCAAGTCGATCTCCACGGGCTTGGTCTTGGCGGACAACGTCCTGACCCGGCGTTCCAGCGCGGGCAGGAGTGACCACGTCAAGTCCGGGATCCCCGGCCCGCCCTCCACGGGCCCCACCGCGCGCACCCGCGCCAGCTCAATCAACCGCTCGAGTTCCCCGTCGTCGCCGGTCGACGCCCCAAAGAGCGGGCTCCCGTAGAGGCTCGCCCAGATGGTGCACGCGAACCAGAACACATCCGAGGTCAAAATGAGAACTCTGAGTCCGGTCCGCACCCGGGCTCACGATACACAGCGCGTGACACTCACGGCTCATCGACGATGCACAGGCCGACGAGCTCATAGCCGGGCAGCTCGAGGCCCTGTTCGAAGAACGGCAGACAGCTGGTCCCCGGGATCGCGTCGCACTGGGCGTCGCCGGCCATGAGCTCGCAATAGGGCGTACAACAGGCGGCGTCCTCGCAGCTGGGGAGCGCGAGCCCGTCGACGCAGATGAGGCCAGGGCTGCAGTCGTTGATGTAGCCGCAAGCCTGGCCGGCGGGGATGTCGTCCTGGGTTAAGATGCAGCTGAAGTCGTTACTCGCCCAATAGCAGCCGAGACCCTCATCGCAGTCCTGGACGAGCGGATCGCAGGTCGGGATGCAAAAGACGACGACAGGGTCGCTCGAGATCAGGCACTGGGAGCCCTCCGCACACATCGGGTCGTCGTCAGACCCGGTACAAAACGCGTGGCACGTGCCGGACCACTCGCCCTCGATCTCCTCGACGTTCCAGCACCCGCTGGTCGCGTCGCAGTTGTCGGTGGCCTCCTCGGGGCCTCCGTAGGTGCAGGGCTCACCGACGGCCTGGCTGCCGAGGACCGGTACACATTTGTTGCTGTCCCACCACTGGCCGGCCGCGTAGGCCACACACTTCTCCCCCTCGGGACAGTCCTGCTCGAAGGGATCGCACGGCGGCACGGGCCTGGCATAATCGGGCACGAAGCCCGCTTCGTCCTCGTCGTCCGCGGTGTCGGCTTCGGTGTCGGCTTCGGTGTCGGTGCTCGGTAGATCCGGCGTGACGGTCGTCGAGCTGGTCTCGTGTCCGTCGTCGGAGTCACCCGGCCCGAGCGCAGGCGGTCCGCAGGCGATCAGCGACATCGTCAGCAGCGAGAGGGCGGGCCGGCCAAAAAATGCGCTCCCTCTCATCACAAAACAAATATGACTAGTTAAGCCTGCGATGGGAAGAAGAAAATGAACAGACGGCGCCATTTACGCGAAAACCAGAAGTCAGAGGACCATCGTAGATCGTGCTGCCCCCGTGGGTAGCGGCAGCAGGCCGGAGCCTCGGCTTGGTGGTAGACGATCGGCCCCCGCTCTCCAACGCGGCTCGTGCAGGGCCAGGGCCAGCTCGTAGTGGTACCGTGTCCCGTGAGCGCGGCGCTGCGAGGAGATGGCATGACCGAGGCCCAGGTGACCGAGCTGCCGGAGTTCGACGCGGATGGCGGCGGTGGGTTGTTCATGTGCGAGAGTTGCGTGCGCTACTTCGAAGACGACCCGATGCTCCAGGTGGGCCACAGCGGATCCGCGGTGACGTGCCTACACTGTTTTTTCAATGGCTACCTCGAAGACCTCTACGTCGATTTTCGCGACTTCATCGACGCGATGACCGACATGGCCGGTCAGCCCATCGGCGGAGTAGCCGGGTACGTCGAGCGCTGCCTGGCGCTGCACGATAGCGAGGCTTGTCCGTGGCAAGAGATGGCCGGCGGGTGTCACCTATGCGATGCCGCCCCTGGGTTCGATCCTCGACCGCAGGGGTGACCACATCTGCCTCAGCGCTCCGCCCAGTGACTTCGGTGGAGTGATGTTTCATGATGAGATCGCGGGCCCGATGCACCCCGACGCCGCCAGGACAGTAGGTTTTTGCCTCAGCCGCCCTGAGCGTCCAGCCCCCCCTCGACCTCGGCGAGCTTCGCCTGGACCTGGGCGCCGTCTTCGAGCGCCTCGCGAAAACCCTCGCCAGCGGCCGCCGCCAACTCCCGGGCCCGCTCGCGCTGCGCCACGGCCCACAGCGCCCGCGCGAGGGCGAAGCGGGTCTCGGACAGCCCCAGCGGCTTCACATGAGGAGTTTGGGCGAAAGCTCAGGACCCCCCGTACCACGTCAAGTGCGTAGTGATCGCGGACTTCTCGATCCCCAGCTGCTTCGAGTGCCCAAGCACGAAGCTGGCCGACATGAACTCCTCGCCCTTCCCGAAGCAGACTTTGTCGGGGTCTATCGCTATCTCCATGCCCGCAGGTCCACAGCTCTGTTGCCCCCAGCCCGCGGCGTCCATCTCGACCATCAGCTCGGTCTGGACGGGAGCGATCGACTCGCCCCAGCGCATGAGCATGGCCGTCTCTTCCTTGGGCCTGGGCGTGGTCGCGATGCAAACCGACGCGTCCTCATCGAGGACGGGGAGCTCGGCCAGGTGGGGGGGGAGGTCGACGCTGTCGTCGCTGCACGGGCTGGGCTTGCATGCGCTCAGCAGCATCGTCATTGCAAGACCGAAGAAGGTAGACCCTCGCAGCGCGGTACCTCGGAGGCCTCCTCGAACTGGGCTCTTGGCGTTCATCGCCGACGGATAGCACGGCTTGCGTCAGGGCCAAAACCACAGCCGCCCCTGCGGCAGGTCGCCCCCCGAGTACCTTGGTCGGCCGGACTGAGTTTGCCACCCAGCATCAGGTCGGCGAGGGCCAGCGACGCGAGGCCGGCTCGACCGACTCGAGCTTGGCAAAGGGCGTCTGGCAGCCCGCGAGGTCGCTCTCGATCGCCCAGACCTTTTCGAAGACGGCCAAGAGGCCCTCGAACGGGCAAAAGGGCGCGAAGCTGACGCTGGCCTCGCCGACCCACATGGTCACGGTTCCGGAGGCGTCCGCAGCACCGCACAGGCCCATGTAGTTGACCAGCTCGGTGTCGTCGAAGTCTGCGGTCGCGAGCTGTCGCGAGCTCGGCGTCGAGTGAACGGCGTGGCACTCGGGGCCAGACTTGGGCACGCGTTCGGCCTACTCCCACCACACCTTCGGCGCCCCACCGCGCCCCTGCGTTCGGACCGGCCCACGGGCCAAGCCCCAATTTTGCCCACGCACGGCCCACTGCGGGCAAACCGATGCATGCGCGCTCGCGCCGTGGCACCCTGGGGGTGCCCGCACAGAGCAAGCAACCATGGTCGAAGTGGACATCGAAGGCATCCTCACCGAACTCGACGAGGCCTACAAAGACCTCAAAGCCGCACGCACGCGCCTGGCTGAGCTCTTGCCGATGTCAGCGACGCGCCCCGGTGACAGCGGCCAGGCGCGGGTCGAGTTCGTGACCGGGCTCGACCCCGAGGCCGGCAACGAGACCAGCGGCGAAGAGCTGATCCGCCAGATCAACGCCGAGGCCTGGGAGCACGCACAAAAGGCCCTGCTCAACGCGACCGAGATGGTCGAGCTCGCGCACAAGCACCTGCGCCGCGAGCTAGAGCGCTGAGTCGAGCAGCTCGCTGATGTCGAGCTCAAGCGGGACCTCGTCGAGCAGCGGCAGGGCCTCGCCGAGCTGCTCGAGGGTCCGCTGGCTGCCATCGGGGAGCAGGACGTCGCCCCGGACCCAATACTCGAGACCCAGGCCGACGACCCCCTCGCGCCGCTCGGGGTGGGCCGCGAGCTCCTCGAGCAAGCGACGATCCTCGGCGCTCGAGGCCCGGGCGAGGTGGCGGGCGAGCGCGGGCCACAGCGGGTCGCCGTCAAAGCTCGCGCACAGAACATGCAGCTCGTCGTCGGGCGCCGCGTTGGCGAGGGACAGGCGGCAAGCCTTCGACAGCAGACGAACGAGAGGCTCGTCGTCGAGCGCCTGGGCGAACATCGTCCGGACGCCGACGAAGCCGAGCGACTGACCGGCGAGATCTTCGTCGAACAGGCAGTCGCCCCACTGCGCGGCCCGGTTGGCGCTGTCCCGCGCGAGCGCGTTGGCGGCCCGGTGGGCGTCGCCGAGCTCCCGCGCGAGGGTCACGGGTCGGACGCGGTCGCGGTCGACCGAGGTGACGTTGCCGACCTCGAACGAGGCGACATAGCGAGCCTGCTCGAGCGCCAGCCACAGCTCGCGCTCGACGGTCCCGAACTCGACGACCCGCTCGACGTAGCGCCGGGTGCAGTCGGGCAAGACCGCGCCGACGCTGCGACCGCGCAGCCGCGACCAACGCCAGCGCTCGAGCTCGGCGAGGTCCACGGGCCCGCGGCTGCCGAGGCGGTCTTGAAGCACGCAAGCGATCCACATCCGGCGATTCGGCCACAGCCGCAGGGCGAGCAAGGGCAGCTGGGCCCCGCACCACAGCGGCGAGCTGGCCATCCAGATCCGCCCCCACGCGACCTGCTCGCGGCTGACCTTCAGCTTCTCGGTCGTGCGCACGATGATCCCGGCCGGCGTGTCCTCGGCGGGCCAGTTGAGGTAGCCGTCGAGCTCGGCTCGGCGCCACCACCGAGCGAGGCGCCACCAGTCGAGCCACGACGCGTCCTGAACCTCGCCGCGCAGCCGCTCGGCGATCCTCGCCCGGCGCTCGGTCTGGCGGCTGGTCCGCCACGCAGCCGCGGCCGTCGCCGCCGACCACTCCCCGAGGGGGAGCACCGCGCGCGGGAGCAGCTCGAGCCAGCGATCGAACACGCCCGCGCCCACGCCGTCGGCGTGGATCGCCCCGGCCAGCCAGTACTCGACGTCACCGGCCTCGAGCAGATCCACGAGCACGGGCTCGAGCCGCGCGAGCGAGCGACCCTCGACGAGCGCCGACCACAGCCGCAGCGTCTCCCACCAGCTCACGTCTCGGGCCAGCCGCCGACACAGCTCGATCCTCGCGGGCGCCCCCTCGCAGTCGACCTCGAGCTGCCAGGCGGCGAGGTACTCCTGAAACCCGAGGTGCGCGAAGGACAGGGCCTCGTCGCTGAAGTCGACCATCAAGCCCGAGCTCGCGACCAGCCAGGCCAAGAACCCGTGCCTCTCGCTCGTCGACCACGCCCTCGGCAGCTGCGCGGCGAGGGCCTCGCGCTTGGCCACGGCCAGCCGCCCGGCCCGAGCCGAGCCGCGGTTCTCGTGCATCCACAAGGCGAGCTTGGCGACCGCGCGCAGGCGTGAGTCGAAGTCCGCGGGCGCCCACTGCCAGCTCGCGACCTGGGCCCCGTCCTGGACGCGCTTGCCCGGGTGCGCGTCGAGCAGCTGCTCGATGCAAAACTCGTAGAGCTTGTGGCGGCGATCGGGCAGCGGCCGCCCGCGCCCGATGATCAGCATCATGACCAGCAGCAAGGGCGTGCGCCCGAGCGACTTGGCCTGCTCGGCGGCGTCGAGGGCCCGGACGAAGCGCTCGACCTCCTCGGCGACCTCGGCCTCGCTGCCCTCGTAGACCTTGGCGAAGAACAGGCGCACGAGCTCGCCCATCTCGGCGTCGGACAGCGGCTGGACCTCGACGGCCTCGAAGCGATCGTCGTGCTCGGGCACCTGCTCGCCGTAGGGCCGGCTGGTCGCGATCGCGAGCACCCGCGGGTGCGCGGCCAAGAAGCCGTCGAACTGCTCACGAAACTCGCGCCCGAGATCGCCGAGCTCGTCCCAACCGTCGACCATCAGCACGGGTCGCGGCCCGGTCTTGCTGGTCAGCGCAGCCCGCAGCGCGTCGGCCCAGCCGCCGCCGACGAAGCGCTCGACCCACTGCCCGAGCCACCAATCGAAATTGCGCTGGCGCCCGGTCGCGCCCGGCTGGCTCCACAGGCGGGCGAGCTCGCGCAGCTCGATGAGGATCGGCAGCGCGTCCTCGCGCTCGAGCAGGCGGCGAAAGCTCCAGCGCATCCACGTGGTCTTGCCGCTGCCGGCCGCGCCACGGATCAACAGGTTGCGGTGACGCTGGAGCAGGCGGTAAGGCGTGATCACCTCGCCGCCGGGCTTGACCTCGTCGAGCTCCTGGTGGGCCCCGAGCCGCAAGGGCACGTACATATCGTCGAGCGCCGGGGTCGCGGGACGGCGCGCGCCGAGGTGGACCGCGCCGAGCTCCCAGATCCGATGGCGGCCGCACAGCCGCATGCGGTACTCGCCGAGGAAGCTGCGGTCGACCTGGGGCCCGCTGCTCGGGCGTGGGCGCGGGCTCATGACGCCTTCGGGGAAGCCGAGGTCGAGGACCAGGCCGCCGCGGGGGATCGCGGGGTCGTCGACGAAGGTGCCCAGCTCCACGCTGCCCGCCGCCCGCGCCCGCGGCTCCCACACCCGCCTCAGGATGTTGAGCTCGTGGGCGGCGGGATCCAGGACCAGGAGCTGGAACATCACGGGCTGCTCGCCCGGGAGCTTGTGTTCGAGGAGGCCGCAGCTGCCCGCGCCGACGACCTGGGTCTGCCCCTTGATCCCCCGGCGCCACGACCAGGGCGCGTGGCCAGCCGCGTGGACGTGACCGTGGAGGACCAGCTGGGCCTGGGTGTCTTCGGCGATCGCGTGGAGCCGCTCGCGACCCTCAAAGCCGGTCGCGTCGGCCGCGAAATGCAAGACCGCGTCCTTGCCGAGGGTCTTGGCCTCGGCCTGATCCCCCAGCCACCCAACCCACTCGCGGAGGTTGTCCTCGCAGTCCGCGACCGGGTTGTGGTGGACGGCGAGCAGCTTGATCCACGCGCGCCGACCCTCGCGCCGCCACTCGCTCATCAGCGCCTGAGCCTGGGCCTCGGCGATGAAGCCCCCGTGGTGGCGGTCGGTCTCGCGCGCGCACGAGTCGAGCGCCGCGACCGACACCCGCAGGTCACGGTGGTCGTGGACGAAGGCGCCCTGACCGAGCGAGCGACGCGTGGCCGGGTCCTCGCCCGCGCCATAAAAGTCGGCCAGGAACCCGTTCCAGGGCCCCATCTTCTCGATGTGGAGCCGCCGCTCGAGCTCCTCGTCGTCGAACTCCTCGATCTCCTGGTTGATCCGGACCCGCTTGCAGTGGGCCCACGACACATCGTGGTTGCCGGGCACGAAGCAAAAGCGCCCGCGGTCGAGGCCGAGCTCGCCGACGAGGGCCTCGAAGAAGCGCCGCGCGCTCTCGAACTCCTGCTTGCGCGCGGACTCGGTCAGGTCACCCGTGACGACGACGAGCTCGACCTCGCCGAGGCCCTTGTCGACGCAGGCCTCGCGGACCTGGGCGAAGAAGCGCTTGCCGACCTCGGCCGGATCCTGGCCCGCGAAGCGCGAGTGCGGGCCGAAGTGCAGGTCGGAGAAGTGCAGGACGACCGGCATCCGGGCGGTTAAAACACGAAGCCCGGACCTTCAGGGTCCGGGCTTCGCAGCGCCAGCGCGCTCGGTGCTCGAGCTCGTCCGTGAGCTCGGTGGCCTGTCAGGCCAGCATGGCCAGCGCTTCTTCGCGGAGCCGGGCGCGCGGCGACTTGCCTCGGGTGCGCGTGATCGAGGGTTTGGGCTGGGGCCTCGACTGAGTGGCTCGGCGAACGATCTGGGTAATGAAGCGCATGGTGCTGCCTTTCCTGGCGGGTGGCGGTTCCGATCTCCCTCACTTCCATGTGGGTGGAGGTCGTTTCCGGTGCGTGGATATTTTTTACTCTCACTGAACTTTTGGGTCAATAAATTTATTGGAAAAATTTCCATGTGACTGGATTTTTGTGGGTGAGGTAAGTGGGGCTGCGATTCTCTATCCCTGGCCCCGCCGAACATCAAAACACGTCGTTTGTCGCCCTCCAGACCCATCTAGAGCCGAAAAATCTATGGTCAGCAATACCTTTTCAGGACCACGCGTACATCGTTTTCGCGCATAGCTGAGCGGAAATGCCCAAATGATTCCAACCAATGTAGAATTTTGGGACACCCTCCCATTCCAGTACAGCTGGAATTTGAGAAGGCCGACCCTCGAGAGAGGAGTCGGCCTTCGAAGCGAAGCAGCGTGAACTACGCGGACTTGGCCTTTTTCTTCGCTCGGCGCTCGAGCGACTCGACCCGGTCGACCAGCCAGCCGAGGGTCTTGCCGCCCAGCGCCCGGATGTAGTCCTTGTCGTTGGACTTGTTCTCACCCGACGCGACCTTCTGGACGAGCCCGTCACGGCCACCGTGGGCGGCGACCTTCTCGGACAGGGCGTGCAGGTGCAGGAGCTTCGAGTTCGAGGCCAGGCCGAGGCGCTCGGCGAGCTCGTCCTTGGTCTCGTCGGTGTCGGGCTCGAGGACCTCCGACAGCTGCTTGGCGAGCTCCTTCTTGGAGCCGAATTTCTCGTTGACGATCTGAAGTGGTGATTGCTTGGACATGGATCTCTCTCTCCCGTTGGGCACCGCCAACAGCAGCTGGCGGGAGGAGCGGGGCGGCATTCAAACCCAGGAAGGGGGGCACGTCCAGGGCGAGCGTGTGAGATCCTGCTCAGAGCTGCCCGTCGGGGGTCTGAGGCTCGCTCATGCTCGATCCGCCGGCCCCGACGTGGAGCGAGGCGCACGCGCCGACCCGTCATCGAGCTCCGCCAGCACAGCCCCAAACGAAAGAGCCCAACCGCGAAGGGTTGGGCTCTTCGTCGCCCGAGACGGGGCGACAGGGGCGAAGATCGCTCCTACATGTCGGCCATGTCCTTGGCGGCGGTCAGGTCGTCCATGCTGGCCGAGACCGCGAACTTCACGTCGCTGCCAGAGGCCTCGATCTTCACGCTCTCGACCACGGCGGCGAACTGCTCGGGCACCTCGCCCTTGATGCCGTCGAACATCTCCTGGACCTTGTCGGCGGTCGCCTTGGCCTTGTCCTCGGCGCCGAAGCCGGCGACGAAGTTGACGGCGGCGCCCTTGCTCAGGTCGACGCTGCCGGCCACGGTCTTGACCTCGGTCGCCTCGGGGGCAGCCATCGCGGCCATGCCAGCGAGCTCGGCCGGGACCTCGGCGATGAACCACACGGCGGCCTTGGAGTCGACCTTGCCGAAGAGATCCTTCTTGCTGTTCTCGACGGCGGGCGTGCCCTTGCCGTCGATCAGCTCGCCGACCTTGTCTTCCCACGCGGTCGTGGACAGCGCGAGCATGTTCTTGTTGACCAGGTAGGCGCGGCCGTCGGTGAACTGGATGACCTTCTTGCCGTCCTCCTTGGTCACCTCGGCGGCCTCTTCCTCGCCGCTCATCTTCTGGATCTTCTTGATGACGCACGAAGCGTTGTCGTCTTCGCCGATGCCCTCACCGACGATGACCGCGACGAACTCCTCGGCCTGGTTGGCGCCGATGACGATCGCGTCGAACTCGGTCGGCTTGAGGTCGCACTCCTCGAACGCGCTCATCGCCTCCTTGAAGTCATCTTCCTTCTCGAGGTCCGTGGCGAACTTCTTGTACGCCTCGGACTCGGTGATCGACTTGGGGTTGAGCCCCACGACGAACTCAGCCTCATCGGGCACGAGTTTGACAGCGTCGGCGCTTGCCCCCCCCTTGCAGGCGGGGAGAACCAACAGAGATACGGCGAGCGACGTCGTCCAGATGCGCTTCATGGTCGTCGGCTTATAAACGGGCGCATCTCTCGCGGTCAAGCGGGTGTGCACGATCCAGCGCAGGAAAAATGCGCCACGGGCGATCGGGCGCTCACATCTGGACGGATGAATATCTCCAACACCCTCGATTTCGGGGCATATCGGGCGCTCCCAGGCTGCGAGGGCGGCGCACGGCCGACCCGGAGTGCAGCTTCGGGCCCACCCGGCTACCATCGCCCGCTCATGCCCTGGAAGGCCTTCGACTACCGCGGCGACAAAGTCTGGGTGCGCGTCCTCGACACCGGCAAGCCGATCGTTCGGCGCGAGCTCGTCGAGTTCCGCTACAAGCAAGGCGCGACCAAGTCCTACCGGACCCAGCGCGAGAACTTCGAGGAGCTCGAGGGCGAGCCCGAGATCCTGTCCGACGAGGCCTTCGGCGGACGGACCACGACCCCCTCGACCAAGCTCCGCGAGCAGCCCAAGGTCCCCGCCGACGAGAACACGATCGTGATCCACACCGACGGCGCGTGCTCGGGCAACCCCGGACCGGCCGGGATCGGCGTCCACATCGTGCGACCCGACAAGATCCGCGAGATCAGCGAGTACATCGGCGAGGCGACCAACAACGTCGCCGAGCTCAAGGCGATCCTCCGCGCGCTCGAGGACATCGGCGAGGACGAGCGCGAACGCAGGATCCATCTCTATACCGACAGCGGGTGGTCGCTCGGCGTGTTGATCGGCGGGTGGAAGGCCAAGAAGAACGTCGCGCTGATCGACAAGATCAAGGCGAAGCTGCCCGAGCTGCCGAACCTCGAGCTGCTCAAGGTCCGCGGTCACGCCGGGCAAGAGGGCAACGAAGAGGCTGACGCGCTCGCGACCAAGGCGGTGCGGATCGAAGACTCGACCCACCGCGAACGCCGACGCTGAGGCTGGCGCGGCCGCGCGCGGGACGGCCCAGACCTGGAGTCCAGTCGCGGGGTTGAACCGGGCGCGGCGCGATGCGTTCACGCGCGCCTATCGGCGAATACTCGCCCTAAGTCATTCTGCTCTTTCAATTCAGCGCTTGATTTAGGCCCAACAGCCCGTCAGGGCCCGCGGAGGCCGACCAGCCAGTTACCGTCGCTGCCGGGCCCCATGCCGCCGGGCCCGTAGGTGTCGAGGTTGAGGGCCCCGCGCCCGCCGTGAAAGTAACCATTACGCGGAACAACCGCGGCGTCGGTCCCCTCGCCGACTCGCGCGGCGCACAGCTGGGTGCCGTCGGGGGCGAGGGCGACGACCCACGGGCGCGCGGCCGTGGCGATGTCGAAGTCGTGGGTATAGCTGCCCGTGACCAACACATCTCCGTCCGCGCCGATCGCCACCCGCGGGGAGACGTAGGGCTCACCGCCGTCGTCCCACGGGAGCTGTTCGGGAGTCAGAGACCACGCGAGCTCCTGGTCCACGTACAAGAACGCGGCTCCGAAGTGGTACTGGGTCGCCGGGCCCATCATGTTGATGCCGAGCGCGACCGTGCCGTCCGGGCCGGCGGCGAGGTCCCAGATCCGCTGCTCGTAGGAGCTGCCGGGATCCGGGAGCGGGACCCCCGTCCACAGCGCCGCCCCGTCGGCGGGGTCGAGCTCGAACAGCGTCGCGTTGTAGGTCTGCCAGTCGACGCGGACGATGCCCGCGACCCACAGACGGTCTCCGGCCCCAACGGCCACGCGCCCGGCCTCGTCGAAGGACCAGCCGCCGTTGAATTCGCCCGAGTGGCTGGCGGTCCAGACCTCGGCGCCGTCGGCGAAGGCCCGGCGCTGGACCTGGATGTCGCGGTCGTTGTCGGCGACCGCGACGGTCATGGTGATCACGGGGTCGCCGCCTTCGAGCACGGCGAGATCGAGGGGGCGGTCGTCGGGGCCGTCGGCGGGGATCTCCACCCGCCAGACCGCGGACAGATCGTCGCCAGCGAAGCGCGCCAGCCAGTAGGACTCGACCGGCGCCTCGTCGACGACCATCACCTCCGTGGTCACGCCGAGCGCGAGCAGATCCCCCTGCTCGGTGATCTCGACCGCGCTGATCTGGTGGGTCTGGGGCAGCTCCAGGGTCCCCGAGTTTCCGAGCGGCGCGGTCTGGATTGCGGTCTCGAACTCGCTGTCAACGTAGCTGGCGTAACGCAGCCGCCCGATCTGCCCGGCGGCCGCGACGTCACCCGCGAGCTCGATCCGGCCCTCGGGGCTCGCCCGCATCAGCTGGACGTCAAACCAGCCCTCGGGCAGCGTGATGTCGAGCCAAAACTCGATCCCGCAGTCGGACTCGCAGGTGTTCGAGCAGCCGTCGTCGTCGTCGTTGTTGCCGTCGTCGCACTCCTCGAGGATGTCGAGGTTGCCGTCGCCGCAGTAGGGGCCCGGCTCGCCAGTCTCGGTCTCTTCGGCGCTCGACTCCTCGTCGCTGCCCGACTCGTCGGTGGTCGACTCGCTCGGGCCGTCTTCGCTGGTCGAGCTCTCGCTCGTGTCGCTCGGCGCGGCGGTCGTGTCGTCTTGGCAAGCGAGGGTGAGGCTCAGAGCGAACACGACGTGCCGAGGGTGCTGCACCTCAGCATCATGCCATGTTCTAGGAGGCCGCTGAACACGATGTGGGCCGTGTTCAACGGCCCGCGGAGGGACGCCACGCGCTCTCGCGCAAAGTCAGCACTTCGTAGCCGCCCTCGGTGACCAGGATCGTGTGCTCGGTCTGAGCGCTGAGCTTGCGGTCGGGGGTGACCGCGGTCCACTTGTCACGCAGGACCTCGCAGCCCGCCTTGCCCTCGTTGAGCATCGGCTCGATCGTGAAGGTCATCCCCGCGCGCAGGCGCACGCCCGCCCCGCGCCTGCCGACGTGGGGGACCTGCGGAGCCATGTGCATCTCGCGGCCGATCCCGTGGCCGCAAAATTGCTCGACGATCCCGTAGTTGTGCTCGCGGTGGGCGTAGTCGTAGATCGCCGCCCCGATGTCGCCGATCGTCTTGCCCGGCGCGACCTCCTCGATCCCGCGCCACATCGCGCGGCGGGTCACGTCGATCAGCCTGCGCGCGGCGTCGCTGATCTCGCCGACGGTGTACATCTCGGACGTGTCGCCAAACCACCCGTCGACGATCGTCGCGACGTCGATGTTGAGGATGTCGCCATCGGCCAAGATCTGCGGTCCGGGGACGCCGTGGCAGATGACCTCGTTGACCGAGGTGCAGATCGACTTGGGGAAGCCCTTGTAGTTGAGCGGGCCCGGGTAGGCGCCGTGATCGACGATGTACTCGTGACACAGGCGGTCGAGCTCGCCGGTCGTCACGCCCGCCTGGACGTGGGGGCGGATGAAGTCGAGGACCGAGGCCGCGAACGCACACGCGGCGCGCATGCCCTCGATCTCCTTGGTGGTCTTGACCTCGACGGACATGGCTCGGCTCGGGCGAGGATGCTCAGGCCCGCCGCGCGCGGTCAAGCCCGGCCGGACGATGTGACCCTCGTTGCTTGACCGGGCCGGGGCGGCTGCGAATCATCGCCGAGTGCGAAGCTTCGACTACGTCGTCATCGGAGGGGGCTCGGCCGGGTGCGTCGTCGCGGCGCGGCTGGCGAGCGAGAGCGACGCGAGCGTGCTGCTGCTCGAGCTCGGCGAGCGCGGCGAGGACAACCCCGAGACCCTGATCGTCGACGGCTACAAGGACGCGTTCATCAACGACCGCGTGATGTGGTCGAAGTACACGACGCCCCAGCCCGGGTGCCTCGGCAAGTCGATGTTCGTCGGCTCCGGCCGGGGCCTCGGCGGCAGCGGGGCGATCAACGCGATGGTCTACCTGCGCAGCTCGGTGTCGGACTTCGACGACTGGGGCGTGCCGAGCTGGCGCTGGTCGGAGGTCGTCGGTGACTAAGAGCGGATGGAGCGGGTCATCGATCCGCGCCCGCGCGAGCCAACGGCCTTCACCGAGGCCTGCATCGAGGCCGCCGTGGACGCGGGCCTTCGCCGCAAGCCAGACCTCGACGACGGCGACCTCGACGAGTGCCTCGGCTACGAGCGCATGAATTACCGCGGGGCCGAGCGACGCAGCTCCTACGCGGCGTTCTTGGCCCCCGCCCGCGAGCGCGGCGAGCTCGAGATCGAGACCGGGGCGCGGGTCCGGCGGGTCGTGATCAACGCGGACCGCAAGGTCGAGGCCGTCGAGTACGAGCAGGGCGGCGCGACCGTGCGCGTGAAGGTCGGGCGCGAGGTCGTGCTGTGCGCGGGCGCGGTCGAGAGCGCCAAGCTGTTGATGCTCTCGGGCGTCGGGCCGAGGTCCGACCTCCGCCGCCACGGGATCGAGGTCGCCCTCGATCAGCCCGCCGTCGGCGAGAACTTCCAGGACCACCCCAACATCTCGCTGTTTTACCGCGGTCGGCGTGAGGTCGACGCCAAGTACCCGCAGCTCTACGGCTTCGCTCGGGCCAACGAGGCCAGCGAGCTGCGCCCGGGTCAGCCCGACACCTGCTACGTGTTCTATCCGGCCCGCTCGAGCCTGCGCGAGATGATGATGCGCCTGCTCCCGACCCTGGTCTTGCCGCCCTCGCTGCGCGAGCGCTCGCCGCTGCCCGAGGGGATCCGTGGCGCCGTCTCGCTCGCGTTCGAGCGCGAGCTCGTGCGCAGCTTCGTCGCCCGGCTCTACGGGATGGTCGTGATCCTCGGCAAGCCCAAGAGCCGCGGCCGCGTGAGGCTCGGCGGACCGCGGGCCGAGGACCCGGCGCGGATCGATCCGGGCTACTTTAGCGACTCCGAAGACCTCGAGACCCTCGTCGAAGGGATCCGCCTCGCGCGGCGCATCACGGGCGCGCCCGCGCTGCGCGAGTGGGGCGCGCAGGAGCTGTTCCCGGGCCGCTGGATGACCTCGACCAAGCTGCTCGAGGGCTTCGTCCGCGCCAACGCGATGACGACCTACCACTTCGCGGGCACCTGTGAGCTGGGCGCCGACGGCCGCGGGGTGGTCGACGAGCAGCTGCGGGTCCGGGGAGTCGAGGGCCTGCGGGTCGCCGACGCCTCGGTGATCCCGGTCGTGCCGGTCTCGGCTCTCAACGCGCCGAGCATGCTGATCGGCTACCGCGCCGCCGACATGCTCCTGCGCGCGAGGCCCCAGGGCTAGCAGCCCGGGCTGCTAGTACCGGGGGACCTTGTCGTCGACCTGCTGCGACCAGGCGTCGATGCCACCGGTCACGTTGTAGACCTCGACGAAGCCCTGCGCGATGAAGTGCTGCCCGGCCCGGAGGCTGCGGTGGCCGTGGTGGCAGTGGAAATAAAGCGGCGTGTCCCGAGGCAGCTCGGTGATCGCCTCGGCCACGTCGGCGTCGAGCAGGGTCGAGCCCTCGATCATCGCGGTCGCCCGCTCGTGCTCGGTCCGGACGTCGTAGAGGTGGAGCGGGGCGCCGTCGGTCTTGGCCTGCTCGAGGCGGCTCGCGAGCTCGGTCACCGACAGCTCTTTGACCTCGGGCGGCGCGTTGGGGTTGTCGATCTTGAAGCCAGCGCCGTCGGCGGCGTCGATGAAGTCGATGCGCAGGCCCCGAGCCCGGCGCGCGCTGCGACGGTCGAAGGCCAGGCGCACGCCCGCGCTCTCGACCTCGATGTCGCCGGGCTGGCTCGGGCCAACGCTCAGATCGTTGTGGAAGCGCGCGTCGATCGTGAGCCGCAAGATGTCGCGCTCGTCGATGTCGGACCCGGCGAGGGCGGCCTTGAACTGGGCTGCGGCGGCCTCGGTGATCGTCACCTGCGGCGGCTCGGGCTCCGCGGCGCCGAGGGTCTCGCCGAGCTCGCCGCTGCCCTCGAGCTCGCGGAGGATGTCCGCCCCGCCAACGAACTCGCCGTCAACGTAGAGCTGCGGGATCGTAGGCCAGTCCGAGAACACCTTGACGCCCTCGCGGATCTCCGGATCGGCGAGCACGTCGACGGTCTCGTAGTCGTCGATCCAGCCGTCGAGCAGCTCGATGACCGAGGCCGAGAACCCGCACTGGGGCGAGCGCCGCGTCCCCTTCATGAACAGGACCACGCGGTCGCTGGCGACGAGGTCTCGGATCTTGGCGCGGGTAGGCTCGGGCAGCTCGCTCACGCGCGGCACCTTAGCAAGGTCCGCTCAAAACGCGATGCCGAGATCGATATCCAGCGTCCAGCGGGACCCGCAGTCCCCGCCGAGCTCGAGCTCGAGCTCGATGTAGTTCCACAGCAGCTGGGCGCCGCGGCCGACGCCGAGCTCATGCCCGTCGACACAGAGCACGCGCCGGCTGGCGCAGTGCTCCGTGTCGCGGGGCGGGCTGATCTAGCAGGCGTCGCCCATGTTGCCGGCTTGATCGCAGTTGCCGTCGATGACCTGCTGGTAGCGGCAGTTCGTGCCGTCTTGGTCCCACATCTCGCAGGCCGCCGAGCACTCGTCGTTGTTCGGGAACTCCATCGACATCCCGCTCTCGACGCAGACCATCAGGTAGCCAACGCAGTAGACCGAGCAGTCGATGTCCTCGCTCGGACCGGTCTCTTCGTCGGAGGTGTCCTCGCCGTTGGTGTCCTCGCCGCTGGTCGAGTCGTTGTTGGTGTCGGCGGTGGTGTCCGCGTCGCCCTCGTCGTCACCGTCGCAGGCGGCGATCGGGAGCGAGAGGCAAAGAGCGACGAGGCTGGTCGTGAAGATCTTGCTGAGTTTCATGTGATCACAGAATCGGGGGGTAGGCGCTGCGGCGCAGCGATCGCGCGAGGATATACCCAATTTTGACCACGGGGCTGTAGCCGCTTCGTCGCGCGCTCGCGCAACGTGCGTAACATGCGCAACATGCACAAACCTAGCCGCGCAGGTGGGCGACCAGCCAACCCAGACCGATCACGATCATCCACTTGAGCACCCAAAAGACCAGGAAGGTCTTGGCCACCGCGGGGCCGTAGAAGCGCAGGGCCTGCCACGCGCTCAGGCGACGGATCATCGCGTGCCAGCTCGGGCGCTCGCGCAGACGCGCGTACCACTGTGCGATCTGCGGGCGGCGGTGGCTCGACAGCGAGCGCGCGAAGCCGATCTGCTCGAGCTTCGAGAGCACCGCGGTCCACATCGCGTCGGCCAGGGTGTAGCGCGGACCGGCCAGCCACTCGCGCTCCTCGAGCGTGGCCTCGATCTCGTCGAGCAGCACGTCGACCTCGTCGACGAGCTCTTGCATGGCCACGCGATGACGGATGCCGCGATCGAGCGCGTCGAGCTCGCGACGCCTGGCCTCGTAGACCTTGCGCAGCCCGGGGTTCTTGCGGATCAGCCGACGCAGCCGCCCGCGCTGCTGACGAAGGCTCCAGCGCTGAAACCACCGAACCATGCCCTTGGTCCGGGCGTAGCCGAGCTCGCGCATGGGGAAGTGAGCCTGGACCTCGACCCAGTGCAAGACCTCGGCGCGCTCGTCGGGGTCTTCGGGGATCAGCGAGGGACCGTCGAAGTGCTCGTCGACGTGGGTGACGATCTCGACGACATCGGTCAGGATCCTGCCCTCGACCTCGAGGGTCGGGACGACCATCCGCGAGTTGAGCCGGGCGTACCAGGGCTCGAGGTTCTCGTGGGCCGGGCCGATGTTGACGGTCGTGCCGTGCCACTCGACCCCCTTCTCGGCCAGGACCAGCCGGACCTGCTGCGAGGGCAGCGAGGTCGGGAAGTGATAGAGCGTCGGGCGCTCGGCGGCGCCCTGCTCGGGCGAGCTGCGCTCGGCGGCGCCCGGGAGCTGGAGGACCTCGCCCCCTTTGACAGTGGCCTTGGCAGGGCTCAACCCGCTGACTGTAGCGCCAAACACCGAGCGGGCTGACGAAAGCAGCTCCAGCGACCGCGTCGCAGCGCTTTTGACCGTTTGAGGCGCCGGGCCTCGCGTCCCTGGCGCGTATGAGGGGGGCGCGGACCTGCGTGGCAGTCAGGGACAGACCAGGGTCAGCTCTTGCAGCACCCAGGTGTTCTGGCCGTGGTTGTGGAGGTGGAACACAACCTCATCGCCGACGCCGATCCGGAACGGGGACTCGATCTCCTCGAGGTAGACCTTGGCGGCGCCGGGGATCTCCACGCTGTCTTCCCACAGCAGCTGGCCCTCGACGTAGACCGCCACGTGGGCGAGGGCCGGCTCCGGGGCGACGAGATCGAAGTGATACATGCCCAGACCCACGGTCTGGCCGGCCTCGATCGCAACCAGGCTCGGCTGGCGCAGCGCGAGGTAGTTGCAGTAGTTGGTGTCGATCTCGAGCAGGTCATTCTCGATGTACCAACCGGCGATCCCGCACTCGACCGGATCGGGGCGGTGGTCGGCGCGCGGATCTGCGGCGGCCTCGACGGTCTGCCACTGCTGGTGATCGATGATCGAAGCCGGCTCGCACTCCGCGGTCTCGGCCGTGCCAGCGCCCTCGTCGCTGCCTGGACCGGGCTTCGTCTCGCAGCTGGCCGCGAGCGTGATCAGGGCCGCGAGCCCAAGGATTGCGCGACACGGCACAAAGCCCAGCATACACCGTGACCACGAGCGCGCCGCGTTGGCGGGAGCTACCATGCGCGGACTTCGTGCCGACCCTCGTCCTCGCCGAGAAGCCCTCCGTCGCCCGTGACATCGCCGCGGCCCTCGGAGCGACCCAGCGTCGTCGGGGCTACCTCGAGGGCGCGGGCTACCGCGTGACCTGGGCGGTCGGCCACCTCGTGGGCCTCGCCGAGCCGGCCGAGATCGACGCGGCGTGGAAGCGCTGGCGCCTCGACTTGCTGCCGATGCTCCCGCGCAGCTGGCCGCTGCGCGTGCTCGACCACGCCGCCGATCAGTACGCCCTCGTCGCGCGCCTCATGAACGCTCGCGACGTCGGCGAGATCGTGGCGGCGACCGACGCCGGGCGCGAGGGCGAGCTGATCTTCCGCTACATCTACGAGAAGGCCGGCTGCACGACGCCGTGGCGACGACTGTGGATCTCCGCGCTGACCCGCGACGCGATCCGCGAGGGTTTTCGCCGCCTCCGAGGCGGCGCCGAGCTCGACGCGCTGGCCAACGCCGCGCGAGCCCGGAGCCGCGCGGACTGGCTGGTCGGCATGAACCTCTCGCGCGCCTACAGCCTCGCCCACGATGATCAGCTCAGCGTCGGGCGGGTCCAGACGCCGACCCTGGCCATGCTCGTCGCGCGCGAACGAGAGATCCGCGAGTTCGTGCCGACCAAGTACCGCGAGGTCGTGGCCCGCTTCGCTACCGCGCCCGGGAATTTCGAGGGCACCTACCATCGGCCCTCGGAGCCGAGCCAGCCGTGGAGGCCGCCCAAGGCCGCGCTCGCGCGGCTCCCAGCCGAGGGTGACGAGGCCGCGGCCATCGTCGCCCGGGCCAAGACCGGCGCCGCCGCGATCACCGAGGTCCAGCGCACGAAGCGGAGCCTGCCGCCGCCCTTTCTCTACGACCTCACCGAGCTCCAGCGCCACGCCAACCGCCTCTACGGGTTCTCCGCCAAGCGCACCCTCGACCTCGCGCAGCAGCTCTACGAGCGCCACAAGGCCCTGTCCTATCCCCGGACCGACAGCCGCCACCTCGACCGCGAGACCGCCTCGACCCTGCCCGGAGTCGTCAACGCGATCGCCGAGGGCTACCCGGGGTTGGTCGCCGAGGGCAGCGGCCAGCGCCCGCTCGGGCGCCGCTACGTCGACGACGCGAAGGTCAGCGATCACCACGCGATCCTGCCGACCGCCGAGCGGCCCAGCCTGGCCCCAGGCAGCGATCTGTTCAAGATCTACGACCTCGTCTGTCGGCGCTTGCTGGCCGCGTACCAGCCCAACTACATCGAGGCGGTCACGACCGTCGAGACCGAGGTCGTCAACGGGCCCGAGCCCCGGATCGTCGATCGCTACCTCAGCCGCGGGACCTCCGTCGAGCAGGAGGGCTGGAAGGTCCTCGACGTCAAGCTCGGGAAGCGCAAGTCCAAGTCCAAGCAGGAGGCGAAGACCTTGCCGGGCGGGCTCGAGCGCGGGCAGCCAGCGAAGGTCAGGTCGGCCAAGGCGGTCGACAAGCAGACCGAGCCGCCGCGTCCCCACACCGAAGCCACGCTCCTGACCGCGATGGAGACCGCCGGGCGCGCGCTCTCGGACAAGCAGCTCAGCGAGGCCATGCGCGGGTCCGGGCTCGGCACTCCGGCGACCCGGGCGGCGACGATCGAGACCCTGCTGCAGCGCGGCTATGTCACCCGCGAGGGCAAGAAGGCCCTGCGCGCGAGCGACAAGGGGGAGCGCCTGATCGACGTCGTCCACGAGCAGGTCAAGAGCCCGGCGATGACCGGCGAGTGGGAGCTGGCCCTGCATCGCATGGGCGGCGACCCGGCCTCGCTCGCGGCGTTCATGACCAGGATCGAGGCCTACGTGGCGCAGGTCGTCAAAGCCGTGACCCTCACCACGGACCACGGCCTCGTCGCGGCGCCCGCCCGCGCGTCTGCGCCCTCGCCTTCCCTTTCGACCTCGACCTCGCCCTCGACCTCCCCCTCGACCTCCCCCTCGACCTCCCCCTCGACCTCACGTCAGCCTCCGAGTTCGCCCCGCGAAGCACCTCCAGCGCCGCCAGCTCGCCGGGCCGCCCCGGTCTCGGTCGCCGAGCTCCCTGCCCTGCTCGAGTCGCGCTTTGGCTTCGGCGCCTTTCGCGACCACCAGCAAGAGATCTGCGCGACCGTGACCCGAGGCGACAGCGCCCTGGTCGTGATGCCGACCGGGGCCGGCAAGTCGCTGTGCTACCAGCTGCCCGGGGTCGCCCGCGGCGGCACGACCCTGGTGATCAGCCCGCTGATCGCCCTGATCGAAGACCAGGTCGAGAAGCTGCGCGGGCTCGGGTTCGTGGCCGAGCGCATCCACTCGGGCCTCGGGCGCGTGGCCTCGCGCCAGGTCTGCCGCCGCTACCTCGACGGCGAGCTCGAGTTCTTCTTCATGGCCCCGGAGCGGCTCGGCGTGCCCGGCTTCCCCGAGATGCTCGCCAAGCGCCGACCCGCGCTGATCGCCGTCGACGAGGCCCACTGCATATCCAACTGGGGCCACGACTTTCGCCCGGACTACCGCAAGCTCGAGGCCCGCCTCCGACCGCTGACGCGCGCGGGCGTCCCGATCGTCGCGTTGACCGCGACCGCGACCCCGCTCGTCCAGCGCGACATCCTCACCCAGCTCGGGCTCGGCGACGCGGCGGCCTTCATCAAGGGTTTTCGCCGGACCAACCTCGCGATCGAGGTCGTCGAGGCCGCCAAGAACCAGCGCGCCGAGATCTGCAAGGCGCTGCTCGCCGACCCCGGCCGCCGCCCGGCGATCGTCTACGCGCCGACGCGCAAGGCCTGCGAGCAGCTCGCAACCGCGCTCCGGAGTCGACGCAAGGGGGCCTACGCGGTCGCGGCCTATCACGCAGGGATGGACGCGAAGCTCCGCGCCCGGGCCCAAGACGGGTTCTTGACCGGGGACGTCGCGGTGATCGTCGCGACCGTGGCCTTCGGCATGGGCATCGACAAGCCCGACATTCGCACGGTCATCCACGCGGGCTCGCCCGGCAGCCTCGAGGCCTACTATCAAGAGATCGGTCGGGCCGGGCGCGACGGTCTCCCGAGCCGGGCGGTGCTCCTGCATGGCTACGCCGACGCGCGGACCCACGAGTTCTTCCTCGACCGGGACTACCCCGAGCCGGCCAAGGTCGCCGCGGTCGCGCGCCTGCTCAGCGCCCGGCCGACCTCGCGCGTGGCGCTTCGGCGTCGGGCCCGGATCCGCAAGGACGCCCTCGATCGGATCCTCATGAAGCTCTGGCTTCACGGCGGGGCGCTGATCGACCCCGAAGACAAGATCCGCGTGGGCCCGGGCGACTGGCGCGCGCCCTACCTCGCTCAGCGTCACCATCGTCGCGAGCAGCTCGACCGCGTCACCCACTTCCTCGCCGCGCGTCGCTGCCGGATGCTCGAGCTCGTCGAGCACTTCGGCGATCGTGAGGATCACGGCGGCCCGTGTGGATCCTGCGACCGCTGCGATCCCGAGGCCGTGCTGGTCACCGGGGTGCGCAGCACGCCCCCGACCAAGGCCAAGCCCAGCGGCCCCAAGCGGCGGACCTCCCGACGCAAGGCGGGTGCGCGCAAGACGGGCGCCCGATCCAAGCGCGCGCGCAAGACCAGCACGCGCAAGGCCAAGACACCCGAGCTCGGGGGGGCAGCGGCGGGCACCGACCCGCTCGTCGACGCGCTCCGACAGTGGCGGCTCGACCAGGCCCGCGCCAAGGGCATCCCCGCGTTTCGGATCCTGACCAACAAGCAGCTGACCGCGCTCGCGGCCGGCGAGGCCCACGATCTCGACGCGCTGCGCGAGATCCCGGGGATCGGCGCGAAGACGGTCGAGCGCTACGGCACAGCCCTCGTCGGCGTGCTTCGCCGCCACGGTCGGCGGAGCGAGCGGCGCTGAGCGGAGCCACCGGGCTCCGCGCAATCGCTGCCCCAGACAGCCACACTGACCCGCTCGCACTTGCGCCGGCGAATTTCACTGCAATCCTCGCGCGCATGAAAGACCTCCCGGTCCCCGAAGCCCTCCAGCCCTACATGGGCATGATCGTGGCCGTGGCCACCGCCCTGCTCATCTTCCTCGTCGGGTGGATCCTCTCGAAGTCGGCCCATGGCCTCGTCACTCGCGCTCTGCGCAAGCGCAAGCTCGATGAGGCCCTCGCGCGCTTCTTGGCCGCGCTGACCCAGTACATGGTGTTGGCGGCGGCGCTGATCGTCGCCCTCGCACAGGTCGGGATCGAGACCACGAGCCTGGTCGCGCTGCTCGGCGCCGCCGGTCTCGCGATTGGCCTCGCGCTCCAGGGCAGCCTCGCGCACTTCGCCAGCGGCGTGATGCTGCTCTTGTTCCGGCCGTTCACGATCGGTGACTTCGTCGACGCGGGCGGCAAGTCCGGCATCGTCAACGAGATCGGCCTGTTCGCGACCTCGGTCACGACCTTCGACAACCACCGCGTGACGATCCCCAACGGCTCGATCACCGGAGGCCCGATCACGAACTACACGATCCTCGGCAAGCGCCGGGCCGTGATCAACGTTGGCGTCGCCTACGGCAGCGACATCGACGAGGTCTCCGCGATGCTGCTCGAGGCCGTCACCCCGATCGAGACGGTGCTCGACGACCCCGCGCCCGCGGCCGTGTTCGTCGAGCTCGGCGCCAGCTCGCTCGACTTCGCCGTGCGCGTGTGGGCCGAAAACGAGCATTTCGGCGCGATGCAGCACACCGCACGCAAGGCGGTCTACGATCGCCTCAACGCCGCGGGCATCGACATCCCCTTCAGCCAGATCGTCGTCCACCAGGCCGAGGCGGCCGCGTAGCGAGACAGCCAGAGCTGGGGCAAGAAGCGACACCGCTCGGCTGCGTTCGATGCCTCTGGGTCGTGGTGGGTTTCTCAGCAGCCTGCTAGCTTTGTCGCCATGCATCGCTCACTTGCCATGGCCCTCGCAGCGTTCACCACGATCGCCTGCGCGAACGAGGGCGAGGCAGACGGAGCGAGCAGCGCGACCGACGAGTCGAGCGGGAGCTCCGGCGCCGACGCGGAGGCCGGCACCTCCTCCGCCGACGGCGACCCCGACGCGGGCACCGAGGGCGGCTCCGAGGGCGCGGGCGAGGGCACCAACGACGGGGGGAGCGACACCGGTGAAGAGCTCCCGCAGTGGGCCAAGCTGATCCGCAGCGACCCCTACCCCCGCTTGGTCATCGAGCTCGACTGGACGCCGGGCTTCGAGCCGCAGCCCGAGGTCGCCGACGACATCCTCGCGCTGTTCTCGACCCTGCTCGACAAGCCCGGGGGCATCGAACTCGTCATGGACGAGGTCATCACCGCCAAGGGTGAGGGCGCGTGGACGAGCAGCGATCGGGTCGCGGCGGCCCAGGAATACCGCACCCTCGAGATCGCTGATGACGCGATCAAGGTCCACGTCATGTTCGTCGATGGTCACGCCGCGGAGGACGACGAGATGTCTGGCGCGATCCTCGGCTACGCCTGGGGCACGACCATCATGATGTTCAAAGACACGATTCAAACCAGCTGCGCGAACGCGGTCCTCGGGCCGCTGCAAGACCAGCTGTGCCGCGACACCGAGTACCTGATCTGGTCGCACGAGTTCGGCCACGTCATCGGGCTCGTCGACAACGGGCTGCCGATGGTCATGGACCACAAAGATCCCGTGCCCGAGCACGGCGATCACGACGAGAACTCGGACTGCGTCATGTACTGGGCGTACACGAGCACCGACGCCCTCGACTCGCTGGTCGACCGGCTCCTGGCCAACGAGCCGCCGATCGAGTTCGACGACGCCTGCCTCGCGGACATCGAAGCGGCGAAGCAGTGAGACCTTGGCTCACTTGCGGAACACGAGCATGTAGTTCTCGTCGAAGGGCACGTCCTCGATCTCGCGCTCGAGCACGAAGCCCTCGGCCGTGACCTCGGCGACGAGGGTGGCCTGATCCTGACGCACGTGCTTCATCATCTTCGCCGAGGTCTCGCCGGGGATCCGGTCGAACTCGACGATGATCAGGCGCCCCTCGGGTCGCAGGGCCTCGTAGAGGCTGCGCACGTAGACCGAGGGGTACTCGATGTGGTGGTAGACGTCGCACATGAACATCAGGTCGACGGAGGCGTCGGCGAGGCCGACGGCGGTCGGCGTGGCCTCGACGACCTCGACCTTGGTCAGGCCCTCGGTCTCGGCCCGGGCGCGGAGGTGGTCGAGAAAGGCCGGGACGATGTCGACCGCGTAGACCGTGCCCGTCTCGCCCACGCCGGCGCTGAGCGCCGACATGAACGCCCCCGTGCCCGCGCCGATGTCCGCGACGACCATGCCCGGCTCGAGCTCGAGCGCGGCGACGATCGGGTCACGCAAGGCGATGACCTCGCGACGCTCGCGCTCGAGCGTGTCGGTCCAACGCTCGACCGCGCCGTCTTCGAAGTAGCGATCGTTGACCCCGGGCCGGACGCTGCGTCGCTCGGGACTCGCGCTGGCCTCGACCCCCGCGCCCGCTGCGGTCGGCTCCACGCTCGTCGCGGGGCTCGGCGCGCAAGCCAGCGACGCGATCAGGACGCCCAGGGTCGGACCGAGTCGGGGACGCATCGCGGCATGGTAGCGCCCCGACGGTCCGAGCAGGAGACCGGGCCTGAGCGACGCCCGCGGGAGCCTCGGCGACACCCGGCGCTGGCCCTTGTCAGCGTCGGTCCTGCGATCCATGCTCGGCGGCCCATGACCGATCAGCTCCAGGACGCGGTCCTCGCCCTCGTCGAAACCCACGGCGACGCAGGCGTGACCATGGGCAAGATCGTCGACCGCCTCGTCGGCGACGGCGCGTCGGAGCAGGCGGTCGAGCTCTCGATCTGGCGCCTGATCCAGGCCCGGCGGCTGACCCCCCACGGCTTCGTCTGTCGCAAGGTCCGCAAGCCGAGCCAGAGCGGGCAAGGGGGCGAGACCCGAACCTACGAGTTCGTGCTGATCTCCTGGTCGCCAGCCCTCGACGCGCAGCTCGATCTCAACCTCGACGTCGCGGGTGGGTCCTGATTTCACGATCACCTGAATAAACGTCGTTTATCTGGGTTTAATCAGGGCATTTAAAATTGTGAGCGAGGCCGAAAGGGTCGCACAGCGGCCCGACGCGCCGGGCTTGTTCGTCGCGCTCGCGCCGATGGACGGGGTCACGGACGGCAGCTACCGCGAGGTCCTCAGCGCGCTGTTTGGCGGGCGCTCGGGCATCAGCCTGTGCGTGTCGGAGTTCGTCCGGGTGATCCATCAGCCGGTGCCCGAGGCCGTGTTCCTCCGTCACTGTCCGGAGCTCGACCACGGCGGGCAGACCCGCGCGGGTGTGCCCGTGTTCGTCCAGCTGCTCGGCGGTGAGCCGCGCTGGATGGCCGACGCAGCCCTCGTCGCGGCCAGGCTCGGGGCCCCGGGCATCGATCTCAATTTTGGGTGTCCGGCCAAGACCGTCAACAACTCCGACGGCGGCGCGAGCTTGCTCAAGCAGCCGCGCCGCGTGGAGGCGGTCACGCGCGCGGTCCGGGCCGTAGTCCCCGAGGCGATCCCGGTCACGGTCAAGGTTCGCGTCGGCTGGGACGACGCCGCGGCCATGGTCGACATCGCCAGGGCCGCCGAGCAGGGCGGCGCGAGCTGGCTGACGATCCACGGGCGCACGCGCAAGCAGCTGTACAAGCCGCCGGTCGACTGGCGCGCGATCGGCCGCGCGCGCGAGGCCGTGGCGATGCCGGTCGTCGCCAACGGCGACCTCTTCGACCTCGACGCGCTCCGGCGCTGCGCCGAGCTCAGCGGGTGCTCGGCGTTCATGATCGGGCGCGGGGCGATGGGCCGGCCAGAGCTGTTCGCCCAGGCCCGCGGCTGGCGGACCCGGGCGCTGAGCACCGAAGACATGCGGGCGCTGCTCTTGGCCTACGTTGGCCAGCTGCTCGAGGACGGCGCGAGCGAGCACCGAGCGCTCGGGCGGCTCAAGCAGTGGCTGCGGATGGGCGGGATGTTGCGGGGGGATCTGGGCCGATGGTTCGAGGTGATCAAGCGGCTGCAAACCCTCGACGCGGCTCGGCAGGTGCTCGTCGCCGCGACGCCGCCGTGCCCGGGCTGAAGCCGGCGCCCGCGATCACTCGGCCAAGGGGTCTCGGTAGATCTCATCGACGTCGAGCGAGGCACCCACCGAGGCGAGCTCGACCCGCTGCCCGGCGACCGCCTCATAGAGCTCCCAGCGACCGGCTTCGTTACGGCGAAACACCTCGATCCGGGGCTCGTGCTGCGACATCAACACGTACTCTTTGAGCGACGCGAGCTGGCGGTAGTGGGCGGCTTTCTCGCCGCGATCGTGAGCCTCGGTCGAATCCGAGAGCACCTCGATGATGAGCACCGGGTTGACGATCGCGTGGGTGTCCTCCTCGTCGCGCTCGAGGTGGCCGCAGGCCACGCTCACGTCGGGGTAGGTGGTCAGACCCGTCTCGCGGATGCGCACGCGGACATCGGAATTGAACACCCGGCAGGGCCGGCCACGCAGCGCGTTGCCGAGCGCAACGGTGATCGCCGCAGCGAGCGCTCCGTGCTCCGGCGTGCCGCCAGCCATGGCGAACACCTCTCCGCGGAGATACTCGTGGCGCGTGTCGCTCACCGCCTCGGCGGCGAGGTAGTCGGCGTGGGACATGCGTGTTGCTGCGACATGCGACATCGTGCACGCCAGTATAGCGCCGGCTGAGGCCGGCGAGCGGGCGCCGACCTGGAGGCACGCGCGGGGGCGTGAGCCCGCGGGGGTGGTGTAGAGTCGCGACCTGCTGATGCCGAGCCCCCGCGTCCTTCGAGATCGAGATGTCAATCGCCCGCGCCCGATCTACACGGTCTGGGAGATCACGCTGCGCTGCGACCACGCCTGCGCCCACTGTGGCTCGCGCGCGGGCCCGGTCCGTGACGACGAGCTCGACACCGCCGAGCTGCTCGCGGTCGCCGACGCGCTCGTCGAGCTCGGCAGCCGCGAGGTCACGCTGATCGGCGGCGAGGCCTACCTACGCAGCGACGTCTACGAGCTCGTCGAGCACCTCGCCAAGGCGGGCATCCGCGTGACCATGCAGACCGGCGGCCGCGGGCTCACGGCCGCCCGAGCCCAGCGTCTGCGCGACGCGGGCCTGGCCGCGATCGGCGTGTCGATCGACGGGACCGAGACCGTCCACGACACCCTCCGGGCCAGCCCCGGCAGCCACGCCGCGGCGATCCGAGCGATCGAGAACGCCCGCGCGGCCGGGATGATCGTGACCAGCAACTCGCAGATCAACCAGCTCAACATGCACGAGCTGCCCGAGATCGCGGCCGAGCTCGAGGCCGCCGGGGTCCTGGTCTGGCGCGGGCAGCTGACCGCGCCGATGGGCCGGGCCGCCGACCACCCCGAGTGGATCATCCAGCCCTACATGGTCCTCGACATCATCGACACCCTCGCCAAGATCCAGGCCGAGGCCGCCGCGCGCGCCGAGGCCCGCGGCGTGTCGGAGATGGCGTCGTTTCGGGTCACGCTCGGCAACAACCTCGGCTACTACGGTCGCCACGAGCAGCTCCTGCGCTCGCGTCCCGATCGGCGCGACCGCTTCTTTCCTGGGTGCCAGGCCGGTCGCTACGTGCTCGGCATCGAGTCCGACGGCACCGTCAAGGGCTGCCCCTCGCTGCCGACCGCCCCCTATCAAGGCGGCAACGTCCGCGAGCTGAGCCTCGAGCAGATCTGGGAGGGCGAGGCGCTCCGCTTCACCCGCGATCGGACCACCGACGAGCTGTGGGGCCACTGCGCGAGCTGCTACTACGCCGATGTCTGCCGGGCGGGGTGCTCGTTCACCAGCCACAGCACACTGGGGCGCCGGGGCAACAACCCCTTTTGCTACTACCGGGCCGACAAGCTGCGCAAGCAGGGGGTCCGCGAGGTGATCGTGCATGCCCGGCGGGCGCCCGGTGCCCCCTATGACTTTGGCGGCTTCGAGCTGCGCGAGCAGCCGTGGTCGGACGAACTCCCCGCGCCGCGGCGCTCACTACCAGTGCTGTCCTAAGTGCCGGAGGTCTCGGGCACGCCGTACTCCGGCTCGCCGACGGTGTCGGTCTCGGAGCCCATGTCACCAGAGGTCTCGGCGTCCATCCCGGTGTCGGTGTCGGTGTCGATGCCCGTGCCCGTGCCCGTGGCCATGCCCGTGCTGGTCTCTTCCAGCCCGGTGTCGGGCACCCCGTAGTCCGGCTCGCCGACCCATGGGCAGCCGGCCATGGCCAGGCCCATGAGCACGACGGGGATCCCGGTGGCGGTCGCGCGCAACGACGCGCTGCAGTGGGGGCACTCGCGCTCGTCGGCGAGCACGTGGGAGTGACACGAGGGGCAGGGGGTCAGACGAGGCATGGGTAAACTCCGGAGGCGAGCCCGAAGTATGACGCACTTCGGCCCGTCCGTGTCGATTCTGTTTGCATCGGGCGACGGCCAAGGCGACGAGGTGCGCGAGGCGCAGCCCCGAGTCAGGGCGCCAGATCGCGTCGGGGCTGCAGACCACAAAACGTGGCCAGCAGCCCCTGCGGATGTTCGAGGCTCCAAGCCTCCGGTCGGTCAGCCCTTGGGCGCGGTGACCTCTTGCTCGAGCACCCGGGTCCCGACCGGCATGTTCACCGACGTGTCCTTCTCGAGGGTCACGATGATCTTCATGCGGTCGTCGGAGAAGGTCGCGTCGAGCGTACCCGTGCGCTTCTTCTCGCTGTACTCGAGAATCCCGAGCTTGTGGGGGTCCTTGCCGTCGGACTGCGCCCACACCACGTAGCTGCGGAACGACGAGTCAATGCGCTCGGGCGGCGCGAGGTGAGTAAACTCGAGCTTGATGGTCCCGTTGCCGGTCTTGTCGACCGCGAGCACGAGCTCGGCCTGTCCGGCGTGGGCGGGCGACTTGGTGTCGAACTCGTATTTTTGCTTCTTGCAACCACCCAGGAGGGGCAGCGCGAACATGGTCAAGATGAGTAGAGAGCGCGAGCGGCGTTTCATGCGGCGGGACCATAGCAGCGCTTTCGCGCCTGTCAGCCCGTGCAAAGCACAACGCCGAAAATCGCGAAACCGCGCAATGCACGCGTCAGCGCTGGGGCGCGACGATGACCTGCTCGAGCACGCGCGTGCCGGTCGGCGTGGCGACGAGCCCGTCCTTCTCGAGGGTCACGATGACCTTCAGCCAGTCGTTGGAGAAGGTCGCGTCGAGCGAGCCCGTGCGCTTCTTGGCGTCGTAGACGACGATGCCCAGCTTGTAGGGATCCCTGCCGTCGGAGGTCGCCCAGACGACGTAGCTCTGGAGGCTCGGGTCGATGCGCGAAGGCGGCGCGAGGTGCTCGAACTCGAGCTTGATCCTGCCGTTGCCGGTCTTGTCGACCCAAAGCGCGAGCTCGACCTCTCCGGCGTTGGCCGGCGGGCTGGTCTCGAACTCGTAGGTCCTCTTGTTCGAGCAGGCGCCGAGCGGGAGCAGCGTCAGCAGCGTCAGCAGAGCGCAAACGACGGAGGCAGGCGCGCGATGTCCCATGCGGCCGGGACCATAGCAGTGGTTGTGCGGCTGGCCGCGCGCACAAAAGGGCTGCTCACCCCGGGGCTGAGCGCAGCATGGTTGCGGTGTTGCGCGGCAGCGCCGGGACTGGGCGCTCAGGCGCCACAGGGCGCGAGCCCTTCGAGACGCAGATCTTCGCTGTCGTCGATGCTCACGAAGCTCGTCCCGAGCCCCTTGGCTTGAGCGCTGACCCGCTTGCGGACCTGCTTGCCCATCGAGCCCGTCGCCGCCGTGGGGTGCGGGTAGGGAGTGCGCTTCATGTACGCCGGATGAAAGACCACGTCCGCGACGCAGGCCCGCGTCTCGCCGGACGCCCATTTTGCGCGCAGAACCCCGGTCTGCCTCGGGATCGCCCCTGTGTGCTCGAACAAGAAATTCCCCAGGGAGTAGGCGATGAGCCCGGCGCCGTAGCGCTCGATGCCCTGGAGCACGTGCGGGTGATGGCCGACGACCATGTCGACGCCGCCGTCGATCAGCTCGTGCGCGACCCGCTGCTGGGCGCCGCTCGGGGTCTCGGCGTACTCGTCGCCCCAGTGGAGCACGACGATGATCAGATCGTGGTCGGCGCGGGCCTGCTGCACGAGCGGGAGCAGCTCGGCAGGCATGTCGCGCAGGGCGAGGTAGGGCACCTGCGGCTTGTCCTCGCGCGGCTCCTCGGTGCTGACCGGCGTGTTGATCCGGTTGGTGGCCGAGATGAACCCGAGCCGCCAGCCCTTGGCCTCGAGGCTCTCGACCCGAAAGCGCGGGGCCTCGGTCCGGCTCGCGCCGATCGGGAAGATGCCTTCTTCGCTCAGGACCTTGGGGGTTTGGAGCTGACCGTCGACGCGCAGATCGAAGTAGTGGTTGTTGGCCAGGGACATGACCGCGAACCCGGCGTCGGCGAGCATGCGGACGTCATCGCGGCCGCCGCCGAAGCGGATCTTGCTGCCGATCGGCGACTTTTGCGGGAGGGTGTCGAGGACCGGGGTCTCGAGGTTGCCGACGAGCACGTCGCTGCGCAGCTGGGCCTCGACCTCGGCGAAGGGCCCGGCGAGGGGGTGCTTCTCGGTCACCTTGTCGGGCTCGACGATCGGGTCGAAGGCGTTGCCCTCGCGGTAGCGGCCAAAGATCACGTCGCCGACGAAGGTCAGCTCGAGCGCGTCGGCCTTGGCCTCGCGGGCTCCGACTGCGCCCTCGGTCGCGCCGGCCTCGCCGGCCTCGCCGATCTCGCCGGTCTCGCTCGGGTAGGCGCGGCTGCACTGATCGAGCAGCCAGGGGAACTCGCTGTCGCGGTCGCGCAGCAGCAGCGTCACGCACACGGCCGCGGCGATGCTGGTCTCGCGCTCGCAGCCCTCGATGTCGCGCTCGCGGGTCTGCTGGAGCTGGGCCATGCGAGCCGCGCGTTGCTCGGGGTTGCCCTCGACCGAGATATAGAAGGTGGCGACCTCGTCGATCATCTCCTCGCACACGGCCTGCTTGTCGGTCGGGAGCTCGTTCGGCATCCGGGGGTCGACGCGCTGCTTGAGCTCGCGAGCCTGCCGCTCCCAGTCGGGCTGATCGTCGATGCCGCGGGGATCGTTGTTGCCGACCCGGGGCCCGACCTCGTTGCTGGGGTTCTTGCCGCTGTTGGTGCCGTTGCTGTCGCGGATGCAGGCGCCGCCGACGAGGGTGAGGCACAGCGCAGCGCAAAACGGCAGGGAGCCGAGCGGCAGGGAGCCGAGCGCCAGAGAGAAGGGGCGGAGCATCGGGCGAAGGGTAGCGCACGGGCCCGGTGAGGCTCCACCACTGCCGGTCCCGAAAACGACCAGACGCGAGGGGCCGGACACGCTACACACGAGGGGTGAGCCTCGACCCCGGCCAGTCCCACCGCGCCCTGATCGCCAGGGACACCCGCCTCGATGGGCTGCTCTTCGTCGGGGTCGAGAGCCCGGGTATCGACCGTCGCCCGGTCTGTCCGGCGCGGACCCCGGCGCGGGGCCGCTGCCTCTTCTTCGCGCGCGCGGCCGCGGCCGGGCCCTGGCGAGCGTGGCGAGCCTGGCGAGCCCACGCCGCCATCCACCTGTGACCCACGAGCAGGATCGAACATGACCGACCTCCAGCAACGCCACGTGCCCTCGCCGATCGGCCGCCTGCGCCTCGTCGCGTCCTCGCGGGCGCTGGTCGGCCTGTACTTTGGTGACCCCCTCCCCGACTCGGAGCCGCGCTCCGACCCCCTCGCTGCGCGCGGGCCCCAGGTCCCAGGCGAGGGCCCCGATCACGGACCCGAACCATACCCAGAGGCGCACGAGCACGCGCTGCTCGATCGCGCCGCCGCGCAGCTGCGCGAGTACTTCGCCGGGACGCGGCGCAGCTTCGACGTCCCGGTGTCGCCGCGCGGGACCGAGTTTCAGCGCGCGGTCTGGACCGCCCTCGCGGACATCGAGTACGGCCAGACGCGCAGCTACGGGGAGCTCGCGGCGGTGATCGGGCGGCCGAGCGCGGCGCGGGCGGTCGGGGCCGCGAACGGTCGCAACCCGCTGTCTCTCGTGTTGCCCTGCCACCGCGTGATCGGCAGCGGCGGCGCGCTCACGGGCTACGCGGGCGGGCTCGAGCGCAAGCGGTGGCTGCTGGCCCACGAGCGCGGCGTGCTGACGCTCGTCTGACGACGCTACCCGATGTCCACGGTCCCGCAGCCGGAGACGATCGCTCCGCCGTGGCTCGTCGAGTCGCCGACCCGCGCGGCCCCCTTGTACCCGATCACGACCGAGCGCGACGGCGACACGATGACGCGGTTGAGCGGGCCGAGCCCGCACGCACAGATCGACCCGTGGGTCGCAGCGGGGAGATAGCCGATCAGCACGGAGGTCTCGCCGGGGGGCGCGATGGCGCCGCCGCCGTGGGTGTAGGGCACGGTCAGCGGGCAAGTGTGGAGATCGGAAACTCGCGCGGCGTCGGCCATGGCCAAAGCGAGTCTGACGACCCGCCCCCCAACCTGCAAGCGATGGTTTTTCCGCGCGGCGCCGAAGGACTCGTCTGGCGCGAGCAAGGCCTCACCCGAGCGCGCGCGTGAGCACCTCGCGATAGCGGGGCAACACCGACTCTGCGCGGTGCGGGCGAGTCAGCGCCCGCCGATCCGCGCGCAGGTCGATCTCGCCCGCCGTCCACGCCCGACACAGCCGCGCGAGCTCGGACATCGCCTCGCCCTCGTCCCGCCAGCGATACTCGCTCGGCAGCAGCTCGGGGTAGCTCAGCGCGTCGGGGCACAGCGGGCGCGCGCCGTGGTGCACGGCCTCGACGACCGAGATGCCGAAGAACTCGTGCGCCGCGGTCGACAACACCAGCTGCGCGCGCCCGAGCAGCGCGAGGTAGTCGGCCCGGGCCTCGACGCGGCCCCAGCACTCGAGCCGGGGGCCGAGCGCCGCCCGCCAGCGGGGCTTTGCTTCGACGAGCGCGGGAGGCTGGCGACGAAACTGCTCGCCGCAGACCGCGAGACGAAAGCGCAGCCCGAGCCCGATCAACCCGTCGATCAGGCGTACGAGCAGCTCGGGGCCCTTGTCGTGCTCCCAGCGATGGTTCCAGACGATCAGCGGGCCCTCGCCGCGGGCCTCGAGCGGCAGGTCGACGAGGCTCGCGGGGTCGACGGGCGCGAGCGCGAGCGGCAGGCCGAGGACCTCGCTGCGTGCACGGATCGCGTCGATCCAGCCCGGCGCGACGGCGTCGGGCATCCGCGCGAGCAGCTCGGCGCCCGCGGCGAGGAAGCTGTCGCGGTTGTGGGCGCTGTTGAACAGGCAGCGCGTGGCCGCGAGCGCCGAGACCAGCTGGGTGAAGCCGAAGTGGAGGTCGCGGGTCGCGTCGCCCTCGTGGCCCGGGAGCGCGCGGCTTGGAAACGCGAGCTGGTTCTCGTGGAAGTAGAGCACCGCGGGGGTCGTCGCCAGCGGCGGACACAGCCCGCGCAGCTCGGCCAGAGGCAGGTAGGCGCTGGCGAAGAGCAGCTCGTGGGCGGCCGCGAGCTCGGCCGCGTGAGCTCGGGCGAACCACGCCGCGCTCCCGCGCATCCGCCACTTCCAGTGCCGGGCAGGCAGCGTCAAGGTGGTCCACTCGGCCCAGCTCGCGCCGGTCAGGACCTCCCCGAAGGCCGCGTGCGAGCCTCCGTGGAACGGCTCGATGTAGAGCACGCGCACCGCCGCATGGTGACGGACGGCGTCGCTCGACGACAAGGGCGAGGTCTGGATCCTCAAATTCGAGTTCTGGGGCCCTCGGAGCGGCGCTTGGTTGACAGGATCCGTGAGAGCTCGTCAGGATCGGGCCAATGTCGATGATCTCGAGTCGTCCGTGGGTGCTGACGCTCGTCGTCGGCGCCCTGCTCTCGCCCGCGTGCGGAGACAGCTCGGCGAGCGATGGCAGCGGCGACGGCGACGGCGAGAGCGGACCTGGTGACGGGGGCCCCGGCGACGGTGACCCCGGCGACGGTGACCCCGGTGACGGCGACCCCGGTGACGGCGACCCCGGCGACGGCGACCCCGGCGACGGTGACCCCGGCGACGGTGACGGCGAGCCCGGCGATGGCGACGGCGACCCGCCGCCGGGCTGCGGCGACGGCCAGCTCGACCCCGGCGAGGCCTGCGACGACGGCAACAACGTGCCCGGTGACGGCTGCTCCGCGTCTTGTCAGCTCCCCGGCGAGCTGATCTGGGAGGTCTTCGTCGACATCGACGAGCAGCTCGGCGACGACGTCGGCTACGAGGTCGTCGTCGACGGCGACGGCAGCATCGGCGTGCTCGTGGAGAGCGACGCCAGCAGCTATCGCCTCGCCAAGTTCGACCTCGACGGCAACCCGCTGTGGAGCGTCAGCTCGCTCGCGACCGACAAGCCCAGCCTCGTGCGGACCCCCGAGGGCGGGCTCGTCGTCGGTGGTCGGCTCGGCAGCCAGGGGGCGACGCGCTCGTGGGACGCCGAGGGCAACTCCGACTGGACCACGCTCGTGGACAGCGGCAGCTCGGGCGTGCTCGGGGTCGCGGCCGACGCCCAGGGCTTCGTGGTCTCGGCGGGCTACCACGACGCGAACGGGGTGCTGGCCCGCTACGACCCCGAAGACTTGAACTCCTGGAGTCAGCTCCAGCCCCTCAGCGGTGAGCTCGGACCCGTCGGCGTGAGCCCCAGCGGAGACATTTGGGTCGTGCGGACCGAGACCGCGACGCTCGAGAGCTACGACTCGGACGGCAACCCGGGCCCGAGCGTGGCGGGGCTCGAGGGCGACATCTTCGAGGAGATCACGATCGCCCCCGACGGCGCCGTCTACGTGCTCGCGCAGTCCCAAGATCAGAGCTCGTTCACCCTCGGCAAGTACGAGCGCGGCGCGAAGGTGTGGACACAGGTCCACAGCGACGTGGTCCCAAACGGCGCCAGCGGGCTCGGGCGCCTGCCGGGCGGGGGCTTCGTGGTCGCCGGCTACACCAACGGCACCGTCGACACCTCGGACGCGCTCCTGAGCTGGTTCGACGCCGACGGCGGCGTGCTGGCCGACGATGTCGTGATCGACAACGCCGAGGTCGACGTGCTCCACGACGTCGCCGTCACGCCCTACAACTACGCCGTCGCGGTCGGAACCCACATCGCGGCCGGCGAAGACGCGGACCTGTGGATCCGCAAGTTCGAGATCTGACCGGGCCCCGAATTCCGCTACGCGTCGCGGCGCTCGGGCGGCAGGTAGGCCGCGCCGATCGCCACCAGGAGCCCGAGATCGCGCAGCAGCAGCGGCCAGCCGACCGCGCTGGCCTCGGCGGCCTCGCCGAAGCACCCGCAGTTGAGATCGATCCCGCGCACGATGACCGAGAGGATCAACCCGATGAAGGCCAGCGTCAGCGAGCCGAGGACCAGGGTCCCGGCCCGGCGCTTGAACCCGGTCAAGACCGCGAGCGCGCCGAGCAGCTCGGCGATCGGGACGACCGCGGCGGCGAGGTTCCAGGTCCAGTGCGGGAAGGCCTGGTAGTTGGCGATGTCCTCGGCGAAGGCGGCCGGATCGAGGATCTTGATCACGGCGGCGTAGATGAACACCGAGCTCGCGATCAGGCGTCCGGCCCAGCCCGCGGCCAGCATCCACTTGGGCGTGGGCGTGGTCTCGTTGCTCGCGCTCATCCTGCGGCCTCCATCAGGCTCGAGCTCGGCGCGTCGCCGTAGCGGCTGTCCCCGCTGACCGTCGGGGCCTCGGCCGCGACCCAGGCCTGCCAGCCACCGTCGAGCACGCGGACTTGCTGGCACACGTCGCGCTCGCGCAGCAGCGCCCCGAGGTACTCCGACTGCTCGCACGCGGCGCCGTCACAGTAGGTGATCACCTGCCCCTCGGGTGGGATCGGCAGTGACTGCATGTCGAGCAGGCCCTCGGCGTCGTCGGCCGGGATGCTCATGGCCCCGGGGATGTGGGCGGCGGCGTAGTGGTAGCCCAGGCGCGCGTCGACGAAGGTCACCTCGGGCTGACCGAGGAGCGCGACGGCCTCGTCGACCGACACCCGATCGACCGAGGGCGGCTCGATCGGCGCGTCCGCGACGCACGAGCCCTCGTCGGCCGGTGGCGCCGCGACCCACTCGAGGTCGGGGTGAACCGCCAACACGGCGAGCCCGGCGACCAGCGAGACGCCGATCAGCACCAGCAGATCGTCGAGCAGCTGCAGCCGCGAGGCGAGGGTGAGGGTGCCCACCGTCAGCGCGGCGACCAGAATCAAGGCGAGCACGGCGGCGCAAGCCTAGCACTTCGACCGGGGCGCGACCTCGCCCGAGCGGGCGCGGGCCCTGAGCCGGCAGAGCCCGGAGCAGACGCCGTCCTGGGCCAAGAACAGCGGCGAGCACGCGGCCCCTGGCATCGGGCGCGCACGAGTGGTTCACTGACGCCGAGTCCGCGATGCACTCGTCCAAGCTCCCCCGTCACCCCCGGTCTGTGTTCCGGCGACTCCTGCTGTCCGTGGTCCTGTGGACCGCCGGGCTCCCGCTCGCCGCGTCGGCCCTCGCCGCGCAACCCACGTCCGCGGCTTCTGCGTCCCCCTCGGCCAGCGGTCGGTCTGGACCCGGCGGCACCTACACCACGTCGAACTCCGGCTTCCAGCTGCCGGACTTCGTCTACGGCGGCAACTCGATCTCACTCCTGGCTCCGGTCCAGATCGGCCTGACACCCAACGGCTACATCCCCCGCGGCCGCATCGGCCTCCAGTACGACCGCCAGCTGCACAAGGCCCACTGGCTCCACGTCGGCGCGGCCGCGCTCTTCGACCGGGGCAACTGGCAGGACTTCCGCATGGACACCTGCGGGCTCGAGGTCCAGACCGGCACCTGCCAGGCTGGCACGACCGCGGGCATGGATCTGTGGGTTGGCTACACGCACAAGCTCTTCATCGAGAAGCAGCCGTGGATCGTCCCGACCTTCCGCCTCGGCGTCGCGGGCGGGTTCTGGTACTACCCGCGCCTCCGCGGCACCCGCGAGCAGACCCGCGAGCTGAGCTGGATGCTCGGCTTTCAGGCCGCGGCCGGGGTTCGCTTCTTCCTGCTCCGCGAGCTGTCGATCGGCCTCGACCTCGAGCTGAGGCCCGGCCTCGTCATCCACCGCGAGCGCCCCTTCGCCGCGGAGAAAGCCGACAACGATCCGGCCTTCATCTTGCCGCTGCAGATCCTGCCGCTGGTGGTCGAGTACCGGTTCTAGCAGCCCGGGCTGCTCGATGCATTGCACCCCGGGCTGCTAGGCTAGGCTTCGGTCATGAGCGCGAAGCAGAGTGAGCTGAGCTTCGAAGGCGACATGAGCCGCGACGAGCTTCTGTCTCACCTCGAGGAGTTCGCCGCCAGCATGCGCGACGGGACCGTGCGCGTGGAGTTGGGCGAGCAGCAGCTCGTGCTGACCGCGGCCGAGGTCGTCAAGCTCGCGGTCAAGGCCAAGACCAAGGGCGACGCGCAGTCCGTGCGGCTCGAGCTATCCTGGCCAGGTTAGACTCATGTCCAAAGATCGACGCAAACAGGAGCGAGCCCGCGCGAGGCGAGCGCTATTCGGGGCCTCGCCGGGGGGCTGGCTGGCCATGCTGGTCGTCGGCGCTGCGATCACCGGCGGCTCGACGCTTGCGGCGCTGCAGCTCGCGCTGCCCAAGCTCTGGCTCGCCGGGGTCAGTTTCGGAGGCGTGGTCGTGGGGGTGCTCGCGGTCGCCATGGTCCACCCCGTGTGGGTCGCGATCGAAGAGCGCAGCCTCGCCAAGCTCCCGTTTCGGTTCAAGGTCGGCAAGTACCTCAAGGCCCTCGGCAAGGGGCGGAAGCAGACAAAGCTGCGGCTCACCGCGCGCTTCGCCCAAACGCTGAGCCCCGACGCGAAGGCGAAGATCCTCGAGCGGGTCGGCAGCGCGAGCGGTGGAACGAGCCCGAAGTTTTCGGGCTCCGAGCTCTTGGTCCGGGCGACGCTCGACACCTACGCCAACATCCGCTCGGTCAGCGACGACACCGATCGCTACCGCAACCACAAGGTCCACGCGCTCGTCCGCCGGGTGCTCCGCTCGCTGTCCGCGATCCACGGCCAGCACCCCGTCGAGGGCGTCGAGGTCAGCCTCACGTCGGCCGACTGATCTCCTGTTTAGTTCGCGGGGGCTGGCCGCTGCCCAGACTTGCTCCGGGCATGGGCCTCGAAGCAATTGCGCATGCTCAACAGGAGCTCGTGACGACGAATCGGCTTGGCGAGTTCGACGTGGTGCGCTCCGGACCGAGCCTGTCGAGGCGTGTCCCCAAACCCGGTGAGCAGGATGATCGGGACGTCGAATCCTTCAGCGACGAGCGCGTCGGCGAGGCCGTGGCCGTCGAGTCGCGGCATCTTCACGTCGGTGATCACCATGTCGATGGAGTCGGCGTACTGCTTTGCGAGGTCGAGGGCCGCGAGGCCGTCGTTCGCCTCGAAGACGACGTACCCGGAGGCTCGAAGCACCTGCGAAAGCACCCTGCGTACCATCGCGTCGTCATCGCAAAGCAGCACGGTCTCCGTGCCTGATGCGCGGTCGAGAGGCTGGAGCGCGCCCTCGCGCTTCGACTGTCGCGTGCAGCCGGGGAGCAACAGCGTGACCGTCGTGCCGCGACCGAGCTCGCTCTGCACCGTTGTGCGCCCACCGAAATCCTCGACGATCCTGTGGATCGTTGCGAGCCCCAGTCCGGTGCCCTGTCCGGGCTCCTTCGTGGTGAAGAAGGGCTCGAAGATCCTGCTCATGGTCTCTGGCGACATGCCGCAGCCCGTGTCCGAGACGCGCAGCTCCACCCACGGCGCGCCCTGATCTTCGGCATCGGCCACGCGAGTCTCGATGGTGATGCGACCCGACTCCCCGACGGCGTCCTTGGCGTTCACGACCAGGTTGAGCAGGATCTGCTCGATATCAGTCGGTATCCACTCGATCGCAGAGATCGCCTCGTCGCAGCGGATCTCGAGCTCCACCGAGCTCCCCACGAGGTGCTGGAGGACGTGACGGAGCTCCTCGATCTCCTCGTTCAAGTCGACCTCGCGCGTGCTCTCGTCGCCCTTGCGGGCGAAGGCCAGCAGGCGCTCGACGTGCTCCGCGGCACGATCCGCGGCGCGCCCGATCGGCCGCAAGAACTCCATCGCGGAGCTGTCGGAGCCCAGGTAGTCGGCGAGCAGCTCCGAGTTGCCCGTGATGACCATGAGCAGGTTGTTGAAGTCATGGGCGACCCGGGCGGCCAGCGTGCCCACCGAGTGCATCTTCTGCGCCCTCTGCAGATGCTGGCTCTCCTGCCGCCTGCGCTCCGTAACGTCACACACGACCCCCACGACGCGCTCGAGTTGCCCGTGCTCGTCGTGGACCGGCGTTCCACGCTCCGAGACCCAACGCAGGCCGCGAGCCGGTGAGGTGACTCGGTACTCGACATCGAAAGCGGCGCCCGCGATGCCAGCGTCGAGGCTCGCCTCGGCGAGGTGGCAGTCTTCGGGGTGAACGAGCTCGAGCCAGGCCGAGCGGTCCTTGTGACTGTTGCTGACGTGTCCGAAGACTCGCTCGTGCGCGCTGCCCACGAAGCTGAATTCGTGGGTCTTTGCGTCGTACACCCAGGCGTAGGCCTCGACGCTGCCCCCCCGCGCGGCCCCGGCTTGGGCTTGAAGCAGCAGGGTCTCGGCGCTCATGGCCGCGTCGCCCCGGGACGCAGTCAGAACCAGTCGCCGCAACGACGACAGACCGGTGACGAGCTGCGTGTGGAGGACGCTCGGATGCCCCGGGAGGTTCGGCTGACTCGAGTGCTGAGTGTCAATCCAAGTTGCGATCTCGACCTGCTCCGAGAGGAGCTCCTCGACGTCGCGCTCGTGGCTCAGGCCCGGGAAGCTCTCGGTCCAAAAGTGTGCGGTCCGGATGAAGGACAGCAGCTCGACGAGGCTGCAGTAGTCACGCGGCGAGAGGGCGTGGCGAAGGGCTTCGTTCGGAAACACGGCGTGTGCCGAGTACAAGAACACAGCGACACAGCAGCCAAAGATGGCGTCCTCGAGCTCGCTCTGGGCCGGGGGCCACGCCATCGGTCGACCCGGGACGCTCAACAGGCGCTCGGAGTGCCGCACGATCTGCTCGCTGCTCGGCGGCTCGCGCTTGAGCAGCTCGAGCACCTCGGGTCCCGACATGGGTGGGCACGAGGCGTCGCCCGAGATGTAGCCGCGACCCATGAGAAAGGCCGCGTGCCGTGTGAGGCAGTAGCGCGCCGAGCAGAACCTGGAGAGGTAGACGAACAGGCGCTCCTTGAAGAGCGCGGGCAGGGAATTGTCGAGGTACGCCGCCTGGGCGTACGACCACAGGTGTCGTGAGACGGTCTCGTTGGCGCCCGCGAGCCCGAAGAAGGACGGGCAGACGCCCATGCGTCGGGTGATCTCTTGGCTGAGGCGTGAGTCCATTTCAGTGACGTGCGGTTCGCGCGAGCCCGGCTACCAAGATGGTGCACTTCCCGACCGGCGTCGACGGAGCCGGGAGCGCCCCCATCGAAAGCCGCCGAGGAGCGGCGCCTTGCCGCAGACGGCCGCCGATCTGGGAAGTCCTGCGATCCGCTCGTAAAAGCGCGCGCACCGTCGAAGCTGAGGCGGCGCGGGTCCCGCCGAGCCCCTCCGAGCCCCTCCGAGCCCCGCCGAGCGGTGAATCGGATCACTCGGGGTCGAGGAACTCGACGAAGCGCGCGACGATGGTTTTGACGCCAACGTCCGCGAACGCGACCTTGATCTTGCGGTTTGGACCGGAGCCCTGCTCGGCGAGCAGGCGGCCCATGCCCCACTTCGCGTGCTGCACCCGGCGGCCTTCGGGCTCCGGTTTCGGCGCGCGCACGAGACTGACGACCACGGGCGGCGCCGGGCTGGGCTGGACCTGTGCAAGCTCGGCTTGATTCGTGAGCCATTCGACTACCGAGAACGAATGCAGAGATCGGTCGCCACCATCGAAGACCGCGACCCGATCATCGGCGGCCGCGATCACGAAGCCATGAAACACGTGTTTGTCGGGGTCGGCTCCGAACACCACGAGGTCCCCGCGCGCGTGCAGCTCTCGCGCGCGCACGGAGTGCCTCGGAATCTCGCCCAACCCGACGCTCAGGTGATCGTGCAAAAATGGAAGTCCGCTGCAGAGCAGGGCGAGGACCGGGTCGGGCAGCCGCGTCCCCATCGCGGCCTCGACGTCGCGGACCCGGTCGACGTCCAGGACAGCCGGCGCCGTGATGCCAGCGCTGGCCCGGAGCTGGCCGAGCAGCTCCGCGAGGCGGCGCGGCAGCTCGAGGTCGACGTTGCGACGCAGGTGACGCTCCATGTGGACACGATACACCACGCGGCGCAGGAGCCCGTGGCGGGGCTTCGCCCTCTCAGCCCGTCGCCACAGCGGGCTTGGGGAGCAGGCCAGCGTCCCCGTACAGGCGCCTCACATCGTCACCATTGTTCCAGTGGCCGAGCCACTCCTGATAGTAGTCGGGCAGCGGCTGGTGCTCGGGATTGTGCCAAGGCACCTGCGAGGCGAAGATGCCAAACGACGACCGGAGCTTGGCCGAGAGCGGGACCCCCGCGAAGGGGTCGCCTTTGTAGCAAGACTCCGGCACATCAGGCACATGGGTCTTGAAGTCCTCGAGCAACATGTTGATCAGCGATACGCTGAACTTCATGAAGCGACGGGTGTTGCGCAGCCGATAGCCGTAGTCACCCACGATGTGGTTGTAGATCGCGAGCGCCGCGCTGCGGTGCTCGATCTCTTCGCAAAAGTGCCACAAAAAGAGCGAGGCCACGCGCGGGTCTCCGCCGCCGAACAAGACGGCGCGGTTGTCGAGGATCATCTTGAAGAAGGGGGTGAAGATGGCCTCGAGTCCGCCTGAGTGGGCCAGCGCGAACTTGAGCGGGTGGGCGTCGTACAGCTCATCGTAGGTCTGGAGGACCTTGGCGAGGGTCGACTCCAGCCCGGGGTATTGCTTGATCAGCGCCTTGACGTGCTTTTTGTGGGCGGCCGAGTGTACGGCCTCCTGCTTACGAAAGAGCTCGGACTCGACGGCGACCTTGGGGTCGGTGATCTGCTCCTCGGCCTTGCGGGTCGCCCGGCAGATGTATCGCTCGAAGCCGATCACCAGGAAGCTGATCTGGTTCATCAAGATGGCGAAGCGCGGGTGGTCCGGGTTCCACAGGAAGGGGACGCCGTCCAGCTCCCACGCGATCGTTCGAACCTCGAGCTTTGACATGCCTGCTCTCTCTCCCTCTCTGCCAGTCTTTTCGAAAGACGTCGCAGTGTATACTTCGGCCGAGTAGGATAACTCACACACTGAGCAAAAGCGCCTCAACCCACAAGAGGACGCCGTGACCTTCAAGCCCGGCGAACCTGGGCAGGCGATGGTCATGGACCCGGGCTTCGAGCGATGGTACGCATCGCCCGACGAGATGCAATCCCATTGCATGTGCATGACCGTCCAGGTGGCGGGGGAAGCCTGGTCCAAGAGCCCGTGAGCATGCTCGATTGGCTGATCATCGGGGCCGGCGTCCACGGTCTCCACGTCGCCGCGAGCCTGCGTCGACGCGGGTCCACGCTGCGCCTGCTCGATCCTCACCCGCGGCCGCTCGCCGAGTGGGATCGTCGGGCCGAGGCCCTCGCGATGACCCACCTGCGCTCGCCCCTCGACCAGGACCTCGACGTCGAGCAGCTCTCGCTCCATCACTTCGCCGAGGCCCAGCCGCGGCCCGAGCCGGGGATGTTCGCCGGGCCCTGTCGCGCGCCATCGCTCGAGCTGTTTCGTCGCCACGTCAAATGGATCCGCGCGCGGCTGGGCCTCGACCCGCTGCTCGAGCGCGGCACGGCGACGGGGCTCGAGCTCGTCGAGGGCGGCGTGCGGGTCGAGAGCGATCGCGGCGGCCTCGTCGCGCGTCGGGTGATCCTGGCGCTTGGGCACCCGCCGCCCTCCGTGCCCGCGTGGGCCGATCCGCTCGGCGGGGCGGCCTTGCACGTGTTCGATCCCCGCTTCGATCGCAGCCCGCCGAGCGGCTCGGCCGTCATCGTCGGCGGCGGCCTCTCGGCGGCGCAGCTCGCCCTCCACTGGGCGCGCGCGCGGCCTGGAGCGCCAACCCTGATCTGCCGACGGGCCCCGCCGATCGCCGAGCTCGACGCGGCGTCTCGCTGGGCTCGGCCGCGCTGGTCCTGGCGCTTCGCGTCCTTTCCGCTCGCCGGACGCCTGAGCGTCCTCGATGCCGAGACACGCCGCGGCAGCGTCCCGCCTCGAGTCGCCGCACGCCTGGCTCGCGCGCAGCGACGCGGAAGCTTGCGGATCGTGTTCGACGAGGTCGTCGACGTGCGGCGAGAGGCCGCCGAGCAGGTGGTCACGCTCGGCGATCACCCCGCGCTGCGCTGTCGCAGGCTCGCGCTCGCAACCGGGTTCGCGCCCGCCTTCGATCGCGTGCCGCTGCTCGATGGGATCGCCGAGGAGCTCGGGCTCGAGCGCGGCCCGCTGGCGCTCCCGCTGCTCGACGCGGGACTGCGCTGGCACCCACGGGTTCACGTGGTTGGAGCTGCGGCGCGGTTGAGCCTCGGTCCGCTGGCGGCCAACATCGCGGGCGCCCGACTCGCGGCGCTGCGGCTCGCTGCCCCCTGACACGAGCACGCTGGGACACGAGCACGCTGGCGCGCGAGCTTGGCACCACGGGCTGCTAGCCGCCGATCCCGGCGACCACCCCCGGGTAGGCCAGCGAGTGGATCAGCTCGAGCGACTCGAGCATCCAGACCCCGTCCTCGCGCGCGAAGGTGACCGTGTTGGCGGCGAGCAGCAGGACCTTCTCGTCGACGGGGAGGCCGAGCTCCGGCGGGGGCTTGACCGAGTTGATGAACTTGAAGGAGGCCGTCGCGTTGTCACCGTCGAGCTCGACCGAGATCGCGCTCGCCGCCAGGTTGGCCTGGGCCGAGAGCATGATCGGACCGAAGCCCTCGACGAGGCCCTCGACCCCCTCGAAGTGAAACTCGCCGCCGTCGAAGTCGACGACGTCCATCGTGAAGTTCGGGTGGATCCTGGGCGCGAGGCCCATGAGCGCGCTGGGGTCGGAGTTGTCGACGACGGCGGCGAAGCCGAGCAGGATCGAGCGGAGCTCCTCCTTGGACTCGAGGCGATCGAGGCGCTCCTCGACCGCCGTGTCCTCGTCACCGGCGGCCTCAGCCTCGTTGCAGGCGCTGAGCGCCAGTGGCGAGAGGCCCAGCACCAGGGTCGCCGCGAGGGCGCGGGCACGGCCCGAGTCTGGGAGACGAGAAAGACAGTTGGCGTTGGGGTTGGCGTGGACTGGGGTCGGCATGGCTCATCTCCCGCCACACGCAGCTGCGAGTGGCCGTTGTTGTTGTTGTTGTTGTTGTTGTTGTTTGAGGTGGCGACCGCCCCGGAGCACCGAGGCTACGGAGCGCCGAAGTAGTGAACGACGAGGACCATGAGCTCCTCGCCAGCGGGGTCGACCGCGTGGGGCAGCGAGGGCTCGAGCACGACGACGCTGCCGGGCTCGACCGCCAGGGCCCGCTCGCCAACGCGCAGCACGCCGCTTCCGCGCAGCACCTGAATACTGAGCCTGGCGTCAGCGCTGTGCTCGGGCAGCGCGGTCCCGCCGCGCAGGGCGATGGCCGCGACCTTCATGCCCTCGCCCTCGAACAGGACCTGGTGCTCGAGGCCCGGGCCCTCGTCGGTCCAGGCGGGCAGCGCGAGCTCGACGATCGGCTCGACCGAACTCGCGGCCGCAGCGACGGGGGGCTGGCGACAGCAACCCGCGAGCGCCGGGGCAACGAGTGACGCGCAAACAAGCAGGCGGAGGCCAGGGCGGATGAGGTCGAGCTTCATGGTCGGCATCGCTTCGCAAGTGGTTGTAGGCCCGGCCTCATCATGACTCCAATGCACAGTTGAGATGCAGGTCATAACCACATCGGATAATTGGCTAAGCTGGCCTCCATGGACGCCTCCGAGCTCGCTGGCCAGAACCTCAACCTCCTCGTGGCGCTCCATGCCCTGCTCCGTGAGCGCCACGTCAGCCGGGCCGCGGCCCAGCTCGGGGTCAGCCAGCCGGCGATGAGCCGGAGCCTCGGCCGCCTCCGCGAGCTGTTCGACGACCCTCTGCTCGTCCGGGTCAAGGCCGGCATGCAGCCGACCCCGCGCGCGCTCGAGCTCCTCCCCCAGATCGAGGCCATCCTCGCCGAAGTCCTCGAGCTGATCCGCCCCGTCGAGTTTTGCCCCGCCACCGCCAGCGGCACCGTCCGCGTGGCCGCCCCGGATCTGGTCGTCTACATGCTGGTCCCGGCCCTGATGCGCAGCCTCGCCGAGCAGGCCCCGGGCCTCGATCTCGACATCGTCTCGTGGCGGCCGAGCTGGCGCGAGGATCTCGAGACGAGCGCCATCGATCTGTGCGTCGGCATGCCCAGCGGCGACGAGCCCAACATCTACGCGCGCACCCTGTTCGAGAGCGACTGGGCCTGCGTCCTGCGCAAGGGTCACCCGGCCCTGCGCGCGAAGTGGACCGTCGAGCGATTCGCCGGTCTCGACCACCTGCTCGTCTCGCTCACCGGGCGCGGCGGCGGCCAGATCGACGCCGCCCTCGCCCGCCACGGCCTCGAGCGCCACGTCGCCCTGCGCGTCCCCTACCCCGTGCTCACGCCCCTGCTCGTGGCCGAGACCGATCTCGTGCTCACGACCCCGCGCTGGCTCGCCCGCAAGCTCGCGAGCACCGCCCAGCTCGCCGTCCGCCGCCCGCCGATCCCCGTCCCGCCCCTGCGCGCGCCGATGCTGTGGCACGAACGCAGCCACCGCGACCCCACCCACCGCTGGCTCCGCGACCTGGTCGCCCGGCTCGCCGGCGAGCTCGACCCCAGGGCCCTGCGCTGGTGAGGATCCTCGACGCGCGCGGACGGAGCCCGCTGCGCCGAGCAGCCTTCACAGCGGCGAAGAGCCACGAGCAGCTCGGCGCCTGCCATGCTCGAGGACGCCGAAGACAAACGCCGCGACGGGAACGGCCAAGCATGGCTCGTCCGCCCTTGGATTCCACGACCGCCCGCCGAGTATTCGCTCCGACTCAGCTCCCAGTGTCGACGCAAGCTCGCCAGCCAGGCCGGCTCGCGGGGTAGCCCGGGCTCATGTCCAGGACGACGCTGCCCGGCTCGATTCGCGGGTCGGGCTGATAGGATGTTGCATGCCCCAGTGGTCCCTCGAGCTGCGCTCGGGCGCACGGATCAAGCTGACACGCGGCGTCACCACGATCGGTCGAAGCAGCCGGTGCGACATCGTAATCCCCGATCCCGCCGTCAGCCGACGTCAGGCCCTGCTCACGGTCCGCGACGCGGGCGTCGAGCTGATCAACCTCGGCCGGCAGGCGCTGACCGTCGCCAACGCCGACGCCGACGCCGACGCCGACGCCGACGTGACGACGATGGTCGGCGACGGCGTCGAGCTGCATATCGGCGGCCAGCCCTTCGCCGTCGTCCGCCGCGAGCGCGATCCAGGGGCGACGGCCGGCCCGAGCCCGTGGGGCATCCGCGTCGACGGCGGCCCGCTGCTGACGATCCCCATTGAAGGCCTGACCCTCGGCGGGCCCCACGACGATGTCGATCTCCCGGCCTGGACCGCGACGACGCTGGTCCTGCACCGGGTCGCGGACCTCGTCGTCGCCGAGCTCCGCGGCGAGCTCGATCCCCCGCCCCCCTTCGACGCCGAGGGGTTCACGCGGCTCGCCGCGGGCGCGACGATCGAGCTCGCCGACGCGACGATCGAGCTCGTCGAGGTCGACGAGGCCAGGCTCGAGCAGAGCACCCGCGCGAGGTCGAGCCCGCGCCGACACATCAAGCTCGAGCGCTTCGACGCCGGCGGGATGTTGACCTACGAGCACGGCGCCGACTCGAGCTCGGTCTACCTCGCGACCCGTCGCTTCGCGCTCGTCGAGGCCCTGCTGACCTCGACGCCCGACGACGGCTACCACAGCGTCGACGAGCTGTGCCGCCGGATCTGGCCCGACGACCCGATCAAGGACCGGGCCGACTTCAACGTGCTGCTCTATCGCGTGCGCCGCGACTTCGTCCGCGCCGGCATCGACGTCGACACCTGGTTCGAGCGCAAGCGCGGCAGCGGCATGATCCGCGCGCCGATCATGGCGACGCCGGGTCTGCAGCTCCAGCGCGAGGGCCTATGACGCCGTACCCGACCAGACACTTGCGCAGGCTCTCGTGGCGCTCGGCCCAGGCGGGATCCGCGAGCAGCACCTCGGCTTCAGCCTGGGCCGCGGCCGCGGCCCCCGTCCGCACCCGCAGCGCCAAGTCGACGCAGCGGCTGGAGCCCTCGCCAAACCCGGGTCCAGGGTCGCGCGCGTAGAAGGCCAGCGCACGATCGATCTGCTCGCGCGCCGCGGCGAGGTCGCCCAAGTCGAGCAGGGTCCTGGCCAGGACCCCGCGGGTCTGCGCGAGGACCCGGCTGTCCACGCCCTGGCGCTCGTGGATCTCGAGCGCGCGCTCGACTATCGACCTGGCCTGGGCGTAGTCGCCCTGGCCACGCAAGAACACGCCGAGGTTGTTGAGGACTGGCGCGAGCCGAGGGGCGTCGGCGCCGAAGTTGGTCTCGAGCAGCTCGAGGCTCTGCTCGAGCGCTGCGATCGCCGCCTCGCCATCTCCGAGCGACTTGTAGCACGTGCCGAGGTTGGCGAGCAGCTCGGCGATCTCGGGGCTGTCCACCGGCAACTGCCGGCGGCGCAGCTCGAGCACCCGCTCCCAGGTGTCGCACGCACGCTGGGTCTCGCGCGAGTAGTACCACGCCGCGGCCAGGTTCTGCAGCACGACCGTCAGCTCGAAGCTGTCCTCCCCGAGCGGCTCGAGCAGCGCCCGAGCGCGCTCGTAGTCGGCGACAGCGGCCTTGAAGTCGGCGCCGTCGAGGGCGAGGTTACCGAGGTTGATCAGCGGGCGCGCCGTGCTGGGGTGGTCGTCGCCGTAGCTCGCAACGAGCAGCGCGTGTGCGCGCTCGTAGCCCGCGCGGGCCTCGTCGGGCAGGGCGCGGGCGGCCGCGATGTTGGCCAGGTTGATCAGCGAGCTCGCGATCTGTGGGTGCCCGGCCGGCAGCCGCTCGACGACGATCGCGTGCGCGGCCGTGTAGGCCTGCGCGGCCTCGTCGAGGTCGCCCTCGCGGTAGTGCAGGTTGCCGAGCACGGCGAGGCGCCGACCGTCGACCGCGCTGCCTTCGAGGCCGAGCCGGGTCGTGAGCGCCGCTGCGGTCTCGGCCCAGCGCGCCGCGAGCTCGTAGTCGCCGTGGAGCTGGGCGTTGGCATCGACCAGGGCGATCGCCGCGTCGAGGGCGTCGATGTCCGCGCCGGCCGCGAGCGCGCCGTAGTGGGCCCGGCGCAGCGCGGCCTGGCCGGCCTCGTGCTCATCGAGGGCGATGTGTGCCGCGCCGAGGACGAGTTCGACGCGGTGAAGCTCGGCCGCCTCGGCCCGCTCGGCCTGGTCGAGCAGCGCCTGCGCGGCCGTTCGCGCGGCGTCGTTTTGCTCGGCCACGAGCAAGCTCGACACCCGCGAGAGCTCGCGGTCGAGCTCGGGTCGGCCGGCGACCAGCGAGCCATCGCGGCGATCGTCGTAGAGCAGCAGCGACTGCGGCTCGGCGCAGCGCGTCGGACTCGGCAACCGGGCCACGGCCGGGACCGCCGCCCCCACGAGCTCGGCCGTCGGCGCGCGCAGCAACTCGACGAAGCTCCGACCGCGGTCGAGTTGCTCGTCGAGGCACGCCCGGCGCGGTGCGGCCTCGGCCTCGCTCAGCTCGCCGTCGATGATCGCCGTGCACAGCTGGGTCCTCGCCGCCGACCAGTCCGTGACCCAGGCCTGGATCCGAGCCTGGACCCGGCGATGACTCGACGCCGCGAACGGCAGGCCAGTCGCGGTGAACGCCTGACGCAGGTGATCCGCAGCGACCAGCTCGACCAGCGCCTCGGCCCGAGCAGCCTCGGCCACGCACGCTCGCCGCGCGCTGTGCTCGGCGAGCTCGCTGGCCCCGATCCCGATCCCGATCACTGCTGCGGCCACGGCCGCTGCGACCCGTCGCCGCCGACGCGGGCGCGGATCCGACTCGAGCGCCTCGATCAGCGCGAGCATGTCGGGGTAGCGCGCGGCGGGGTCACGCGCGAGGCCGCGCTCGAGCACGCGGCGCAGCCAAGCTGGGAGCACGCCGGTCGGCGGCGCCGCGACCGGAGCTCCGAGGCAGACCACCTCGCGCAGCTCGACGTAGCTGTCGCCGAGAAAGGGCCGCGTGCCGCACACGGCCTCCCACAGCGCGACGCAGATCGCGAACTGGTCGACGCGATGATCGACGGCTTCGGCCTCGAACTGCTCCGGCGCCATGTAGGCCGGCGTCCCGACCACGACACCGTTGGGGTGGCTGATCGTCATGGTCATGTCGTCGCTGCCGACGACCGACTCCAGCGCCAGGGCCTCGCCGTGGGCCAGGCCGAAGTCGGTCACCCGGACCCGACCGTCGCGGCCGACCATCACGTTGCTGGGCTTGATGTCTCGGTGCGTGATCCCGGCGTGGTGGGCCGCCTGAAGCCCCCGTGCGGCGGCCGTGAACACGGCCAGGATCGCCGCGAGCGAGCGCGGGCGGGCGCGCAGCCACTCCGCCAAGGTCTGGCCCTCGACGTACTCCATGGCGATGAAGGTCCCGCCCGCGTGCGAACCGACGTCATGAATGGCGACCACGTTCGGGTGGTTGAGCGCCGCCAGCGCGTGCGCCTCGTTGTCGAGCTGCTCGCGATTGGTCGCCCGGCGCAAGACCTTGATCGCCACCCGACGGCGCAGCTGCGGATCGTAGGCAGCCACGACCACGCCCATGCCACCGCGCCCGAGCTCCTCGAGCACGAGGTAGCGACCGAGCTCCATCCCGGGCTCGAGGCTCGCGCCTGGCCGGGCCCGGGCGACCAGCTCGGCGCGTGGCCGCGTCGCTGCAGTCTCCGGCTCGGACGTCGTCGCGAGGTGCTGCGTCATCCATCCATGCTGACGGATCTCGGCCGGGCGATCGAGAGTTCAGCACCCGACCCGGCCCGATGTAATGCCGATGTAATGGCGGCCCACATGGCGGCCCACATGACGGCCTGAGCCCACGCCCACCTGTGGTCGTGCACCTGAACATGAACGGCGAGCTTCGCTCGGCCACAGATCCGGGCGACTGCCTCGACGGTGTGCCCAGTTACGGCCTGATCTTTCCCTGCGACGCTAGCAGCCCGGGGTGCAATGCATCGTGTCGCCTCGCGCCGGAATCTTCGCCGAGGGCGCGAAGCCAAAACGCCGCTGTACCGGGCGTACTGCAAGTTTTGGCGACAAAGCCCTCGGCGAAAAGGCC
>NZ_PVNK01000268.1 GCF_002994615.1 Enhygromyxa salina | reverse complement strand
GCCCTTGTGCGCCGCGCTCGGCAGCCCCCCAAGCCAGCTCGCAACCGCGCGCGGATCGATGAGCGCGGCGCACAAGGGCCGGCGCGGACACGTGGGGGTCATCGGTGGGTCGGGGGGGATGCCCGGCGCGGCGATCCTGGCTGCGACCGCGGCCATGCGCGCAGGGGCGGGGCTGGCCACGCTCGCGCCCGGCGACCCCGAGCTGCGCCGCGCGTTGATCGAGCTGCGTCCGGAGCTGATGCTGGCGACGGCCGAGCAGGCGTGGAAGATCCCGCAGGCCCAGGTGCTCGTGGTCGGGCCTGGGCTCGTCAACGCCGACCGCTCGGCCCTCGCCGAGCTGAACCGCGACGACGCCCGGGCCATGGTCTGGGACGCGAGCGGGCTCGAACACCAGGACGCCGGGCCTGCGGCCGGACCTCGGGTGTTGACGCCGCACCCCGGCGAGGCCGCGCGGATGCTGGCGCGCCTCGATCGGGCGGGGAGCTGGGACAGCGCCCGGGTCCAGTCCAACCGCGCCCTCGCGGCCACGCGCCTCGCCGAGCTCACCCGGGCGATCGTGGTGCTCAAGGGCGCGGGCACGATCGTCGCCGAGGCCGATGGCGCGCGCGTCCGCGTGGCGATCTGCACGACAGGCGGTCCCGCGCTGGCGACCGCGGGATCGGGCGACGTGCTCGCGGGGGCGATCGCGGCGCTGCTGGCCCGTGGTCTCGAACCGTGGGCGGCCGCGTGCGCTGGCGTTCATGTCCACGGGCTGGCGGGAGATCGCTCGCCGCAAAACGGCACGCTCGCGCTGGACATCGCAGATGCGCTCGCGCTCGCGCTCGACGAGGCCTCGACAGGGACTGCCTGGCCGAGCGGGTGGCCTACCCAGGCCCGGTACTAGCCGCAAGGCGAGCGTTTGGGGTGAGCGGAGGGGGCTTCGCCGCCGCAGCGAGGGGCCTTTTTGAAAGGCCCCTTGAAGAAGAGGAGTACGAGCCGCAAGGCGAGCGTTTGGGGTGAGCGGAGGGGGCTTCGCCGCCGCAGCGAGGGGCCTTTTTGAAAGGCCCCTTGAAGACTAGAAGTCCTGAGTCGAGCGCGCAGCGCTTGATTCAGGACCAGCGCTCAGGGCCCCTGTTCAGCCTCGGGCAGCCCGTTGTCGAGGAACTGCTCGGGCTCCGAGGGGGACGAGCACTGGGTCGCCCATGGCGTCGTGCGGCTGGCCGACTGTGAGGCCGACACGCAGACCCTGGCTGTGCCCGAGTACTCGTGGGAGAAGCGCGCGTGCAGGGTCTCGCTGGCGTCCTGAACGGTCGGGTCGGCGTCTTCGGTGTCGAACGCGAGGACGCCACCGACGAGCTCGGGTTGAATCCGGTGCAGGGTCAGGCGGCTCTCTTCGTTGTAGGTCTCGGGCTCGGCCTCGAGCACCCACAGCGTCTCGTCCCCGCGCGGCAAGAAGCTGGCTTCTTTGTAGGACAGCGAGGTCGGGCTCTGGCCGGGCCGGGCGAGGTGATCGCCGTCGAGGCCGACGACCGCCCACGGGATCGGCTCGGCGTCGTCCTGATCGCCGACGTAGCGTTGGGGTGGGACCGCCTGGAGACGCCATACGCCGGGCTCGTCGGTGACCGCGGTGAACTCGCGGGCCAGGGGGTCGTAGGCGTAGACCAGCTCGGTCACGGAGCTCGAGGGCTGCTGCGAGGGCTGCGGGCGACGCTCCTCGGACTCGAAGTAGACCGTGCCGTCGGCGGCGAAGCCGGCGAGCAGGTGACGCGAGGCGCTCGCGGGCCGGACCATGCACGAGCGCTGATCTTCGAGGTTGCGCAGGGCGAGGGACCCACGGGGCGTGATGTAGGCCAGGTGCGTGCCGTCGGGCGACACGGGGCTCAAGCCCGGCACATCTTCGAGATCATTGCGCGAGGTCACGACCTCGCCCTCGAAGTTGGCGATCTGCGTGGTGTCGGCGACGGAGTAGATCAGCGTGCGCGCGCTCGATCCGGCGCCCGAGGTCGCTACGACCTGGGCGTCGGTCGGGACCTCGTGCTGGAACTCCCACGGGTCGCCGCGCTGGGCCGGCGAGGGGCCGTCGGTGATCATCACCCGCCGGAAGGTCTGGCCGCGGGCGAGCAGGAGCGGGTCGCCGCGGGTGCTGCTGCCGTAGGTGTCGACGTGGTAGGCAGGCGCGACGCGGACGAGGTAGAGCTCCTCGCGGCCGTCGCCGAGGCTGCGCCGGGCGACGACGTGACGATGGCCCATCGCAACGACGCGCAGGTCGAGGCCGCTGCCGATCCGGAACTGCGGCGCGGTGAGCTCGTCCTCGGGCAGGTCGTCGGTGTCGCCGACGTAGACCGCCCACAGCTCGCTGCCCTCGGTCTGACCCCCGCCGTGACCCGTTCGGTAGATCAGCCAGTCGCCACCGCGGAGCGAGCCGATGAGCTCGTCGACGGCGCCCGGGACACCAAACTGGCCCAAGTCGGGCGCGTCGAGATCGACCCGCTGGGCCTCCGAGCCGAGGCGATAGGTCAGAAAACGACCCGAGGCCGTCAACATCAGCTGGTCGGGCGCGGCCTCGAGGTTGATGGTGTGAAGCGCGAGCTCCGCCTCGCACTCGCCGAAGCCTGTGCACGCGCGGACGATCTTGATCTGGCTGCCGTCGCTGAGCACGATGACCGTGGGTCCGCCCGGTTGCTGGCTCTGCTCGTACCCGCGGGTGTGCGTGTCGCTGAGGTCGAGGCTCTCGCACGGCTCGAGGTCGCAGGCGCTCACCGTCAGCGTGACCGCAGCCGCGGTCAGCACGTGTGAGAGCCCCACCAAGTCGCCGATACCCACCGGAACAACGATACAACAAATCCCGTGGACTGTGGCAACCTTCGCGGGCGGTCGATGTCCGGCCGTGACCACCACGATGCCAAAGCTTCAAACCGCACTCTCGAGCTTCTCGACCCTGGCCGCGCTGGCGTGCCTGTCTGCGTGCACGATCGCGGGCTGCGGAAAGACCGCCAGCCAGACGGATACCGGCAAGGCCGAGGCCGGCGAGGTCGAGCAGCCGCCCGCGCCGCCGCCTTTGACACAAGAGCAGCTCGAGGAGCTCTACCGCGCGAGCAAGGCTCGCTTCGAAGCCACGACAACGCTGCCCGACGACAGCTTCGCCGAGCTCCGGGCCGATCTGATGCGCGTGGCCAACGAAGCGCAGGACGTCCACTTACGCGCCAACGCGAGCTTGTTGTTGGGGGGCATGCACGAGGCCCGCGCCGACTCGCGCGCGGCGATCTCGTTCTATCGCCAGGCCCAGGAGCTGATCCCCGATGATCCTGCGCCCCACATCGTGCTCGCGCTCGCGCTGTCCCAAGACAAAAAGTGGGATCAGGCGATCGCCGAGCAGTGGCGGGTCGTCGAGATGATCCCCGATGATCTGGTCGGCTGGCTGTTGCTCGGAGAGTTCCACGTCAAGGCTGGCAAGCTCGACGAGGCCGCCGAGGTCTATGGCGCCTACGAGCTCCGGCGCATGGGCCTGCTCGATGGGCTGACGCTCAAGCGCGACGGCGAGTACGTCGCGGACGAGGCCGAGCGGGTCGCCTGCGCCGAGGCGCTGGCCCCGGCGGTCGACAACGGGACGGCGCTCGCGCTGATGTACGCCCTCGACTCCGACCCCTCGCCGAAGGTCCGCGAGCGGGTCGTCGCGATCATGGGTGAGCAGCGCCTGCTCGGCTACCAGAAGCTGCTCGAGACCAAGCTCGCGAGCGAGCAAGACGCCGAGGTCAAGCAGTCGATCGAGTGGGCGCTCGCGGAGATCGAGCGTGACCCGATCGAGACCGCGCCGGGGCCGGTCCCCGAAGAGATCGCCGAGCGCGTCAAGGCCGAGGCCAAGGCCCAGGCCGACGCGGTTGCCGCGGGCGAGGGGGCCGCGGAAGGCGCAGAGTCCACCGAAACCGGTGGGGACGACGAGCAAGACAGCCCAGGCGAGTCCGGAGACTGATCGCCGCTGCAGTGATTGGGGCCCGCCGCGCTTCGCGGTACACCTCGCCGGGCGCGAGCCATGTCTGCACGCCCCCCCGCCTCGCTCGAGGTCAGCAACCTGACCTTCTACTACCCCGGGTCCGAAGACCCGGCGCTGCGCAGCGTCGACTTTCGGGTCGCGCCAGGCGAGCGCGTTGGACTGCTCGGACCCAACGGTGCGGGCAAGAGCACCCTGATGCGAATCTGTTGCGGCTACCTGCCAGTGCCTCGCGCTCGCGACACGCTCGTGCGCGTGGCCGACCTCTCGCTCGTGAGTGACTCGCTCGCGGTCCGCGAGCTCGTCGGCTACCTGCCCGAGCAGGTGCCGCTCTACCAGGAGCTGCGCGTGCGCGAGCATCTCGAGTTCCGAGCCACGGTCAAGCGGATCCGCCGACGCGCGCGCGCGGCCGAGATCGAGCGGGTCATCGAGCTGTCGGGGCTCGAGGGCATGGCCGAGACGCCGATCGCCAAGCTCAGCCGCGGCTACCGTCAGCGGGTCGGCATCGCCGACGCGCTCCTGGGCTCGCCGCCGCTGGTCGTGCTCGACGAGCCCACCGTCGGCCTCGATCCCAACCAGGTCCAGGGCATTCGATCGATGCTCAAGAACCTCGGCGGCAACCAGACGCTGATCTTCAGCTCGCACATCCTCGCCGAGGTCGAGGCCCTGTGTGACCGGGTCATCATCTTGTCGCGGGGCCAGGTCGTCGCCGACGAGACCGTGGCCAAGGCGCTGGCGACCGACACGCTGTTCGTCGAGTGGGACGGCGCCGACGGGGAGGCGATCCGCGCGTGCGTGGAGGCGGCCTGGTCCGCGCTCGGGCGCGAAGATCCGGTCAAGCTGGAGATCAGCCTGTCGCGCGCCGGGGGCGCGCGCAAGACGGTGGACCGGAGCGAGGACAGCGTGCTGCGAGCGGCGGTGACCAGCGGCGGGGTCTCGATGGACGACCTGGCCGCCGCGATCGGTCGCGCGAGCCTCGACGCGGGCATGCCTCTGATCCGCCTCGAGCCTGGGCGCCGCCGGCTCGAGGAGCGCTTCGCGGTCGTCACGGGCTTCCGCGACGACTCTCAGCCGGGGGGGACGGCGTGAACGGGATCCTCGAGCGCGCCCTCGACTGGCTGCGCGGGACCGCGGCGATCGCCGGTCGCGAGCTCCTGTCGCTGTTCGTGACGCCGCTGGCCTACCTGGTCGGGACCTTGTTCCTGTTCAACCAGGGCTGGAATTTCTCGGTCTTGCTCTCGGTGCTCAACCAGCCTCTCGCCGCGCGCGGGCCGGTGATGCAGTACTTCTTCGGCGGCAGCATCTTCATCTTCTGGCTGCCGGTCATCTTCATCTGTTCGGTGATCAGCATGCGCCTGATCGCAGAGGAGCGCCGCCACGGCACCCTCGAAGCCCTGCTCACGGCGCCGCTCGATCCCTCGCAGGTGGTCGTCGGCAAGTACCTCGGCGCGATGGGCTTTTACGTGGCGCTGTGGCTGCCGACGGGGAGCTTCTACCTGCTCTTGCGCGGGGCCTCGGGGCCGACGATGGCGCCCGACGTCGGGCCGATCCTGTCGGGCTACCTCGGGACCTTCCTGGTCGGCGCCAGCTTCATCGCCGTCGGGCTGCTGTTCTCGGCCTTCGCTCGCAGCCAGCTCGCGGCGGCGATCGGGACCTTCGTGAGCTGCACGATCGTCCTGCTCGCCGGGCTGTTGACCGATCAGGTCGAGGTCTGGCTGGCCAAGATCCTGAGCTGGACCTCGCTCCTGGCCATGATGCAGGAGCTCGCCCAGGGCATCGTCGATGGCCGCTGGATCTGGCTGCACCTCGGGGTCGTGATCGCGGCGCTCGCGGCTGCGATCGTCGCGGTCAACCCCCGGCGCGACTGGCAGACGGTCGTCCAGGCGGCGCTGTGGTGCGTCGCGGCCGGACACCTCGCGGTGTTCGCCGGGCGCCACGCCGAGCGCGACGACTGGACCGCGGGCCAGGTCTACACCCTGTCGGATCGAGCCCAGGACGTGCTCGCGGATCTCGTCGATCCGATCGACGTGGTCGTCGTGGTCCCGGCCACGATCGGCAACGGCCGGCCCAACCCGGTCCGGGGCGAGCTGCGCGAGGTCCTCACGCGGATGCGGGGCGCGGCCAAGCAGGGGGTGCTGCGGGTCAGCACCGTCGACCCGGACGTCGACCGGCAGGAGGCCGAGCGGCTGATCGAGGACTTCGGCCTGACCGGGCGCGAGCTGCCCGACGGCGTGGTCCTGATCCGGGCGGGGCAGGGCAGCGAGCTGCGGCGCGCGCACCTGCTGCCGAACGAGCTGGTGACCTACGCGACCGGCCCCGAGGTCCAGGCCAACGGCCCCCGCGTGAAGTCCTTCCGCGGCGAAGAGGCGCTGCTCGGCAAGTTCCTCGAGGTCTCGGATCCACGCGAGATCACGATCTGCTACACGCAGGGCCACGGCGAGCCCGCGTTCGACGATCTCGAGCCCTTCAACGGCTACGCCCACCTGCGCGACCTGCTGCGCGACGCCAACCTCGAGACCAAGGTCGCGACGCTCGACGACGAGGTCGAGCTCGAGGGCTGCGACGTGCTGCTCGTCGCCGGCCCGACGGGCGTGTTTGGGGCCGACGAGGTCGCCGCGATCCGTCGCTTCGCCGCCCGCGGGAAGGACATCCTGATCCTCGCGGGGGCCAAGTTCGTGCCCGGCAAGCCGCTGCTCGCGGACCACGGCCTCGAGCCGCTCGCGGCCGAGTACGGCATCCACTTCGGCGACCGCCTGGTCGTCGATCCGCACGAGGTCCCGGGCGGGACGGACATGCTCGGGTTCACCGTGCTCGACGGCTGGGCCGACCACGCGGCGGTCCGCAGCCTCGTGCTCCAGCCGGTGGCCTTCTTCGAGGTCCGCGAGCTGTGGGTCGACCGCGGCGCGGTCGCCCTGGTCTCGTCCTCGGAGCAGGGCTGGGCCGAGTCCGATCTGGTCCAGCTGCAGCAGCGCGGGCTGTTCGACGCCAGCGACGGCGACGATCGCCAGGGGCCGATCCCGATCGCCGCGGCGGCCGAGCGCGGCGACTCGCGCATGGTCGTGGTCGGCTCGGATCACTTCGCGCTCAACGCCTGGTTGCGCGAGGACGTGGCCTACTCCCACAACCGCGACTTGATCCTCAACCTGATCGGCTGGCTGACCGAGCGCGACGCGCTCTTGGGCATCCGCCCGCGCGACCGCGAGCACGTCAAGCTGGTCCTGCTGCCCGCGCAGCTCCGGCGCATGACCTGGATGTGCCTGCTCGGGCTGCCGGGCTTTGCGATCGGTCTCGGCTTGCTGGTGCTATGGAGGCGTCGACGGTGAGTGGATCCAGCGACAAGAACGACGGCGTGGCCGAGCCCGCCGAAGGTGACGCTCCGGCCGAGCGGCCGCGACCGACGAGCGCGCGGGTGTCCTCGTCGAGGCCGCGGCCAACCCTCGAGTCGATGCGACCGCGGGGCGGCACGATCGTCGCGCTGGCCGTGGCTGGGGCCGCGGTGACCCTCGCGTGGGCCGACCCCTTCGCCAAGCCCGACGACGGCCTCGAGCTGGTCAACAACCGCTCGGGTGGCCGGCGCGTATTTCCGACCCTGGTCGACGCCGACCCCAACAAGGCCACGATCGAGCTCCAGGCGACCGACGGTCCGGTCGTCCGCGTCGTCCCGGCGCCCGGCGGCGGCCACCAGCTGATGCACGGCGACGTCCTGCTCGGCCCCGTCACCGACGAAGACTTCGAGGGCCTGTGGTCGTCGCTGCGCCTCGCGACCGCGCAGCGCTCGGCGGGCCGCCGCGATCGCGTCGGCCACGACGGCGTGATCCGGATCAGCTTGCCGGACGAGACCCTGACCCTCTCGCTCGGCGGCGCGGTCCCGGGCGGCGGGGTCTACGGTGCGTTCGAGGCCGACGGCGACACCTGGGTGGTCGAAACCGAGATGCTGATGCTGGTCCAGCAGCCGCCCCGTAGCTGGTTGGCCAAGCGTCTGCTGCCGATCGATGTCGACCGGGTCACGGGCCTCGGGTGGGGCGACGAGCTGATCTTGACGCGGGCCGCCGACGGTTTTTGGCGCGTGCGCTCGGGCGGGACGCCAGCGCTGCTGTCGAGCGTGGCCGTCGAGCATCGCGTCGGACGGCTGATGCGGGCCCAGCTCGATCCCTTCGTCGAGCGCGAGGCTGTCGCCTCCGAGTCGCTGCGCCCGTGGCTGGTGTTCACGACGGACGACGGCAGCTCGAGGGCGCTGCTTGTCGGCGGCGAGTGCCCGGGCCATCCGCGCAAGCAGCTCGTCGATCGTGGGCCCGGCTTGCTCGGCTGCGTCCCGACCGAGCTGCTCGAGCGCTGGCCGCTGCTCGAGCCCGACGCCGGGATGCTCGAGTCGCGGCTCGTGCCCCACGACTACGGCCGTATCGTCGGGATCGATCTCGAGCAACCGAGCGCGCGCCGCCTGATCCGGCGCGGCGGCCAGTGGTTCTACACGGGGGAGGGCGAGGCCGAGGTCGAGCCCGTCGCCGAGGCCGAAGTGCGGCGCTGGTACCAGGCCCTCGGTCGGCTCGAGGTCGCGTTGCTGACCGTCGACTCCGCCACGCCGGAGGGCGGCGGTCAGCCGGAGGGGCAGGGCGAGGGCGAGGGAGCCACCGAGCTCGCGCTGGACGGTCTCAGCTTCGAGCCCGACTGGACCCTGGTGGTTCACGCCGACACCGGTGAGCAATTGCGCGTGACCTGTCAGCTCGGCGCCGATCCGGTCCTGTGCGTTCGGGATGAGGGCGCGGTCTTGCGAGTCCTCGGCGAGCCGCCGCGCAACCTGGCGTTCGAGGCCGAGACCTTCGCCGAGCGACGCCTGACCCAGGTCGGGCCCGGCGAGGTCCGCGAGCTGGAGATTCTCCCGCCCGTGGACGTCGACTCCAGCACCGTCCGCCAGAGCGTCCACGCCGACATGGGCGCGTGGCAGCTCGACGCTCCGGCCCACGTCGACGACAACGGCGCGATCGACGAGGTCCGACTCGAGAACCTGCTGTGGGCCCTGCGCAGCCTCCGGGCCGAGGCCTGGGTCGATCCGCCGAGCACGGCGCCCTTGCGTCGCCTCGTCGCGGAGGTCGTGCCTGAGCGGGGGGCACGCTACACGCTCGAGGTGACCGTGTTCCCCGACTGCATCGTCGAGGTCGAGGGTCAGCGGCCGGCCGCCGTGGCCGAGGCCCAGTGCGCCGCGCTCGCCGAGGATCTGCTCTTCGACGATCCGCTCCGCTTTTGGCTCGAGCGCTCACGCGGCGTCGAGATCGCCGACGCGGGCGGCGACACTTCGGTGTTCTTGCGCCGCCGCGACCAGCAATTCGTGACCGATGACAACCTCCCGCTCGACGATGATGCCCTCGCCGCGCGACTTCAGGGCTGGATCGACTGGCGGAGCGGGGGGGTCCGCGCGGGCGAGGCCCCGGGGGACTTCGAGTGGACCCTGGACGTTCGCCGCGACTTCGGGCCCGCGGCCCAGGTCGAGATCGGCCCCGGCTGGGTCCGGCTTCGCGGCGCCAACTGGTACTACGTCGAGCGCGAGCCGGGCGACGACCCGGTCAAAGCTGGGCTGGAGCCCAGTGACGACTTCGACCCGGGCGCGATCGATCTCGACCCTCAGCCCGAGCTCTAGTGAGGGCGCGCCAGAGTTAGAGGGCGCGCCAGAGTTAGAGGCCGCGCCAGCGCTAGGGGCAGCGCCAGCGCCAGCGCCAAAAACCAGAGCAAAGGCGCGGCCGCGACTACTCGCCGCCGCCCTTTTTCTTTTGCAGGGCCTCGGCCTCTTTTTGCATGCGGGCCTGCATTTCGGCGTTTTGGGCCTCCGTCATGGCGACCGTCTGCGGGTGCCAGTCGGAGTTGGGCGGGTAGATCCAGATGAGCTCGCCGGACGAGTCGGGATCGGGGTTGGGCGCCTTGTACGAGTGGAACTCGAGCAGGCCGTTGTCGTGGGCGAAGCCGGAGTCCGAGAAGCGCTTGAACTCACCCTTGATCGTGTACTGCTTGCCGACCTCGACGACGACCAGCGGCTGATCTTCCCACATCGCCTGGGTGTCCTCGTCCCACTCCGGGATCGGGAAGTGGTAGTTGACCACCATCATCGCGCGCTTCTTGCCCTTCTCTTCGGGGCTGTCGGTGATCCAAAAGTGCGGCTGCTTGCCCGGAGGGCACAGCTGGTCCTCGGGGCACTCGGGCGGGACGTAGATTTCTTGGACCCAGCCCTTGACGACGATCTTCTCGCCGGACTCGCCCTCTTTGAGGCGGTCGTCGATGTCCTTGCGCAGACCGAAGATCGAGTAGGCGCCGTCGGGGTCGCCCTCCCACTTGACCGGCGCGCGCGCCTCGTTGAAGTCGGGAGCGGTCGGGAGCTCGACCGTGATGTTGGGGAGCTCCTCTTCCTGTGGGCCCGTCTCCTCGACCTTCTCGGCGCAGCCGAGGGCGCCCGGAGCGACGACAGCCGCGACGAGGGTTGCGACGAGAGTGACGGGAACGGAACTGTTGCGGAGCTTCATCGAGGGCTTGCCTCCGTCCCGACCGCCGAAGGTCGGGTACCGGGATTCGCTGGCGGTCATACCGCGTGGGCCCGTGTATCACGGCCTGGAGTCAAAAGTCCATGCGTTCCGAATCCGGGCCGCGCGCGAGCTTGACGTCCCGGGTCCGAACTTCGCAGCCTGCGGGTGATGTCCCCAGACGCATCCCTCTCGAGCCTCGCGGCGGGTCTGTTGTCGGCCGCGCTGCTGATCGCCCCGGCCGGTGGCTGCGGCGCGCGGGGCGGGGGAGGCGAAGACGGGCAGGGGGCCGCCGATGTGGGCGAAGCCACGTCTACGCCTGAAGAGATCGAGCCGGCCGATGGCAGCGAGGCGCCAGCGGATCCCGCGCTGACCGAGGCGATCTCGATCGCGCTGCCACAGCTGCCGCGCAAGTTCGATCCTCTCGATGATCTCGAACCCTGGGCCATGCGCATCTCCGAGGATCTGGTGTTCGAAGGTCTGGTTCGGCGGGCCGGCGACCGCTACCCCTGGGTCGAGCCCGCGATCGCGGATCAGTGTGAGGTCGACCGCGAGTACGCGGTCGCGTCGATCACCTGCCACCTGCCGCGGGGGGTTCGCTTTCACGACGGCAGCGAGGTCACGATCGACGACGTCGTCTACTCGCTGACCTACTGGCTCGACCGTCGGCGGGTGTGGATACGTCAGCGCCATGGTCTGACTAACTTCAACCGCGTCGAGATCGTCGATGGACCGCGGGGCTCGGACGAGCGCGACCCGGGGCGCTGGGTCCGGATCGGGCTCGACAAGCGCGAGCCCCTGGCGCTCGAGTCCCTCGCCGCGATCAAGATCGTCCCGCGTGACGCCCACCGCGGGCGAGAGTCACGCTTCGCCCAGCAGCCGATCGGGACCGGCCCCATGCAGATCACGACGCTCGCGCAGGATCGCATCGTGATCGAGCGCTTCGCCGGCTACCACGACCCCGAGCGCCACGCGGTCGCGGGAAAGATCGTGTTTCGAGCCCTCGACGACGGGGCCGAGGCGCTCACGGCCCTGCGCCGCGGCGAGGTCCACCTGCTGCCGGAGCTGTCCCCGGTCCACGTGCCCGTCGAGCTCGGCAAGCCGGGCATGTCGGGGCGCTTCGTGGCCTGGCTGGTCAGCCCGCCGAGCTACGACCTGTTGCTGTGGAACGTGGCCGACGGTGTCCAGGCGAGCGAGGCCCTGCGGGGCGCGGTCCACGACGCGCTGCCGCTGTCGGCGATCGCTCGGGAGGTTCATGGCGCCCCGGGCTTGTCGGTCGCCGCGCCGGTCGATCTTCACGATCCGACCCCGATCGACCTCGAGGCGCTCGAGGACATCAAGCTCGGTGAGCCCGTGCGCGGGGGGCTCTTGCCGCTGCCTTCGCTCGACGATGATCTTCGCGCGCTGTCGGCCGCCGCCGCGGCCCTCGACGCGCTCGACTGGCCGCTCGAGCGCGGGATCCGGCGCCGGCCTGGGGGCTCGCTGCGCATGACCTTGACCTGGGACGGCCGGAGCGGGCGCCCGGCGGCGATCGCCGAGCGGATCATCGCGGCCTGGGAGGCGATCGGGGTCGTCGTGCCCCAGGCGACGGCGGGCTGGAACTACGTGCTCATCTTGCTGCGCAAGCGCGAGTTCAAGGCCGCGATGGTCCACCTCGCTGGCCACAGCGACGAGGACCTCTACCAGCTGTTCCACAGCCGCGGGGAGGTCAACTTCTCGGGGGTCGAAGACGAGGAGCTCGACCGCGCGCTGTCGGACTACCGCGGGGCCCCGGATCGAGCCGCCCGCGACGCCGCGAAGCAGCGCATCGCCGCCCGGCTCGGGCAGCTGCGGATCGTCTCGATGCTCTACGCTCCGACCCACGTGATGCTGGCCTCGCGGCGGCTGACCGGCGTCGAGTTCGTCGATGATGTCCCGCGCCTGAGTCGCCTCGGCCTCGTCGCTGGCGACATCGACTGGGGGACCCGGGCGGTTGAGCCACTGAACGCCCAACCCCTGAACAACTGACGAATTCGTCCAGTAGTGGGCAAAAGTTGTCGATTTCTTTCGTCCGTGCCCGGGCGCTCGTACAAGCAATTCGCAGCGAGAGTCCGCGACACTCGACGGCTCGGGACGACCCACCCAGGACACGCCTTCGAGCGTCGCGAACCGACCACCGCCAGCGCCGGTCGATGTCCGACCGCGCCCTGGCGTGAGCGAGAGGTACCAACGATGACCAGCGTGATCCTTCTGTTTTCCCTCCTGACCCCGAACCACCTCGAGACCTATGCCAGCGAGCTGCTGGTGCCCGAGACGACCGAGCCGAAGTGCGACGTGATCGATCGGATGCTGGCCAAGTACGACGCCGAGTACGAGCTCGAGCTCGCCGTCGAGCTGGCCACCAACGTGTTTTGACTCGGGCTAGAATTTTAATTTTTATTGACTTGCGACTGGCTTGACCGGTCGACGACGCCGATGGATCGACTCCGTCGGCGTTGTCGCGAGCGGGGATCCCTCGTCGACGCGAATCTTGCTGTGAGGGGCATAAAAGAGCAATCTGTGCGTCCATGCCGATCCACAGCATGACCGGATTTGGCGTCGCCGAGCGGGCGTGGCCAGAGCGCGGTGTACGTGTCCACGTCGAGCTGCGCTCGGTCAACGCGCGCTACCTCGAGCTCAAGCTGCGTCAGCCTTTTGGTGTCGCCGTCGAGCACGGGCTGCGGCGCAGCTTGGGCGCGCAGCTCGGGCGCGGCCGCGTCGATCTAGCGATTCGCGTCGAGGGCCACGGGGAGGTCGCCGAGGATCCACTCGCCGCGCTCGGTGTCGACCCGAGCAAGGTCGCGTCTGCGCTGCAGGCCTTGAGCTCGCTGACCGCGGAGGCCGCTCACGCAAAATTCGAGCTTCAGCAGCCAAACACACTGGAATTATTGCGCTTTTTGATGGGGAGCGGCGCCGGGGCGGGCGCGGCTTCGGACCGCGGCCTCGACCCGCCCGAGTTCCTCGACGAGCTCGTCGGGGAGGCGCTGACCAGGCTCATCGGGATGCGCCGCGCCGAGGGCGACTCGCTCGCGGCCACCCTCGCCGAACTCTACGACGAGCTCGAGGCCGAGGTTGCGCGCGTCGAGCACAGCCTCGGCGGCGAGTCGGAGCGGCTGATGGAGCTGCTGATCCCGCGCTGTGAGGCGGTGCTCGCCCAGGTCGACGGCGGCGCGATCGAGCGCGATCGCCTCACGCGGGAGATCGCCTTGCTGGTCGTGCGCGGGGACGTGAGCGAGGAGCTCGCGCGGATCGCCAGCCACCTCGATCAGGCCCGCGCCGTCCTCGTCGCCGATCCCGAGGTCGGGCAGGGCAAGACCCTCGACTTCCTCAGTCAGGAATTGCTCCGCGAAGTGACGACGATCGGGAGTAAGATCACCAGCCACGTCGGCAGCGCGGTCCTGATCGAGGCCAAGCGCACCGTCGAGCGCATTCGCGAGCAGGTTCAGAATGTCGAGTGAAAGGCCCCGCGGTCTGTTGTTGGTCGTCAGCTCGCCCTCGGGCGCGGGCAAGACCACGCTGTGCAATCGCCTCCGGGCGGAATTCCCCAAGATCGGCTTCTCGGTCAGCTACACGACCCGCAAGCCGCGACCCGGTGAGACCGACGGCGTCGAGTACCACTTCGTGTCGCGCGAGCGCTTCCAGGAGATGGCCGCGGCCGACGAGTTCGCCGAGTACGCCATGGTCCACGGCAACATGTACGGGACCGCGGCACGCCAGGTCTCGGACGCCTTGGCCGAGGGCCGCGACCTCCTGTTCGACATCGACTTTCAGGGCGGCCGCCAGCTCCGGAACCGCTTCCCCAACGAGGTCGTGCTGGTCTTCATCTTGCCGCCTTCGCTGCGCGAGCTCGAGCGTCGGCTCCGCCGCCGGGCGACCGACGCCGATGACGTGATCGCACAGCGGCTGAAGGTGGCTCGCTCGGAGTTAGCGCACTACCCTGAATATGACTACCTGATCGTGAACGACGCACTCGATACGGCCTACGACGCCCTACGCGCGGTCTACGTCGCGGCCCTGCACCGGCAGCAGCGCCAGGCGGCGGTCGCTCAGACCTTGATCGAGGGCCAGGAGGAGCTGCCCTGGTGAACGGCCAGCCCGCGCCGAGTCCTCAGCCCGCGGCGCCCGAGCTCGCGAGCGTCGACGAGGCCGGTGAGGCCGGCGCGAGCGGCTACGTCAGCCCCGATCCCCACGTGGTCCCGGGCGCGGCCGAGGTCTTGCTCAGCCGCGAGTTCCAAAACCTCGCCGACGAGGTCCGCCGACGCCTCGACGACCAGGTCCTCGACCAGGTCCGCGAGGCCTTCGCGCTGGCCGAGAGCTGCCACGCCGGGCAGATGCGCAAGAGCGGCGATCCCTACCTGGTCCACCCGCTGCGCGTCGCTCGAATGCTCGCCGGGCTCGGCCTCGACGGGCCCAGCGTGATCGCCGGGATCCTCCACGACACCGTCGAGGACTCGGAGCTCACGGTGTTCGAGCTGACCGAGCGCTTCGGTCGCGAGGTCGCGCTGCTCGTCGACGGGGTGACCAAGCTCGGCAAGGTCCCGTACCTCTCGCGGCGTGAGAATCAGGCGGTCAGCTTCCGCAAGCTGCTCGTGGCCATGAGCCGCGACATCCGCGTGTTGCTCGTCAAGCTGTGCGATCGGGTCGACAACATGCGCACGCTCGAGGCGATGCCCGCCGTCAAGCAGCGCCGCATCGCCCGGGAGACCGCCGACATCTACGCCCCGCTCGCCCGGCTGCTGGGCATCGACTGGATCCGGCGCGAGCTGGCGGACCTCTCGTTTCGCTACCTCGAGCCGGTCGCTGCGCGCGAGGTCCGGGCCCAGATGGTCGCGCTCCTGACCGAAGACCCCACTCACATCGACCGGGGCCTCGAGCTCCTGCGCGACGTGTTCGCCGGGCTCGAGCCCGGGCCGGCCGAGGCGCCGTGGGCCGAAGGGCAGGAGGGGCCCACGGGCGCCGGGCTCGCGGTCCTCGGGACCAGCTCCCGCCGGCCGAGGCGCTGGCGGGACGAGATGTTTGGGTCCGTCGAGTTTCGCGCCAACGTCCTGACCCCCCAAGAAGTCCACGAGCTGCGCAGCCGCGGCCGCTCGGTCGAGAAGCTGCGCGACATGGTCACCTATCAGGTGATCACCGCCGACGGCGACGCTTGCTACCTCGCGCTCGGCCACATCCACGCCCACTTCAAGCCGATCCCGGGGTCGATCCGCGACTACATCGCGCTCCCCCAGGCCAACCGTTATCAGGGTCTGCACACCCAGGTGCTCGATCGCGACGGCGTGCGCCTCTACGTCGAGATTCGCTCGCGCGAGATGGACGCCGTCGCCGAGCGCGGCGTCGTCGTCGACCTTCAGCACGGGCTCCAGGCCAGCGAGCTCGGCTGGCTCCGCGAGCTCATGGGCTGGCAGGCCCAGGTCGAGGATCCCAACGAGTTCATCGAGGCCGTCAAGCGCGAGCTGTTCGCCGATCAGGTGTTCGTGTTCACGCCCGAGGGGGACCTCAAGACCTTTCCCCGGGGCTCGACGCCGATCGACTTCGCGTTCGCCGTTCACACCGACGTCGGGCTCCGCGCGGCCGGGGCCCGGGTCAACGGTCAGGTCGTGTCGCTGCGCTACCGTCTGCGCCAGGGCGACACCGTCGAGATCCTCACCGACCCCAAGGTCGAGCCGCGCGACGAGTGGCTCGACATGGTCCAGACCTCCCGGGCCAAGGCCCGGGTCAAGCAGTTCCTGCGCCACCGCGCGCGCGCCCTGGCGATCGAGACCGGCCGCTCGCTGCTGCGCCAGCGGCTCGAGACCCGGAGCCTCGATCTCGACACGCTCGAGTCGGCGGGCGCGCTCGTCGACCAGCTCGAGGGGCTCGGGATCGGTGAAGAGCGCGGCGTCGATCGCCTCTATGAGCTGATCGGTGACGGCGACGTCCGCCTCGGCCAGGTCGTGCGCGCCCTCGACCCCGAGCCCGCGCCGACCGAGAGCATGCTCGGGCGGCTGTTTCGGCCGTTTCGTCGGCGCCAGGACGGGTCTCGGGAGCCCCGCGCAGGCGAGGCCGACGGCGCGCCGATCGGGATCGACGAGGGGCGCGTCGAGAGCGGGCTGATCCAGCTGGCCCCGTGCTGCTCGCCGCTACCCGGTGACCCCTCGATCGGCTTTCGCGTCCCGGGTCGCGGGATCGTGGCTCACGTTCAGGGCTGCCCGGTGGCCGTCGACGAGATCCACGAGCGCGTGTTCCTGGCCTGGACGGACGACTCGGAGATCGAACGCCCAGTGACTGTGCGCGTGCGCACGGCCAATACGGTCGGGATCCTCGCCGAGATGAGCCGCGCGTTCTCGGCGACGGGACTGAACATCAAGCAAGCCAACTGCCGCGCCTACGAGGACGGGAAATTCGCGCTCAACACCTTCCACGCGACCGTCGGCTCGCTCGCGCGGCTCGAGCAGCTGCTCGATCACCTGCGCGAGATCGCGGGGGTCATCAGCGTCGAGCGAGTGTTCTCGGGCCCCGATACCCAGGCCTGACGGCCCCATGGGTCTGGACCGGGCTTGGGTAGATTGACAAGGGCTCGGGGCGCGGCTATCTGAGCGTCCCTCGTCGGCGAGCGTCGTCAATGCTCGTCGGCGGAGCGAGAAAGCGAGCACAGCATGGCCTCCGATACCAACATCGTCCGGCGCAAGCGCAAGCGTCGCCACAAGAACGCCGGCCACCAACGGAAGGTCGAGCAGAGCCGCCGCAGCACGACGTCCTACGACGAGCTGTTCGCGGGCTGCGGCGATCCGGGCGAGCCCGCGCCCAAGTCCGAGTAGGCGAGCGCCGACGTCGACGTCCGGCGCGATCTCGCCGATAGAAGACCCGCCTACGTGCGGGTCTTCGCGTTTGCGCGCGCGCGCACGGGGACTCGTCGATGGCTTGATCCGGCGCACGGGCAGCGCGTAGTCTGCTCGCGCAAACCGTCGGTGACCATCGGCGGCGGAGCAAGCAATGCCGACACCTTCGCCTGAGCTCTCCCCAGGAACCGTCATCGACGGCCACCCCATCGGCGCGAAGGTGCGCGCGCGCTCGGGCGCGGCCACCTACGCCGCCAAAGATGCGAACGGCGCCGATGTCCACCTCACGGTCTACGCGCCCGCCTGCTTCTCCTCGGCGCTGATTCGCGAGCGATCCTTGCGGGAGCTGAGGCAGCTGCAGGGCGTCGCCGCGCCGCAGGTAGCGAAGGTCCTCGGCTCCGGCAAGCTCGACGACGGTGGCATCTATGAAGTCACCGAGGTCGTCGACGGCGGTCCGCTCAGCGCGGTCGGTCAGCTCTCGCGTGCCGAGGTCGGCGCGGCCATGGATGCGATCGGCAAGGGCTTGTTGGCCGCGCAGAAGGTCGGCGTCATCCACCGGAACCTCGGCGCCGGCGTCGTGTTTGGCACCCCCGCCGGTCTCAAGATCACGAGCTTCGCCGTCGGTGAGCCCCAGGGCGGGGCGGCTTACGGTTCGCTCGACGCGATCGCGCCCGAGCAGGTCACCGGGAAGGTCGTCGATCAGCGCACGCTCATCTACAACCTCGCGGCCATGGCCCACGCGTTGCTGACGGGCCAGCCGCTGTTCAGCGGTAGCCCGGAGGAGCAGCTCGATCTCCACGCCAACCGCGAGGCGGCCGGCGTCGACACCGTCCTCAAGCGCGCGCTGAGCAAGGACGCGCGCATGCGGCCAATGATGCTCAAGCAGTTCCTCGCCAGCTTGGCCAAGCTGGCCGAGGAGGGGGCTGGACCCGGGGCCGCGGCGGCCGGAGGAGCGGCGCCCTCGACCCGGGGCTGGACCACCTTCATGGCCGCACAGGAGGCGGAGCCCAGTCCGGCGGCGGCCCCCGCACCCGCGCCGAGCAGCCCTGCACCGGCCGCCCCCGCGCCCGCGGCGAAGCCCTCGACGCGGGGTTGGACGATGTTCATGGAGGCCGAGGAGGCTGCACCTGGGGCGGCCGTGGCGAGCCCCGCCAGCCCCGCAGCGGCCGCGCCCGCGCCCGCGCCCTCGCAGCCAGCCGCGCCCGCCCCCGCGGCGGCGAAGCCCTCGACGCGGGGTTGGACGATGTTCATGGAGGCCGAGGAAGCTGCTCCGGCGGCACCTGGGACCCCGGAGCCCGCCGCCCCAGCCCCAGCTCAGCCGGCCGTGGCAGCCCAGCCAGCCGCGCCGACTCAGCCTGCTGCGGCACCCAGCGCGCCGGAGCCCGCCGGGGCGAAGCCGTCGACGCGGGGATGGACGATGTTCATGGAAGCGGAAGAGGGCGCGCCCGCCGGCCCCGCTGCGGCCAGCCCCGCTGTGCCCGCACCCGCCGCGCCCTCGACGGCCGCGCCCGCCCCGTCACCGAGTGTGCCGGCGCCGTCGCCAGCAGCACCACAGCCTTCGAAGCCCTCGACGCGGGGTTGGACGATGTTCATGGAGGCCGAGGGCGGAGCAGACTCCGGTGGCCAGGCGGCCGCTCCCGAGCCTGCCCCCGCGCCCTCACCGGCCCCGGTCGAGCCCGCCCAGCCGCCACAGCCGGCAGGGACCAGCAAGGCGCCGTCGACCCGAGGTTGGACGATGTTCATGGAGGCGCAGGTGCCCGGTGAAGGGGAGGCGCCCGACGCCCCCGCGCCCGCCGAGAGCCCCGAGTCCGCGCAGCCTCAGCCCCAGGAGGTCGCGGCCCCCGCGGCGCCCGCGAGCGGAGCGTCCGACGCCAAGGGGTGGACCGTCTTCATGGAGAAGCAGCCGGCGGTGCCCGGGCAGCCCGAGCCCGACGATCTCGCGGTCACGACCGAGCAGCAGGCCCAGCCGACCGCCGACGCGCCCGAGCATCAGGCCCAGTCGACCGCCGACGAACCCGCGCCCGAGCCCGCGCCCGCGATGGCTGACACTGCCGAGCACGCCGCCCAGACGCCCGATCTGGCCAACAAGCGGACGATGGTCATGGATGAGGCGCCCCACATTCCGGCGCCGGACCACCAGCCGGAGCACCAGCAAGGACACACCGTGCCCGCGTCGGTCCCGGCGACGCCTGCGGTCGAGACCGGCGGCGCTGGCCCCCAGCAGCCTCAGGTCCCGGTTCAAGCCAGCCCGGCCACGGTGGTGCAAGAAAAGAGCAAGGTTGGCGTGTTCGTTGGGATCGCCGTCGTGGTGGTGATCGTCGTCGTCGTCGCCGTCGTCGCTCTGACCTGAGCGCTCTGATAGGATGGCTGCGATGATCGCCTACGAGATCCTCGTCCAGACCATTGCCGACTGGAAGGCGGGCGCGCGCCCGAGCGCGCCGAGCCTGCCCCCAACGCCCGACGCCGGCGCGCCCGAGGTCGTCGAGGAGTTCGAGTCCGGTGTCGTCGGTCTCGACGAGGGCCAGTACGGCGAGGGTGAGTACGCCCAGAGCGAGCACGCCGAGGGTCAGGAGTACGCCGAGGTTCAGGAGTACGCTGAAGGGCAGGAGTACGCCGAGGGTCAGGAGTACGCCGAGGGTCAGCAGTACGCTGAAGGCCAAGAGTACGCTGAGGGGCAGGAGTACGCCGAGGGTCAGCAGTACGCTGAAGGCCAAGAGCCCGCCGAGGCAGGTCAGCAGTACGTCGAGGGCCAAGAGTACGCTGAGGGCCAGCAGTACGCGGAGGGCCAAGAGTACGCTGAGGGCCAGCAGTACGCTGAGGGCCAGCAGTACGCGGAAGGCCAGCAGTACGCTGAGGGCCAGCAGTACGCCGAGGCAGAGCAGCAGTACGCTCAGCCGGCCGAGGGGGAGCAGGTTCCGCCGGCCGAGGAATACGAAGACGAGTCCGTCTGACTCCGCCGCTACGCGTCACTCCGGCAGCACGGGATCCGGGAGCACCGGATGGCTGCGCTCGAAGAACTCCCCATCGCGGATCCCAGTCAGGTCGATCGACTCGATCTCGTCGATCCGCTCGAGCAGGTTGCTGAGCTCCTCGGGGGTCTCGAGCTTCAGACCGTTGACGCTCAAGATGATGTCACCGGTGCGCAGGTCGCAACCTGGCGCGCACAGCTCGGGATCTCCGGGCCAGACCCGCGTGATCACCCAGCCCTCGAAGCGACCTTGGGGGCGGTAGGGCTCGGGCCCGATCTGCGCCATCAGGTAGGGCGGAGAGCCTCCTTGTGTCGCTCGAATCAGCTCGCTGCGAAAGATCGCCCCCGCGGGTCGTGGCGTGCGCTCGGGCGTCGGCTTCGAGGCCTCGCGCCCGTCCCGAGGCTCGTCGATCCGCGACTCCTCGGGCGTGGAGTTGGCGTCCGTGGAGGGCCGACAGCCCAACACGAGGAGCATGAGCAGCGGGACCGAGCGAGCGCGCATGCGCCCACCTTCGACCGCCAGGGCACGACCCGCAAATTTGTGGTGCTGCTCTCGGCCTTCAAGGGGATCTGGCCTAGCAGCCCGGGCTGCTAGAGCCCAGCGGCGAGGCAGCGGCTGAGGATCGACTCGGTCACCGTGTCGATCGGCTCGGTCGCGTCGATGCGCACGAGGCCCGGGAGATCTTCGTCGAGCATCGCGGTGTAGCCGTGCGCGAGGCGCCGCTGCGTCTCGGGCACGTCGAACCGCTCGATCACCTCTCCGGTCGCGTCGCGGCGAGCAGCAACCCGCGCCAGCGCGATCTCGGCGCTCACGTCAAACACGAAGGTGAGGTCGGGCCAGCGCGCGTGCTCGTTGATCGTGCGGACCCAGTCGGGGTCACACTCCAGCGACTGGTAGACCCAGGACGAGACGACGTAGCGATCGCAGATGACGATCTCCCCCCGGTCGAGGGCGGGCTCGATCTCCCGCGCGAGATGCTCGAGTCGGTCGGCAGCGAAGAGCAGCGCGAGCCCGGCGGCGTCGATCGTCCGGGGATGGCCGGGGACACCCGCGAGCAGCCCACGGGTCAGCGCGCCGATCCTTCCGTCGGACGGCTCGCGGGTCTCGTGGACTCGGTGACCGCGCGCGCGCAGTCGCTCGGCAACCTGCGTGCGCTGCGTGGTCGTTCCGCTGCCGTCGATGCCCTCGAAGACCAAGAATCGGGATGCTGGGGGGCGGGGGTCGCTCATACGCCGTTGACGCCGAGTTTGGCTCGGCCGGGGAATCTTGCATCAGCCGGACTCGAGCACCAACCCATGACCTTGTGCCCGTGGACGTGGCACACTCTGTCCGGGCGAACGCCTAGCCCGAGGAGCACCGTGAACCAGCCAGGTAACAACCAACATGGTGGCCAGCAGCCGGGCCAAGGACAGACCATGGTCCAGGGGGGGCCGCCGTCCGGTCAGCCGCAGTACGTGGCCGCGTCGCCTCCGGGCGTGGCTGTTCAGCTGCCCGGGGCCCAGCACCCAAACTATCCGACCGCCCCGGGGCACGCCCAGCACGCCATGCATGGCAACCAACCCGCGGCTGGGGCCGCGCCTGCAGCAGCGCCAGCGCCAGCGCCTGCGAAGGCCGCGTCGAGTAACGATCAGCTCATCGCGGGGGCCGGCAACACCGTCTACGAGTTCGCGGGCGCGCACTCCGAAGAGGCCCGCGCCGGAGGCAAGCACAAGACCTTCTTTGCAGACGGCGCCGAGCTCGCGACGGTGTCGGGGATCGAGGATCGTCAGCAGAGCAACCTCAAAGGTGGCGGCGGCACGACCGTGATGATCGGGGTCATCGTGGTCGCGGTCGTCGGTGGACTGCTCGCGTTCTTTCTCCTGGGGAACGGGGGCGCGGCCGAAGACGAGGACGTCGTCGCCGAGCAGGCCGACGACGCTGCAGCTGCTCCAGCCGAGCCCGCCGCAGCCGAGCCCGAAGAGCCGCTCGCGGACGCGGGGGCGCTCGCAGAGGCGGCGCCAGCCGAAGGCGCGGCCCCGGCCGAGGGCGCGGTGCCAGCCGAAGCCGCGGGCGAGACCCCGCCGGCCGAAGAGGCGAAGCCCGCACCGGAGCCCACTCCGGCTGAAGAAGCGAAGCCGGCGGAGGAGCCGAAGCCCGCGGAGACAAAGAAAAAGAGCACCTCGACCAAGAAGAAGAGCACGACGAAGAAGGTGCCGTCGATCTCGCCGAGCAGCCCGCCGCGCAGCTCCGGGCTCGACGGGCTCCCGGCTCCGGACTGAGCCCGCGCCTCTACTGGGTGCCCTCGGCCTCGCGGGGGCGGTGGATACGGGCGCCGATCCACGCGAGCAGCCCGAGGGCCGCGAGCAGCATCAGCATGAGGTTGCGCAGGCGCTCGCGGGCGCTGCCGCCGGACTCGTCGAGTTGGGCCTCGAGCCGTCCGAGCGCGGCTGAGACCGCGGGCCCGTCCGGATCGAGGTCGCGCGCGGTCCCGAGCAGCATCTGGCGCCCGCCTTCATCGATGCCCTCGACCTGGGCCTCGAGCACGAGCGCGTCGACGGTCAGCTCGCGCGCGCGGACAGGATCGGCGTCGGCCAGCAAGATCGCGCTCTTGCGCAGCAGCTGCGCGGCCCGGGTCGGGTCACCCTCGGCCTCGATCCGATCCGCGACCTCGACGTAGAAGGGGGCGATCAGATCGGGCTCGACGGGATCGCTGCCGTCGGTCAACAGCGTGTCGAGCATCGCCGCGCCCGCGATCAGATCGCTGCTCGACAGGGCCCGGGCGACGAGCGCGTCGCGGCGCGACGATCGGCGCGCGTCGATCCGCTCGATGTAGGCGTGAAACAGGCGCTCGGGCTGCCCCTCGCACTTGGGGTCGACGATCCCGCCCGGCTGCCACAGCTCGCACTCGGGCTCGAGCAGCTCGGGATCGAAGGCGCTCAGGCGCTCGCGGATCGCCAGCCGCGCGTGCTCACGGTAGCTGAGCTCGGCCCGCTGCGTGGTCGTCTGGCCGCCGAGGAGGCGGATCGACTTGCGCCGGACCTTCGGGAGCGGCCCGGTCACGTAGGCCTCGAACGAGGCCCGCGCGGCGCGGCGGACCCCGGGCGCGTCGGCGTCGACCCAGTCGAGCAGCAGCGGCGCGGCCTCACCGTCGCGGACGAGGCCGTAGGCTCCGAGCACGTCGGCGAGCAGGCGACGGTCCCCGGCGACGGCCTCGATCGCGCGGCTCGGGTGGAGGCGATCCATGCGGTCGAGGCAGTAGATCGCGTAGGCCGCCCGGCGCTCGGCCGTCGAACCTTCCTCGGCGTCGTCGGGCGTGACGGACTCGCGCATCAGATGCGAGATCGCCGGGTCGCCGATCGCGTCGACGCTGCGTCCGACCTCGTCGCGGAAGGTCCCCCCGTGGACGTAGGCGGCGTCGAGCAAGGTCGAGACCACCTCGCCGACCAGGGCCGGCTCACGCTGGGCGATCCCGGCGGCCGCGCGCAGCAGCGCGACCGTCAGCAGGGTGTCGCGATAGACCGGTCGCAGGGGCTTGGAGATGCGCGCGGGCGCGAGCCCGAGCAGGTCCTCGAACCAGTCTTCGGACACGCGCACGTCGTGGCCGTGGGCCTTCTTCCAGTGGAGCGAGAAGTGGCCATAGCGATTGGGGACGTCGCCGCCGATGACCCCGAGCACCTGCTTGTACTCGCGTTTGGGTCGCTCGCGCTCGGCGAGGAGCAGCGTCGAGATCTGCGGCCACAGCTCGGGCCCGGCCTCGGCGAGGTTGCGGGTGATCATCGAAACTTCGTCGATTGGTCCCTCGCGCAGGGCGTGGAGCTGCGCGTCGAGGCTCGACGTCTCGCGCGGCGGCGCGGGCTCATAGGCGATCGGATCGCCGGCTTGGACCTCGGTCGCGTCGGCCTGGCGAGCGTCGCGCAGGGCCCACCATTGCGCGCCGGCCTCTGCGAGCGCCGCGAGGGTCTCGCGCGCGGCCTCGGCCTCGGTCTGGGCCTGCCGATCTCCGATCCGGGTGTCGATCACGACCTCGGCCGGCGGCCCGGTGCAGCCGAGGGTGCTCGCGACCAGCAGAGCGGACAGCTCGGGGGTGAGGGAGCGGCGAGCCACGACCATGTCCGCTAGCGGACTCGCCCTCGAAGCCAAAATTTTCGCACAAAATGACGCGGTCGCGGCCGAGGCCGAGGGGAGGCCAAGGACCGCGACCGAGCGCAGCTTCCCGAGTCGTGTCGGGCAAATTAGTCTGGTGATTTCAACAGCTTGGATCGTCGCTGGGGGAATCTAAATCAAGCGCTGAATTTAGAAAGCTGAATGATTTAGGGCGAGTACGAGCCGCAAGGCGAGCGTTTGGGGTGAGCGGAGGGGGCTTTGCCGCCGCAGCGAGGGGCCTTTTTGAAAGGCCCCTTGAAGATTAGAAGGCCTGAGTCGAGCGCGCAGCGCTTGATTCAGGGCTAGTGGAGCCGGTCGCGCGGCACCGGGGCGCCTGCCTCGGGCACGAAACGCAAGAAGCGGACGCCGACGCCGGTCAGGCCGCGCAGGTCGTCGCCGTCGTTGTAGTGCACGTAATAGTGGTTCTGAACCCGGGCCATCGCGCAGATCGCGGCGTCGTCATCGGGCAACGAGAACCGGACGATGACCTTGGTCTTGAGGGGCAGCGGCTCGGCCATCTCGACGAACATGCCCGTCGCCGAGATGTTGCGCGCCACAAACCACTGGTCGCCGAACTCCTCGGTGGCGATCAGAACTCGGAAGACCTTGTCGATGCGAGTCGCACTGCGCCGTTCCTGCATGCGGGGACTATCGGCGTGTGCGTCAATGAAATCAAATATCCTACATGTAGTACATGAACGGTTGAGCAGTTTTAATTGCGCTAACTCAGCAGCTCGAGCAGGCCCCAGAGGGCCAGGATCTTGCCGAGCCCGACCAGCACTCCGCCAAGTCCGAGGAATGCGCCGATCGCTCGGAGCAGGGGGCGACCCGGCGCGCGCGAGAACACCAGCGCGAGGATCCCGACGCTCGCCGCCGGCCACGCCGGAAGGTTGGGGGCGCTGGGAAGCACGATGGCCACGGCCCACGCGACACTGAACAGCCCGGCGGCCAAGCTCAGCGCGCTCCAGTCACGAGCTTGCCCGCCGCCCTCGTCGCCCTCGCCGCCCACGTCGCCCTCGTCGCCCACGGTCCGCGAGTCTAGGAACACGGGGCGCCAAAGTCCACGATCGGCGGGGCCGACTTGTCTTGGCTGGTCTTTTCGCCAATAACCCCGTCGCCGATGGATGACGATCGACCCAGTGACGAGTCGAGCGAGGCGGGCTTTCGCTCGGGCTTCGTCGCGTTGTGCGGTCGGCCCAACGTCGGGAAGTCGACTCTGCTCAACGCGCTGCTCGGCGAGGAGCTGGCGGTCGCGACCCAGCTGCCGCAGACGACCCGCGAGCGGATGCTCGGGATCTGGACGACGGAGCGCTTCCAGGCCGTGCTCGTCGACACGCCCGGCATCCACCGGCCCAAGTCGGCGCTCAACAAGTTCATGGTCGACGAGGCCCTGCGTGGCGCGCGAGGGGTCGATCTCGTCCTGATGTTGGCAGAGGTCCCGCGCTTTGCCCCGGGCCCTGCGGGCGAGGCCGCGGCGGCCGATTGGGAGCCTGGACCCGGGGCCCGCGACGCGGTCGCGCAGCTCGCCGAGTCCGGGCGGCGCATGGTCCTGGTCCTGACCAAGTGCGATCTGTTGACCGAGCGCGATCTCCTGTTGCCGATCATCTCCAAGTGGCAGGCTGTCCACGCCTTCGACGGGGTGGTCCCGGTCAGCGCGCTGCGCCAGCGCGGGCTCGAGGCGCTGCGGGCGGAGGTCGAGCAGGCGCTGCCCGCGGGCCCGGCCTACTACGCTCCGGACCAGCTGAGCGATCGCAGCATGCGCTGGCACGCAGCCGAGCTGATCCGCGCCGTGCTGTTCGAGCGCCTCGGGCAGGAGCTGCCCTACAGCTCGGCCGTGACGATCTCGGAGTTCAAGGAGCTGCGCGAGCGCGACCGCGTGGAGGCGCTGATCCACGTCGAGCGCGGGAGCCAAAAGGGCATCGTAATCGGGGCCAAGGGCCGGACGATCAAGGCGATCTCGATGGGCGCCCGCGAGCGCATCTCGGCCCTGACGGGGCGCCCGTGCGAGCTCTTCGTCGAGGTCCGGGTCACGCCGCGCTGGACCAAGGATCCCAAGAAGCTCGACGACCTCGGTTACCGGGCTGGCGGCGCCGTGAGCGGGGAGGGGTCTGATGACTGAGTCCGAGATGTCCGAGGTCGAGATGCCCGAGGCTCCGAACGAAGGTGGCCCTTCGTTCGGGAGCGCGCCGCTGGTCGCGATCATTGGCCGGCCCAACGTCGGCAAGTCGACGCTCTTCAACCGCCTCGTCGGGCGCCGCGAGGCGATCGTCGAGGACAAGCCCGGGGTCACGCGCGATCGCCTCTACGGCGTCGGCTCGTGGGAGGGCCGGCACTTCTTGCTCGTCGACACTGGTGGCGTCGACCCCAGCCTCGACACCGGGCTGCCCGGCGACATCCGCAGCCAGGCCGAGGTTGCGATCGAGGAGGCCGATCTGATCTTGTTCGTGCTCGACGCGCTCGAGGGCGCGACGACGGTCGACTTCGAGATCGCGGCGCACCTGCGGCGCAGCGGCAAGCCGGTGCTGGTCGCGGCCAACAAGGCCGACAGTGACCGCCGCGAGCTCGCCGCCGCCGCGCTCCACGAGCTCGGGCTCGGCGAGGTTCACCCGATCTCGGCCGCCCACGGGCGCAACGTCGGCGACTTTTGTGACGCGCTGCTCGAGCGCCTGCCGGCCGCGACCGAGGTCGCGCCCGTGCCGATCCCCCCGGGCACCCGCCTGGCCTTCATCGGCCGCCCCAACGCCGGCAAGTCCACGCTGATCAACACCCTGATGCGTGAGCAGCGAGTGATCGTGTCCGAGCAGCCGGGGACCACGCGGGATCCGATCTACCTGCCCTTCAAGTACAAGGACCGCGACCTCGTGTTGACCGACACCGCCGGCTTGCGCAGGCGCAAGCAGGTCGCGCGGGCGATGGAGAAGCTCGCGGCGATCAAGTCGATCCGCACGATGGAGCGGACCCAGGTCGTGGTCCTGGTCATCGACGCGACCGAGGGCGTGACCGATCAGGATCAGCGCCTGGCGCGGATGGCCTTCATTCGCGGCAAGGGCGTGGTCGTGGCGCTGCACAAGTGGGACCGCGTGACCAAGGACGCCAAGCTCGCGCGCGACCGTCTGCGCCACACCCAGGAGTCGCTCGCGTTTCTCGAGCGGCCGTGGATCGTCAAGACCTCGGTCGTCGGCGAGGGCCGCGACCGCGGCGAGGGCCGCTCCTTCAACCTCGACGAGCTGCTCGACGCGTCGGTCCGGACCGCCGCGGCGCTGCAAAAGCGGATCCCGACCGCTGCGCTCAACCAGGAGCTGCAGGCTGCGGTCGCCGACCACAGCCCGCCGATGTGGCGGGCCAAGCCCGTGCGGCTCTACTTCGCGACCCAGGCCGACAGCGAGCCCCCGCTGATCGTGATCTCGGCCAACCACGGGCGCTGCCTCGGGCCCGACTACGAGCGCTACCTGATCCGACGGATCCGCACGCGCTGGCATCTTCGGGGCATCCCCGTGCGCCTGGTCGTCCGCGGTCGTGGACGCGGCAACAAAGACGCCAAGGCCAAGAAGCGCTAGCAGCCCGGGGTGCTAGCAGCCCGGGCTGCTAGCGCGGCGATCCGGTTGGAGTCGCGTCGTGAGGTGCGTCTGGGGCTGGTCGCCGGCTCCGAGGCTCGCGTCGAAGATCTCGACGATCTTGGCGCTCAGCTCCTCGTTGTCCTTGGCCCGCTTCGACGGCTCTCGCTTCTGCCAGGCGTAGAAGCCTGACCTCGAGACCCCGAGGACCTTGCATATGGTGCTGACTGGGAAGTTGGCCTTCTCTGCCTGGATCAGCTCGTAGGCCTCAGCCGCTACGAGCTGTCCTTGGCGAAGAAGGCCGCGGCTTTTTTTAGGAAATCGCGCTCCATCTTCAGCTCGCGATTTTCCCTCCGAAGGCGCCTGAGCTCTTCCTGCTCTTCGGTGGTCAGTGGGCCGTCTTCGCGAGGGCCAGCCTCGTCGATCTTGGCCTGCTTCACCCAGACCCGCAGGGAGTTCTCGGGGAGGTCGAGATCTCGTGCGACCTGGGCGATCGGCTTGGTTGACCGGAGGCAGATCTCGACTGCCTCCTGCTTCTGATGCTTTGTAAATGTCCTGCGCTTTTTGCGTGGCACGTGATTGTCCTCCAGTTTCCCTCTTCCGGAGGTGTCCTTCAAACTGGGGCAGATCTAAACCGCCGCTGCATCGGCCGAATGATGCTGTTCGCGCCGGGCGCTCATCCAGCGGAGCTCGCCAACTTCATCGGCTATTGCCTCGCTCACAACGCTGAACGCTATGGCATTCAAGTCCACGCGAGCCTGTGGATGTCCGACCACCACCACACGGACGTGACCGACCCCGATGCCAACCTGGTCCCGTTCAAGCAACAACTCCACAGTGTGGTGGCCCGTGCCCGCAACGCCCGATTGGGCCGATTCGACAGCGTGTGGAGCGGCGACGATCCCTGCGATACCGGTCGAGTGTGTGATCTCCGCGCTCAGAAGCGCCATTGCAGCCGGCCGGCGGAGAGGCTCATGCGCTCGAGGGTCTTCTTGCGCTTGTCAGCCGCGAAGATGAACAGCACCCCGAGCGTGATCAGCGGGATGCCAACGGCGAGGCCGACGGGCCCGAGGGTCTCTTGGCGAGCGAGCTGATCCTCGAGATCTTGGACCTTGCTCGTGTCCGTCGGCAGGCCGAGCTCTTCGTTCAGCGCCTGGGCGTCACGCTCCTGCGCGAGGGCGGTCCGGGTGGTCGGTTGCTCATAGTAGCCGTAGGCCCCGGCGACGGCCCCCAGGACCCCCGTGATCAGGAGGACGACGCCAGCGACCTGCGTGTTTTGGGCGTGCTGCTTTGCGCGCGCGTGCCACTGACGCTGGCGCTTCAGCTCTCGCTGGTCCAGGCGCGCGAGCTCTCCCTCGGCGCTTCCCACCTTCCCCAGTAAATCGGTCTTCTTCGCGGACAGCGCAGCGAGCTCGACATCGACCTTCTGGATCTCTGCCTCGAGCTCTGCAACACGAGCACCCATCTCCGGAGCCATCGGTGGGACGGGGCTCGGCTCGACCGGAACGGGCCTGTCTCCCGCGGCGGTCGTCCACGGATCTGCAAAATCGTCCTGTCGCATGAGCAGGGGGTCTGCGACCAAGCGCGAGCGGTATTCCTGGACCTCTTCATTCGAGACCTGCTGCGCGTAGCAGGTCACGTACTCGCCCCCGTACTTGCTGTACGCGCTCCGCCGACCGCAGCGGCTGCCGTTGCTGGCCGCGTGGTAGGGGCAAGGGCAGTTCCCTGGGGTCCGCGAGATCGAGTCCTGGATGATCGCCTGCTTGATCTCCGAGTCCGAAGGGCCGGAGCGCGCCAACTTCTTCATCCGCTGGGCTGTCTTCTTGCGGCAGGACTCGAGCTGCTCGATGGCCTCGTCACGAGCGGATTCGCGCTCGAATTGGGCGAGCTCCTCGTAGAGGGTGGTGAGGGTCGAGAGCGGAGTCTCGTCCAGAGACTCACACTCCTCGGTGCTGATCGTCTTCGCCTGGGCGAGCGCGTCCTTGTAGCGAGCGAATCGTGCGGAGTCTTGCTCGTGTTGCTGCACAGCCTCGACGTGTAGAAGCTGAACCGCATCGAGCTCCGCAGCGATGCCACGGCGCGCTGTCTCGAGGCGCTCCTCCTCCTCATCGAGAGCTTCGGCGTCTCGCCGCACCTGCTTCGCGGACTCGATGGCCCCGTCCCGCTCTTGTTCAGCTGCGGGGGACATGGGCGGCGCCTCCATCCGACATGCAGCCAAACAAAGAGCAGCTGCGAGAGTCAGGCTCAGAGCACTGGCGGCGCGGGGAAATGAAGCCTTCAAGGATAGCACACCGTTGTCATAGGCGCCGGGTAGCTCGGAGATCAAGCGCGTTTTCCTGGCCGCTCACTTGGGCTCGGGCTCGGGCTCGGGCTCGCGGCTCCCATGACCGGGAGTAGAAGAACAGGGTCGAATTCGCCGGGATCTTCTTGTGCTCCTTTAGGCCATAGGCGAGCTTGGGAGGGATTTACGACCTTGCGCAGTATGCCCACGCGAGCGCCGATGATCGCAAGCGGTCATCGCTTCTCGACTCTCCTGGGAAAGAGAGAGAGCCGGACTCCGAGAGAGAGAGCCGGACTCCGAGTCACCGATTCGGTCGTTGGATCAGAGGCTCCTCCAAGACGGGCCACCCCGCGCAGAAATGATCAGAAACTCCGCAACAAGGCCGTCCGCGGGCCGATGACCTCTGCGTGGCCACGTCCGCGCACAAGCAAGCCAGCGCCGACCGTCGGGAGACCAACCGCGCCCGAGGCGCCGCGCGTGGCTACGAACGTGTCCGCGCGCGGCCGATCTACGCCGGCCGTCGCTACAAGATCAACCGCCGCTGCATCGGCCGAATGATGCTGTTCGCGCCGGGCGCTCATCCAGCGGAGCTCGCCAACTTCATCGGCTATTGCCTCGCTCACAACGCTGAACGCTATGGCATTCAAGTCCACGCGAGCCTGTGGATGTCCGACCACCACCACACGGACGTGACCGACCCCGATGCCAACCTGGTCCCGTTCAAGCAACAACTCCACAGTGTGGTGGCCCGTGCCCGCAACGCCCGATTGGGCCGATTCGACAGCGTGTGGAGCGGCGACGATCCCTGCGATACCGGTCGATCGAGTGACGACGAGGCGCTGATGGACCTCGTCTACACGCTCACCAACCCCGTCAAGGCGGGGCTCGTCAAGTGGTCGCGGCAGTGGCCGGGGTTCACCACGATCGGCTGGCGCTTCGGCGAGACCCGGACCTTCAGGCGGCCTGATTGGTTCTTTGACGAAGCCGGCGACATGCCCGAGGAAGTGTCGCTGACCTTGGTCCGGCCGCCGATCTTTCCAGAGCTCGACGACGACGCGCTCTATGCCAAGTTGATGGAAGCGGTCCGCGAGCGCGAGCTCGAGATCCACCGAAGCATGCGTCGGCGAGGGCGGCGGTTCATGGGACTGCGCAAGCTTGCCCGGCAGCGCTGGAGCTGTGTGGCCAAGAGCGTCGAGGAGCGGTTCACGGTCGCGCCCAAGCATGCGGCCTCGAGCAAAGGGCGGGTGCGGGTGGAGATCGCGCGAGACCGTGAGTGGGAGCGACAGTATGCGGAGGCGAGGGCGTTGCTGCTCGCCGGGAAACCGGCAGTGTTTCCTGCGGGCACGTACTGGCTGCGGCGCTTCGCGGGGGTCAGCGTGGCCGGGCAGGCTCCGTAGCGGGCGGACAATTGAGTGATGGCGGGGTCGCGCGAGTCATTCCGCCGTCGTGTTTTGGTTCGGCGGGGTTGAGCTACGAGTCGAGCGGTGGGTCGCTTGGATTTTTGGGCTTCGGTGGTCGAAAATTGGCGCGAGGTTGTGACTCAAACGTGCACGGAGGGCCAACTCGGGCTCGGCCGGGCCGGCCGACGAGAACGACTCCCCGTCCGGATCCGTCCCGGACCCAGAGGTCGATGCGGCCCGGCGCAGGACGCGGAGTCCCACGGCGAGGTTTATCGCGCGGTTCTGAGGCTACGATCAGAGCGAGGCGAACCCGCGATGCGAAACCGTCCCGTCCAGATCAAGATGCCCGATCTGCCTCGACCTCGAACCCGAGGGCGTAGACTCGCATCCGACTCGCAGTCGAATTCGTGATCACCTCGAAGCACATCAAGCCGGAGAGGTCTACGCCCAGCGGGGCCCACTTTTCTCGCACCGCGAGAAGCTCCGCCCCTTCCGTGCTGGAATTCGCTTCGAGTATCGATTCCGGCGCCGCCACACCGAAGTTCAACTCCATTGTCGCCGCGTAGCACTCGCGGAACCGGACGAGCTGGCGGGATTCGTCAGGCCACTCAACGCGAATGACAACTTCATCCCGCTCACCCGGCCTTGCTCGATCGATTTCCACACTCAACAGCGTCGAGTCATGCCATGGAAGCTCGTCAAAAGCCGTCTTGTCGTTCTGGATCATGGGAAGAATCCTGGGTCGCTGTCACCAGGGCGCGGGCTATAGTGTTTGCCCTTACCGTTCTTGTGGTAGTGGCTGTAGTTTGGACCTTTTCGGCCCGGAGCTGTTGGAGGATCGATTCTTAGCCGTTCCTTGAATTTTCCGTCAACGATCTTGCCGTAGTTTCCGCGTCGATGAGGGTTCTCCACGAAATGTTCGGGAATCTTGTGCTTCGGCCCCTTCGGCAAGACGACACCGTCCGGGGTGACCGCAAACACGTCGTCGGCGTACTTCCCTCCCCCCTTTGCGGCGGACCGAGCGGCGACAGGGCCGTCTGCAACCATGGTGGTCTCAACCGCATCCGCCTCAGCAGCACTCTCGGCTGCGGCAGTTTCGCCTGCGGTACTTTCGGCTGCGGCTCCGCCCCCGCCGTCTATCTTTGGAGGCTTGAGGTGCTTGATGGATTTGTTCCCAAGTAGCGCGGCGATCTTGCCACTGCTTCGGACGGCCAAGCTTGCTGCGCCAGCTGCAACGGCCGCGATGTCCACGGCGGCCAGAGTCGTGTCAAGAGCGCCCTGGAGTGCTTTTTCCGGGTTTGACTCATCGAACCCCTCAACGGTCGTCGTCAGCCCTTCATCGAGACGGCTCGGGGCGTTCAGCGTCCGCGCGATGGTCTCGCCGCCCATCTCGCCGAGGTTCGCCATGCCGACGAGGGGCGCCGTGGCAGCCTCCGCCCACGCCCGGAGAGGTGCTCCGCCGACATCAGACGCGGTACTCCGTACCGTGTCGGCGGTGGAACGAAGGGCCGTCGCAGCCGAACCGTATAGAGTTCCGGCTATTTCAGCACCTTGTTCTCCTTTTTCGATTAAGAACTCGCCCGCTTCACCAGCCAAATTGCCAGCCTTTCGAGCCGCACGATCTGCGATCCTCGCTGCCTCGTCGGCCGCCTTACCAGCAGCCTCCCCAACTGCCTCGAACAAGCCCCATTTTCGGCCGCTTCGATCTTGTCGTGAGATCGGATTGGCCCCCGAGTACCCATACCGATTAGCCCCATCCCCCAGCCCAATCGGATCCGCCGCTGTCCACCGCCCCAACCACGGCGCATAGTACCGAGCCGAGTGATACGCGAGCCCCGTCTCCTCGTCCCGCTCCATCCCCGTGTAGCGGTACCGCTTCGTCGAGACGTCGATGCTCGCGTCCACCGCCCGGTACGCGCTCGTGCCGTAGGGGTGGTACTCCTCATACGAGATCACCGCCCCGCTCCCGTCGAGATCCGTCGCCGCCGACCCGAGGTGGTTGCTCAGCTGATAGCGCCACCCCCCCGTCGGGCTCCCGACCGCCGAGCCACCGTCGACGGTCTTCGTCTCGATGAGGCAGATCCGCCCGCTCCCATCGCTGATGTGCAACGACTCGCGCTCGAGGTCGAGCGTGCCGTTGATGCGCTTGCGGTAGATCTCGAACGACCCCAGGTAGATGCGCTCTTCGGTCGTCGTGCCCGACGTTTCGACGTACTTGCGGCTGCGCATCCCGCCGGCGTACTGGAAGTAGACCGTCTCGGTGCCGACGGTGACCTCTTGCAGCTCGTCCTCGTGGTTCCACACCATGCTCTGCAGGTGCGGCATCGTGGTCATGTTGCTGTGCGCGTCGTAGGTGTAGCTGTGCGTGTACGGACCGTTCGCGGGGTCGCCCGGGGCCGAGGTCTTCTCGAGCCGGTTGCCGTCGGTGTCGTACTCGTAGTGGTGGGTCCAGCCCGTCCCCATGCCGGGGATATGCTGCATCTTCGCGATGTTGCCGACACCGTCGTAGGTGTAGCGCTGCGTGTACCTCCGCATCGCGGACGGGTCGCTGGTCATCGGCTGGGGGCCGACGGGGAGCTGGTCGTGGGTGCGTTGGGCGGTGCCCTGCGTGGCGTGCTCGCGACCGGTGGCCTCGAGGAGGCGGTAGAGCGCGTCGTACTCGTAGGAGTTGGCGGCCTCGACGACGGTGTTGTTGAAGTAGACGGTCTGCTGCGCGGTGTCGCGGATGTCGGTGATGTTGCCGGTCGGGTCGTAGTGGTAGTGCAGGCCCTGCAGGGCTTTTTGGTCGGAAGCGCGGATCGTCGACAGGCGGGTGAGGCGGTAGGTCTGCGGGTCGTAGGTGTAGGTCGTCGTCGTGGTCGGCGTGTCGGCGGGACCGTAGACCACGCTCTCGCGCTGGCCGCGGGCGTTGTAGGTGATCTCGCCGACGACGGTCTCGGCGGTAGGGCTGCCGCGGTGGTGGAGCTCGACGCGCTGGAGGCCGCCGCCTTCGTCGTAGGTGTACGCGACCTCGCTGTTGTCGGGCGAGATCGCCCGGAGCACGCGGCCGAGGGCGTCACGTTCGGTGCTCGCCGAGAAGGTCTCGGGGTCGAGCAGCGGCGCGGCGGCGGTGGCCATCGCGGCGACTGTACTTTGTCCGAGCAGCGCACTCCAGTCGGGTCCGGTGGTCTTGCTCGCGACGAGTTGGCGCTGCTCGGAGGTCGGGTGGCCGTCGAAGTCGAACGCGACGGTGGTCGCAGCGCCCGCGCCGTCGTAGACACGGTAGACGCGACCGACATGGTTGGTGGCGGCGGGGGAGGCGAGCAGGTCGCCATAGACCACGCGGCCGAGCAGTTTTTCGGGGTCGCCGCCGACGCTGACGGTCCGGTCCACGGGGCGGCGCAGGGGGTCGTAGGTGTACGAAAAGCGCTGGTCTCGGCTGTCCCAGCTGCGCATGGGCTGACCGAGGGCGGTGAGCAGGTGCTGTCGGTCCCCCGCGTCGACGCTGCCGACGAAGAGCGACTGGCCGAGCATGCCGAAGGCGCGGGTCTCGGCCGAGTTACCGCGCGCGTCGATGACCTCGAGCAGGTTGCCCTGGATGTCGAGGATGGACTTGGTCGCAAGAATTTCGTCGCCGCCCTGGCCGTCCTTGTTGTGGGCGACGGTCAGGAACGGTCGGCCGAGGGTGTCGAGGTGCGCGACGGTCGGGGTGTTGGCGTGCTTGGCCGCGAGAACGGCGGCGCGCCGCTCCTTTTGCAGCGCGACATCCGGCCCCTGGTAGTCGATGCGCTCGGCGTACCAGGCGCTGTCCAGCACGGTGTCGTTGACGTCCCAGCTGGTCTGCTCCCAGGGGGTGAAGTCGACCCTAGAAAACGTGCCGTTGGGCAGGTCGGTGCGGATGAGGCGGCCGAGCGGGTCGTAGTGGTTGAGGGCGGTGACGCCTTGCTCGACCAGCTCGGCCTCGTCTTCGTACTCGGGCGTGCTGGAAAAGTAGGGCTCGTACGCCTTGACGACGTTGCCCTTGTTGTCGTTGACGACGCGGCCGTTGCCGACCCAGCGCAGGTTGGGGCTGGTGTCGGCGAGCACGGGCTGACCGTCCTGGTCGAGCACGAGCTGGCCGTCCGGGTCGCGCTGCGGCGCGAGGCCGGGCCGGGCCTGAGCCTTGACCATCACCACGCCGCCAGCCCCAGAAAAGTAGGTGCGTTGCTCGAGCCAGCGGGTGTTGGGGTCTTGGTGGGTCTCCCGCACCAGCGACTTGGCCCAGTTGGGTTTTCCCGAGGATTGCCAGGCGAACAGGTCGTACTCGAAGGTGCTGGTCGGGTCCTCGAGCGTGTCGCCGTCGTCGTCGCCGACCTTGCCCATGACCGCGCTGCGCTCGACCAGGCCGAGCACGTCGAAGGCGACCTGCGTGCGGTTGCCGTTTTTGTCGGTGAGCTGCCAGGGCGCGAGCAGGCGGTAGTCATGCTCGGCAGTCACGGTGTTGCCGAGCGGGTCCGTGCTGCCGACCACGAGCAGCGCGTGCGCGTCGTAGGTGGTCGAGTGGACGTTGCCGTAGGGGTCTTCCACGGCCGTGACGGCGTAGAATTGTTCGGGGTCGTAGCTCGGGTGCCCGGTCCGCACCCACCAGGCGCCGTCAGCGAGCACGTACTTGCCATCGTCCTCGAGTTCGGCGTTGCTCGGCGCGCCAGTCAACGAGCCGAAAACCGCCTGCCGCTGGGTCTCGGTCATCGCCATCGCGTCAGCGTCGTAGGCCAGCGCCTTGCTCTGGACCACGCCATGGACCAGCGGCGCGGACAGGTCATCGGCGAGGTAGCGCGTGCGGCTGCGGCTGAGCAAGCGCTTGTCGACGCCGCCGGACAGCTCATCGTCGTAGGCGACGGCGTTTGCCGCGTCCGCGGCGTCGCGCAGGTCCTGCCAGGTGAAGGCGGCGTTCGCTGGCGCGGCCAGGCCGTGCAGCTCGTAGCTGCGCGACTCGACCGGCACCCCGAGGCGCAAGCTATCAGCGTCGCCGTCGAGGTGCACGACCGCGGTCTCGGACAGCGTGACGTGAAGCGCAGACTGCTCCGCGTGCTCGGGCGTCCCTCGCCGCGGGTAGCCGACATCGGCCGAGCGCAGCACCGTGCCGTAGTCGTCGACCTCGAGCACGAAGCTGTGGGCGACTCGCGGATCGTCAGCGTCGCGCTCGTAGTGGTAGCTCAGCGCCTCGCGGTCGTGCGCCAGATACACGCCATGCTTATTCTTCCCCCGGGCCTGCAGCTGGCGGATCTCGAAGCTCGCCTCGCTGACGGTGTACGGCTCGCCCTCGAGCTCGGACCCGTCGAGCGCGTAGACCTCCGTCCGCAAGGTCCTGCCCGCGAGCGCCCGCACGGCCTCGCGCGCGTCGCCGCCCCGCAACCCCTTCGGCAAGCTGCTGTCGGGCACCGCCCACGCGGCCGCGTCCCCGCTCCAATACTCCTCGGCGAACAGCTTCGAGAGCTTGCCGCGCCCGATATAGGCCCCGGTGTGAAACCAGCTCTTCGTGTAGACCGGCGGCTGGTGGAGCTTCTCCTCGACCACGTCGAACTGCTCGAACGCGAACAGCCCATCCCCTGCAAGATCCTCGAAGGACTCGGTGTCCCAGCTCTCGACCAAGCCAAAGCCCCGAAACTCGCGCTCCTGCCCATCGAAGAACCCGTGGTGGTAGGCGAAGTGCTGCACGTAGCGCTGGCGCGTGACGTGGTCGAGGTGTTCGACTCGCTCGACCACCTGGACCGGGAACGGCAGCTTCGTCGCCCACGGTTTTCCCGCGGCCTTGTCGTGCAAATAAAACTTCGTCGAGGGCGCGTAGCGGACCCGCGTCTCGGCGCCCATGTTGTTTTTGGTCCCGACGAGCAGATGCGGCTTTTGACCGCTCGTCAGATCGATGTAGCGCAGCACCCCGCCGCGCCCGGCCGAGTGCGAGCTCGACCACACCAGGCATCCAGTCCCGTTGCCCTTCAGGTCGACGACCTCGACCCAGTCCGTGCTGCGCAGGCTCGGAAACTGCGACAGGTGCTCGCCCTGTGCGAAGCCGTTACCCGAGAGGTTGCGGTAGATCGTCGCCCCGCGATCCTCGAGGTAGATCAGATCCGTCGTCCCGCTGCCGTCGACATCAGCGAGCCGGACGCGCTGAGGATCAAACTCGTTGCCCGCGGCAAAGTACGACAGCCCCCGCATGCGGAGCATCCGCCCGAACCGACCAAACCCGAGGCAGGGCCAGTACGCGACCTCGCCGTTGCGAACGCGGACGAGATCCGGCAGCCCGTCGCCGGTCATGTCCGCGAACTGGATCGAGGTCCGCGCGTCGTTGAACACCAGCATCGGCTTCGAGGCCGCGTCGTGGGTGTTGGGGACGCGCTTGGGCGCCTCGAAGCCCTCGGCTCCCTTGCTGCGGTACCAGGCAAAGTGGTCGCCGCGGTCGATCAGCAGGTCCGGGAAGCCGTCGCCGGACACGTCGATCAGCTGGACCCGCGGATCTTGCCAGTCGATGTTGGGGATCGTCGAGAACTTGCGGAAGTTGCCCCAGCCCTCGTTGGCCGTCCGCGCGAAGAACCCCGGCGTCGGCGCGACGAAGCTGACCAGCTCCTTGCGACCGTCGCCGTCGAGGTCCATCAGCTGCACACCGGGCGCACCGAGCGTGGTCGGCCGCGAGGGCAAGGCAGCCATCGGCCCGAAGCGCCCATCGCCGAGGCCCCGCTTGAAGTACCAGGTCCCCGCCGCCTCGGTGACCAGGCCGGGGACGCCCTCGCCGTCGAGGTCGACCAGCCGCGTCATCCGACCGTCGATCCCCGCGGGCAGGTTCTTCAGCGTGGTCTCGTCGGTGACCTCGTGGAGCACCGGATCGATGGCGGCGTCGCTGTACTCGAACTCCAGCGTCGGCAGGGCCGCGGTCTCGTAGTGCCCGGTGTCCGTGTCGAGTCGGTAACTTCGCTGGGTGACACCAATCACCCGCGTCATCGCGGGGTCTTCGTCGTGGACCAGATCCGTCGACGCGACGAGGTAGGGCGCCTCGCCGAGCTCCGCAGCAAAATGGTGAAACATCAACACCCGCCGACACAGTCGCCGCGTGCGGATCTCGAACCCGGCTCGGTAGCTGGAGAAGGTGTCGAGCCGCGCGGGCCAGGGCCGCTCCTCGGCCGGGCTGACCTCGAGCTGCTCGCCGTGCCAGCTCCCATGCTCGCCGTAGTCGAGCACGACCTCGAACAGCCAGCCGCCCGCGACGAAGGGCGTCGCGTTGCCGTACTTGATCCGCTTGAGGTAGCGCTGGGCCTGGACCGGGGTATCCGCCAGCCGCGGCCGCTCCTCGGGTGCGTGCGGGTCGACGCCCTCGAGGTCCTCTTGCTTGTACTCGTAGACGACGATGTTCCCGCGGTCGTCGTGCGACTCCTCGAGCAACCACGAAAACACCCGCCCGGACGCCGCAGGGTCGGCGATCCTCGCCGCGGCGGTCCGACCAAAGTAGCTGGTCACGTTGTCGGGTGAGATCGTCTTCCAGAACACCTCGCCGGACGCCTTCGAGCGCCAGCGCTCGATCCTGGAAAAACCGCCCTCGACCCGGGGCGCAAAGCAATGGACGGCGTACCCATCGCGCAGCTCGAAGCCAACCGGCACGAGATCCTCGGCCCCCGCCAAGATGAAGGTGTCGCTCTTGTGTGGATCGGGGTGCGAGTCTCGGTACTCGGGCAGGCCCTTCTCCGTCTTGCGCGAGATCGCGGGCACGCCCAGCATCCACCCGAGCCCCCAGGGCCCGTTGCCCTGCGCCGAGCCGTAGCTGAGCGCGAGGCTGGGCCCAAGCCCGCCGCGGCCCGGAGACGTGGCGACGGGCACCGAGGTCGAGCCGGTCCCCGTAAAGGGGTTCGGCGAAAACTTCTCGCCGATGCTCCGCAACGCGCCGCCACCGGTGGGCAGCGAGATCGTCGGCGCGAAGGTCGACAGCGGATCCGCAGCCTGATCGCCCGCGCCACCAAAGGGCGAGCGATACGCCTGCGCGTAGGGGTTCGGATCATCCTTCTGCCCCGCACCCGGCGCGTCCCGGCCCGGGAACGCCCCCGCGTTGAAGGGCTGCCGCGACTGCGGACCCTCGATCGGAAGTGAGGGCCCCGAGGTCAGCCCAGGCCCTTTGCTGCGCTCGTCACCGCTCACGGCGCGTCCTCGAGCGTGTAGTGAAGAACCAGCACCATCCCCGCGAGCCTGTCGGGGTCCAGCACGCCGTCGGTCTGCAGCTGCGCCGGGATCGCGCCGTCGGCCACAGTCAGCGCCCACGTCCCCGGCTGCGTCGGCGAGCCGAGGGTGAAGCTCGCCGTCATGAACGCGTCATCCGGCGCCTGCACGAAGTCCTGGGCCGCCTGCACGAGGTCGAGCTGCGCCGCGACGTCGGGGATCGGCACCGACCCCAGGCTTGGCTCGAGCATCGCCGCGAAGCTCAGCTTCGTCACCGCAAACCCGGTCCTGCGCGCCAAGTACGGGAAGTGCTCGGCCAAGATCGGCAGCGACAGCACATGATCCCCCTCGTCGACCTCGAAGAAGCGCTCCCACTCGTTCGGAAACGCCTCGTGGACGGAGAGCAGCAGCGCCATCGGCTCGCCCGCGTGGATCGAGTTGAAGCGCTCAACCAAACTGTTCTCCGCCGCCGTCCGCAGCCCGGCGCCGCCGTTGCGGGCGGTGTAGTCGATGTGGACGACCACGTCCTCGATCGTCCGATAGTCGAACTGCCGGATCTTCCCGGGCAGCTCGAGCTTCCAGCTGCTCACCGCCCCGGCGTACTCGAAGGGGAGGTAGCGCTCGTCGCGAAAGTCGAGGTTGAACAGGCCGCCGTCACTGAGCGCGGTGCTGGTGGCGATCGTCTGACCCGCCCCGGTCCCATACGCGAAGCGAGCATCGCCGCCGACGGGCTCCTCGGCGTAGTCACCGAGCAGCTTCTCGCGCCGCGTCTTGTGGGTGAGCAGCTGCAAGCTCGCGCCCAGGCTCGTGTGCGGCCCGACGACCGCGGGGATCGTCAGCCGCACCGCCCGGATCCGCCGCAGGTAGTGCCCGGGGTGATCGAGGTCGAACAACACCTCCGGCAGATCAAAGGTGCAAGCCCCGGTCTCGCGCAACGCCTGCAGCTGCGCCGGGGCGAGCTCGGCCAGCGAGATGCTCTTGCGCAGCTCGAACTCCCGCACGTCCCGATCCATGTACGCGAGGTCGAGGCGCTCGAGATCGTGACTGAGCCGCTCCCCGGCGAGCAGCCCCTTGCGCAGGCTGTCCCAGTACCCGAACTCGATGATCGGCGGTTCGCTCGGTGGGATCGCCAGCTCGTGCCGATACGCCCGCTCGGCGCGCTTGGCCAGGTCGAAAGCGAGCTGGTAGGTCTGGAAGTACAAGTTTGCCAGCTGACGGCTCATCCAATCGTAGAGCTCGACATTGCTGAACTTCGCCCGCATGTACTCGTCGACGGCCTGGGCGTGGTCGAGCTGGGTCTTGTGATTTTCGATCTCGCGCTCGGCGATCGCGAGGCGGATGTTGGCCGCGACGATGTCCTTGTCGGCGCGCGCGTACTCGAGCTTGGCGAGCTCGTATTGGAGGCCCCAGTCCTGTGCGCGGCGGTGGAAGCTCGCGGTGAGTCCGGCTCGGTTGGCCTTGTACTCCTGCTCGCCGGCTGCGTAGGTGTACCCGGCCGCGATCATGTTCATGACGTTGGCGAGCTGCAGGCCGCCGAAGGACGCGTTGGGCGGGAACACGGAGGTCTGCGGGAACGCGCTGGCGATCGACGCGCCCAGCTGCAGGCCCTGCGCGGTGTTGCGCTTGTTCTGGGCCTTCTTTCCGGCGTCGAATTGCTGCGTTTCCTCGGGCGTCAGTTCGCGCTGGATCAACGTGAAGTAGTGCAGCTGTCGTTCGTCGATCACCGTGCGCGCGGCCTCGAGTGACTCGATCGCCGCGCGAGCTTCATCGCGCTGCTTGACCCGGACCTCGCGGACACGCGCGAGCATCTCGAGCTCCTGGCCCGCGCGGATCCGGCTGAGCTCCTCGGCGTCGCGCTTCTCGATCGCCGACAGCAAGCTCGCGCCGAGCGACCGCAGCGAGTTGGCGAAGGCCATGGCTCGGGCGTGGACCGAGCGGAAGCGGTAAGGCGGCAGGCCCGAGTCGAGCTCGGCGAGCACCGACTGGATGTCGACCCCCGCGGCCGTGGCCCGGACCAGCAGCGCCGGGTCGATCGGCGGCTCGAACAGCGGTAGCTGCCGCTCGACGCCGTCGATGTTCTGGCAGTGGCGGATCTTGAACAGCCGATCCGCGAGGATGTCCCAGTACTTCAGCAGCTCGGGGTTGGGCGGATAGCAGAAGTACCAAAAGTGCGAGACCACGGGCACGCGCACCCACGACTCGGGCGCCTCGGGATCGCCACAGCCTTGCTTTTTGACGGCCTGGGCCGGGAGGTGGATCCAGCTCTCGAGCTGGATCATCGCGTTAGCGAAGGGGTCGAGGCCGTTCGCGTCGAGCTCGGCGAAGGTCTTGGCGCTGCCCTCGGGCCCGGGCACCTCCTGCGGCCGGCGGCCGAGGAGCTGGGCGACCACGATGTAGAGGACCGTCGCCTCGGTGATCGACTCGATCGTGTCGCGCCGAAACAGGTGATCGGCCCACGCGATGAGGTTGTCGAAGTACTCGCGCAGCAGCGCCCGCTGGTACACGCCCGGGCGCACGCGGGCGACGGCGTGCGGATCGAAGGGGTTGGCCTCCCACGTGGCCACCTGCCGGGCGAAGGCCTCGACCGCGGCTTGTTGCTCGGCGGGCGTGACCCCGATCCCGAGCATGACCTCGAACTGATCCTTGGCCAGGATCGAGGCCTGCTCGAAGAAGGGCTTGATGCGCCAGAACTTCGAGGTCTCGGTCTCACCGGGGAGCTTCACCAGGTCGATCGGGTTGAAGATCAGGTGAAACCAACTCTGGGCTTCTTCCCAGCGCTGCTCGGTGCCGAGCTTGCCCGCGAGCAGCATCGGCACGTGATAGAAGATCTCCCAGTTGTAGTTGGCGTAGGGGCTGTCGAACTCGAAGTCGAACTCTTCGATCGGGATCTCGCCGCGGACGACGGGGTAGTTGAGGCCCATCTCGTCCTCGCCGAACGGGTCGTTGGTCTTTTGCTGACGAAAGAGCGAGCTGTTGGTGGGCGGCGCGTAGAGGCCTGGCAGGCCCTTGGTCGCCAGCGCGACTTGGAGATCCCGCGCGAAGGGGTGGTAGAGCTCGACCATGTCGAGCACGAAGCCCTGTGGATCTGCGGGATAGGCCTCGAGCTCGACGCCGAGGTCGAGATTCGCGCTCAGCATGGCCTGGCTGTTGGCGAGCAGCAGCCCGTGCGTGTAGGCGGGCGCGTCGGGGTTGTCGAGGACCTCCAGGGTCCCGAGCGCGGGCGTCCGCCCCGGTGCGCCCGAGGTCCACGGCTTGAGCTCGACGATCCCGTCACGGAGCTTTTGGGTCCGCCGCTTGGGCGAGCGGGTGCTCTGGGGCAGCTCGGGCGCGGGCGGAGGACACGCGACGTAGCGCGGCGGCTTGACGTGACCGATCCGCGCCGGGTTGGCGTCCTTGACCGCGAACGAGTAGCCGGGCTCGAGCAGGTACTTGCGCAGCCGATCGTCGTAGATGGCCGGCAACAAGGTCGAGAGGCCATCGGGGGTCCAGATATTGGCCTGGTGGACGAAGGTCGTCTTGCGGCGCTTCGAAGGCCGGTCGAACACGAGCACGCTGGCGTCGCCTTGCGTGAAGCGGGCAGAGCTCGGCTCGACGTCGGGGGCGTCCACGATGTAGGTCGGCGCCTTGACGTTTCGCTGGCCGTCGAAGTCGTCGAATTGCCCGAGCGCGACGAGTTGCTTGCCGTTGAGGACCGCCACGTCGGCGCTGGCCTTGGTCCCGACCGGGTCGACCTGATCGTCGTGGAGGTACGTGCCCATCCAGCGATAGCGAGGGTGAGCGAGCTGCTCGACCGGGTCGTAGCGAAACGTGGCGGCGACGCCGGGCAGGCCGTCGAGCTGGTCCGGATTCTGCCACAGCACGGTCAGGGTGATCTCGTAAACCCCGATCTTGAAGTGGAGCCGATAGTCGTGCTTGGGCAGGAACACCCGGTAGTTCGGCTTCGACACGGTGGGCTTGCTCCACCCGTCCGGTCCGCGCTCGAGGTGGTGGAGGCGAAAGCAGTAGGCGAGCTTTTCCTCGGGCAGCGCGACCTCGTGTTCGGTCGCCCAAAATAGATGCAGGCGGCCCTGGTGGACGCAGATGACGACGGCGTCGCTGTCGATCCCGCACGGAACCGCCTGCCATGCCTCCCAGGTGCCCGCCGCGAGCCGCCGACGCACGAACCACTCGTGCGGGCTCGCTTGCGTTCGCCCGAGCAGCCACAGCTCGTCGGTGTTCGGGTTCGTGTAGACCCCGATCATCTCGAGGTTGGCGACGCGGACGAGGCTCTCGAGGTAGGCGCCGAGGGCCTTCTCCACCCGAGGCGGATCGAGCACGCCCTGCATGAGGTTGGCCTCGAGCTCTTCGAACTCGGGCGACTTGTCGGCGCGCAGCTCGGGCTCGACCCAGTTCTCCGGGTAGAGGAACACCTTGCGGTTGGCCTCCCAGACCCGGTAGTTCTTCATCCAGCCCCAGCGCTCGATCGCCTCGGGGTCGAAGGTGACCTCGTCGACGTCGAGGTGCAGGAGCACGCGGTGGATGAAGATCTGGACCGAGGCGATCGCCTGCTTGATGCGCGAGGTCATCATGCAGGCGCTCATCTCGACGTCGATCAGCAGGTGCTCGAACACCTCGTTGGTCGTGCGAAACGCCGGGGTGATGGCGATCGCAGCGTCGACGAGGGCGTCGCGCTGACGCTCGCGGACCACGTCGCGCAGCGGCTTGGCGACCTCGGGCCAGCGGTCTTCGCCGTACTTGGCGCGGGTCGCCGCCTTGATCGCGGTGGCCTGCGTCATCGTCGGCGTGGGTGTGGCCCAGTCGAGCAGCACGTCGAGACCGACGCCGAGGCGCTCAGCCGTCTCGATGAGGAGTCGGAGGCGCGCGGGGATGAGCTCTTCGGCGACGGCGGCCGCGTGGGTGTCGTCGTAGCCGAGGGCGGTGGCGAGGCTCAGTACGGCTGCGGCGTCCCAACCGGCGTGGGCGGCCAGGATCCCGATCGCCTCCGCGAGGGTGCCAGCCTCGGCGATCTCGGCGGGCGCGAGCTCTTCGGGCCGCGACAGATCGCGCAGGTCGAGCGCCTGGCGGAGGCGGTCCCAGGACTCGAAGGTCGCGTCCGTGGCGGCGCCGTCGAGGGGGAGCGCGTCGAGGTCGAGCCAAGCGCTGCGGCCGGAGTACCACGCCACTTGATCCGGGCGCAGCTCGAAGCGCTCGCAGACCAGCGCGGCCTTGGCCAGGCGTGTCCACGCGGCGAACTCGTTCGCGTGGCTGGTGGGCGTCACCCCAGCGGCGAGCTGCTCGGGTGTGGCAAAGGGGAGCCGGTAGACCTCGAACAGCGGCGCCGACCCGGCGGGATCGGTCAGCACCGTCATGGCGAGGGCCTCGGCCACCATCGCCGGGACACCGAAGTGCGCAGCGATCGTGTCGAGCACCAGCGCTCGGCGGCGCAGGTGCCCGACGACCTTGCCGAGCAGCCACGCCCGACGCCGCGAGACCTCGAGCGAGTCCTCGTTCGCGTAGTCGCAGAGCACGCCCTTGGCGGCTTCGACGTCGAGAATTCCGGCGAAGCTGGCGTCGATGAACGCGTCGCGCTCGGCGGGCGTGAGCGCGGTGCTCCGATCGACGAGCTCGAGCGTCGCGCTGACGTCGGCCGGCTCGAGCAGCGCGGCGAGGTTGGCGGCGAGGGCCTGGCCGTCGGGGTCCTCGAGGCGCGCGGCCTCGTCCTCGATCGTGGCGAGGCCCTTGGCCAGCTCGGCGAGCGAGCGGCCGATCGTGGCCTCGTCGAGGGGGTCGAGTCCAGAGAACTCGTGGCGCAGCAACCAGTCGAGCTCGTCGACCGAGAAGCCGCTTTGGCGGATTGCGTCGAGCTGATCGACGAACGCGAGGGAGGCCGAAGGATCGGCGAAGGGGTCGAGTCCGGTCAGATTGACCAGACAGACGAATTGGGCGATCGAGAGCCGCAGCGCCCGGGCGAACACCACGCAGCGAACCAGCGCGGTGAAGTTGGCGAAGGAGAACGCATCACTCGCCAGCTCGGACGCGGCCAAGAGCTGGTAGTCGCGCTCGCCGATGCCCAGACCTGCGAGCACGCGAGGTAGCTGCGCGGTGGTGATCGCCGTCGCGGGGGTGCTCTCGCCGAACAATTTCGAGCCGTCCCCTGCGGGGAAGAAGTCGGGGTCGACGGGGCCGAGATCCTTGCCGAGGAAGCGTCGGGTGTAGAGCGATCGCGGCTCGCGGTCGCGGGCGTCGATCACGGTCGCCCAGAAGGTCGCTAGCTCGTCCCACGAAAGCCGCAGGCGATCCCGGAGCCGGACGACCTCGGCGAGGCTCCGCAGGGCCGTGCGCTCGAGCGTTCCGCCAAGGGCGTCACACAGGAGCACGTTGAGCAACCGCGCCGGGATCTGCGAGGCCCGCTGCAGCCGGACGAAGCGGTGGATCCGATCGAGCGCAGGTGCATCCAAGAACGCGATCGTGGCGTCGTCGAGCTCGCAGGTCTCGGCCCACTGCAGCGCGATGTTGCCGTCGGGGTTGATGAAGTCGAGGCCGACCAGCTCGCGCAGGGCGTCGAGCTCGAGCCGCGCGCGACGCAAGAGCTCGCCGACGTCGCCGGCCTCACCCGTGCCATTGAGGATCCCGACCCAGCCGTCATTTTGCGGGGTGGCGGCGAACCCCCAAAACTCGCGGCCGTCGGGCGAGCCGGTGCCGCCTGCGACGATCTCGAAGGAGGTCGCGTCGAGGCCGAGCACGTCACCGGCGATCGCGTCGAGCGAGGCGTCGCTCGGCGCGAGCATCGCTACGCGGCGCATGAGCTCGTGACGCGGCACGCCGAGATGGCGCAGGTAGGTCTGGGCCTCGACGGTCGGGAGTGAAAAGGGCAGCGTCCACGGGTGGACGGCCTGCGTGAGCGTGGCGCCCTCGTAGACGTTGGCGTCGAGGTGCTCGGGGTGCAGGCGCAGCTCGGCCGCGGTCCACGTGGTCTGTTTCGAGCTCGGCCCGAGGCCGCCGTCGACGAAGTCCTCGAGCAGCTCGTTGACGAGGTCGATGTAGGGCAGCGGCGTGTTCGTGTTGGCGCAGTCGAGGAGAATGTGGGCGAGATCGGGCCGGCGCGCGAGCAGGACCTCGAGGGCATGTTCGGCCTGCGCGGCCGGGCGTGCCTTCAAGAACGCCAGCAGATCCGTCAGGTAGGCGGCCGGGCTGAACACGGACCGGCAGTGCTCGCAGGCGCAGTAGTCGAGGTTGCCGAGGATCGTCGACAGCTCGGCGAGGCCGTTTGGCGCCTCGTCGAACTGCTCGGCGCCCGGGAACGCGACGGGTACGAAGTCGGCGTTGGTTTTGGCCAACGCGAGCTGCGAGGACAGCCCAACGACCAACGAGTGGACCTTGGCGGCGTTATCCCAGACCGCGCCCGCGAGGGCTTCAGCGTCGTGGTCGTCGCTCGGGAGCGAAAGGCCGATCTTTGTCACAAACTCGCTGCGCGTGCTGGCGATGATCTGCGTGGCCGAAGTGATGCCCTGCTCGAGCAGGGCCTTCGCGGTCGCGTAGCGGCCGATCGGCGGGGTCAGCCGGTAGACCCGCTGGACGATCTCCAAGTTGGTCCGGGCCTGCGCGTGCTCGGCCGGATCGACGCCCGCCCACGGTGCGACCGCGCCGTCGAGGTAGTGGCCGATCGTGCTCTCGACGATGTCGAACGCAGGGTTGTTGGTTAAAAAGGTTGCGAGGGCGGTCGTGTGCGGCGGGGCCGAGGCGGCCTGCTCGTCGCGTGTGATCGCGGCGCCGAGCGACGCCGACGGGTACGCGCCCTCGAGCACATTGAACAGCGCGCGCGCGTAGTTCTGGCGGCGCTCGGTCGCGTCCGTGCCAGGGATCTCGTCTGGAGCCGTGACGCTGCGGGCCGTCAACATCGCGTCCCATTCGGCCACGCTCCACCTCGCGGTGTCGGCGACTGTGGTGATCTTGCCGTCGCTTCGTTCGGCCTGCAGCGCCTCGAGCGTTTCGAGGTGCGCGTCGACCAAGGTCGCGGCCTCGATCGTGAACTTCAGGACCGGGATCTCGGCGCCGAGGCTCGAGCCCGATACCGCCGCCCAAAAGTCCTCGATCGGCCCGCTGTGCGCGAGCCACAGCTGCGTGAAGATGCGCTGCTGGGCATCGGTCAGGGCCGCACTGTCGAGCAGCACGCGCTGGTTGACGCCAGCGACGGGCCGGGCGACTGCGGCGTCGACGACGATCTCGCGCATCGCCGCGAGCTCGTCCGCGACCTCTTGATCGCGAGCCTCGGGTGACCCGTCACCGGGTTGCGGGATCAGGATTCGCGCCCAGCCATCCCGAAGCGCGCTCTCCCACGCTGACTCGCCAGCGCGCACGAGCCCGAGGAGATCGGCCGGCAGCCCCGCGCGCAAGAACGCGTAGCAGCTCTGCGCCTTGACGGTGCGACCGTCGGCGATCCGGTGGGCCTGGATGAACGCGGCGAGGTGCGTCGGGAACACGTCTGCGCGCCGCGAGAGCCACTCGAGCCGGTCGGCGGGCACGTCCTTGGCTTCGCTGCCGCCAAGCAGCGGCCCGGCCTTGGCTTTGACCCGATGCCACTCTGTCAGGCCCTCGTAGGGACCGACGCCGAGCACCAAGTCCACGGTCACGAACGACTCGAGGTCGCTGATTAGCGGCGACTCGACCGTCTCGGCGCCATCGGTCGCACGCACGAAGAGGTCCCACGGGCTGGTCGGTGCGGCGGACTCGGCCCAGCTAATGGTGAATCTTCCGCTCGGATCCGTTGCAGCTGAAGCACCCTTTTGGGGCGGCTGACCGGTGAGGGTGAGGATTTCGTGAACGGTGACGGTGGCGCCGATTACGGGCACGCCATCGTTACCGACCACGCGGCCGGAAACTGTATAGTTGGGCATTGGTGGAGGCGATTCCTGCGACCCCGCTCGTCAACCGACCATGGGGCCGGTTGGATGAAATTGGGCCAATTCGGAGTGCGATTACGCTAACAGGTTCTATGGTCAGCTCAAGGAGAAATGTCGACAGTGCGACAACTTCGCGAGCTGACTCGATATGAGATGTCGCAACAAAAATACCGTGACGGGATCAGGGCCGAGATACACGCACGCGCCACGAAGGGGCGCCCCGCCTTGGGTTGTCCCGAACCAGCGGTCGGTAGTGAGCCCAGTCCGTGGGTACGCGTGCCCGCGTTGCCGGGCGGTGAGCACTACCCAGGGAATTTGAGCCTCGCGTTGAACCCGCGCCCAAGCAGAGTTCAGGAGGCCTCGCCGGCCCTCCGGCCCGCCGGGGAAGGGCGAGAGCGGGGGAGGGCTTGCGGGCGATGACCTCGCGCTCACCGCCTACTGCGACTTCTTCTCCACCGCCGTCGACGCCAGGGGCAAGGAGAGCTTCGATGAGTTTGAGGCGACCTTCTTTGCCGCCAGCGAAGTTTATTGAAAAGAGTTGGCAACGCGGCCGCCCGTCGCCAATGTAGTTGATGGCTAGTCGAGCTTCGATCGGGCCCAAACGGCGCAATTCAGCGTAACTCGGCCACCTTTGGTCTTGGCCTCGGGCTTGCTTTAGTCGCGGGCAGGCGACCGCACACACCGAGCGGCGCCCCCATCTTCCGACGTGGCTTCCGATGTGGAGCCCGCGTCGGCACAGGAGAGTCATGTCGCGCGTCAAATTTGCCACCAAGCTCACCCTCCTCACCGGCTGTGTCATGGCCACCACCATGTTCGCCGGTTGCCTCAACCACCCGCTCAAGCCCGTCGAGCTCGAGAAGAGCTCGACCGACGAGGAGCAGATCGATCTGATCGTCAACAAGGACGTCGACATCCTCTTCGTGATCGACAACTCCGGGTCGATGGGCGAGGAGCAGGCGATCCTGGCCAACAACTTCGGCTCGTTCATCGAGGTCCTCGAACAGGAGACGGTCGAGGCCAACTACCGCATCGGGGTCACGACCTCGGACAACGGCAACAGGTGGTGCGAGACGGGCGTGACCACGCCCGAGGCTGGAAACCTGGTCATGAGCTCCTGCAAGGACCGCATCGGCGACTTCGTGTTCAACAACGGCGAGACCGACGCCAGCGACATCGCCTGCAACGACATCTGCACCCTCGACGCGGCCGCGCTCGAGGTCCTGCCGACGACGACCGACGTCGACAGCATCGCGGCGCCGCGCCCGTGGCTCGAGAACATCGAGGGCAAGAAGAACATCCCCGCCACGACGGACACGGTCGAAGCCTTCAAGTGCCTCGGGCCCCAGGGCATCAACGGCTGCGGGTTCGAGTCGCAGCTCGAGTCGATGTACCTCGCGCTGATCCGGGCCCAGAGCGCGGAGGAAGCCAGCTACGGCTTCCTCCGCGCCAACGCGATCCTCGCGGTCGTGTTCGTGACCGACGAGGCCGACTGCTCCTACAACAAGAGCTTCTCGGAGATCTTCGAGCAGGACGGCAACAAGGTGTTCTGGTCCGATCCCACGGCCTTGTACCCGACCTCGGCGGTGTGCTGGAACGCGGGCGTGAGCTGCTCGGGCGACCCGAGCAACTACGACTCGTGCGACGCCGTCAACAAGGACGTCGACGGCAACGAGGACGTCGATGACGCGGCCGCCGTCCTCCACCCGATGAGCCGCTACATCGGCCTGATCGAGGGGCTCGAGCAGCAAAAGCAAGAGCTCAACCCCGATCAGGAGGTCATCCTCGGGCTCATCGGCGGCGTCTCCAGCGACCGTACGCCCTTCTATGGGGACGTCGGCGCGACGGACCCCGCGTTCCAAGACAACTACGGGATCGGGCCGGGCTGCCAGGCGGTCAACCCCAACAACCCCGACGAGCCGGTCGAGGCGGTCCCACCCGTGCGCCTGCGCGATCTCGTCGAGGAGTTCACGCCCAACAACATGCACTCGATCTGCGAGCCGCAGTACAAGGACGCACTCGACGCGATCGCCCGTGCCATCGAGAAGCAGATCGTGCCCGCCTGCTACACCAAGTGCGTCAAAGACACCGACCTGTCGACGGACGCCCTCGATCCCGAGTGCACCGTCCAAGAAGATCCACCCGGCGGTGGGGCGAGCGACGCCGTCACGATGCAAGAGTGCCTGCGCGACGCCGCCGGCTACGTCCTCGACGAGCAGAGCGGCGACTACGTCATGCCCAGCACCGACGCCAACGCCTGTTATGCGCTGCTGACCGACGACCCGACCGGGATGGCCACCGCGGACCCGGGCGACGACATGTCCAACTTCTGCGCCGGTTCGAACTACAACCTCGAATTCAAGATCGCTCGGCGCCCCGGCTTCCCGGCGATCAGCGGGACCGCGATCTCCGCGACCTGCTCGCTCGCCGACTTCGCCGAGCTCAGCTGCCCGGGGATCGGGGGCTGATCCCCGAGGCCCGGACCGGGATCGGGACCGAGATCGCTTGTGCGTGTTTGGCGCGAGACGCAGGCGCCCTGTTCCGGGCCTGGAGGAAAGCCTGTTGGCAAATCACGTGGCGATCGCCAACAGGGTTGACGGTCAATTGACGACGACGGGTCTTTACCTGGGCCGAATCACTGTGAGAATGTGTTGGCCTCAACTTTGCTTTGACGGTCCTGGAGTCCCGGCGCTTCCGCCGGCGATCATGACCCGCCCCCACCGTCGGAGCAGGAGACCAGCCAAAATGTCGCGCCTCAAGCTTGGAACCAAGTTCACCCTTCTCGCCGGCTGTGTCATGGCCACGACCATGTTCAGCGGCTGCCTCAACCACCCGCTCAAGCCCGTCGAGCTCGAGAAGGGCTCCGAGGTCGAGGATCAGCTCCAGCTCACCGTCAACAAGGACGTCGACATCCTCTTCGTGATCGACAACTCCGGGTCGATGGGCGAGGAGCAGGCGATCCTGGCCAACAACTTCGGCGCCTTCATCGAGGTGCTCGAGGCCGAGGAGGTCGAGGCCAACTACCGCATCGGCGTCACGACCTCGGACAACGGCAACGAGTGGTGCAAGTCGACCACGCCCGAGGCCGGAAACCTGGTCATGAGCTCGTGTACGAGCCGCATTAACGATTTCGTGTTCAACAACGGCGAGACCGACGCCAGCGACATCGCCTGCAACGACATCTGCAACCTCGACGCGGCCGCGCTCGAGGTCCTGCCGACGACGACCGACCTCGACAGCACCCCGTCGCCGCGCCCCTGGCTCGAGAACATCGAGGGCAAGAAGAACATCCCCGACACGACCGACACGGTCGAGGCCTTCAAGTGCTTCGGTCCCCAGGGCATCAACGGCTGCGGGTTCGAGTCGCAGCTCGAGTCGATGTACCTCGCGCTGATCCGGGCCCAGAACTCGGACGAAGCCAGCTACGGCTTCCTCCGCGCGAACGCGATCCTCGCGGTCGTGTTCGTGACCGACGAGGCCGACTGCTCCTACAACAAGAGCTTCTCGGAGATCTTCAAGCAGGACGGCAACAAGGTGTTCTGGTCCGACCCCACGGCCTTGTACCCGACCTCGGCGGTGTGCTGGAACGCGGGCGTGAGCTGCACGGGCGACCCGAGCAACTACGACTCGTGCGACGCCGTCAACAAGGACGTCGACGGCAACGAGGCCGTCGACGACTCGTCCGCGGTTCTGCACCCGATGAGCCGTTACCTCGGCCTCATCCAGGGTCTCGAGGAGGAGAAGCAGACCCTCAACGCCGAGCAAGAGGTCATCGTCGCGCTCATCGGCGGCGTGTCCAACGACGGCAAGGCCTTCTACAGCAGCGCCGCGGCCACGGACCCCGAGTTCGAGAACGACTTCGGCATCGGGCCGGGCTGCGAGGCGGTCAACCCCAACAACCCCGACGAGCCGGTCGAGGCGGTCCCGCCGGTCCGCCTGCGTGACCTCGTCGAGGAGTTCACCCCCGGCAACATGTTCTCGATCTGCAACGACGACTACTCGACTGCGCTCCAGGCGATCGCCCAGCGCATCGAGGATCAGATCCAGCCGGCTTGCTACACCAAGTGCGTCAAGGACACCGACGCCTCGACCTTGGTCGTCGATCCCGAGTGCACGGTCGAGGAGGACCCGCCCGGGACCGACAACTCGGTCCGCATCGAGGAGTGCCAGACCGACGCCTCCGGCTACGTCATCGACCCCAACACCGGCGACTACGCGATGCCCTCCGACGAGGTCAACGTCTGCTACGCGCTGCTGACCGACAGCAGCATGGCCACCGACTCGACCGACGACGACATGTCGGATTTCTGCGCGGCTCAGAACTACAACCTCGAGTTCAAGATCGCGCGTCGCCCGGGCTACCCGGCCGCAGGTGGCACGTCGATCTCGGCGACCTGCTCCCTCGCCGACTTCCCCGAGGTGAGCTGCCCCGGTATCGGCGGCTGAGTTTGCTCGCACGACGAGCGAGCACGAACGAGGACGGCTTCGGCCGTCCTTTTTCATGCCCGCAGATCGAGACTCAAAAGCGCACGGACAGTCGCGCGCTGCCGTGGAGGTAGACGGGCAGCTGCGAGAGCGCCTGCAGCAGCGCGTAGTAGCGAACCGACAGGCCCACGGCCCAGCGCTGGCCAAGCAGGATGTCGAGGCCGATCCCGGCGTGGACCTCGGGGAAGGGGGTGGGCCGACAGATCTCCTCGGCGTTGCAGCTCAGGCCGAGATCGCACACGCCCCCCTGACGGCACTCGGCGCCCCATTGCCCGGGCTGCGCCGCCGGCGGGCTGCGCACGAACAAGAGCCCCGCGCCGACGTCGACCCGTGGGACGAAGCGACCGATGTCGAGGGCGTAGACCAGCGCGGCCCCGGTGTTGGTCGCGTGGACCACCCCCTCGTTGGCCAGGAGCACGACCTCGCCCTCGTCCTCGTCGTAGGTGGTCTCCTCGAACACCGGGTGGAGCGTGTGGCCGCCGTAGACCCGGACGAAGAGCCAGCGCAGCACTCGCAGATCGAGCTCGAGGGTCGCGCCGCCCCCTCGCAGCGGGGTTGAGCCGCGGCCGATGAAGGGGACGTGCAAGGCCGCGTAGGTCGGAGCCGCCGTCAGCTGAACCCAGTGGTCGTCGTCGAAGCCGCGGGTCAGAGGTCGCTCGCGGCCGGCGCTCCACTGGCCGAGCTGGTTGTGGGGCGCCGGCATGAAGGGCGCGTCGTCGGGATCGCGCGGGGTCGGAGCTTCGAAGGGATCGTCGGGCGGAGCTGGCGCCTCGACGCGTGCGCCCGTGGGCGGACCCCAGCCGCCGACGAACAGGAGCAGGGTGAGCCCGACGAGACCACGCCGAGTTCCGCGCTGGTGGTCGCTCACGGGGCCCAGCATAGCGGTTCAGCCGGCGCTGGGTGGACAGGGGCCGGCCTGTCCGGTAGACAGGCCAGCCGTGAGCGACGACCTCGACTTCATGCCGGCCGCGCCGGAGGGCAAGGACGAGCCGGCCAGCACGGGCGCTGGCAAGGGTGAGGGCGACCGCGCGCCCGGCGAGCGCGCCGAGCTGCCGACGTGGAACCGCAGCCGACGCAAGCGCAAGGCCAACGTCAAGGCCGAGAAAGAAGACGACGCGTTCCAGCGCGGGGTCCGAAAGGCCAGCCGCCAGGTCATCGACACCCCCAAGCTCGTCATCGGCGCGATCGTCATCACCGTGGCCATGATCGCGGGCGGCGTGGCGCTGACCAACCGCAGCCACGCGTCCGACGCCGAAGCCGCGCGAACCCTGCAAGACGCGACCGCCGCGATCGTTCGCGGGCAGGTGGTTCCGCCCGAAGAGCAAGAGCGCCTCGGCGACTCGATCAAGCTCTATCGCATCCCGGTCTTCACGACCGAGGACGAGCGCGACACCAAGATCACCGAGCAGGTGGCCGCGGCCAAGAGCGCGGGCCGCAAGAAGGTCGAGCAAGACGCGCTGCTGGTCGCCGCCGCCCAGGCCATGCAGGCCGGTGACTTCGACGCCGCGCTGGCCGAGTACGAGACCTTCCTCGCCGACGTGCCCGAGGACCACCCGATGCGCTTCGCCGCGCTCGAGGGCAAGGGCAACGCGCTCGAGGCCAAGGGCGAGCTCGACGCGGCCCTCGCGAGCTTCCAGGAGATCGCGCCGCACACCTCCGACTACTACCGGGCGATGGCGCTCTATCATCAAGGCCGCGTGCTCGAGGCGCTCGAGCGCAGCGACGAGGCGCTGGCGATCTACCAGCAGTACTTCGAGGAATTCCCGCGCGAAGAGATGGCCACCCCGATGGTCCGCGATCGCGTCGAGGCCCTCGATCCCGACTTCGCAGCTCGGCTCGCGGCGCCGCCCCCTTCGCCGTTCCCAACCCCGTGACGAGCAGGCGCGAGCGCAGTGGCGTCCGGGTCCCGGTTTGGGCCGGGATCGTCGTCGGCTTGCTCGGCTGCGGTCCGGTCGAGCGCACCGTGATGGTCCACGAGCCCGAGGGGGAGGGCGCCCGGGCGATCTGGTCGGTCGACTTCATCCGCGAGTTCACGGTCCCGGAGAATTTCCGCTACCGGACCGAGGAGTACGGCTCGCCGGTCGCAGATCCCAGCCGCGAGGTCGTCTACGTCGGCAGCCGCGACGGCACGCTGCTGGTCCTCGACGACGGCGACGGGGAGGTCGTGTGGGAGCTGGCGATCGGCGGCGGGCTCAGCAGCGTCCCGGTGCTCGTCGTCGTCGATCTCGAGCAGGGTCTCGGACACCTCGCGCGGCCGAACGAGCGCCCGGACTGGTTGATCACCGGGACCGACGACGGCGCGCTGGTGGCCGTCGATCTCGACACCCGCGAGGTCGTGTGGCGCTACCGCACCAACGGACTGATCCGGACCCCGGCGGTGATCGGCGAGGGGGTCGTGCACTTCGCCAATTCGCGCGACCAGATCTTGACGGTGGATCTGCGCGGCGGCGAGTGGGTCTGGGAATTCGACGGCGAGTTCCAGAAGGATTTCACGGTCTACGGGCGCGCGGGCCTGGCCTATCAGGCGCCGGTCGACCCTGCGGCCGGCGACACGGGCGTGATCTACACGGGCTTCGCCGACGGCAAGGTCATGGCGATCGACGCCGTCAGCGGCGCGCCCAAGTGGACCGAGTCGCTCGCGCCGCTCGAGGGCCAGGGCCTGTTCGTCGACGTCGACACGACGCCCGTGTTGGTCGCCGAGCGCGGCGAGCTGCTGGTCGCCAACCAGGCCTCGGGGGTGTTTGCGCTGTCCACGGACGACGGCGCGCGGCGCTGGAACGCCAAGCTCCGGGCTGTCGGCAGCCTCGTGCCCGCGGCTGGGGGCATCGTCCTGGCCGCGAGCTCGCTCGAGGGGCTCTACGCCCTCGAGCAGGACGGTCGCGTGCGCTGGCACGAGCAGCTCGATCCGGGCTCGCTGGCGACGCCGCTGGTCGTCGGCAACACCGTGTTCGTCTCGCACTCCGACGTCGGGCTGCTCGCCTACGCGACCGCCGACGGCCAGCTGCTCGGGCGCTTCTTCAACGGCAGCGGCAGCTCGGGTCAGCCGAGCTTCGATCCGGTGCTCGGGCGCGTGTACGCCAGCTCCGACCGGGGGCAGCTCTACGCCCTGCGGATCGCAGACGAGCTCCTCGGTTCTTGACCGAGCCAGCCTTCAGCAGGGGCTCTCTCAGGGGGCCAAGGGATCGGCGCTGATGTGGCGGGTCAGCGCGGGCTGCCCGGCGATCAGCACGACGAGCTCCTCGCCGAGGACCTCGACGCTCGCGGCAGGCCAGGTGTCCCCGGCGTGAGCCTGAACCAGGCCCACCGGCCCCTCACGCCGCTCACCCCGTTGCTCGAGCAGGACGAAGCCGACCTCGTCGTGACCCCGGTGGCCGGGCAAGAGCGCGAAGCGACGCTCGCCGGGACCGCCGACCCACGCGCTGTCGGGGATCACATGGGCCGCGGGCACCCAGCCGCCGAAGAAGCGCTCGCCTCGACGAACCAGGATCCGGGCCCAGCGCAGGCAGGTGGGCGGGACCGAGGACAAGCCTGGGTCTTCGCATCGATCTTGGCTCTCGAGCAGCCACAGCGAGTCGTCGAGGTCGACGACCTGGTAGCGCTCGGAAGCGGGCGGCAAGCTTGGCGAGGGGGCGGCGAAGACTGGCGCGCGGGCGACCGCGAGGCTCGCGGGTTGCCAGTCGACGTCGGGGGGCAGCGGCAGCGCGCCCGCGGGGGGCCAGGCGTAGGGCTGCGCGCCACCGATAACCTCGGCCGTGACGACGAGGGCCGTCAAGAACAGGCCGTGGTCCGCGTACAGCCGGCCGCCGGGCACCGCCGTGGCGTCGCCGTTGTCGCTGACTGCGGCGAAGCTGTTGGCGTTGACCCACGTGAGGGCCTGGTCGAGGGTATCGACGCGACCGACGAGCTCGCCAGGCGGCGGCGCGCCCCCGCGTGGAAGCGCGTCGACGACCGGAGGCTGCGCGAGCGCGCGGGCGGCATCGATCTGGGCGCCGCGCGGTCCGATGAGCTCGACGCTGAGCCAAAACCCGCTCGGCGCGTCGACGATCGCAGGCGGGAGGGCATCCTCGCCCTCGGCTTGGGTTGACGAGGGTGGGGCAGGGGGCGGTCCCGCGCTGGCGACCGTGATCGGCACCGCGAACATGATCGCGCAAGCGAAAGCAGCAGCGGGGCGCATGTGTGAAAGCTACCCGCTGCTGCTCGTGTCTCGCAATCGGCCTGTGTGTTTGGCCGACTGGGGGCGGCGATCAGACGGACTCGGCCGTGGTCGGCTCGTCCGCGTCCGCCGGCTCGTCCGCGTTTGCCGGCTCGTCCTCGTCCGCCGGCTCGTCCTCGTCCGCCGGCTCGTCCTCGTCCGCCGGCTCGTCCTCGTCTGCCGGCTCGTCCTCGACCGCTGCGGGGCTGGCCGCGTCTTCGCTGTCCGACTCGTCCGGGTCGGACTCGGCCGGCGCCTCGACGTCGGTCGCGTCCGGTGCAGCGGTGTCGGCCTCGACTGGCGCTGATTCGGATGCCGACGCCTCGATGGCCTCGGACTCGTCGGGCTCGGGCTCGTCGGGCTCGGGCTCGGATGCCCGGAGGTCAGCGAGCACGGCGGCGGCGTGGCCAGCGGCCCTCCGGACCACGTACTTGCTCTCGATCGTGCCGTCGGGCCCGACCACGAAGGTCGAGCGGATCATCCCGACGACCGGCTTGCCGTAGAGCGACTTCTCGCCCCACGCCCCGTAGGCCAGCGACGCCTCGTAGTCGGCATCGGACAGCAAAACCACGCCCAGCGCGTGCTTCTCACGGAACTTCGCGTGTGACTCGAGGCTGTCGGTGCTGACGCCGAGGATGGTCGCACCGAGCGCCTCGAACTCGCTGGCGAGCTGAGTGAACTCCTGGGCCTCGGTCGTGCACCCTGAGGTGTTGTCGCGCGGGTAGAAGTAGAGCACGAAGCGCTGACCCGCGAGGGACGACGTGGAGTAGCGCTGGCCGTCGTCAGCCGGCAGATCAAACGCGGGCGCCTTGTCTCCGACGGCGAGCGTCACATCGCTCGCCGCAGGCTTGGCCGGTTTCGCTGGCGCGGCCTTTTTCTTGGCGGCCGGCTTTTTCTTGGCGGCGGTCTTCTTCTTGGCCACGGTCTTCTTCTTGGCGGCGGTCTTCTTCTTGGCCGCAGTCTTCTTCTTGGACGCCTTCTTCTTGGAAGTCTGCTGCTTGGCAGCCTTCTTCTTGGCGGCGGTCTTCTTCTTGGCGGCGGTCTTCTTCTTGGCGGCGGTCTTCTTCTTGGCGGCGGTCTTCTTCTTGGCGGCGGTCTTCTTTTTGGCGGCAGTCTTCTTCTTGGCGGCCTTCTTCTTGGCCGCAGTCTTCTTCTTGGCGGCGGTCTTCTTCTTGGCGGCGGGCTTCTTC
>NZ_PVNK01000267.1 GCF_002994615.1 Enhygromyxa salina | reverse complement strand
TGTGCACCGCGGCGAAGCTCGATCAGGGCCAGCGCCGACAGCTCGACGGGACCGCGAAGCTGATCCAAAAAGACGAGCACACGGTCGCGCAGCTGCGCGAGATCCTGGGTCAGGCCTAGCAGCCCGGGGTGCAATGCATCGTGTCGCCTCGCGCCGGAATTTGCGCCGAGGGCGCGAAGCCAAAACGCCGCTGTACCGGGCGTACTGCAAGTTTTGGCGACAAAGCCCTCGGCGCAAATTCCGGCGCGAGGCGACACGATGCATTGCACCCCGGGCTGCTAGCACACGTGTGTCAGCCCGGTCACGACGGAAAAAATCCGAGGCCGCGACAGGGCGTCAATGACGCCTTTACGCCCCCAGAGCGGCTCCGTAGCCCAATTTGGACTGTGTGACGTTCGTGCAAACACTCGACCACGAGGTTGACGCTCCCGAGGTGGAAAGCGGAGCCTCGCGGCCTCAGCCATGGTCGAAGAGAACGATTTTACGGGGTTTCCGCGCAGGTTCATCCAGCTCGTAGTCCGTGAGCGAATCTTCCTGGCGATCCTCACGGTCGGCTTCCTCGTCTCGGGGCTCGCCTATCCGTACCCCGACATCGCGATGTGGGTCGGGTTCGTGTTTGCCGGCTACGCCGTCATCGCCAACGACAGCATCCAGACCATCGGCACCTTCATCGCGTCCAACAAGCAGCGACCCTGGTGGGTCCTGTGGCTGTTCATCGGCGGGATCCTGATCGGCACGCTCGGCTACAGCTGGTACGTCAACGGAGGCGACGTCAGCTACGGCCGCCTCTCGTCCAAGGGCTTCGCCGACGCGCCTCAGACCTTCGCGTTCCTCCAGGTCGCCGGGCCCTTGTTCTTGCTCATCCTGACCCGGATGCGAATCCCGGTCTCGACGACCTTCCTCATCCTCTCGTCCTTCGCGACGAGCGCCAAGGGCATCACCGCGGTCCTGACCAAGAGCGTGTCGGGCTACGTGATCGCCTTCGTCGTCGCGATCATCTTGTGGCTCGCGCTCGGACGGCTCATCGACCGCAAATTCCGCGGTGAGCCGCGCATGATCTGGTACCCCGCGCAGTGGGCAGCGACCGCGTTCTTGTGGTGCATGTGGCTGACCCAAGACGCCGCCAACGTGGCCGTGTTCCTGCCCCGGGAGCTCGCGTTCACCGAGTTCCTCGCCGTCGCGGGGGCGCTGTTCCTGGGCCTCGCGGTCCTGTTCAATATCGGCGGCGACAAGATCCAAGAGATCGTCGAAGAGAAGGCCGTGGTCGTGGATGTCCGACACGCCACGATGATCGACTGCACCTACGCCCTCATCTTGTTGGTGTTCAAGATCCAGTCGAACATCCCGATGAGCACGACCTGGGTGTTCCTCGGCCTGCTCGCGGGCCGCGAGCTGGCGATCAACCTGACCCGGGCCAAGGACGAGCGCCGCTCGATGCGCGACGTCGGCAAGCTGATCGCCAAGGATCTGCTCTTCGTCTCGATCGGGCTGGTGGTCTCGATCGTGATCGCGGCCGGGGTCAACCCGCAGATCGCGGACGCGGTCCTGAGCTGGTGAGCCAGCGCTGGAGGCCGATGACGAGGTCGAAGGCGGCGGTCTCGAACGAGCGGCCACCGTCGCGGTAGCGGTGGGTTGCCCAGAAGTCCCGCGGATCCTCGTCGAGCACCAAGACCCGGCCCTGCTCGCCGGAGATCACCCGGAACGAGGTCGAGTTGGGCTCCTCGCGGATGTCGAAGAACAGCTCGACCCGGTCGCCGTCGATCCGGTAGGTCAGCGACTCCGTCGACCAGTCGTCGAAGTCCCCGCGGTGAAACCACCCGACCCCGCGCCCGTCGATCGCGGTCGCGGCGAGCTGGTACATGTGAAATTCGGAGCCGCCCGTCGCGAGGTTGCGGTAGTCGATCCAGATCCGATCGCCGATCCCCTTCGCCGCTGCGAGCTCGCTCGGCCGGGCGAGCGCGGCGAAGTCGAGCTCTGACTCGACCTTGCGGTAGCGCGCGCCGGGCTCGTAGGGATCGCCGCGCAGGGTCATCCACGTGCGCCCCTGCCCGTCCTGGTCGAGCGCCGCGGTCAGCGAGTGCTCGTCGCCGCGCTTGCGAAAGCGCAGCTCGAGGCCGACGTCCTGGCCCGGCTCCGCGTCGAGCTGGTAGTCGAAGCTGTGGGTGTTGGCGAGCCCGACCTTGCCGTAGCGGTACAGGCCCTTGCCGTCGCCGTGGAAGTACCAAAAGCGCAGCGGATCGCCCTCGGCCCGGGAGTCGTAGCGCATCCACAGGCCGCGCAGGGGGTCGGGGGCCTCGGCGGGGGCGCGCGCGGTGGCCGACTCGGGCGTGTCGTTGTCGAGCAGGGGCGCCGCGAGCAGCGTCAGGCCCAGCGCGAGGCCGACGAGCGCGCAGGGCGAGACGTGTCGCGAACACGGAGGGGACCCGTGCGGGGGTCGAGCAGACATGGCCACAGTGTAACGGTTTGCAAGCCACCGTCGCGCGCGAGAGCATCGCCGCGCCATGCTTCCCCCCGCCCTCGTCCTCGCCTCGGCCTCACCGCGCCGGGCCGAGCTCCTGCGCAGCGCCGGGCTGAGCTTCACCGTCCGCCCGGTCGACTGCGACGAGTCGTGGCGCCCCGGCGAGGCCCCGATCGCCTACGTCGAGCGCGTCGCCGCGCTCAAGGCCGCGGCCGCGGCCGCGCTCGCCGAGCTCCCGGCCGCGGCGCTGATCCTGGCCGCCGATACGACCGTGTGGCTCGACGAGGACCGCGAGCCCCTGGCCAAGCCCCGCGATCGCGCCCACGCGGCCGCGATGCTGCGCGAGCTGACCCGCGGCCGCGCCCACCGAGTCAGCACCGCCTGCGCCCTCGCCCGCCCGCGCAGCTCACCGCCGGTCGTCGAGCGCCTGGTCGAGACGAGCATCGTGCGCATGCGGGCGCTGAGCGACGCACAATTCGCGGCCTTCATCGACCCCTACCTCGACGCCGCGCAGTGGTCCGACAAGGCCGGCGCCTACGCGATCCAGGGCCGCGCCGCAGGGCTGGTCGAGGCGATCGAGGGCAGCTACACCGGGATCGTCGGCCTCCCCCTCGCGCAGGTCCTGACCATGCTCGAGGCTCACCGCGACCAACACAGCCATGACTGACCACACCGCAACGCCGAAGCCCGAGCTCGTCGAACAGATCGGCGCCAACCTCCAGCGCGTCCGCGCGCGCATGGCCGCGGCCATCGAGCGCCGCGGCCCCGGGCCCGAGGTCCGCCTGATCGGGGTCAGCAAGCGCCAAGCCCTGGCCAAGATCGTGGCCGCCCACGCCGCGGGCCTGCGTGACTTCGGAGAGAACTACGCCCAGGAGCTGCGCGACAAGCTCCGCGACTGGCCGCCCGAGCGCGACGCTCGCTGGCACTACATCGGCGCGATCCAGTCCAACAAGCTCAAGTACATGGTCGGCAAGACCGCGCTGATCCACACCGTCGACCGGCCCGAGCTGATCGACGCGATTTCGCGCCGAGCCGCAAACGGCGGGTGGGTCCAGGAGTTCCTGATCGAGGTCAACCTCGGCGGCGAGGACCAAAAAGCCGGCGTCGCGCCCTCGGACGTGCCCGCGCTGCTCGACGCCTGCGCGACGGCCGAGCACGCCCGCTGCGTCGGCCTGATGATCATCCCCCCGCCCGGCGAGCCCGAGCACACTCGGCGCTTCTTTCGCGAGCTCCGCGAGCTCCACGAGCGCCTCCGCGACGGGCCCGAGCGCCCCGGCGTCGATTTGCGCGAGCTGTCGATGGGCATGAGCGCCGACTTCGAGCTTGCGATCGAAGAGGGCGCGACGCTGATCCGGGTTGGAACCGCAATCTTCGGCGCACGCGCCTAGCGACGTGGTACGAGGGCCATGTGAGCCGCAAGCGACCGCTCTTGGTGCCCGCTAAGCCCGAGGCTCAGGCTGTGCGCCTGCGCTTCGACGAGGCGCTGATCGAAGCGCGACCCGAGGACACCCTCGCGACCGCGTTGATCGCCGCGGGCATGCTGATGACCAGCCGCTCGCCCAAGTACCGCCGCCCGCGCGGGCCCTACTGCCTCGGCGGTGACTGCGGCACCTGCCTCGTCCGCGTCGACGGCCGACCGAGCGTGCGCGCGTGCATGGTCCCGGTCCGCGAGGGCATGCGCGCGAGCTCGCAAAACAGCTACCAGCCCAAGCGCCTCGACCCGACCCAGCTCGTCGACCGCGTGTTTCCTGGCGGCATCGATCACCACCACCTCATGGTCCGGCCGCGGGTCGTCAACCAGGTCATGCAGGAGTTCGCGCGCAACCTGACCGGCTTTGGCGAGCTGCCCGAGGGCGTCAGCGAGCGCGAGTACGAGTACCTCGGCCACGAGCTGCCCGTGCTGATCATCGGGGCCGGCCCGGCCGGGCGAGCCGCCGCCGCCGTGTTCGAGCAGACCGGCGTCGACCACCTCATCCTCGATCGCCTCGCGCCCACGCAGCTCGACGCCAACCTCGCCCCCGAGCTCTGCGGCCCCGCGCCGACCAAGCTGCTCGCCAACGCCGGGGTGTTCGGCATCTACCCGGGTCCCCGCCAGGGCCTGCCCGGACCTGGCGAGGGAGGGCCTCTGGAACAACCCCTGGCGCTCGTTGGCGCGAGCGAGCTGCGCGGGCAGACCGAGCGGCTCCACGCGATCCGTCCCCGTCACCTGCTGTTTTGCACGGGCAGCCGCGACCCCATGGTGCCCTTCGTCAACAACGATCTGCCGGGCATCGTCGCGGCCCGCGGGCTCGTCCGCGCGCTGCGGCGGACGGATACCCGGATCGCCGGCCCCTGCGTGGTCGTCGGTGAGGGCCCCTGGGCGGCGACCCTGCGCGAGGCCCTCGACGCGCAGCGCAGCCCCGACGCCCCCAAGGTCGACCTCGTCGAGCCCCAGGACATCGAGCGCGCCGTCGGGGGCGAGCGGGTCGAGGCGCTGATCTGCCGGGGGCGCCGCGTCAGCGCGGCGCTCGTGGCCGTCGCCGGACCGCCCGCGCCCGCCCACGAGCTCGCGGCCCAGGCCGGCGTGTCGCTGCGCTTCGACGGCGCGGGCTTCGCCGTCGAGCGGGCGGCCGCGAGCCACGGACGCTGCGGCGCGCTCGGGGCCACGAGCCTGTGGGCCGCGGGTGACGTCTGCGGGTGGATCGGACCCCAGGCGGCGGCCCGCGACGGCGCGCGCGTGGCCACGGCCCTGCTCGAGGCCCTCGCCGCCGCGCCCGACGACGCACGCGGGGCCCGGCACTACACCCCGAGCGCCCCGCCCCAGCCGCCGCCGATGCGCGAGCGCGCCGTCGTCGGCGACCGCTTCGCCGAGCCCCCCCAGGAGCCAAAATGACCGACCGATCCTTCGTGTGCCGCTGCGAAGACGTGAGCAAGCGCGAGCTCGACCACGCGTTCGCGGCCGGGCTCACCACGATCGAGGAGATCAAGCGCTACACGGGGTTCGGGACCGGCCCGTGCCAGGGCAAGGAGTGCATGGCCGCGGTCGCGCGCGAGCTGATCCGCCGCGGGCTCGCCGAGCCCCACGAGCTCCAGCCCTTCACCGCCCGGCCCCCGACCGAGCCGGTCAGCTTCGGCGCGCTCGCGACCGCCCCCGATCCCTTCGCCGATCCCGAGCCCTCGAGCGCGGCCGAGGAGGCGACGGACCCGCCATGAGCCCGCCCGACCACGCGACCCTCGGCAGCCGCGACGCCAAGCTGCCCGCGGAGCTCGACCTGCTGATCATCGGCGGCGGCGTGATGGGCCTGGCGATCGCCTACAACCTCGCCCGCCACCACCACGCGGCGATGGGCAAGGTCGCGGTCGTCGAGCGCAGCTACCTCGTGTCCGGGGCCTCGGGCCGCAACGGCGGCGGCCTGCGCATGCAGTGGGGCGACGCGGGCAACGTCGCCTTGATGCGCGAGAGCATCGAGCTGTGCCGCCACCTCGCCCAGGAGCTCAACATCAACCTGTGGTTTCGCCAGGGCGGCTACCTGTTCCTGGCCCGGACCGAGTCGGGTGAGCGCCGCCTCCATCGCAACGTCGCGGTCCACGAGCAGGTCGGCGTGCCCACCCGGCTCCTGGCCGCGCGCGAGGCCCTCGAGCTGGTCCCGCAGCTCGACGTGTCCGAGGTCCGCGTGGCCGCCTACAACCCCGACGACGGCGTCGTGTTTCCGTGGCCCTTCGTGTGGGGCTACGCCGGCCAGGCGGTCGCCCGCGGGGTCACGCTCCGGACCCACACCAGCGTCGACGCGCTCGAGCCCCTCGCCGACGGCGGCTATCGGGCGCGGCTCTCAACCGGCGAGCAGGTCCGGGCCGCGCGGGTCGTCAACGCGACCGGGGCCTGGAGCGTGGCGATCAACCGCTCGCTCGGGATCGACCTGCCCAACCACCCCCACCGCCACGAGATCCTGTCGAGCGAGCCGCTCAAGCCCTTCTTGGACCCTCTCGTCGTCGACCTCGAGACCGGGCTGTACTTCTCGCAGAGCACCCGCGGCGAGCTCGTCACCGGGATCACGCTACCCGAGCCCCCGGGCCTCCCACCCAGCGATCGCGTCGAGTTCGGCTCGAGCCTGCGCTTCTTGTCGAACGTCGCGCGGGCGCTGACCCGCGTGATGCCGATCGCCCGCCACCTCGAGCCCCTGCGCCAGTGGTCCGGGCCCTACGACATCTCGCCCGACGGCGACGCGATCGTTGGCCCGAGCCCCGACCACCCGGCGCTGATCCAGGTCTGCGGGTTCACGGGTCACGGCTTCATGATGGCCCCGGCGGTCGGCAAGCTGGTCGCGCGGTGGCTCGCCACGGGCGAGGCCCACCCGATGCTCACGCGCTGGGACCCCTGTCGGTTTCGTGACGGCCGCCAGCTTCGTCGCGAAGACATGATCATCGGCTGACTGACGACCTGGTACGGCGCGTGGCTCGCCGCCCTCTCGAACTTCGCGAGGGTGGCACCGAAAAATATGCATAATGACAATCATTTGTCGACTTACGGTATGCGTACATTTAGGGTGCAAGACAGCCGCGCGGGGGCTCGCCCCGCGCTGCTTTGATGGGTAGTCGACGCAACAAAAGGACAACCGATAATGGCCGCAAAGAGTGAAGAACAGATCAAAATGGAACTCCAACACCTGAGCGAAGAGATCCCGATGCTACGGGAGATGGCGCAAGGTCAGGGAATGTCGTTCTCGAGCCTCGATCCAAAGGAGCTCGAAAAAAAGGTTCGGACGGCTACGACCAAGACGCCCTTCATCTACTCCCAGGCCTGGAACAGCACCGTCCAGATCGGCAACCCCGCGACCTACCATGTCTGGGTCCGAAACCCCGACCCGGTCGCCTACCACCCCGTCTACGCCACGATCTACTTCGGACTCGGCAACATCCTCACCCTCGGTGAGGGCTGGATCGGCCGCGACAAGCGGTGGCCCGAGTTTTCCTCGGATCGGACCTTCATGGGCCCCTTCTCGAGCCATCGCTTGACCTTCGGCTTTCACGTGCCCGAGGTTCCGCTGGGCACATACAATGGCAATACCGTGGTCTGGCGGGGCATGTGGCACGATACGGGGACCAGCCTCGACCGCGGCGGCTTCGACATCAAGGTCTTGCCCGCGGTGCCCATGTCCTCGCCGACGCCGATGTCGAGCGAGTGACGGATCCTGGTTTTTTCGAACGACCGGCCGCGGCGCCTGCTCGCCGCGGTCGGTGGTTTTCGTGGCCGCTCGTTCTCAGCCTGGGTCTTGTTGGCTGGCGGCCGCGGCGATCTGGGCGTCGAGGGCGTCGACGCGTTGCTGCGCGCGCTCGGCCGCGAGCCCGCGCCCACGCCCGCGCTCGGCCTCGACGAGCAGCGCCTGGATCTCTCGCTCAATCTCCAGCTCGATGTCGAAGCGTGCGTTGTTCGCAAGCGCGCGGTCACAGGCCTCGACGGCCGCGACCCACAGCTCGGCCGCGATGAACAGCTCGCAGCGCCGCTTCTCGAGCCCGCCAACGTGGACGTGGCCGTCGGGGAAGATCTTGTCGTAGATGGCCTCGACCTTGTCGTAGGTCGCGCGCGCGTGCTCGTAGCGACCGAGCGCCTGCTGGGTCGCGGCGATGTCCAACAACGCGGCCGCGACGTCGCGCGAGCTCTCGCCGCGGGTCCTGATATAGATCGCGACGACGCGCTCGAGGTCGGCGAGCGCATCGTCGTAGCGCTCGTTTTTGCGGGCGATCTTGGCCAGGGCGTGGAGCGGACGGGCCAGGTTCGGCGCGTCGGGGCCGCCCACGCGCTCGCGGATCTGGAGCGCGTCGCGGTAGGATTGCTCGGCCTTGTCGGCCTTGTCGGCGATCAGGTAGACGTTGCCGAGGTTGTAGTAGACCGTCGCCAGCCACGGGTGGGCGGCGCCGTAGACCTCTTTGGACCGGCTCACGGCCTCGAGCAGGACCTCCTCGGCGTCGTCGTAGCGGCGCAGGCGAGCCACGCTGACCGCGTAGTTCATCATCATGCGGATCGTCGCCGGGTGGTCTTCGCCGTACTCCTTGCGCGCGAGCGCGAGCGCCCGACCGTAGTGCTCGACGGCGGGCTCGAAGTGGCCCTCGGCCAGCTCGAGCGCGGCGATCGTGCCCTCGTGACGGATCTCGAGCTTGGCCGGCTTGCCGGCCCGGACCAGGGCCGAGGACGCCGCGAGCGACCACGCCCGGCCCTCGTCGAAGCGCTGCTGCTCCGAGCCGAGGTAGAAGATCAGCCGCGACCAGACCTCGGTCTCGCGCTCGACGTCGCCGAGCTCGGCGGCGAGCTCGATGCCCTCGCGCAAGCTGGCCTCACCGCCCGCGAGGTCGCCCGTCTCGAACTGGGACTTGGACAGATCGTAGAGCGCCCGCGATCGCGTGCGCGGGTGGGGGAGATCGCGGGCCCGGGCCACGACTCGGGCCTGGAGCGGCAGGCTCTCGGCCGCCTTCCCGGCCGAGGCCAGCGCGAACGCGCGGTTGAGATCCGCCTCCATCGCCTTGACCTGCTCGGCGACCGCCTGATCGAGATCGCGGTCGGCGATCTCGCCCGTGTCTCGGACCGTCTCACAGGCCCGCGGGTCGCCGAGGGCGTAGGCGGCCTGGACCGAGCGCTCGACGATCTCGTCGTCAGCCTCCACGAACAGATCGACCATCGCGTCGAACTCACGGGCGCGCTGGTCGAGGCAATACATGCGCACGTCCAGCAGCGCAGCCGACTGCTCCCCGATCCGCGTGGCCTCGCAGATCGCGACCCGGCTGTCGCCCCAGACCGCGCTCCACAGGTTGAGCGTCTCGCTCACGCGCCGAGCCGCGTCGCCCGCGTAGGGCTTGCTCGAGGCCAAGAACGCCTTTTGGACATCGGCGAGGCGGTCGGCGTTCCAGTGCTCGTCGATGTCGCGGCTCAGCGCGGGGCAGTGGTTGACCTCCTCGTCGGGTCCGAGGCCAAGGACCATCCCGGCGACCCCCGCACCGAGTCCGAGGACGCCGACGGCGAGGACCGCGACTCGACGCATGCGCTTGACCGGATCGCGCTCGAGCGCGGCGAGCAGCGCCTCCATTGACGGCCAGCGCTCGTTGGGGTGCGGGTGCAACCCGCGAGCGAGGATCTTGTGCAGCCAGTGGGGGACGTTGCGTCCCGCGCTCTCCTTGGGCGGAGGCGGCACCTTGCCCTCGGTCATCTTCGCGAGCTGGTCGCGGCGGTCCGCCCCCTCGAAGGGCAGGCGCCCATAGAGCGCCTCGTAGAGGCTCACGCAAAACGCGTACTGATCGGTGAAGGGCCCGATGCGCAGGCCCATGTGCTGCTCGGGGGCCATGTACGCCGGGGTCCCGACCATGCGGCCCGCGACCGTCAGCTGGACGCTGACGTTGGACTGAATCTCGTCGATCAGCGCGTCTTCGGCGGTCGCCTCGAGCGGCTCCCCGTCCCCGGACGCCGTGCGCCGCTTTCGCTCGAACTCCGCGCGCTCCCGCTCCGGATCGCGCTGCTGCCGATCGCGCTCCTTGGCCACGCCGAAGTCCGCCACACGAACGTCACCATCGGTGCTCAACAGCACGTTCGACGGCTTGAAGTCGCGGTGGACGATGTCGGCCTGATGCGCGGCGACGAGCCCGCGTCCGGCGAGGATGAACTTGTCGAGGACCGCCTCCCAGTCGCGCGGCTCCTCGCGCAGCCACTCGCGCAGCGTCGTGCCCTCGACGAACTCCATCGCGATGTAGACCTGGCCCTCGAACACGTCGACGTCGTGGACCGTGACGACGTTGGGGTGGCTCAGCTGCGCGAGGGCCTGGGCCTCGCGAAACAGCCGATTGCGGCCGGCGACGCTGGCTTCGTCGTTCGAGGCGTTGCGCAGCAGCTTGAGCGCGATCTTACGATTCAGTTTGGGATCGTAAGCCGCGCAGACCAGCCCCATGCCGCCGATCCCGACCGAGTCGAGGATCACGTAGCGCCCGATCGTCGACAGCTTCGTCGTGTCGCCCGGATCACTGTCCATGTCCGCGACGGTCTCGGCCTCCTTGGGCCGCTGGGACTCGGGCAGCTGCTCCATCCGGACGCGCGATTGTACCGCCTGCCGAAATCACGGGCACAGCGCAGGACGGCCCGACCCAAAGATCGATAGCTGATCTTTGATGCCGCCAATACCTAATATTAATTGTGGCCAGTTTTAGGATCTAACGAGTGCTCAAAAGAGTGCTCAGAAGATCAGCCATGAGCAATTCCGTTGGGTGTGTAATTTAGACCGAAAATAGAGAATTCCGGCTCCAATCGGTACACAGTGCGCAAAATTCATCAGGTTTTCTTCGCTTTAACCCTGGCATTGTTCTGTAGTCTGCCTTATCTTCCAACGGCCGAACGAAACCGAGGTTTCCACCATGCGCAGCGCTCTCTCCGCCTTTTCCTTCGCCGCTCTCGTCACCCTCGCTCCCGCCTGTGACTCGTCCGAGGACACCGGCAACGACTTCCGCGGGTCCCTCGATGTCAACATCCAAATGACGATGGCAGACGGTGGCAGCGACGACGGCAGTATCGTGTGGGAGATCGTCGAGGCCGAGGTCTATGAGGGCCTGGAGCTCGACGGTCAGTTGCACCTCTTCATCGAGAATAACGCCATTTACGACGCCGCTGGCGAGAAGACCTGCGAGGTCGACAGCCCCGCCCTCCACAGCTCGCGTCGCGAGGTCATCGCCGCCAATGGCGAGGTCCTGTTCACCGTGTGGCGCAACTTCGTGTTCGAGGGCACGGTCGACGTCGAGGTCGAGAAGTTCGACCAAGTGAAGAAGCGCTTCAGCGACCAACTCTTGTTCCAGTATGAGCCCCACGAGATCTTCCTCGGCGAGGCCAACGACGGCGTCCGACTGATGACCACCAACACCGACATCACCGCCCAGAGCGAGGGCCGCAAGCTCCTGATGGCCGCGCTGATGACGGGCAAGTGCGGCGCCTCCGGGCTGCCCGGCTACACGTTCTAAACGCAGCCCCAAAGCCCTCGAGAGGAACAGATGGACCCCAAGGTCGGCGACGCCGGTCTCGGGGTTCGTGCTTGTTGGCCCTCCCCTCCGCGACGCGCATGGGGCTACTCGTGAGCGGTCGGGGTCAAGGCCAAGATGAGGTCAGTGGTGGCCTCGGCGAGCGGGGTGTAGTCGCTGGTTTCGGCATAGGGGATGTGGAGGAAGTAGACCTCGCGAAGACGCCCCTTGCCGGCCCTGACGGCCTCGAGGGCGTGGTAGTGGGTCTCGTTGCACAGGTAGGTGTTGGCCGGCCGGGCGGGCGCGACCACGACCTCGAAGGAGCCGAAGCTGCGGCCGGCGAGGGCGTCGAGGCGGGTTGGGATGGGGCCTTGCTGGGGCGCGGCGAGGACCTCGGGGGCGGTGGCCGATATCGGCTCGCTGCGGGCTTGGCCGAGGGCGTCGGCGCCCTCGCGCTGGTTGTAGGCGCCGGCCTCGAGTTGGAGCACGTCAAAGCGATCGTAGATGCCCAAGCCGATATTGACGATCACGTCGACATCGGCCGGGACGTCGCTGAACGCCTCCCAGGTCACGGGCATCGTCGCGAAGCGCCACTCGATGTCAGGCGCGCGAGCGCGGAGGCGCTCCGCGAGGGGGCCGTGGAACTCGCTCGGCTCTTGCTCGGTGGCGTCACCGAGCAAGAGCCGGCAGCTGGGGTTGTCGCGGCAGCGCCAAACGTTGGCGGGGTCGCCGAGATCGCGCCAGTCGTTGAAGCCCGTCACCAGCACACGCATGGGCTGTCCCTCGGTGTCAGTCGTGGGGGTGGGTGCCGCGGCCGCGGCGGTCGCCACGGAGGGGCTCGCGCTCGGCTCGGGTTGCGTCGAGCCCTCGATCTCCCCCGCGCCCGTCGAGCACCCGGTGAGCGTGAGCAAAATGGCCAGGGACCACGAGCGCATGGGCCACCCTACCCCAAGCGCCCGCCTCAGCCGTAGGCGGCCAGGGCGGCGGCGACGCCGAGGCCCTTGCCCGCGGCCGGAGCGGCGCCACGCAGCACGTCGTCGAGCGCGGCGAGGCAGCCGAGCACGTTGCGGCGCGAGCACGCCGTCCCCATCAGCCCGATCCGCCAGACCTTGCCCGCGAGATCGCCGAGCCCGCCGCCGACCTCGAGGCCGTAGTCGTCGAGCAGCTGGCGGCGCGCGGCGCCGTCGTCGAGGCCAGCCGGGAGCTCGACGACGTTGAGCTGCGGCAGGCGGTGGGCGGCGTCGCCCCGCAGGCGCAAGCCGAGGCCCTCGAGCCCGGCCACGAGCGCCTCGTGGTGGAGGCGGTGGCGGGCCCAGCTGCGCTCGAGGCCCTCCTCGTGGATCATGAGCAGCGCCTCGTGGAGCCCGTAGATCGCGTTGACTGGCGCGGTGTGGTGGTAGGCCCGCTTGGCCCCGCCGCCCCAGTAGCCCATGACCAGGCTCAGATCGAGGAACCACGACTGGACCGGCGTCGCGCGGGCGCGGATGCGATCGACGGCGCGCTGCGAGAACGAGACCGGCGACAGGCCCGGCGCGCACGACAGGCACTTTTGCGAGCCCGAGTAGACCGCGTCGAGGCCCCAGGCGTCGACCTCGAGCGGCACGCCGCCGAGCGAGGTCACGGCGTCGACGACCGTGAGGCAGTCGTGGGCGCGGGCGAGCTCGGCCAGGCGCGCGGCGTCGGACAGGGCGCCCGTCGAGGTCTCGGCGTGGACGAAGGCCAGGATCTTGGCGTCGCCGTGCGCCTTCAGAGCGGCCTCGACCTTGTCGACGTCGACGGGATCGCCCCACGCGTCGTCGACGGCCACCGGCCGGCCCCCCGCGCGCTCGACGATGCTGTGCATGCGCCCGCCGAACACGCCGTTGCGACAGACCACGACCTCGTCGCCGGGCTCGATCAGGTTGACGAGGCACGCCTCCATGCCCGCGGACCCGGGCGCAGAGATCGGAAAGGTCAGATCGTTGTCGGTCCGCATCGCGTACTGCAGCAGGCGCTTGACCTCGTCCATCAGCGAGACGAACTCGGGGTCGAGGTGGCCGATCGTCGGCCGGGCCATCGCCGCGAGCACCCGCGGGTGGACGTCGCTCGGGCCGGGACCCATCAGCATGCGCAGCGGCGGCGCGAAGGACCTGTGGTCTTGGTCGCTCATGTCGGGGGTTGTAGCCTGGATCGCGTGACCACGGACAGCCTCGATCGCGCGCTCGCGCCCTTCGTCGACGAGCTGATCACCCCGGCGCTGGTCATCGATCTCGACGCGGTGGCCGCCAACCTCCGCGCGACGCTCGAGCGCGTCGGCGGGGCCGCGCGCTGGCGGCCGCACCTCAAGACCAGCAAGCAGGCCGTGATCATCGAGGCCATGCTCGACGCCGGCCTGCGCCACTTCAAGGTTGCGACCTGCGACGAGCTCGAGCTGCTGCTCGCGACCGCCGGGGACATCGCCGTCGACGTCCTGCTCGCCTACCCGCTCCAGCGCGCGGCCCTGCTCGCCGCGCTCGGCCTCGCCCGGGCCCACGCCCACGCCACGGTCCAGCTGCTCGCCGACTCGCCCGCGCACCTCGCCGCGCTCGCGAGCTGGGTTCGCAGCCAGGACTTCACCGCGCCCCTGCCGATCATGCTCGACGTCGACCTCGGCATGCAGCGGACCGGTTCGCCGCCCGCGATCTGGCGCGAGCTCGAGGCCGTGCCCGCGCCGCTCGTGCTCACGGGCCTGCACGGCTACGACGGCCACCTCGGCTGGGATCAACGCGGCGAGGCTCATCGGGGCTACGACGCGCTCGTCGAGCTCGCGGCCGCGCTCGAGGCCTCGCTCGAGGCCGCGCTCGAGTCGGGGGCGGCCGCGCTCGAGCTGGTGACCTCGGGCACCCACAGCTACGCCCACGCGCTCGACCACGCCGGGCTCCGCGGCGGTCCGTGGCAGCACCGCGTCTCGCCCGGGACGATCGTGCTGTCCGACAGCCGCTCGCACCACGCGGCCGCCGACATCGGCCTGCGCTCGGCGGCCTTCGTGGCCACTCGGGTGATCAGCGTCGGCCCCGGCCGCGTGACCCTCGACGCTGGCAGCAAGGGCATCTCTCCCGACGTCGCGCCGCCGAGCTGCGCGGTCCTCGATCACCCCGAGCTCGAGCCCCAGCGCCCGAGCGAGGAGCACCTGCCCTGCCGCGTCGCCGCCGGCGCCGCCGGACCGACCCTGGGCCAGCTGCTGTGGCTGCTCCCCGCCCACGTATGCACGACCGTCAACCTCCACCGCGAGGCGGTCTGGATCCGCGACGGGCGCTACGTCGGCGTCGGACCCGTGGGCGCGTCCGGCCACCGCCCCCGCTTCGCGCCAGCCGACTCGATTCCCCCGCGCACGGCGCGACCCCCGGACACCGGAAACTAGATTTGCCCGCGCGTCGCACATCCCATCGACGCAGGAAGGGAGCGAGCGCAGCGACCGACCGGCCGTGCGTGGCAGAGTTGCTGACGGTTGTGGGGGTCTCAGAACGTTCCTGCTAGGGTCCCGCCGTGCTCCGCGTACGCCCAGACGGCGCCGTCGATCTCGACCTCCACGCCAAGCCCCGGTCCTCGCGTGAGTCGATCGGCAAGCTCCACGACGGCCGCCTCGAGATCTACGTCAAGGCCGCACCGGTCGACGGCGGGGCCAACGCGGCGATCGTCAAGCTGCTGAGCAAGACCCTCGGCGTCCCGCGCAGCGCGATCGAGCTCGTGCGCGGCCCGACCGGCAAGCGCAAGACCGTGCGGGTCACGGGGCTCTCGCGCGAGCGGATCGCCGCCAAGCTCGGCCTCGGCCTCGGCCTCGCGCTCACGCTGGCCGGCGCGAGCGCGTGCGAGAGCCCCCGCGAGCTCCCGATCACCGTGATCCTGCCCGCCGACACCAGCGACTACGAGCGAGCCGACAACGCGAGCCTGGTCATGCGCCCGAGCGGCGACGCGTTCAGCTTTGGGGTCGACGGCCTCGACTTCAGCCTCGAGCTCGAGGGCGAGCCGAGCACCTCGCTGCAGCAGCTCGAGCTCTACCTCGCCGACGGCGACGAGCTCCTCGCCTGGGGCTCGACGGTGCCCTTCGCGACCGCGGGCGCCGACGTCGGCCTCGCGCTCTTCCTCGGCCGCCCGGGGCTGCTGTCGACCTGGCCCGAGGTCCTCGACACCCCCGACCCCGCGCTGCTCGCCGCCGAGGCGATCGGTCGCGGCATGCTGATGGTCCAGGCCGACGGCGACACTTTCTTGCTCAACCATTACTCGCTCGCGCTCGAGGCCGGGAGTCGGCTGCCCGACACGGTCAGCTTCGGCGCTGACGACGGCGGGCTGTTCTCGGCCGCCGACGGCGCGGTCGTGCGCATGGCCTGGGAGCAGCTCGAGCCGACGGCCTGGCGCTACGATCCCAGCGCCGACGCGTGGTCCGAGCTCAGCGTCGACGGGGCCGCCGAGATCGGGGCCCGGCCCGGCGCCTCCGTGCTCGTCGATCCCGATCGCACCCGCCTGTACCTGCTCGGCGGCGGCGGGCTGCTCGACGGCGTTGCGATCGATCTGCTGCCCGACGACGACGGCGTGCTCGCGGCCGCGCCCGTCGCCGACCTCGTCCTCGACGCTCCGCGCGTGGGCGCCGCGGCCCTGTGGATCGCAACCGACGACGACCCGACCGCCGACGTCCTGCTCGTCGGGGGCGAAGAGGCCGGGCCGCTCGCGCTGCTGACCAGCGCCGGGGCCAGCGTCGGGCCGAGCCTCGCGTGGCGAGATCTGGCCTGCGCCATCCAAAACCCCGGCGCCGACGCGGTCACCGTGCTGTGTCTGGGCGGGTCGATCGACGGCAGCCCGACAGCCGACGCCGCGAGCATCGAGGTGATCGTCGGCGGGTCGGCCGAGGTCGAGATCCGCGAGAGTTTCCTCCCTCTCGCCCTGCCCGACCCGCTGATCTTCGCCGACGATTTCGCGCTCTACGCGCAGGGCGAGGCGCGGTGGCTTCGCATCGCGCGGGACGACGCCAGCGTCAGCGAGCCGAATTCGGCCCCGCTACGGGCCAGCGGTGGCCATTTAGCTTCCCTCGCGAACGGTGTTACTTTCGTGCTTGGCGGCGTCGACCAAGGCGGCGTTGCCCTCGATCGCTGGCAGGTGTTCACGCCCGCCATCGAACCCTGACGACAGGGACGAGAGAGCACCATCAGCGCGGGCCCACCCCCCTCCACCCGCGCTCGGCGATTTTGCTCGACGGACACAACCGTCTTGCGCATCATCGCGGCGGCCGACGCCCCAGCGGCCCCGCGCATCCCAACTGACTTCTCGGGGCCGGAACCACGGAACTACGGAGCTGCGAATGGCCGACACCCTCACTGTCAAGGACAACCGAACCGGCAAGGAATACGAGCTCGCCATCACCGACGGCACGATCCAAGCGAGTGCCCTACGCGAGATCAAGGTCGACGACGACGACTTCGGCTTGATGGCCTACGACCCGGCCTACAAGAACACCGCCTCGTGTCGTTCGGCGATCACTCTGATCGACGGCGACAAGGGCATCCTGCGCTACCGCGGGTACCCGATCGAGCAGCTCGCGGAGCACTCGACCTTCCTCGAGGTCGCGTACCTGCTGCTGTGGGGCGAGCTCCCGACCAAGTCCGAGTTCGACGGCTGGGTTGATCAGATCACCCACCACACCTACGTCCACCAGTACCTGATCCACGGGATGGAGGGCTTCAAGTGGGACGCCCACGCGATGGGCAAGCTGGTCTCATTGCTCGGCACGCTCTCGACCTTCTACGAGGACAGCAAGAACGTCCGCGACCCCGCCGTCCGCCGCGAGCACATCATCAAGATCATCGCCAAGATGCCGACGATCGCCGCGTGGTGCTTCCGCCACATGCAGGGTCGGCCCTACATCTACCCGGACAACGGCCTCAGCTACGTCGGCAACTTCATGAACATGTTGTTCCGCATGGCGGAGCCGAAGTTCGAGCCGAGCCCGGCGATCGAGAAGGCCCTCGACGTCCTGTTCATCCTCCACGCGGACCACGAGCAAAACTGCTCGGCCAGCGCCGCCCGGGCCGTCGGCTCGGCCGAGACCGACCCCTACTGCTCGCTGGCCGCGGCCTCGGCCGCGCTCTATGGCCCGCTCCACGGCGGCGCCAACGAGGCCGTCCTGCGCATGCTCCGAGAGATCGGCAGCCTCGGCAACATCCCCGGCTTCATCGAGGGCGTCAAAAACCGTGAGCGCCGCCTGATGGGCTTCGGTCACCGGGTCTACAAGAACTACGACCCCCGCGCCCGGATCATCAAGCAGCTCGCCCACGACGTGTTCGCCGAGACCGGCAAGAACCCGCTCCTCGACATCGCCCTCGAGCTCGAGAAGATCGCCCTCGACGACGAGTTCTTCGTCGAGCGCAGGCTCTACCCCAACGTCGACTTCTACTCGGGCCTGATCTACCAGTCGATCGGATTCCCGGTCGAGTTCTTCCCGGTCCTCTTCGCGATCCCCCGCGCCGCCGGCTGGCTCGCCCAGTGGCAAGAGATGCTCATGGATCCCGAGCAAAAGATCGCCCGCCCCCGGCAGGTCTACATCGGCGAGGGCGAGCGCGCCTACGTCCCGATGGACAAGCGCTAAAAGCAAGCGAGTCTTTAGACCCCCTGGGCGTCAGCGACTCTGCCCCACACGGCCGCAAGGCCGTCCGCTCGGTCGCTGCGCTCCCTCCCTCGGTGCGCTGACATGAGCTTCGCCGTGGTCTGCGAGGCCCCTTGAAGGGGCCTCGGTCCTTTAGACCCCTACAACTAGACCCCCACAACCGTCAGCGACTCTGCCACGCACGGCCGCAAGCGGCCGGTCGGTCGGTCGCTGCGCTCCCTCCCTCGGTGGGCTGGGATGAGCTTCGCGGTGGTCTACGTGGCCCCCTAGAAGGGGGCTGGGTTCTTTAGACCCCCCTGGGCGTCAGCGACTCTGCCACGCACGGCCGCAAGCGGCCGGTCGGTCGGTCGCTGCGCTCCCTCCCTCGGTGGGCTGGTATGAGCTTCGCCATCGTTTGCGTGGCCCCCTAGAAGGGGGCTTGTTTGACTGTGGGCGTGGATTGATGGGGCTGGTGCCACCAGCCTACCGAGCGTTCGCCGACAGGGCGGCTCGTGCCCTGGGAGCGGGAACGCCTCGGGCTGGAGCCTACCGAGCGTTCGCCGACAAGGCGGCTCGCGCCCTGGGAGCGGGAACGCCTCGGGCTGGAGCCTACCGAGCCTTCGCCGACAGGGCGGCTCGCGCCCTGGGAGCGGGAACGCCTCGGGCTGGAGCCTATCGAGCGTTCGCCGACAGGGCGTCCCGCGCCCCGGGAGCGAGAACGCCTCGGGCTGCAGCACCATCAAACCCACGCTCACAGTCAAACAAGCCCCCTTCTAGGGGGCCACGTAGACCACCGCGAAGCTCATACCAGCCCACCGAGGGAGGGAGCGCAGCGACCGACCGACCGGCCGCTTGCGGCCGTGCGTGGCAGAGTCGCTGACGCCCAGGGGGGTCTAAATCAAGCCGGCTGCGCCCGATCGAGGGTGTCGAGGCCGTCGAGGATCAGCTCGGCCTCGGTCTTCGCGACTACGCTGAGCCAGTGCGCGGCCTCGAAGGGCTCGCGGAACAGCTGCACGCAGGAGACCCCCGGAAACATTTGCGTCGACACGCTGTGGACGACCGACGCGCCGAGGCTGTGGTCGCTGTCGACGACCCAGCCGACGGCGTCGACCTTGGGCCCGCCCGCGAAACCGGCGGCCAGCGCCGCACGGATCTCGGGCGCGGGTGGCGGGAAGGGCTGGCCGAGCCAGATGAACACGCTCATCGACTCGAAGTGATGGCGAAGCTCGAGGTAGGCCTCGGCTTCCTCGAGCGCGCGCTCGAGCGTCGGCGTGACCGGATGGTAGAGGATGAACACCCGCCCACGCACGGCCGCGAGGCCCGGCTGTAGACAAACTTGTTCAGGCAGTTTCCAAGTATGCGAAGCGAGCGCCACGAAATCAGGCTACCGGTTCGCGGACCGGCTCGACTGGCCGGACGACCGAAACGCCCCAAATACGGGCTTCGAGCCACTTTTACCCCGCGTCTCGAGCGCAGATCTGCGCCGCGACGGAGGCCACATCCGGGTCAGGGCCGACGCGCCCCCCGCGACCTCGCGCGATTTTGCGCTCAGTTTGTCTGCTGAACCACGGTCAGCTCCTCGCGCTTGCCCTCGCGCTCGTAGACCAGCTTGACCTCGGGCTGGCCCGAGAGCGCCTCGTCGAGGGCCCGAATCGCCTCGAAGGTGCCGAGCTCGGCGCCGTTGATCTCGAGCAAGATGTCGCCCTCGCGCAGGCCGAGCATCGCGGTGAGGCTCTCGGCCCGGGCCCACACGAGCTGGAGACCGCTGCCCGTCGAGCCGCGCTTGGGCCGGAGCGAGACCTCGCGCGCGAGCAGCTTGGGCTCGGCGGCGAGCTCGGCGACGAGCTCGGGATCGACTCGGCACACCCGCGACCGCGAGTCGTCGTCGCACTCGATGGCACCGGGCGCGACCTCGAGGCCGACCTGCCCGGCCTGCCCGAGCTTGTCGCCGAGCTTGTCGCCGAGCTCGCTGGCGTGGGCCTTGCCGGCCTCGGTCAGCGCCGCGAAGCTCTCGGCGGCCTCGTCGAGACCCTGGCCGAGCCGGCGCCGGGTATCGTCGATCTGCGCGTCGACCTCGTAGCGTTCGCGCGCATCCGCGATGCCCTCGCGGGCCTGGGCAACCCCCTCGCGCGCAGCGGCCCCAGCCTGGCGCGAGGCCTCGCCCATGCCCTCGCGGGCCTGCTCGGCCCCCTGCTTGGCCCTTCGCTTGGCGTCGTCGACGACCTCGCGCGCGTCCGCGGTCGACCGGGCCTCGCAGCCGAGCGGGGCCAGCGAGACCAGCAGGGCCATCGGGAGCAGACACAGACAGCGGGCGTCGGCGCGGCGCATGTTCGGAGTGTACCGACCGGCTGTGCAGCGTGGGCGCGAACGGGTTATTAATGGACGGGTCCGTAGGAGCTCCCAATATGCCCAAGTGCGTCCCGGCCCTCGTCATTTGCGTCCTCGCCACCTCGCTCGCCGGTTGCGCCGCCCTGCGCCAGAACATGCGCGGGCAGGAGCTCTCCTACCGCGGCGCCTGGCACTGCGAGGCCGGCAGCTGCAAGGCCGGCGACATGGTCAAATCGACCAGCGGAACCCGCGAGGGCACCGTCAACATCAACACGGTGAAGCTCGCCCCCAAAGCTGGCATGGCCTTCACCGCCGCCGCGCCCTTCGACACGCTCACGGCCACGGCCCGGGACTGCAAGGGCGAGAGCGTCGAGATCTCGAGCGCCAACATCATCGCGCCCGGCGACCACGGGATCCGTGATCAGGACGCGCGCGAGAGCTGGGTCGTGTGGGTCGATCCGAGCGAGCTCAGCGGCCTCGAGCGGGGCAAGGGCGCCTGCGCGGTCTGGAAGGTCGAGGCCACCGCCACGTGGTCCGACGGCGCGAGCTACTCGCTGACCGCGGGCGTCGACATCAAGGGCTAGACCGTGAGCGTTGAACCGAACTGGGCGCTCCCGAAGCTCGCGCCCGCGAAGGTCGAGGTCACGCGTCGCGCGGACGGGGCGACGATCCTGTCCAACTCGATCCCCCTCGGTCGCTACCCGCGCTGCCTCGGCGATCTGCTCGTCGCCAACGCCCTCGCCCGGCCCGATCAGGTCTTCTTGGCCGAGCGCAGGGCCGGCCCGAGCAGCCCGTGGCGAACGGTGACCTGGGCGGCCGCGCTGACCCGGGTCCGGAGCCTCGCGCAGGGGCTGCTCGATCTCGGCGCCGGGCCCGAGCGCCCGCTGATGCTGCTGTCGGGCAACAGCGTCGCCCACGCGCTGCTAAGCCTCGCGGCGATGCACGTGGGCGTGCCTGCGGTCCCGGTCTCGGTCGCCTACTCGCTGGTCTCGCGCGACTTCACCAAGCTCCGCTCGATCGCCAGGCAGGTCACGCCCGGGGTCGTGTTCGTCGAGCGTCACAAGCCCTTCGCGCCCGCGCTCGCGGCCGCGGGCCTCGGCGGCCTCCCGCTCATCAGCCGTGACGAGGGCCTGCGATCGGTCGAGCGCTACGAGGATCTCCTGCTGCTGTCGCCGAGCGAGCAGGTCGCCCGGCGCTTCGCCAAGCTCGGCCCCGACAGCGTCGCCAAGATCCTGTTCACCTCGGGCTCGACGGGGCTGCCCAAGGGCGTGATCAACACCCAGCGGATGCTGTGCTCGAACCAGGCCGCGCTCGCGCGCGTGTGGCCCTTCCTCGCGACCGACGCCGCGGCCGGGCGGGTGCCCGAGATCCTCGATTGGCTGCCGTGGAACCACACCTTCGGGTCAAACTTCAACTTCAACCTGATCCTCATGCACGGCGGCAGCCTGTGGATCGACGGGGGCAAGCCGGCGCCGGGGCTGTTCGAGACGACCCTCGCCAACCTCCGCGAGCGCTCGCCGACGATGTACTTCAACGTCCCGCGCGGCTACGACCTGTTGATCCCCGAGCTCGAGCGCGACGCCGAGCTCCGCGCGCGCTTCTTCGCCAACCTCGATCTCTTGTTCTACGCCGGCGCGGCCCTGCCTCAACACCTGTGGACGCGGCTCGAGGCCCTCGCGGTCGCGGCTCGTGGCCAGCGGCTGCTGATGGTCTCGGCCTGGGGCTCGACCGAGACCGCGCCGTGCTCGACCGCGGTCCACTGGCCGATCGAGCGGGCCGGGGTGATCGGCAACCCAATACCCGGCACCGAGATCGCGCTGGTCGAGAACGGCGATAAGCAAGAGTTGCGGGTCCGCGGGCCCAACGTGACCCCCGGCTACTGGCGCGACCCCGAGCTGAGCGCGGCCGCGTTCGACGAGTTTGGCTTCTACCGGATCGGCGACGCCGGCCTGCTCGCGGACCCCTCGCAGCCCGAGCAGGGCATCGTGTTCGATGGCCGCGTCGCCGAGGACTTCAAGCTGAGCTCGGGCACCTGGGTCCACGTCGGCAAGCTGCGGCTCGAGGCGATCGCGGCCTGTGAGCCCCTGATCCAAGACTGCGTCCTCGCCGGACACGACCGGGCCGAGATCGGGGTCCTGCTGTTCCCCAACCTCGCGGCCTGCCGCAAGCTCGCGCGGCTCGACGGCCACGCTGCGGCGCAGTTGGCGATCGAGAGCCCGGCCGTGCGCGAGGCGATCCAGCGCGGCCTCGAGCGGCACAACGAGCGCATGCGGGGGACCAGCACACGCTTCGCCCGGGCGCTGATCCTGGCCGAGCCTCCGTCGATCGACGCCAACGAGATCACCGACAAGGGCTACATCAACCAACGCGCGGTGCTCCGCCGTCGCGCCGACCAGGTCGACTCGATGTTCGCGGGCGACAGCCCCGCCGTCCTCGTCTGTCGTTGATTCGCCGCTGGCGAGGCGCCGCTTGGACCCCGGCCCCCCTCGCCATCATGGCGATAGCGTGGGTAAATCGTTGTAGTCAATAGCGGCGCGACCGCAGTCTCGCATCTCGCCGCACCTTCGTGTATGCAATGAGAGGTACGCGAGCAGCTTCTTCTGACGCGCCCCCAGTTGCATGATCGTGCGCTTCCCTAATTAAGACAGTGGTCATTGCTACACCCCCTCCGACCCCGGGCGGAAGTACCATTCTGCCCCAGGTCGACTCGCGTGACTCACACAAGTCCGCCCCCATTCGAATACTCATCCTGCGCCAAAAGCGCAGCTCGTAGGTGCCCATGCCGAAGCCGACCTTCCTCAATCTCCCCCAAGAAAAACGCCGGCGAATCACAGAACTCGCCCTCGACGAGTTCTCGACTCACCCCTATCGCCAAGCGTCGCTGTCACGAATCGTCTCGCGAGCGGGAATCGCCAAAGGCAGCATGTACCAGTATTTCGAGAATAAGCTCGATCTGTACCGGTGGTTGGTGACAGAAGAGCTCGGGCGGCGGCGGGCACAGTGGTTAGAAAGTGACTCGCAGCAGCAGCAACACCGAGCGCGGCAAGAGACGGGGCTATTCGCGGAGCTCGAGCAGCTCGTGCTCACCCGGATTGGCTTCATGCTCGCGCACCCGCGCCTCGCGAGGCTCGCCGCGAGCGCGATGGAGCCAAGCACCGACGCGGAGCTGCGCGAGCTCCATGGCGCGCTGCGGCGCGAGCACATCGACAAGCTCGTCGAGCGTATCCGCAAAGCCCGCAGCTGCGGGGACGTCCGCGACGATCTCGACCCCCGGACCCTCGCCCACCTGATCGACGCGCTGGTCGTCCGCGGCACGACCCACGCGGTCCTCGACCGCCTCGGTGTCGACGTCCAGCAGTTCCTGACCGAGCCCAGCACGAGCTCGCAGATCGACGACGCCCACTGGCGCGAGCTCGTACGCGAGGCCCTGAGCCTGATCCGCGACGGGATCGCCCCGGCCGAGGCCTCGAGCAACATCGCCTCGCAGCAGCCGGAGCCGCTCCCAGTCGCACCGCGTGCCTTGCACACGGGGGGAATCACCCTCAGCTAGCAGCCCGTGGTGCAATGCATCGTGTCGCCTCGCGCCGGAATTTTCGTCGAGGGCGCGAGGCCAAAACGCCGCTGCTAGTGCAAGTTTTGGCGGGAAATCCCGCGGCGAAGAGGCCAGGCGAGGCGGCCTGAGGCACTGCGCCACACGCTCTTAGGGGATTCCCCTCCTTGTCTGGTCGGGACGGGCCCGGAGAATGGGCCGCTGAATGGGTCCCTGGCCAGCAGAGCGCCTCGCCGCAGCACTGGCCGGGATAGTGGTTGGGCTGTCGGCGCTGGCGCCAAGTGCGGCGATCGCCAGCCCGCCCGCCACGGCGCCCGAGGGGAGCGGCGACGACCCCGAGCCAGGCGATGACGGCGGCGAACAGACCGGCGATGACGGCGGCGAGCAGACCGGCGATGACGGCGAGCAGACCGACGATGACGGCGGCGAGCAGACCGACGACACAGCCCGCGAGATCATCGTTCCGTCGGACACCCCCGACAACTACGTGCGCGACGCGAGCGTCGTCAGTCGCCGACAGATCCAGGAGCGACTGCCACGCTCGGCCCCAGACGCCCTGCGCTTCGAGCCTGGCGTCTTTGTCCAGCAGAGCGCCCACGCCCAGGCCTCGCCCTACGTCCGCGGGCTGACCGGGCAGCAGACGCTGATCGCCTTCGACGGGATCCGGCTCAACACCTCGACCTTTCGCCAGGGCCCGAACCAGTACTTCTTCACCGTCGACTCGCGCACGATCCAGCGCCTGGAGGTCGTGCGCGGCTCGGCCTCGACGCGCTGGGGGTCCGACGCGATCGGGGGCGCGCTGCTGACCACGCCGCTCGATCCAACCCTCGATCCCTCGAAGGGATGGACCGTCCACCCGCGGGTGATGCTGACCCATCGGACCGCCGATAGCGAGCTCGGCGGGCGCGCGCAGCTCGACCTCGGCTGGAAGGGCAAGGTCGGGGTCGTCGCGGGCGTCGGCTACCGCGAGGTCGGCCAGCTGGTCACCGCAGGCGCGGTCACGGCCCCGGCCACGGGCCTGCCGTGGAAGGAGCCGCGCCTCGCCAGCGACGAGCGCACGCAGATCGGCACCGGCTTTCGCGAGCTGACCGCCGACGCTCGCGTGGTCTGGCAGATCAACGATCGCTGGCGGCTGACGGGGGCCTACTACGACTACCGCCAAAAAGACGCGCCGCGGACCGACAAGTGCCCGCCGGCCGAGGCCCCCGACGACGAGTGCCTGGTCTACCTCGACCAGTTCCGGACCTTGACCTACCTCGCCGCGGACATGTCGGACGGGCCGGCCGTGGCCTCGCGCGTGCGCATCAGCGCGAGCTACCAGAATCAACACGAGCGGACCCAGCTGACCCGCGACAACGGGATCGCCGAGATCGACGGCGGGACCGAGTCCAACGGCAAGGACGACGTCCACACCCTCGGCCTGCGCGCGGCCCTGTCGAGCGCCGCGCTGCCCCTCGGTGAGCGGCTCAGCTTCGGCGTCGACTACGGCGGCGAGGTCTACTTCGACCTGATCGAGAGCAACGCGTGGCTGGTGTTCACCGACATCTCGCCGCCGGTCACGAGCATCTCGTCCCGCGGCCAGTACATCGACGGCTCGCGCTACCTGACGTCGGGGATGTGGGCCGAGCCGCACATGTGGATCGGCGAGCGCGTGCGCGTGCGCGCCGGGGGCCGGGCGGCGTTCGTGTGGGCCAAGGCCGACGGCGACGAGCAGAGCGAGACCGCGGCCGTCGACCGCAAGTGGGCGACCGCCGTCGGCAACGCCGGGCTGATGGTGCTCGCGGCCGACTGGCTGTCGTGGCACCTCGACTTCGACCAGGGCTTTCGCGCGCCCAACCTCGACGATCTGACCAGCCGCCAGCAGACCGGGCCGGGCTTCCAGTACGAGAACGCCTCGCTCGACCCGGAGCGCTCGCTCTCGCTCGACACCGGCCTGCGCGTCCGCCATCGCTCCGTCGAAGCCAGCGTGTTCTTCTGGCACTCCTTCATCCGCGATCTGATCGGTCGCGCGCCGCGTGAGCTCGGCGCGTGCCCCGGCGGCGCGGCCGAGAACCCGACGGGGTGCGAGGCCTCGCGAACCCGCTTTCAGCTCGTCAACCTCGACGGCTGGGCGCTGCTGCGCGGCTTCGACGCGTCGGCGCGGGTGTTCATGCCCGCGGGCTTCGTGCTCGGCGCGACCGCGTCGTGGGCGTGGGGCCAGGGACCCAACCCGATCCCGCCGCCCGCGAGCGGCAACCTCGACAGCTACGAGGAGCAGCTGCCGCTGTCACGGATCCCACCGCTCAACGGCGCCGTCGAGCTGACCTGGTACGCCGACTTCGGCCTGTGGCTGGGCTCGGCGGTGCGCTGGGCCGGGGCCCAGACTCGCCTGGCCCTGGCCGACGAGGCCGACTCTCGCATCCCGACCGGCGGCACGCCGGGGTTTGCGGTCTGGGATCTTCGCGCGGGCTACCGCCTCGATCCCCTGGTCCTGCTCTCGCTCGTGGTCGAGAACGTGATCGATTCGCCCTATCGCTACCACGGGTCGAGCGTCAACGGAGCCACGCGCTCGCTCAACTTGTCGGTCGAGATCGGTTTTTGATCTCGGGCCCGAGATCAGGGGGAAACCCCTGGTCCAGACCAGGGGTTTCCCGAGCGTTTTTGTGGCGACAACGGGGCGGTCCACGGATTGCCGTGGCGCCGGGCGCGGGCGTACTCCCGTAGGCGAACCGGGAAGACCCCTCATGAACTGCCGCCATATCATCCGTACCCATTTGCTCGTCATCGCCGGCCTCAGCCTGGCCGGCCCCCTCGCCTGCCGTGCGCCCGGAGAGCCGACCGACAGCGAGGGCGGCGACGGAGACGTCGCCGCGGGCGAGCCCTGCGACCCCGCCAGCGACCCCGTCGACGAGGCCGCCTGCGTCGCCCTCGCAACCGACTACCTGCCGATGGACAGCGACGAGGACCCCTACGGCGCGTGCATCTCCGACGGCGGCGTCTACGAGCTCGTGTCCGATCCGCCCAGCTCGATCGCCCGCATCGAGGCCTACGACGAGATCGCCGATCTGCTGTGGCGCAACGGCGCCCCGGGCCGCGACGACTTCACCGACGCGCGCGCGACCTACGAGCTCGACCAAGGTCTCGGCTCGCGCGTCGATCGCCGCGAAGATCTGCACTACCCGGCGATCCCCGAGTCCGAGTGGGACCCCGGCCTCGACCCCGACAAGCAGTGCTCCGACACCGACAACGCCATTAACCACCCCGATCGCTGCGCCGGGCCGGCCAAGCTCCGCCCGCTGATCAACGACGCCTTCATCGCCGGGATGTCGGGCGAGGGCGACCCCAACGTCCACGCCGCGCGGATCGAGGCCGGGTTCGTGTGGTTCTCCTACATCTCGGTCTACAAGGAGGCCTACACCTGCACGCACACCGCCAAGGACTGCGACTCCTCGTGGGCCTACTACACGGGCGGCGCCCAGGCCGACGGTGACGTGATCGGGTTCGCGGAGCTCGTCCACGACTACAGCCCGAGCACCCACCAGCGCATCTTCGACGGCATCCTCGCCGTCCGCTGCTTCCGCGACCTCTACTCGGTCGACGACTACCCGACCTACGACGACCTCCCGGCCGAGGGCCAGGAGCTGTTCGACATGGCCTGGGAGCAGCTCGACGACGCCCTCGCCCGCGGCGTCGCCGTCGCCCTCCGCCAGCACCTGCTCGCGCAGGACGACGAGCAGTGCAGCGAGGCGACCGACGCCAACTGGGCCTTCGTGCAGATCATCGGCGAGGTCCTCGACCGTGAGATCCGCGAGCGCGATGCCGCGGCCGCCGACGAGCTGCTCGGGATCTACGCGCTCTCGCAGCCGACGACGCAAGACATCGATCGCGCGGCCGAGCTGATCGACCAGACGATCCCCTGTGGCTGAGCTCTAAGCCCTCTCGGCTCGTACGAGGCCTGAATCAAGCGCTGCGCGCTCGACTCAGGCCTTCTGGGTTTCAAGGGGCCTTTCAAGAAGGCCTCGCGGCCGGGCCGCTCGCTCGTGGGCGGCCCGGCGGGCCCGCGTCACTCGGCGTCGAGCGTGGGCCCGTCGAGATCGGCGGCGGCGAGGGCCGCCTCCCACTCGAGGCGCTGCTCGAGCTCGCGGACGAGGCTGTCGCCAGCCTCGAACCCGCCGATCGCCTCGCCGAGTCCGCAGGCCTCGCGGGCGGCGACCAGCGCCTCGTCGAAGCGACCGAGGTTGCGCAGCGCCCGGGCCTTGGCGAAGGCCAGGAGCTCGCCGTCGTCGAGCTCGCCATCTTCGTGGCGGCCAACAAAGGTCTCGACGGCCCGGAGCGCGGCCTCGTTGTGACCCTGGCTGATGCGGGCCTCGACGAGGTCCAGGACCAGGTCGCTGGTCTGCTCGTCGGCGAGGGCGAGGGCCGAGGCGTACTCGTCTTCGGCGGCCTGATGGTGACCGCGCTCGGCGTAGTAGTCGCCGGCGGTCCGATGCCAGAGCACGACCGTGCGCTCGTCGCTGGGGTTGGCGCCCTCGAGCAGCTCGCCCGCGTCGTCGAAGCGCTTCATCTTGAGCAGCGCGTGGGCCAGCAACATGCGGACTGGGAAGTTGTCGGGCTCGCGGTCGAGCAGACGCCGACAGACCAGCTCGAGCACCGCGTGGTTGCCGTCCTCGAACGCCTTGATCCCAGCGTTCCACAGGTCTGTTTTCGTCGCGCCCATTTTGCTCTCCTGCAGGTCCGAGCATAACGTTTTGGTCCGCCGAGCTGAAGCAAAAGCCGGCCTGCGCGGGAACCGTGCGCCTGGCCCGCGCAGATGCGAGCGGGCATACTCCCGCCGTGTCGAAGCTGCTGAGCTGGCTGCGGGGGATCCCCTCGGACCCACGCCTGCGCAGGCGGGCGTTTGTGTTTGTCAGCGTGCTGGCCCTGAGCTTCGTGCCGATGGCGGGGACGCTGGGCTACTTCTCGAGCCTCCTGCTCGCGCCGATGCTGAGCCTGCTCGCGGCGGCCGCCGGGGTCGATGCTGTGCGCGCCCGCGCGGCCGCAGACCAGCCAGCTCCGGACAGCGCGCCGCTGTGGCCCCTCGCCCGCGACGGCGCCGTCGAGCTCGCGTGGCTGCTCGGGCTCACGCTCGCGGTCCTGCTCACGGGCATGCTGTGGACGACCAACTGCGATCCCCTCGGCGGCGCCGCTTACTTTGCGATCGGACCGCTGTGCTCGGCGATCTTGGGCTGGCTCGCGGGCGTCGGCGCGGCGCTGCTCGTCGGTCCGCGCAAGCGCTGGGTCGCGCTCCTGGCCGCCTGGCTGCCCTTCGCGGTCTGCGTGGTCATCGGGCTGCGGCGGCTCTACGTCGAGCCGGTCGTGTTCGCCTACGATCCCTTCTTCGGCTGGTTCTCGGGCCCGATCTACGACGAGGGCATCGAGATCTCCTCGCGCTACCTGCTCTACCGGGCCTACAATTTCACGGCCGCGGCCGCGCTGTGGCTGGGGCTGCGCGCGAGCGTCGACGGGCGCCTGCGGCCGAGCTGGCGGCGGATGATCGACGGGGGCCAGAACCGGGCGCGGACCGTGGCCGCGAGCGCGCTGGCCGTGCTCGCCCTCGGGGTCGGCCTCAGCGCCCCGCGCCTGGGGTTCACGGCCACGACCGCGAGCATCGCCAAGGTCCTCGGCGCGACAAAGGAGACCGAGCACTTCGTGATCCGCTATGGCCCGGGCTCGCTGACCGCCCGCGAGATCGAGATGGTCGCCGCCGAGCACGAATTCGCCTGGGACCAGCTCGAGCGGCGCCTCGGTCGGACGCCCGCGCGCAAGGTCGAGAGCTTCATCTTCGCCAACGGCAAGCAGCGCGGCGCGCTGATCGGCGCCAACCGGGTCGAGGTCTCGCCGCCGTGGCGCCAGCAGATGTACCTCAGCCACCGCCCGTGGCCCCACGACGTCCTCCACCACGAGCTCGCCCACGCCTTCCTCGGTGACTTCGGCGATCCGCTGCTCGGCCTCCCGATCGCCGGGCTGCGCTTCAGCGGCGCGCTGATCGAGGGCGTGCCCACGGCCCTCGCCCCGCGGACCCACGACAACCTCGGGCTCCACGAGCAAGCCGCGGTCCTCGATCGCCTCGACAAGCGCCCGCCGCTGACGACGATCATGGGCGCGGGCTTTTGGGGGGCGGCCGCGAGCCGGGCCTACACCGCCGCCGGATCGTTTGTGCTGTGGCTGGCGCAGACGCGCGGCTGGGACAAGGTCGCGGCGCTCTACGGCAACGCTGGCGACTTCGAGCAGACCTACGCCACGAGCCTCGACGCGCTCGAGCTCGAGTGGCTGGACTTCCTCCGCGCGCTGCCGCTGCGCGAGCGCGACATCGAGGCCCAGGCCCAGCGCTACGAGCGTTCGTCGGTGTTTCGTCGGCCCTGCGCCCACCGGGCCGCGGACCTGCGTCAGGCCGCCGCCCGGGCCCAGCTGCTCGGCCAGCGCGACGAGGCGCTCGAGACCCAACAGACCCTGTGCCGGATCGAGCCCGAGGAGCCGGGCCACTTCCTCCGCCTCGCCGACATGCTCGCCGGCTGGGAGCAGTTCGAGGACGCCGCCGCGATCCTCGACGAGCTCGCAACCCGCGACGCGCTCACGACCACGATCCAGGCCGTGATCGCCGAGCAGCGCGGCGACACGGCCCTCGTCGCCGGGCGCCTCGACCAGGCCGCGACCCACTACCGCGCCGCGATGAGCCTGGGCCTGACCGAGGCGCGGACGCGCCAGCTCCAGATCAAGCTGATCGCGACGACGGACGCCGAGCTCGCTGCCCAGGTCGTCGAGTACTTCGGGCCCTTTCGCGTCGGCGGCGAGTCGCGGGCGGTCTCGATGCTGCGGCTGTGGTCGGCGGCCAAGATCGCGGCCCTGCCGGGCCACGCCGCCCTCGGCAACTACCTGCTCGGGCGCCAATTTTTGATCATCGCCGCGCCCGAGCAGGCCGCCGAGGTCCTCGCCCTCGCCCTCGCGCCCGGCTCCGGCGAGCCGCCGCTGCCGGGCCCCGAGCTCCAGCGCGCCGCGCTGATGTCCCAGCTCTCGGCGCTGACCCAGATCCACGACTGGGACGGGGCCCGCGCGCTGCTCGAGCCCCTCGACGCCCTCGCCGAGGGCGAGGGGCACCGCGCGGTCGTCCAGGAGTGGCGCGAGCGGATCGCATTTTTTGCGGGCTACTTCGACGGGCCCGGCTGAGCCGCGTCCCCGGGCGCGCGCGAGAGCGCCGCGGGAGCTTCGAAGCCCGGGGGCGTGCGCTCGTGGATGCCCCGCGGGACCGCGCGACCGCGGCGAACGGCGTCGACGACCTCGCGCAGGCACATCGCCTCGCGGGCAGCGCAGCTGGCGAGGTCGAAGCGCTCGATGAACTGCCGCGCGCGCCGACCAAGCTCGCGCAGCTGCCCCGCGCGGACGAGCTCCACCACCGCGTCGCCGAGGCCCGCGGGGTCGAGCCGCGCGAGGGCGCGACCGCAGGCCCCGTCGCGGATGAGCTCAGCAGCGCCGCCGTCCTCAGCGATGACGGGCAGTCCGCAGGCCATGGCCTCCGCGCAGGCCGAGCGGCGGTGCTCGGAGCTGCCCAACACGATCGCCAGATCGCAGGCGGCCAGCGCCCCCGCGCGCTCGCTCGGCTCCTCGAACGCGCCAAGCTCGACGCCCGAGTGGCCCGCGGCGAAGCGCTCGAGGCTCGCGCGGACCGGCGCCCGGATCACCAGCTTCGGATCGACGGGCAGGCGCTGACACAGCGCCGCGCGAACCCGGCCCAGGTGGCCCACGTCGCCGCTTGGGGCCTCGATCCAGATCCTGAGTCGCCCGGACCCGCGCCCGGGCCTGTCCGGGGCGCCGCGCTCGGCGTCGGGCGTGAAGCGGTCGAGGTCGACGCCGCGCGGGACGTAGTAGATCCGGTCGATCCCCCGCGCCCACAGCCGCCGCCCCGCGTCGCGGCTGCCGACGAACACCGCGTCGAAGCTGGCCAGGCCCTGCCTGGTCCACCACGCGAGCGCCCGGGCCCCCGGCTCGACCACCCGGGGATCGACGCGGGCCAGCTCGCGCCGAAGGTAGGCCTCGGACCCATCCCCCTGCCAAGACCCGACCCGCGCGGGCCTCGGCTCGAGACGGTAGCCGGCGAGGCGAACGAGGGCCGGCAACAACACTGGCGAGCCGCAGACGATCGCCGCCGGGCGGTGGAGCTGCACCAGCTCACGCAGGCCCCGGGCCCGGATCAGCGCGCGCTCGGTCGTCGAGCCCGGCAGGAGCGGCGCCTCGACGTGCTCGATGAGCCGATCGCGGCCGTGCGCCTCGGTCCAGCTCGCGCGGTCAGGCTCGACGATCACCCGCCGAAGCGGCGCCGCTTCGGCCTCTGGACCAGGATCGGGCCGCCTCGCGCTCGCGCGCGGGGCGTTGCTGACTTCGAGGATCGTGAGCATGGGCACTGTCTACCTGCGTCCGACCCTTGCGTCGGCGCCTGTTCGATGCTGTTCTCGCTCGAAGACGATGCAGCCTGAGCCCGCCACCCGCGACGAGATCCGTGACTACCCCGGCGGATACAAGATCGACCGCAAGGCCGCCGGGCGTCAGTTCGAGAACAATTTCCTCGAATTCTTCTCGCGTTGCCATGGCAGCGTGCCGCTGATCATCTACGGGCCGATCATCGTGTACCTGTTTTGGCTCACCGCCACGCAGACCGATCTCAGCCTCGGCCTCGCTATCGGGCTGACCGCGGCGGGCGTGTTCATCTGGACGCTGGCGGAGTACTGGCTGCACCGGATCGTGTTCCACTTCGAGCGCGCCCCGAAGCTGCACTACTTCATCCACGGCATCCACCACGTCTACCCCAACGACAGGTACCGCCTGGTCATGCCGCCCGGCGCGAGCGCGATCCCGGCGCTGCTCTTTTGGGGCCTGGCCTGGGCGCTGATCGGCTACGAGATGGCGCTGCCAGCGTTCGCGGGCTTCGCGATCGGCTACCTCTGGTACGACATGACCCACTGGTGGACCCACGCGGGCAAGGCCCGGACCAAGTGGGGCAAGCGGCTGCGCAAGCATCACATGCTGCACCACTTCAAGGACCACGATCTGTACTTTGGCGTGTCCACCCCGCTGTGGGACTGGGTGTTCAGGACGCTGCCCAAGAAGGGCTGAGCGCCGGCCCGCCCCGCGAGCGGCCTCGAGTGCCCCCAGCCCGGAGGCCAGCGCGCAACCACAGCGTGCTCGGTGTCTGCGCGGGTCGACTCGCTCTCGCCTCGACCTGTTACAATCGAACACGTGCCCAAGTCCACGAGCGCTCCCCCGTGTGCGAGCGGGGCGACCGAGGTGACGAGCGAGCGACGCCTCGCCCCGCTCGGGTGGCCCTACGTGGCGGTGGGCTCGTCGGGGGCCGCCCCAGGCTCGACGCAGCTGCGAGCGAACTTCGGGCAGATCCTCGCCCGCCGGGTCATCGGGGGGTTCGGTCTGATGCTGGGCGCGAGCGCGGGCCTGTTCGTCGGGGGCCTCGCGGCGGTGTTGCTCGCCGCCCTGCTCCACCCCTTCGTGCCCCACCTCGCCGAGCTCGCGCTGCTGAGCATCACGCTGTTCAGCCTCGCGGCAGGCGCGGTCATCGGCCGCCGGGTGCTGCAGCGCGAGACCTTCGAGTAGCCCCGGCCTCGACCACGCTCGCGTGGTACGCTGGCCGCGCGTGGCGACCAGCATCCGCATCAACGTCGGGCTGCAGGAGTTTCAGTTCGAGCGCGGCTCGGCGATCCACCTTGGCGCGGGCGAGCTCCTCCGCCCCCGCGACGCGATCGCGCTGATCCGAGGCCTCCGCGGCGCCCGCGAGCTCGACACGCTCCGCGCCCTCGCCGTCGACGCTGTCCGCCGCAGCTTCGAGTGGGACGAGGAGCTCCACGATGTCCTCGCCGGGCTGATCGCCTGCGGCCGCCTCCGCGTGCGCAAGATCGACGCGCAGATCTACCGCACGCTCGGCGCGACCACCGAGCTCCCCGAGCTGCCCCCGAGCGAGCCCGTCGACAACGAGATCGTCGAGACCCACAGTGTGATGATCGAGCTGATCGACGCCGAGGGAAACCCGGTCCCCGGCGAGCCCTTCCGCATCAAGCTACCCGACGGCGTGGTCAAGCAGAGCACCCTCGACGCCGAGGGCAAGGCTCACATCACGGGCATCGTCCAGCCCGGCACCTGCGAGGTCTGCTTCTACGAGCGCGACGCAGAGATCTGGGCGCCCGCCTGAGACGCGTCGCTCGAGCCACGCTCGCCACCGCCGCGCAGATGCAGCCCCAGCGGCCGCGCGCGTCTGGGCCACGAGCCGGCCCACGCCAGGCCCGCGGTGCGCTGCGAGACTCTCAGCCGCCGAAGTCGTCGCGCAGGGCCGAGGCGGTCGCGTCGTCGGCCTCGCCGCTGCGCTCGAGCCCCCGGGCCTTCTGAAACCGCTCGAGCGCCGCCCGGGTCTTGGGCCCGAGCTCACCGTCGACCTCGCCGAAGTAGAACCCGAGCCCGCGCAGGCGCGACTGCACGCCGGTCGGCTCGTCGTGCGGGTCGAGGTGACCGATCTCGAGCTCGTGGACCTCGGCGCCGTCGCGCAGCGAGAGCTTGGCTGACTTCGCGGTGATCGAGATCGGCTGATCGATCCAGCCCTCGCCGTCGGTCTCGCCCTCGAGCGTGACGCCGTCGTCGAGCTCGAGCACGTAGGCCTCGGCGGCCCGGGCCTTGCCGTGACGGGTCAGGCGGACGCGCAGACGGATCGGCCCGACGCTGAGCTGGAAGGTCTTGCTCGTGTCGGTCTCGACCGGCTCGTCCTTCTCTTCGAGCTCGGGCACGAACAGGGCGTCGCCGGGCAGCAGCGCGTTGGGATCGTTGCGGCGCTCGCGAAGCTCGGCGTTGTCGCCGTGGTCCCAGACCGTCTCGGGCGCGAACCCACGCGAGAGCGCGATCGTGCTCAGACACTCACCTTGTTGCAGCTTGACGATCGGCACTTCAGCTCCTTCAGCTCCCGACCAAGTGGGTGATGAGATCGTCGAGGAAGGCGACGCACTTCGGATCCGCGCAGATCTGATCGTGCGCCTCGCCCCCGTCGGCGTAGAACTGGCGCTGGGTCTCGTAGTCGTAGGCGGTCCCGCTGGCGTACTCGTGGGTCGCGCCGCCAAACAGGGCCTTGGCGCTGGCGACCGGCACGGTCCCGTCGCTCTTGTCGCTGCGCTGCATCACGCAGCCGCGATCGGAGGGGTCGACCTCGCTCCCCGGGACCGAGACCTCGCTGCCGTCGGCCCGCCGGGCCTTGTAGCGGATGTCTTCGGTGAAGGGGTTGAGCGAGTGCATCGCGGTCGACAGCAGCGAGAGCTTGGCCTCGACCGGCGGGAGCTCGAAGTGCAAGCTCGTGTCGGTGGTGTTGCCGGTCCCGTAGAAGGTCCAGGTGTTGGCGTGCTTCCACAGGCCCATGCCCATGTGAAACGCCCGGGCCTCGGCGAGGCGGCGGTTAAACTCGCGCCGGGGCACGGCCGCGATCGCGTGGCGCGAGTCGGCCGGCGCGAGTAAGCCCGGGGGCGACTGCGGCTGGGCGTAGAGCGACCAGCACAGGCCCTCCCACGCCCGGTCGACCTCGGGCTCTTCGAAGGTCCGATAGGTGTACCACCAGCTGCCGTCGGTCTTGGTGAAGTCCTGGGTTGCGAGGAGCTGCATCGCGCCTGGCAGCGCCGAGCAGATCGTCTGGAACTTCTGGCGGTTGCTGCCGAGCAGAGCCATCATCGCGAGGCCGTCGCCGCTGAAGGTCGCGCCCGTGAACATGCGCCGGACCGCGACCGCAGCTCCGGTCACTGGCTGGGCGATGTGACACACGCCCGCGAGCTTGCCCGCGACCTCGGCGTTGCCCTTGAGCGCCGCGCGCGTGGCCAGCCCGCCCATGCTGTGGCTGAGCAAGATGAAGCGCTCGGCGTCTTGTTCCGCGAGGATCTCTTCGATCCGGGTCGCGATCGCGGCCCCGCTGTGGTCGTTGCCCTGGCGCCAGTCGTAGCCGATCGCGTAGACCGGCGTGTCGTAGGCGCCGTAGCGCTGGCCCTCGAGGTGCTCGAGCAGCGAGCCGTAAAAGCCCCACGCGACCCCGCCCCACCCACGCTCGCGCTGGCTCGCGCTGAGCTGATCGCCGTCGGTCATGACCTCGACCGGGTTGCTGGCCGCGTTGACGCGAAAGTCCCGGCGGACCCGATCGGCGCTGCTGAGCAGCCAGTGGCGCATGCGGCTGATCGTGTGGTCCGGGTCCCAGTAGCGCTTGATCTTGGTGAAGTGCAGGCGCGAGCCCATGATCCCGGGCACGAACACGATCGGGATCGTGCCCGTGTCGATCGTGTTGCCGCCCACGCGCGCGACCTGCTGAACGCCACCGCTGCTTGGTTCGGTCACCTCGCCTCCTCCTCGGCCCGGACGCTCGCGAGCAGGGCGTCGACGATCGTGGTCAAGCGCGGGCCCTCGGGGCTCGGCGCCGAGGCCGAGAGCACGACCCACCGATGCCCGCCGCGGTCAGACGCGCCCAGCTCGATCTTCCGCTTGGCCAGGATCAGCGTCGACTCCCCGTGGGGATCGTCGTCGCTGCGCACGCGCACGTCCACGCGCTCGCCCTCGTCGAGGCGCGAGTCCTCGCGCGCGACCTCCTCGCCGCCAGAGATCGCGGCCCCGAGCTCGATCGTGGGCTCGTCGGCGCCGGCTTCGAGGACCGAGAGCTCGACGCGCAGCTCGGCCTCTTCGTCTTCCCACAAGAAATTACGCGGCCCGCGGAGGTGAGCGGGCACGTCGAGCGCCCACGGGCCCGCGTGCCTGCGCTCGTGACCGGGGAGCACGGTGGCCGGCGCGTCGGCCTCGGCCGAGAAGCTGGCCACGATCGGATCGACGTAGGCGTCGAGGCTGCCCGCGTCGCGGCTGCCGGACCACGCGAGCTTGACCCAATCACCCGGCGGCTCGCCCTCGCGCCCGAGGTTGGCGACGACGATCTTGCCGACGACCGTGGCCTGGCCAGGGCCACCGTCGAGACAGTAGGCGAGGAACTTGCCCGCGGCCCCGGCGAGCGTCGCCTCGCCCTCGCCGAGCAGCTTGAACGCGCCGGGGAAGAAGCCCTCGAGGGCCTCGCGGAGCTCGGCGATGACCTCGGCCGCAGGGGTCGCGCCCCCGACGGGCAGCTCGGCCTCCACGCTCAACTCTTCGTCGCCCCGTCCCGGGCCGGACTCGGCCGGCCGATAGGCGTAGCGGGTCACGTCCTCGAGCCCGTCGGGGCTCGCAAAGGCAATGCCGTCGATTCGCATGCGTCGGCGATCCTACACTGCTGACGGCGGCCCGTGGTGGTTCTTTGTCAGTCGCTCGGCATCGGGGCGAAGCGGCCCGGCTCGTCGCTTTGGTTCGCGTGAACCTCGTCGAGGGTCACGACCGTCGTCCCGGTCTGGGGGTTGCTCGACTCGACGCGAAAGGGCAGGCGCATGCCCTCGACCTTGCGGTAGTCCGAGAGCTTGACCGTGGTCGGGACCCGCAGGCCCTGGGCCGAGAGCGCGTGCGCGTGGATCTCGATCACGTCGCCGGTCTTGGCGTCGACGTGGATCTGCACGGCCGGCAGCCCCTCCGAGCGGAGCTCGACGACGTGGACCTCGCCGCGCGCGTCGTTGTCGGTGCGCAGGACCGTCTCGGACTCGAAGTGATCGCGCCAGTCTCCGAACATCACGCGGGGGTGATCGCGCAGCGCCTGGTCGAGGAGCTGGCCGTCGAGGAGCTTGCGCGGCTCGAACGAGGACTCGCTCCAGCCGTGGAGCTCGGACCCCTCGCCGGACCCCGGATGAAGGATGAGGAGCCCGCCGCCGAGGGGGCCGAGCTCGCTCTCCTCACGCAGCCGCCCACTGGAGTCGAACCATATCCGGCTCGTCCCGCTGACGCCCGAGTTGATCAACTCCACGCGCTGCTCGAACAGGACCAGGCCGGCCTTGTCCATCGCCCGCTTGCGCCTGTCGGTCTTGCGCTTGCGATGGAGCTCGTCGAGGCTGATCCGGTGCTTGCCGGGCTCGCGCGTGAAGCTGAGCGGCTCGCCGTCCTGAAACAAGGTCATGCCCACGACCTCGCCGGCCCGCTTGCCCTCGCCCATCACGAAGCTCAGAAATAGGTCGTACTTGGCCCGAAAGTGGTAGTCGCCCGAGCTGTCGGGGAGCTCGAGGTCGAACACCATCTGGCCCGGGATGTCGACGGCGAGGCGACCGTTGTGGACGAGGATCTCCACGGTCATACCGGTCTCGGCGCGGTAGTGGCCGAGGTACGCGCGGACCTGCGCGACGTCGACCTCGGGCGCGAGCTCGACGCCCTCGCGCAGCAGCTCGAAGTCCATGCCCCCCTGGTGCAGGCGCAGCGCGACGACCCGCCCCTCCTCGTCCTCGTCGAAGGAGACCGCAACCTCGTCGGTCTGCTCGAACACCCGCCAGTCGTCGTCGTCGGGGGCCTTCAGCGTGTAGACCGTCTGGCCCGGCACGTCGACCGCCAGCTTCCCGCCCTCGACGAGGACCTCGAAGGCCTGGCCCTCGAAGCCCGGCAGCTCCGCCGCGTACTTGCCCACGAAGCGCGAGAAGTCCTCGCCGCTGCCCTCGTCTTGGGGGAAGTAGGCGTCGGTCAACAGCGCGTCGAAGACGAGGGTGTGGGCGCTGGCCTGCAGCGGCGTCATGCCGACGTTGGTCAGCAAGACCATGCCCAGCCCTTCGTCGGGCAGCATCGCGACCGAAGCCGCGAAGCCGTCGATGTTTCCGCCGTGCTCGACGAGCGCCTGTCCTTGCCACTCGTGCAGCATCCAGCCCATGCCGTAGTCGACCACGCCCGGCGCGATCTCGATCTGGGCGGACCTCGTCTGCGCGAGCGCGGCCGCGCTGACCAGGCGCTGGCCCTCGAACTCCCCGCCGTTGAGCTGAAAGCGCAGCCACTTGGCCATGTCGAGGACCGAGGAATTGATCGAGCCCGCGGGCGCGATCGCCCCGAGGTCGCGCATCGGCGCCGGCTCGAAGGTCTCGAGCTCGTCGCGCCAGGTGTAGCCCGAGGACAGCGCCGGGTCGGCCTGGGCCGCGGCGTAGTCGAGGCTGGTGTGGGTCATCTCCAGCGGCTCGAGCAGGCGCGTTTGAACCAGCTGCTCCCAGCTGCGCCCGGCCGCCTTCGCGCTCGCTTCACCGGCCGCCATGTAGGTGACGTTGTTGTAGTGGAACTCCTTGCGAAAGGGCGCCACGGGCAGGGCCTTGGTCGCGTAGCTCAAGACCTGCGCGCGCGCGATCGTGTTGGCCGCCCACAGCACCCCCATCCGTGCGAAGCCCGTGCGGTGCGCGAGCAGGTCGCGGATCGTCACGGCCGCGGCGTCGTCGGCTGCGTCGATCTGGAGCTCAAAGTCCGGGAGGTGGCGGGTGACCGGATCGTCCCAGCCCATCTTGCCCTCGTCGACCAGCATCGCGACGAGGGTCGAGGTGAAGGCCTTGGTCGCTGAGCCGATCGCGAATACGGTCTCGGGGGTGACCGGGGTGTTGGCGTCGAGGTCGGACACGCCGAAGCCGTGGGCGTAGATTAGCTCGTCGTTCTTGACGATCGCGATCGCCATTCCGGGCACGTGGGCGTTGACCCGGGCCTCCTCGAGGCGCGCCTCGAGGTAGGCCAGGCGCGCCTCGAGCTCGGCCTGTTGAGGGTCGGGGGTTGAGGCCGGGGCTGCGTCCGGGGTCTCGAGCGCGTCCTTCGGCGTGCAGGCGATGAGCAGGAGCACGCCTGCGCCCCGGGCGAGCAGCTGAACAACGCGCTGTAGGGGGGGCTTCGAGGAGCGCATGGGGCGAGAGTATACTGAGCGCTCGCGCGTGGCTCGGTGTCAGGGTCCGTCTCCCGCGATCTTGACCACCCCGAGGTCGCGGTCTCGCTGGGGGGTCTCGACCAGTCAAAGGTCGCGGTCTCGCTGACGAACTTCTGCTTCGAACATGACCTTCGGACGAGGAGCAGGCAACAAGCCCCCTCTGAACCGTGTTTGTGACAGGACCTTCGGGCGCGACACTTCCTCGCAAAAAACCTGCAAACCTCGACGAGGCCGGCCGATAGACCTCGCGTGACCCCGCCGCGATCCATCCACGATCAGCAGACCGCCTTCCTCACCTGCCGCGCCGTAGGCCGGAGTTTTCGCTTCGTTCCGACTGAAAAGGTCACGCAGACGCTCCTGTTCGTGCTCGCCTACACCTGCTCGAAATACCCCGTTTCCATCCACGAGGTCGTGTACATGAGCAACCACTTCCACGTGCTGATGACCGCGCACACGAAGTGCC
>NZ_PVNK01000266.1 GCF_002994615.1 Enhygromyxa salina | reverse complement strand
TGCTCCAGAAGTGGGTAGCCTAACCTTCGGGAGGGCGCTTACCAAGGAGTGATCGGTGACTGGGGTGAAGTCGTAACAAGGTATCCCTACCGGAAGGTGGGGATGGATCACCTCCTTTCTAGGAGTTCGCCCGAGCCTCGAGCTCGAGCACTTCAGGTCGAACCCGTGGGCGCACCCTGACCTCGGTCAGGTTGTTACCAAGTGCATGTTTCGTGGTCCCCTACTCCCCAGTTTTCAGGGGCGATCACCCTTGGGGTGCTCCCTGACATCTGGATAGACGAACAAGACCACCGGATGGTCGCAAACTCATCCCCCAGGTACACACCTCGGGCTGAGAGAGCGATCAACCGAGTAGCACAATTTCCGTCGATGAGCGTCGAGAGACGCTCACTGAGTCTCATATTTGGCCAGCTGGAGAGCTGGTCAGGGTGAGTCTCGAGCAAACGAGTTCTGCTCAGCAGAACTGCAAAAAGTAGGGTTCGTGGTGACGAAAGGAACCTCGGATTCGACTCATCTGACGGTGGTTTACGGGACACGCTGGCGCCGAAGTTCGGGCAACCGACGCAAGGCGCCAGTGAGGTCAAGCTACAAAGGGCACACGGTGGATGCCTAGGCACCAGGAGACGATGAAGGACGTGGATACCTGCGAAAAGCCACGGGGA
>NZ_PVNK01000265.1 GCF_002994615.1 Enhygromyxa salina | reverse complement strand
GGCGGCTGGACGCCATCGCTCGGCAAGTAGAGCCGCGGCATCCGACACGCGCCGCCCGTGCAGCCGGGGTAGTCGTCGGTGATCCCCGCGGTCGGGTCACCCTCGCGCCAGCCGATGATGTCCGAGCGGACCAACATCGGCCGATCCGCGACGGTGTAGTCGATCTCGTAGCGAGACCAGCGCGCGCGCCCGAGCGGGATCAGCTCGAGCCGACCAAAGTTTGGGGGATCCCAGTCGGCCCCGAAGGGGGTCCCGTTTTTGTTGCCGACCGCGCCCGGGCTCGCGTCGTCGGGCACCGCGAGCCCGCCGATCCCAAGCAGGACCTCCAGGTTCTTGTTGAAGTCCGAGCTGTCGCCGACCGGCAGCTCCCAGCCCGTGTTGCCGCCGCCAGCTTCGACCTCGCCCGTGACCTGGACCAGCGCGCACTGCGACTGGTTCTCGGTGACGTAGCCCTGCGAGTCGGCGACCGGGACGACCAGCACGAAGGAGCCCGGCGCGAACAGCTGGCGGACCGACTGCTTCTGAAGGTTGTCGGCGTTGTCGAGCAGGTTGTTGCTCTCGAAGGTGATGATCGCCCCGGCCCCGGTCCCGCCCGGCAGGGCCTGGACCTCGAACAGGCCCGAGCCCGGCGCCATGTTGATCTCGCCGCGGAACACGTCGAAGCTGTCGGCCGCGCTGCTCGGCGAGGCCGAGGTCGCCTCGAGCCCGGCCATGTCGTTGGCCCCGACGTCGGCGCCGCTGCGCCAGTGGGCCTGGACGCCGTCACGCAGGACCCAGTAGGGCTCGGTCGTGATCG
>NZ_PVNK01000264.1 GCF_002994615.1 Enhygromyxa salina | reverse complement strand
CCCCCACCCACAGTAAACCGAGCCCCCCTCTGGGGGGCCACGCAACCCATCGCCCAGCTCATACCAGCCCACCGAGCGGGCGAGCGAAGCGAGTCCGCGACCGGCCGCGAAGCGGCCGTGCGTGGCAAAGTGCAGGCCGGCCGCGGGGGGCCCTAATGGCCCTAATACTCCTCGACCCAGTCCTCGATCGGCTGACCGCCCTCGCAGTGCTCACGCAGCACGCGATCGATCCGCTCGGTGTCCATGCCGAGGTAGAGCCCGCGGACGCCCTCGATCGCGTCGATGTCCGGCTCGCAGTCGCCATCTTCCCCCTCGGCGAGGGGTCGAACCATGATGTTGGGTCCGTCGTCACAGCGACCAAAACAGGTCAGGTTGATCGCGGTCACGCGATCGCGAAGGCTGTCGCTGGCGGCGATCCGCTGCTCGAGGTGCTCGAGCAATGCTTCACTGTTGAGGCACAACCCGCAGCTCGGGCCGTCGCACACGAGGATCTGAAAGCGCGTCGATGTGGTCATCGCTGCGGCCACGGTGTTGGGGATGGCGAGTCGACGCAATGACTTCGCGCATCGCAGATCTCCACCAGGACGACTTCACGAGCAATTACAAACACTTGCAACCAATGAGTTCGACGGTGTTCTCGCCCCTGCTCGGGGGCGCGCGATGCACGGAGCCGCCGCGGCACCCGTCGCGGTCGCCGTTTTTTTGACCGCTGAACATCGGACCCCTAGCTTGCGCCCATGCCCGAAGCCCTCGCGGTCCGCTCGTCAACTCGTCACGCGCGTGCGAGCTCCGGCTCGTCCGGTGACCTGCTGATCGAGCTCGCGACCCACGAGCTCGTGGCCTCGGTCCTGCGCGAGGTCCGGGTCGCGCCCGAGCAACTGCCCGAGCTGCGCGACAGGCTCCGAGCCGAGGTCGAGGCCGAGCCGGCCGACTGGCGCCTGCGTCTGCAGCAGCGCGGCGGCCGAGCGGGCCCCGACAGCGAGCTCTCGCAGCTGCTGGCGATCGTCCGCAGCGCCGACTGTCACGCCTACCGGATGCTGCAGCTGGCCGGGGCCGACACTGGACGGCTGCGCAAGCTGCTGATCGAGCGCGTGCGCGTGCGCGGGCACGCGCGGGTCAGCCGTGCGATCGAGCCTGGGGCCCGCGCGCCCAACGGGCCCGTGCGGATGTCGGCGAGCGCCGGTCCGGCCCAGCCGTCTCCCCTTCGTCGAGGGAGCGCGACCACTCGCCGGCCCGCACCACCTTCGCCGCGGCAGTCGGCCCTCCGGGGCTCGCGGGCGCCGAGCTCGCAGGCGCCGGCCCAGCACGCGCCTGTCCCGAGCCCCTCGGCGGCGCCCGAACGGAACCCGCAGCTCGAGCTCGACGCCCGCAGCGAGCTCCAGCCCAAGCCGCGCGAGCGCGGCCTGCCCAAGGAGCTGCGCTCGATCAACCCGACGACCCTGCCGCCGATGCGCGGGCGCGAGCGCGAGCTGTCGATGCTCGCCGACGCGCTGCTGCGCAGGTCCGTGCGACCGCCGGTCCTCGTCGGCGAGCACGGCAGCGGTCGCAGCCTCCTGGCCATGCACCTGGCCACCGCCCTCGCCCGCCCGCTCTTTCACCTCGACGCGCCCGACTATGAGGACGACGAGACCCTCACCGACGACCTCGAGCTGATCGCCGAGGCCAAGGGCGTGGTCGTGTTCGACAACCTCGATCGCGTGTCCGGTGACGCTCCGCCTCCCCTGCTCCCGGCCCTGGCCCGGGCGTGGGCCAGCGGGGCCCCCCGAATCCTGACGATCCTCTCGCACGAGGGCCGCGCGCGGCTCGAATCCTGGATGCCGGGGATCCTCGACACCCTCGACGTCCTGATGTTGCCCCCGCTCGACGGCGCCGACGTCCACCAGGCCGTCAAGCTCGCGAGCGGGGCGATCCTCGACCAGCACGGCCTCGAGCTCGCCGACGACGCGCGCCTGTCCGAGCTCACCCGGATCGCCGACCGCTTCTTGACCGGCCTCGCGATGCCGGGCCGCGCCCTCGACCTGCTCGATCTCGCCTGCGCCCGAACGGCCCGCGAGGGCCGCGTGGCGGTCAGCCATGACGCCTGGGTCGAGGTCACCTGCGAGCGGACCGGGCTCCCGCGCCAGCGCATCATCGGCGACGGCGAGCGCGACATGCTCGACCTCGATCTTCGGCTCGCGCGCCAGGTCGTCGGCCACGAGCACGTGCTCGAGATCCTCGCCGCCCTCGTCCGTCGCAACCGCGCCGGGTTCTCGAGCGGCCGACCGATCGCCTCGGTCCTGCTCCTCGGGCCCTCGGGGGTCGGCAAGACCGAGATCGCCAAGGCCCTCGCCGGGGCCCTCTACGAGCGCGACGACGCCCTCTTGCGCCTCGACATGAGCGAGTACGCCGAGGCCCACGCGGTCGCCCGTGTGGTCGGGGCGCCGCCGGGCTACGTCGGCCACGAGCAGGGCGGCGCGCTCACGGACCCGATGGTCCGCAACCCGCACCGCGTGATCCTGCTCGACGAGATCGAGAAGAGCCACCGCGACGTCCACCAGCTGCTCTTGCAGGTGTTCGACGAGGGTCGCCTGACCGACGGGCGCGGGCGGACCGTCGACTTTCGCCACGCGGTCGTGATCATGACCTCGAACCTCGGCGCCGACCTCATGCTCGGGACCCCGGGCGGCGCGCTCGACGAGGCCGATGACGAGGCCGACGACGAGCAGATCCTCAGCGAAGCGCGGACCCACTTCCCCGTCGAGCTGTGGAACCGCATCGAGGCCCCGCTGGTCCTGCGCCCGCTGACCCGCGCTCAGATGCTGGCGATCTGTCGGCGCCTGATCGCCTCGAGCTCGGCCCGCCTGGCCCACGATCGCGGCATCCGCTATCGAGTCGAGGACGAGGCGATCGAGCAGCTCATCGATCGCGCGGGCGTCGATCCAGCCCTCGGCGCCCGCCCCTTGCGCCACCTCCTCGGCCGCCAGATCGAGAGCCTGATCGCCGAGCAGATCCTGCGCGGCCGCGTCCGCGCAGGCAACGAGGCCATCGTGTCCCTCGACGACGGCCGCCTCGTCGTCGAAATCGGCCGCTGACCCTTGGCGGGTTGAACACCCCCAATCTGGCTTACGGAGCGCGCGGCCTCGGCAGTCTGGGCCGACGAGGTCCAGGCGAAGGGGAGCGGCTGAGCGCCTGCGCCTGACGACCCCGAGCCCCGACGCTCGCAGCCCCGACCTGCGCGCGCGCTCGAGGCCTTCGGCGACGTGGGCGACCCCGACGCCGTGCCGCCCCTGGCTGACGAGACCCTCTCCGAGCGGCTCGCGAAGATCGGCGCGCGAGCCCGGGCCTGAGCTCTCGAGTTGCGGCCCGCCCCGGGTGCCCCCATATCAAAATAACAGCCATGTGGAGCGAGCGGGAGCGCGAGGAGCTGGCCGTGTGGGCCGACCGCCTTCAGGCCGAGGGGGAGCCCCTCGGTGAGCTCGTGACGACCTCGCTCCTGGCCGAGACCCTCGCAGCCCGAGGCCACGACGGCGCCCAGCTCCGAGCGCTGCGAGAGCGGGTCGCCGAGCTCGAGACCGAGGTCCGAGATCCGATGGTCGCCGAGGCCCTCGCCGAGTGCCCCGAGCTCGAGCTGAGCTGGGTCCACGGCGTCGCGGTCGCGCTGCGTGTGGTCGACCGTCCCCGCGACCAGCGCCTGGGCCAACAGGCGCTGGCCTCACTCCGGCGACTGCTGCGCTCGCCGATCAGTCGCTTCTTGCGCCACGTCCGCGTCGACGTCCGAGCCAACGACTGGAGCCCCGTCCACCGTCAGATCCCGGCCTTGCTCGCCGAGCCCGGCGTGCTCGCGCGACCCTGGTCGGTGGTCCTGGGTGACCCGCCCCGGCACCTGCGCCGCCGCGCGTCGATCGGGATCCTCGACCCCTGTCGCTCGGGGGGCGATGAAGCTCGCGGCTGGGGCGGCGAGCTCGGCTCCGCGTGGCTCGACGCCCTGGTCGTCCCCCGCCGCGAGCTGCGGAGCCTGTTCCTCGACACCGTCCGCGTCGAGCTGCCGTGGCAGCCCGGCGACAAGGCCACCCGCAAGCGCGCGGCCGCGAGGCTGGCCGAGCGGGGCAACGACGAGCCCACGACCCTGACCCGGCTGGCCCGAGCGCTGTGGGATCCAAGCCTGCGCGTGCGTCTTCAGATCCTCGACGCGCTGCCGCTGCTCGGCGCCGACGCGGCGCCCTTCGTGCCCGAGCTCCTGCTCGTCGAGCGCGGCCAGCTCGAGTGGCTCACGCGCGTGCGCGAGGTCCTCGACACCCTCGCGCGCAACCCCGCGGTCGTGACCGCCGTGGCCCTCAACTTCACGGTCGACCAGACCCGCAGCGCCAGCTGGCTGGCCGCGAGCCCGCTGGCCGTGGCGAGCCTCGCCGTGCCGCGCATCGACGCCATGCTCGCGCGTTCAGACACGGTCGAGGCCTGGGCCCGGCGCGAGCTCGAGATCGCCCGTCGGCGCATGGCCGCGCGCCGCAAGTCGCGGGAGCAGGCGAGCTTCCTCGACACCCGCAACCCCGCCAGCGGACCTCTGATGAAGCGCCTACGTCGGTGGATTCAGGCCTAGGCCTGAATCGAGCGCTGCGCGCTCGACTCAGGCCTTCTCGTCTTCAAGGGGCCTTTCAAAAAGGCCCCTCGCTGCGGCGGCGAAGCCCCCTCCGCTCACCCCCAAACGCTCGCCTTGCGGCTCGTACTAGCCCTAAATCATTCAGCTCTTTAAATTCAGCGCTTGATTTAGGCCTAGCAGCCCCGCGAGCCGCTCGCTGAGATCGGCATAGAGGCCGCGGGTGGCCTCGTCGTCGAGGGCCGCGAGGTGGGCCTCGACGGTCGCTCGATCGCCGCGCGAGAGCGGCCCCGTGACACCGGTCGGGATCCCGAGCGCGAGCAGGTTCTCGACCGAGCCGAGCATCAGCTCAGCGAGGGCTCGCTCGACCCGCTTCGGAGCCAGGCCGCGCGCACACAAGACCCTCGCGGCCGCGGCCTCGAGCACGGCGAGGTGGTTGGCGACCAGGGCACAGGCCGCGTGGTAGGCCAGGCGGCCGCGAGCGTCGAGGTCTTGGATCTGCAGGGCCGGCGCGGCGCCGATCAAGGTCTGGCCGAAGCCGCGGGCGTCTGGATCTCCGCCGAGACCGAAGCTCGCCGTGGACAGGCGCGAGCGGCCTCGCTCGCGTCGCAGCGAGCAGATCGGGTGGAGCGTCCCGACCGGGTGCCCGGCCGCGTGCAGGGGTCCGAGCGCCTCCCGGGCGAGACGAGCCCCGGCCGCGTGCAGCACCGGGGTGCCTGCTGGAAGCTTCCCGACCAGGCTGGCCGCGACCGACTCGAGCGCGCCGTCGGAGCACAGCAGCCACACGCCGGTCGGCGCGGTCTCGGGCAGCGAAGGGCCCTCGCCCGCGACCAGCGCCCGAGCCCCGAGCTGCTCGACCACGAAGCCACGATCGCGCAGCCACGGGACCGCGTGGGTCGCAACGTGACCGTGGCCGACGACCCAGACCCGCGGCTCGGCCCCGCCGATCCAGCGCTCGAGCGCGACCGCGACCGCAGCCGGGACCAGGCCGCGGACCGCCACACGAGCCGCCTCGGCCCCGTCGCCCCCCGCTCGGATCGCGTCGAGCTGGGCACGGACGGCGGTGCTGCTGACCTCGGGCAGCGCCGCCGCGCCGTCCTCGGACCACCCCGCGCGCGGGACCACGATCGGGTCGAAGCGCTCGACGATGCGCTCCCAACGATGCCAACGCTCGGTCTCGCCGCTGCGGGTGATGTCGGAGCCCACGACCACGCGCACGCGTTGATCGGGGTAGCGCAGCGCGAGCGCCTCGAGCAGCTCGAGGGTGTAGCTCGGTCGACCGCCCCGCTGACCCGCGAGCTCGGCCTCGATCGCGCTGACCTCGACCCGCTCGTCGCAGTGGGCCAGGGCGAGCCGGACCCAGCTCATGCGCCGCTCGAAGGGCGCGAGCGCCTTGCCGAGGGGGTGATCCCAGCACGGCGCGACCAGGACCCGCGCCGCGTCGCCGCGCGCGAGCAAGTAGGCGGGCAACAGGGCGTGGCCGAGGTGCGGTGGGTTGAAGCTGCCGCCGAGCACGGCGAGGACCGGACGCGTATCGCTCACGCCCCGACTCTACCCGGTCACGCTGACAAAGCCCTGCTGGATCAGCCACAAGAACGCCGCGACTCGGGGGATGCGCAGGAGCGAGATCGTCAGGAACTGCCAAAACGGCATCTTGGTCGCGCCCGCCGCCCAGCAGGTGACCGAGTAGGGCACGGGCGAGACGGCCGCGATCGCCAGGAACCACCGGCCGCTGCGGCGCAGCTGCGCCGCCATCTCGTCGCCGCCGCGCCGCTTGATGTACGCCTGCAGCCTGGCGCTGCGCGACAGCAGGTAGCGCCCGACGACCCAGCCCGTGCTGCCGCCCGTGAGGCTCCCGAGGCTGCCCCACGCGACGACCCGCCAAAACGGAATCCCGCCCCACAGCCCGAAGGCCGTGAACGCGTCGGTCGGTACGGGCACGGTGAACGCGTCGGGCACGAAGAAGCCAACCGCCACTCCGACGCCGCCAAAGCGGGCCACGAACCATCGCCCCATCGCCATCAGCGGCTCGTGAAACAGCCAGCCGAGCAGCGCGGCGGCGGCCGTGAAGCCCATCATCACCAGGACCGCTGTCAAGATCACGCCGCGCATGTCGAGGGGCGCGGGCTCCTCGGTCGGACCGGGCGTGCCGGCCGAGCCGGGCGCGTCGCGGTTCGCAGCGCACATCGCCGGTCCGATAGCCCTAGCCTGGACCGAGGTCAACGCGGCCCGGCCCAGCCGAGCTGAGCGTCGATCCGCGCGCCGGATCCGGGGCCCGGCCGCGGCCGCGTCCGGGACACGCCTTCCGCGCAGGCCAACCCCACGCTCGAATCCGAGATCCGAGCGACTCCCGCACGTACGCAACCCCCTCCCCTGCCCCTACATGCCAGCCGGGGCGTGAACGCGCGGACACGTTGCGAGAGCAACACGGATTTCAATGACGATGGATAAATATGAGCATTCTTTGGGGCACATGTGTCGATATGCCCCACCCCAGCCGGCCGGCCGCGATCGCCCGAGTCCCATTGTGACCCACTTGCAGGCGCAAATTCACCCAAACAGGCATATCCACCATGTGGTCATATTCGCTCGCGACTGTGCCGTATATTGTCGCTGTTCATCGGAGCCCTCGACCCGTACCATCATTACATGGCTGGCATGGTCCTCGGGCGTTACTTCAAACTGGTGGTCACGCAGTTGCTCGACGCGAGCGCCGGGTTGGATCAACTCGCCGCCCGCGTCGAGTCTCTCGATGACGCGGGTGAGTATGACTGGGCTGAGTTCACCGCCGCGGTCAGGCTCGCGGCCGCGACGGTCACCGAGCTCGACCTCGTCTCGATCGGCAAGCGCATCGTGGCCGCGTCAAAGCCCGAATTCGAGCGCTGGGGCTTCGACTCCGCCGAGGCCGTGCTGACCGACCTCGACACGCCCTTCGGCGCCGCGATCATCGACCCGCCCGAGCACGATCGGATGACCACGGCCAAGTACGAGCCCGGCTACGCGGTGCTTCGGGCCGGCGCCGTCCACCCCCCTGCCCTGGTCGAGGGCTATCTCCGCGGCGTCGTGGAGATGTACGGCGGGTCGGTCAACGACCTGGCCTGTCACAAGGTCCACATGGACGGTCAGCCCTTTCACCTGATCGAGCTGCGCTGGTGGACGCCGTCCCGGGTCACGAGGCGCCTCAGCTCGAGCCCGCGCGTGCGCCGAGTCGCCTGACACCTGCCACGCAGCGGCAGTGCGCCGCACAACCAGCCCACCGAGCGACCTGCCGCGCAGCGACGAGCGACCTGCCGCGCAGCGGCAGTGCGTGGCAAAGTCTAAGACGCCCCGGGGGGGGGCAAAAAAAGCCCCCTTCCAGGGGGCCACGCAGACCGGTGCGCCGCACATACCAGCCCACCGAGCGAGGAGCGCAGCGACGAGCGACCTGCCGCGCAGCGGCAGTGCGTGGCAAAGTCTAAGACGCCCCGGGGGGGTAAAAACAAGCCCCCTTTCAGGGGGCCACGCAGACCGGTGCGCCGCACATACCAGCCCACCGAGCGAGGAGCGCAGCGACGAGCGACCTGCCGCGCAGCGGCAGTGCGTGGCAAAGTCTAAGACGCCCCGGGGGGGGTAAAAAAAAGCCCCCTTCTAGGGGGCCACGCAGACCGGTGCGCCGCACATACCAGCCCACCGAGCGAGGAGCGCAGCGACGAGCGACCTGCCGCGCAGCGGCAGTGCGTGGCAAAGTCTAAGACGCCCCAGGGGGGTCTAAAGGATATGCCGGGACAGATCCTGGTCGGCGAGCAGCTCACCGATCCGCTCGCGCACGTAGCCCGCGGTGATCGGGACCTTCTGCGGCCCGATCTCGGTCGCCTCGAAGCTGAGCTCGTCGAGCACGCGCTCGATCACCGTGTGGAGCCGACGCGCGCCGATGTTCTCGAGCTGCTCGTTGGCGAGCGCGGCGACCCGCGCGAGCTCGGCGATCGCGTCGTCGCCGAACTCGAGCTCGATGTCCTCGGTCCCGAGCAGCGCGGCGTACTGCTTGAGCAGCGAGTTGTCGGTGTCGCGCAGGATCTGGACGAACTCGGCCTCGCCGAGGCTCTCGAGCTCGACCCGGATCGGGAACCGGCCCTGAAGCTCGGGGATCAGATCGCTGACCTTGGACATGTGAAACGCCCCGGCGGCGACGAAGAGCACGTGGTCGCTGCGGACCGGGCCGTACTTGGTCGCAACCGTCGAGCCCTCGACCAGCGGCAGCAGATCACGCTGGACGCCCTCGCGCGAGACGTCGGCCCCGCGCGCGTTCTCGCGGCTGCAGATCTTGTCGATCTCGTCGAGGAAGACCACGCCGAGCTGCTCGGCCCGACGCACGGCCTCGCTGCGGACCTCGTCGCGATCGACGAGCGCGCGGGCCTCCTGGGCCGAGAGCAGATCGCGGGCCTCGGCGACGGTCGTCTTGCGCTTGCGCTTGCGCTTGCCGAGGGCGCCGAGCAGATCCTCGAACTGTGAGCCGAGCTGATCGCCCATGCTCGGGCCCCCGCCGGCGCCCGGGCCCATCCCGGGGCCCATGCCCGGAATCATCGCGAAGCCGCCGCCGCCCTCGTCCTCGACCTCGATCTCGACCTCGCGGCCGTCGAGCTTGCCCTCGTCGAGGAGCTTGCGGAGCTTGTCGCGGCTGGCCGAGTTGGCCGGCTCCGCGGCCTTGGGCGCGTCACCGGGCCGGGCGGCGTAGCCGTGGGTCGTGGGCGCGGGCGTCGGGGGCAAGAGCAGGTCGAGGAGCTTGGCGTTGGCCCGCTCCCGGGCCGCGCCCCAGACCTCGCGCTCCATCTCTTCGCGGACGATCTTGGCCGACATCTCGACGAGGTCGCGGATGACCGAGTCGACGTCGCGGCCGACGTAGCCGACCTCGGTGAACTTGCTGACCTCGACCTTGACGAAGGGCGCGCCGCTGAGCTTGGCCACGCGCCGGGCGATCTCGGTCTTCCCGACCCCGGTCGGCCCGACCATGATGATGTTCTTGGGCGAAATCTCCTCGCGGAGCTCGCCCTCGACCTGTTGGCGCCGCCAGCGGTTGCGCAGCGCGATCGCGACGGCGCGCTTGGCCGCGTGCTGGCCGATCACGTAGCGGTCGAGCTCCTCGACCACGCGCCGTGGGGTCAGCTCGCGGCCGTCGATCAAGCGGGTCAGGTGGTTCATCGCGGCGCCTCCAGTTCCAGGATCTTGGTCTTGTCGTTGGTGAACACGCAGATCTCGCCAGCGATCGCGAGCGCCGCCTCGACGAGCCCGCGCGCGTCGAGCTCCGAGTGGCGCAGCAGCGCCCGCGCGGCGCTCAGGGCATAGTTGCCGCCGGACCCGATCGCGAGGATCCCGTCCTCGGCCTCGATCACGTCCCCGGTGCCCGACAACAGCAGCGAGCGCTCCTTGTCGGCGACGATCATCAGGGCCTCGAGGCGTCGGTAGCGACGCTCGAGCCGCCAGTCCTTGGCCAGCTCGACGCAGGCCCGGGTGAAGTTCCCGCCGACCGAGTCGAGCTTGGCCTCGAGCAGGTCACACAAGGTCAGCCCGTCGGCGGCCGAGCCAGCGAAGCCCGCGAGGATCTGGCCCTTGGCCAGCGTCCGCACCTTGCTCGCGCTGCCCTTGACGATCGTGTTTCCCATCGAGACTTGGCCGTCGGCGCCGAGCGCCACCTTGCCGTCGCGGCGCACGCACAAGACCGTGGTCGAGCGGATCGGGACGCCCGGCTCGAGCTGTGGTTCCTCGGACATGCCCGGGAGTATAGGCGGTCTGCAGCGGTCTGCTGCATGGTCCCACCCGGGTGGATCTGGCCAGGCTCGACGACCGCGCCACGCTTGCGTATGACCACGCGAGTGAGCGACACCAGGCTCGAAGCCCCGCGCGTGGCCGTGCTCGCGTCCGGCGGGGGCAGCAACCTCCAGGCGCTGATCGACGCCCACGAGCGCGGCGACCTGCCCGCGCCGATCGTGCTGGTGATCTCCAACCGCGCCAAGGCCGGGGCCCTCGAGCGCGCTCGCCGTCACGGCATCCCCGCGATCCATGTTGGGGTTGGGCGTCGGGCCAGGCGGCAGGACCACGGCGATCCGCACGCCCGGATCCTCGAGCTGCTGCGCGAGCATCGAGTCGAGGTCGTCGTGCTCGCGGGCTGGCTCGTGCTCGTGGATCCAGGCTTGCTCGCCGCGTTCCCCGAGCGCGTGATCAACATCCACCCCGGGCCCCTGCCCCGCTTCGGCGGCAAGGGCATGTACGGGCTCCACGTGCACGAGGCCGTGCTCGCGGCCGGGGTGAAGAGCTCGGGTCCCACGGTCCACCTGGTCAACGAGCGCTACGACGAGGGCCCGATCCTCGCTCACGTGGAGGTGCCGGTCGAGCCCGAGGATACGGCCGAGACCCTCCAGCGGCGGGTCTTGCGCGCCGAGCATGGGTTGTTGTGGCGAGTGCTGCGTGAGCGCTACTGCGGCGATGAGTTGGGGTCGGTCGAGCCTTCATGAAGCAAACATGAAGCTCCGGCCATGAACGTCGGATCCGCCTCTGGATCGTGGACTAGCAGCCCGGGGTGCAATGCATCGTGTCGCCTCGCGCCGGAATTTTCGCCGAGGGCGCGAAGCCAAAACGCCGCTGTACCGGGCGTACTGCAAGTTTTGGCGACAAAGCCATCGGCGAAAAGGCCAAGCGAGGCGGCGCGAGGCATTGCACCCCGGGCTGCTAGAGGCCCCCAGCAGGCCGATCCCGGGTCCTACGTTTTGCCCGGTACATGTGCCAACATGGCCTCATGTCTTCGCTTCGCTTGCTCTTCGTGCCCACCTCGATCGCGCTGTTGGTGTCGCTCGCGGCGTGTGGCCGGACCGAGACCATCATCATCGCCGCGAGCGCGGACACCGGGGCCGATACGTGGAGCTACGAAGACACCTCCACGATCCCCGATGTCCCGGGCATGGACACGATCGGCGACGACGAGACCACCGTCAGCGAGACCGATGACTGGATGACCGGCGACTGGGGCGACGAGGCCGTCGACACCTGGGGCGAGGAAGAGACCAGCTTCGACTGGGGCGAGGAAGAGACCAGCGTCGACTGGGGCGAGGAAGAGACCAGCGTCGACTGGGGTGAGTCCACGGACACGTCGACGTCGGACACGACCGACACCACCGACACCACCGACACGACCGACACCACCGACACGACCGACACCACCGACACGACCGACACCACGGACACGACCGACACCACGGACACGACCGACACCACGGACACGACCGACACCACAGACACGACCGACACGTCGACGTCGACGTCGGACACGACCGACACCACAGACACGACCACCGAGACCGGCGGCGACACCTGTGCGGACGCGTCCGCGTGTCTGATCGACTGCGGGGACTTCAGCAACATGTGCATCAACGACTGCACGGCTGACCTCCCCGACCCGGAGTCGTCCAACCTCTTCGACCTCCAGATCTGCGCGATCCAGTCGTGCTTCTTCCTCGGTCTGTGCGACCTCGGTGACTTCAACGCCCCGCAGTGCGTGCAGTGCCGGCTCGACGCCAACAGCGATCCCGACGCCTTCAGCTGCGGCGACGAAGGCCAAGCCTGCGGGATCTAGGGGTTTCTTTTTACCCCCTCGAGCGTCAGCGACTCTGCCACGCACGGCCGCAAGCGGCCGGTCGCTCCCTCGCTTCGCTCCTCCGCTCGGTGGGCTGGTATGTGCCACGCAACCTGGGTGCGTGGCCCCCTGTAAGGGGGCTTTTTTTTACCCCCTCGAGCGTCAGCGACTCTGCCACGCACGGCCGCAAGCGGCCGGTCGCTCCCTCGCTTCGCTCCTCCGCTCGGTGGGCTGGTATGTGCCACGCAACCTGGGTGCGTGGCCCCCTAGAAGGGGGCTTTTTTTTACCCCCTCGACCGTCAGCTACTCTGCCACGCACGGCCGGTCGCTCCCTCGCTTCGCTCCTCCGCTCGGTGGGCTGGTATGTGCCACGCAACCTGGGTGCGTGGCCCCCTGAAAGGGGGCTTTTTTTTGCCCCCTCGAGCGTCAGCTACTCTGCCACGCGCGGCCGGTCGCTCCCTCGCTTCGCTCCTCCGCTCGGTGGGCTGGTATGTGCCACGCAACCTGGGTGCGTGGCCCCCTGAAAGGGGGCTTTTTTTGCCCCCTCGAGCGTCAGCTACTCTGCCGCGCGCGGCCGCAAGCGGCCGGGCGCTAGCACCCCGGGCTGCTAGCCTTTGGCGTCTTCCCAATTGGGGCCCGAGCCGCCCTCGACGAGGAGCGGGACGTCGAGCTTGGCGGCGCCCTCCATGGCCGGTTTGACGAGCTCGACGAGGGCCTCGACCTTGTCGGTCTCGCACTCGAAGATCAGCTCGTCGTGGACGGTGAGCAGCATCCGGGCCCAGGGCTTGTCGGCGAGCAGGCGCTCGACCTCGACCATTGCGATCTTGAGGATGTCGGCTGCGCTGCCCTGGATCGGCGTGTTGCGAGCGATGCGCTCACCGTAGGCCCGGGCGGGGGCGGTCCGCCGACGTAGCTCGGGGATCCGCCGACGGCGTCCGAAGATCGTCTCGGCGAAGCCGGTGTCCTTGGCCATGTCGATCAGCGCGGTCATGTAGTTGGCGACGCCGGGGATCTTCTTGAAGTAAGCCTTGATGTACTTGCCCGCCCGGCCCTGCGGGATCCCGAGCTGGCGGGCGAGACCGAACGCGCTCTGGCCGTAGATGACCCCGAAGTTGACGGCCTTGGCGACCCGGCGCTGCTCGTCGGTGACCTCGGCCTCGGGGACCTCGAAGACCTCGGCGGCGGTCCGGCGGTGGACGTCGGCGCCGTCGTGAAAGGCCTTGCTCAGGTTCGGATCCTTCGACAGGTGGGCGAGCACGCGCAGCTCGATCTGCGAGTAGTCGAGGGTCACGAGCGTCATGCCCTCGGGCGGGATGAAGCCCCGGCGGATCCGCCGGCCCTGCTCGGTTCGGATCGGGATGTTCTGGAGGTTGGGCTCGCTGCTCGACAGCCGCCCGGTCGCGGCCACGGCCTGGTGAAAGTGGGTGTGGAGCCGGCCCGTGTCCGGGTTGATCAGCGTCGGGAGCGTGTCGAGGTAGGTGCCCTTGAGCTTGGTCAGGCTGCGAAAGTCGAGGATGTACTTGACGATCGGATCGAGCAGCGCGAGCTCGTCGAGGGTCTGGGCGTCGGTGCTGTAGCCGGTCTTGGTCTTGCGCTTGGCCGGGAGCCCGCGATCTTCGAACAAGAGCTTGCCGAGCTGCTTGGGCGAGTTTGGATCGACGGCGTAGCCAGCCTCGGCCTCGATGTTCTCGCGCAGGGCGTCGATCTGCTCGCCGAGCTCGGCGGCCTGGCGCTCGAGCTCGGCGACGTCGAGCAAGATCCCGCGGCGCTCGAGCCGGGCGAGGACCTCGGTCAGCGGCAGCTCGATGTCCTCGTAGAGCTTGACCATCTGCTCGCCGGCCTCGCGCACGGCCGCGCCGAGGTGCGGGCCCAAGGTAGCGATCAGCCCGGCGCGCTCGCCCGCCCACGGGCCCGCGATCGCGACGTCGACCTGATCGAAGCCGACCCGCTTCTTGCCCTTGCCGACGATCGATTCGCGGTTGCCGATCAGGTGGCCGCCGAGGTCCTTGGCCAGGCCCTGGAGCCCGTGGTCGGCGCGGGCCGGGTCGAGGGTGTAGGACACGAGCATCGTGTCGACGGCGACGCCGGCCGGCATCACCTCGATGCCCGGGCGCAGCAGCACGACCTCCTGATCCTTGAGCGCGTGGGTGTACTTGCGCAGCTCGGCGTCGCGCAGCAGCGGCCCGAGGCGCTCGAACAGCGCGCCCGGCTCCCACTGCTCGGTGCCCGCGTCGCTGAGGCTGCGATGGCCGATCGGCAGGTAGATCGGCGGCCGCGCGAGCTTGCCAGGCTTGTCGATCGCGGGGATCGCCAGCGCGACACCGATCGGATCGGCGCGGAGCGGATCGTCGCCCGAGAGCTCGACCTCGAAGGCCAGGTGGCCCGCAGCCCGGGCCGCGGCCGCGAATTCGTCGAGCTGCGCGCCGTGCTTGGCCTCGACGATCTGGGTGCTGGCCTTGTCGACCTCGAGGCCCTCGAGCTTGGTCATCGACTCCGCCAAGGTCCGCGGCGCGACCCGGCGCGAGCCCCCGCCGCGAACCGTGACCGCGCCCGCGAGCGTGCTCTTCATGCCCAGGGGCTCGAAGAACTCGACCATCGCCGCGCGGTCCGCCCCCTTGTCGACGATCGCCTCGATCGGCTTGGGCAGCTCGTAGTCGGTCTGGAGCGCGACGAGCTCGCGGCTCATCCGGGCGTCGTCGGCGTGGGTCTCGAGCCGCTCGCGCCGCTTCTTCTGCTTGATCTTGGCGGTGTTGGCCAGGATCCCGTCGAGGTCGCCGTACTCTTCGAGCAGGCCGGTGGCGGTCTTGGGCCCGATGCCCGGGACGCCCGGGATGTTGTCGCTGCTGTCGCCCGCGAGCGCGAGCAGATCGCCGAGCTTGGCCGGCCCGACGCCGAACTTTGCGACGACCTCGTCGGGCCCGATCCGGCGGTTCTTCATCGTGTCCCACAGCCGGACCGAGCCCTCGCGCACGTCGTCGGGCCCGCGCACGAGCTGCATCAAGTCCTTGTCGCTCGACAGGATCACGACCTCGAGCTGCTGCTCGACGCCCTTGGCCGTGTAGGCCGCGATCAGATCGTCAGCCTCGTACTGCTCGTCCTCGACCCACGGGATGCTCAAGACCTCCGTGGCCTCGCGGACCAGCGAGATCTGCGGCCGGAGATCCTCGGGCACGGGCGGCCGCGTGGCCTTGTACTCGGGATAGATCTCGCGCCGCCAGTTCTTGCTCCCCGCGGCGTCGAACACGGCGAGCAGGTGCTGCGGCGCGAATTCCTTGCGCACGGCCTGAACCATGCGGACGTAGCCGTGGACCGCGTTGACCGGCCGGCCGTCGGGCGCCGTGAGCATCGGCAGCGCGTGGTAGGCCCGGTAGAGGAAGTTGTTGGCGTCGATCAGAAACAGGCTGCCGACGCCGCCGGTCGGACGCCCGCTCATGATCGTGGCTCCTGGGCGTCCCGGCTGCCGTCGATGCTGCGCTCGCTCATGGCAGGGGTTCTAGCTCGTTCCGGGGCCAGCCGGCTAGGAGCCCTCGTCCCCGTCATCCTCGGACCGGCTGAGCGCACGATGGCGGGCCGTATCGAAGCGGATCGCGTCGGAGCTGTTCGCGTCGCGAGCGTCTCGCCCTTCGGCCTCCCGCGCGGCCAG